>CAYPCQ010000181.1:0-13989 GCA_964409245.1 uncultured Verrucomicrobiota bacterium
ATGGGCGAGCGGCCAGTTGCGGCAAGAGCATGGAGAAAGCCGGGCGGAGCGGATCCTCGCCGGGGAGTGGAGCCGGTGGGCTTGGACGGAGGAAGCACTGGGTCGGGCACGCCAGAATACCCCAGGGAAAATGGCCATCGCCGCCCGGTTGCGGCGAGCAACGACGCTGACCCTCAAATGGATTGCGGTGCGCATCGGCTTGGGGACGTCCCCGAGTGCCCATGCGAGGGTACACCAATGGATGAGGAACCACCCCAGCCCCACGTCGGCGGCGTCCGCGCCGCTCAATCAACCATCGCCAACAATTCTTAACCAGGAGTGTGCACGAGGAAAGAACCATGCTACGGCCTGACCCATTCGCCATTAAGGCCTGACCCTTTCACCCGCAGGGCTTGAAACGCCACGTTGAAGCCGGCGCCTCCCACCCGGCCGGGCCGGTTCCGCCCGTCCGGGTGAGTTCCGGCTTTGTGGAAGTGCCAGTGAGCGGGTGGCCGGGCGCCGCCCCGTGGGGGATCGAACTGGAGGATCGCGCCGGTTGCAAGCTGACCCTGCGCACCGCTGCCTGTGGCAGCCGGACGGTGCTGGCCGCCGCTCACGGACTCTGGACCCAGCGGGCATGATTGCGCTCACGCCGCAGAGGTGCTTATTACTGGCCGTCGAGCCCGTGGATTTCCGCAAAGGCATCGATGGAATGCTCCACCCGCGGCGCGCGAGATCTTGAACACCAGCTGGGATGAGGGCCGGCGCCATCAAGCAGCGGGCTGTCCCGCCAAACGGCGCGAAAGAAACCAGCCGCGCTCAGGTCAAGCGGGAGGCAGGCCGGTCAACCGCCCCTGTTGGACGCCACCTGAACTGTGTGGCGTGAAGGGGCCAGCCAGACTATTTGCCATAAGAATATGATGCGGGAGGGAGGGTTTGTTCAGGCCAATGAGACTTGGGTGGGCGCTGGATTTGGGGAACTTAATGGGTTATTCTGGATTCGTGCCTGGTGGGCAAAAAATCGTTTCACCCGTTTCACCCGTTTCACGATTGAATTTTTTTCCCGGCGTGTTATAGTTTTATTAATCGGACCCCGGATTTTGCCGCCAACGCCTGAGATGGCGGTTTTGCGGGTTTCGTTTTACGCGTTCGTCATCATGATCAGACTCTTCATTATCGCTGGCATGTGCGCCCTATCGGCATATCAACGGCATAAAGCGCCCAAATCCTTGGTTCTTGAGACCGCCGGGACCAACACGAAGCGGGTTCTCGATCTGTCCGCTTTGCCCACCAGGCATCCAGCGTTTCCCACAGCCGCACAGGATGCCCAATTTATCGGCGAACCAGCCGGGGAAACCTCCAAACCATCGAATTCCCGCACCTTTTACCGCCTGGTGGTAACCCCGCAGGATCTCCCTCAATGGACGCGGCTTCTCTCGCCACTGGCAGCTGCGCCTGAGTATGTTGCCCCGGCCGGCCCGCCGGGCTGGTGGATTACACGCGACGCTTTTCCTTCGCTCCAGTTCTACCAGTCGATGGCTCTGACCGGTGGTGAGGGATGGGTTGGCATCGCTCAGGAAACCAACCAACTCTATATTTTTTCTTTGGTGGTGGGCTGAGGAGAAAGGGGCTGTTCACCATAAGTTGAACCGCTGGCGCCCAGCTTCGCGAGCGCAGGGAACGCCTGCCAACCTGCCGGCGGCGATCCACGATACACCTTGCCGGCCACCTGGAAGGCTTTGTGGATGCCGGGGATTTCACCCCCCCGCAAAAGCCGCTTGATCGCCTGGCGCAGCGGACCGCACGGAGCGTGAATGGCCCCACAACTGGTATCGCTGGCCGGCGCATCCAGGTTGCGGATTGCCAGGCGGCACGTTCAAGAGCGGCTTCCGGCGGCAGACGGCGGTTTCATGGAGAGTCGCTTCCAGAACCCGCTGAAAACCACACGGTTCTTGCCTTCCGATCTCACCTGTGTCTAACTCCTCTGAACCTTTTATACCAGATAGGCAAACCATGAAATCCAATGCTTACCGCCCTGGCGATGTTTTCGGGATTGTCCATGCGGGGCGGTTCTGCTGCCTCGCCAGCCTCTTTTTTTTAGCCTTGGCCACCCCCGCCCGCGGCCAGGATCAAAGCCCACCGGCAGCGGAGGCGATTCGGCAGGCTCCTTCGGCGGTGGCCGGGCCTTTCGAGTTTGGGGCCATTTACGCCGCGGAGAGCGGCGCGATGGTCCGCCATAATGGAACCCGTTTTTTCAACCGGCCTTTGTACGCGCCGAATATCCCCGCGATGACCCTGGCGGGCGACCTGCCCCAGGTGCGGTTCATCGATTCGGAATATGGTTACGGGGTGCTGCTCCTTGGCTACGCCCGCGGCGCGTCCAGCAAGTGGTGCCATGAATTCGACAACATCAAGACGCGGTTCTACCCCGGGCGGGTCGTATGGGAGATGTCGGATTCGTCCCTGGGGGCGGTGCGCATCCGGTGCGAGGCGGCAGCCCTGGCCCAAGGGAACGGGATGACGGTAAAGCTTTCGGTTGATGACGGACGGGAAGGAGACCGGGTCCTCTGGGCGTTTGGCGGTGGCGCGCCCAAAAACCCCGGCAGCGGCCTGCCGACTTTCATTTGGGAATGCGACCCCTCCTTCCAAAAAGCCCAGACCACCAAGGGGCTCACCCCTGAGCTTTGCGCGGGGAATCGCGTGGAGGCGTCGGGTGAGGCCTTTGTCCTGATACCGCGCCTGTCCAAGGGAAAACCGGATGACCGCACCTATGTAATCGGCCCGCCTTCAAAGCGGGCGGCCTTTGGGGCTTGCAGCGCAGGGTCGCTTCCGGCAGTGGGCGATGCCTCCGCGCTGGGGTCGCCACTCGCCCTGGCCGGCTCCCAGGCTGGTGAATTGCCAATGGTCCATGGGCAGTTCCCCGCCGGCCCGGCAAGCGAGCCCGTGTATCTGGCCATTCAGGCGGACGACCTCGCCCAAAAAGAGAAATATCTTCGGGCCGGCGGGGAAAGGCCCCAATTTTCCAGCCTGCACCACCTGGCGGTGCAGCGAGCCGCCGGGCTGGCCGATCGGATTGACATTGAGACCCCGGATCCCGCGCTCGATGTTGCCGTGCGTTTTTCCGCTGCGGCCTTGGATGGCGCCTGGTATTCCCCATACTACGTCCATGGCACGATGGTCTGGAATGGGCCGATGCCCGGCTGGCGCAGGCTTTACGGGCCCACTGCCTACGGCTGGCACGCGAACGTGAAAGCCGATTTGAAATACTTCCTGGAATCCCAAGTGCGGGAGTCCGCTTACACCAAGCCCAAGGCGGACCCCACGTTTGGGCTGGCTTTGCAGGCCGGCGATTCCCGTTTCTTCGGCAAAGGCCGGATCACCCGGCATCACACCGTGTACGATATGCAGAGCGTGCTGTTCGATATGGCGGTGCATGCCTGGCGATGGACCGGGGACCCTGAGCTGGAAGCCATCCTGCGCCCCGCACTCGAGCTGAACCTCGAGTGGCAGCACGATTGCTTCGATGCCGATGGCAATGGCCTCTATGAAAGCTATGCCAACGCCTGGGCCACGGACTCGGCGTGGTATAATGGGGGGGAAGGCTACCAGACCACCGCCTACGCTTACCGGGGCCATTGCGCCGCGGCAGAAATGGCGCAGCGGGCGGGAGATGCCAGCGCCGAACGCCATCACCGCGAGCGGGCGGAGCTGATCCGCCGCAACGCGAAAGAAATCTTGTGGATGCAGCCGGAAGGCCATCCGGCGGAATATCGGGAAGCCCTGGGGCTGCGGCGCCTCCATCCGGACCCCTGCCTCTACTCGATCTTCTTCCCGATCGACGTCCATCTGATGAGCCGTGAAGAGGCGGTGCAGGCGTTATATTATACCGAGTGGGGGCTGCAGCGGGCCGTCTCACCGCTCGGGGGCGAACTCTGCTGGACATCCAACTGGGTTCCGTGGCACTGGTCCTTGCGTGAGCTATATGCGGGAGAGAATTTCCACCTCGCGCTGGCGTATTATCAGACCGGCCTGCCAGCCGATGGCTGGAAGATCCTGAAGGGCAATTACCGGGAGTGGCTCTATAACCGGACCGTCCCGGGGGGGCTTTCCCACGAATCTTGCGGGACTGATTTCATCGACATTGCGAGCCCGTTTTGCCGGCTGATCGTCGAGGGATTGTTCGGGTATGTCCCGGATCGGCCCCAGGGGCAGGTCGTTTTCCGGCCGGAATTCCCGCCGGATTGGGACCATGCCCGGATCCGCACCCCCGATTTCGCATTTAATTACCAGCGCGCAACCAACTCAGTGGCCTGGCGGATCTCCATGATCCAGCCGGCGCGGATGGTCTTCCGCATCCCGGTATGCGCCAGGGAAGTGCGTGCGGTCACCCTGAACGGCCAGCCCGCGGAGTGGCGGGCGGAAGCTGGCTTCGGGCGGACCGAAATCGTGGTGCAGGCGCCCGCGGGACGCGAGGCGGACCTGCGCCTCCAGTGGGCGGGAGAACTGCCATCCGAGCCCTCCCAGCCGGTCGCGGCTGCCGCCGGCAAGCCTGTGGAGTTGCGCGTGGCGCAGGGCGAAATCGTCAAGGTTGCCGATCCCGCAGGCCTGCTGCGTGGCCTCGAAATAGACGGCTCCCGGGCGCGCGCCACCGTGGCGCGCAAGGAGGGCAACCGGGCGGTTATGGTGCTGGCCAAGAATGGTGGTTTGGAGCAGTGGCACGTATTCAAGATGGCGGTGCAGGATCCGGAGGCCGAAACGCAACGCAAGGCTCAGACTCTGGCGGCCGCTCCTGCGGATGCGCGCTGGGAAACCATCAACCTGGGGGCTGCGCTGAATGCGAATGTATGCGATGTCTATAAACAGAAGTATCTTTCGCCCAGGGTCCAAACCTGCTCGACCCAGCTGGGGACCGATGGCTTTGCCAACTGGACCTGGGCGTTGTGGGGGCTCAAGCCCCCCATCATCAACCTGGATAATGTGCCAAAGCTGCTGGACACAAAAAACCAATTGGTGACACCCCAAGGCGTGCCCTTTCAGTGGCCCGGAGCGGGGAACAACATTGCCTTCACCACCCAATACGACAACTTTCCGAAAGCGGTTCGGGTGCCGGTGGGGCGGAGTGGGCGGGCGGTGTGGTTCCTGATGGCAGGCACCACCAATCCGTTCCAGACGAAAATTGCCAACGCGGTCCTGAGATTGCGGTATGCCGACGGTATGGAGGAAACCTTGGAACTGGTGCCTCCCCGAAACTTCTGGAACCTGTCTGACAAAGAGTGGTTTTACCGCCAGGATACGGATGCCTTCTGCCTCCCCAATCCACCTCCGCCCATGGTTCAGCTGGGCAGCGAATGCCGGACCATGCTCCTCAACCGGGCCATGCGCCCCGGGATTATTCTCGAGCAGGTGGAGCTGGAAACGCTTTCCCAGGAAGTTGTGGTGGGGCTCATGGGACTGACGATTATGAATTGACCCCTGGTCACGGGGCCAAACCAAAGTCCCGGCCATCGTCATTTCCTTGTCCGGTGCGTTGATTGTTTTCAAGGCTCACCGTTCCACTTGGAACATGTCCCAGGCCAATTAACGGACCTTTTCCTAAAGGGCCATCATCGCTTGAAATGACAGGCGATGATGGAAGTTAGCGTTAAAGCCGTTGCTTGGGACTATATCCTGTAATTTCTACAGCCATTGCCTGCTTGCTGTAAAATTTACCGCCGGCTCCCGGTTTTCCTTTAACTCGAGTTGGTTCAGCCTGGGCACTGGATGCTATAAATCACTGGTTTTCAGTAATTTAAGCCGGAGAAAAATTATTGAAATGGATCGGGATTGGCCAAGCCTTGGCAGGGAGCTTACGGTGTTTCCGCCATCTTAAAGGATCTTGGCTGTTCCGGCATCCGGTAATTTATTCAGGGGTTTTGGACTCCCACTATATTTTTTATAGTCTTCCCCTGTTTCACCTACCACATAAGGCCATTCGGCCTTATATCATAGATGTGCGCACCATTGATTTGCAAGGTTTTAGGCTGGGGCGTTGAGTATAATTCAATATTGGCACAATAGTTGCTAATTACCGTCCCAACAGACCCAATCGCGAGCGTAACTTTCAAGAACAATTGAAGCAATGTCCCTGGAAAGAACCAATTTAAGCGCCATCGCTACTGCCGGGTTCCCGCATGCGCCAATAACCACAATGGCCGCGGAACCGGCCGGGGTGAAAGTTCCGGCTTGGAAACGGGCTTTGGATTTGTTCTGCATTCTTCTATTGCTGCCAGGACTGCTGCCATTGATGGTGGTGATGGCGGTAATCATCAAATTGGCTTCTCCCGGCCCTATCTTTTTCAAGCAGGAACGGATCGGTTTTCGCCGAAAGCCGTTTTTGTGCTATAAGTTCAGGACCATGAAAGCTGGAGCGGATGCCCAAGTGCACCAGAAACACTGTGAATACTTGATCCAATCCAAAGCTCCCATGACTAAAATTGATGCCAAAGGGGATTCCCGGTTGATCCCCTTCGCTTCGGTCATCAGAGCTATGGGTTTGGAGGAGCTTCCGCAAATCATCAACGTGCTGCTAGGCGATATGAGCCTGGTAGGACCCCGGCCATGCACACCCTATGAATTTGCACGTTATCCTGCAGCCTGCCATCCCCGGTTTGATACCCTGCCTGGTTTGACGGGACTCTGGCAGGTTGGCAGCAAAAACAAAACCACCTTTTCGGAAATGATGGCATTGGACATCCGCTACGCTCAAAACAAAACGCTCTGGATAGATATTTGCATCATGAGGCTGACTTTTTCCATGCTCTTTGAACAGTTTCGTGAATCGTATCTTGCCTCGCCCAACACCCATGCTTCGACCGACAAAATAGCAGTATCAGACTAGGAGATTAAAAATGTTAGCAATTACAGAAGAAGATATTGTTGGAAAATGGAAAGTATGCGTACGCAAGATAAACACTGAAATGCACGAGTCCAGCCATGATGGAGTCTTAAACATTTTTGAAGATGGCATCGGCTATTTAAAAACAGATATATTTATTTTATCACTTAAATGGAACAAGTATTTATCAAACAATGCAGTTGTTATTTGTCACGGCACCGGAGGTGTGGAGGAATTGTCCGGAGAAGGTTCGATATGCGCAAAGTTCGGTAAGATTAATGGTTTTTTTATTTTTAAGGAACAGGGCAAATACGAACTTGAAGGGGAGTTGATTAAGAAATGAAATATCGTCACTAAATATTTTAATTAGATCCGCATCCCAGCGATGCAGCCAAAGACATATCGCCGCTGTCCGATGATATTTTATCGCTTTATTTGAAATATGAATTTCAAGATAAATACCACACCCATCTCTGAGTTGAATATTACAAAAATGGTTTCAAGTCAAAAAACTGGCAGCAAATCGCATTTTGCTGTAAAACCAGACATCAGCCAGGATGAGATGGCATTTAGTTATTTCAAGTCGGCAATACACATATTGGAGTCTCTCAAAAAATACAAGCAAGAGAAAATAGACTTAAAAAGACGATTGGAATTAATTAATATCGAGATTAACAAGCTGGAATCACACATAGCAAATGATGTTTTAGCCAAAGGATTATTCAACACATTAAGTCAGAAGACTGACCAGCACGCAACGAATGGCCTTGAAAGACCTCTGGGCCTCCGCCGTTTACCTGAACTGGGGAGGGAAGTGGCGAACCACGAATGTCATGGGCAAATAGATCCGGCCAGCACGCAGAAGCCAATTGCCTGGACTGGGCTCAAATCGTCTCCATGACCACCTCCGGGCTGCCGGATTTCAGCTGCCAGGATCAAATTCTGATTGAATACAGACCGGCGTTGCAGCATCCAACTCTCATGGGGTGGACGCGGATTTGGACGGTGATGCTGATGGCGGCCGCAGGGCTGCTGGGGGTTGGTCATTTCCGGGGGAGTCCCCTTGTTTTGGCAGAATTCCACACTTGCTGTGAAACAACCTGCGCGGCCGGCAATGCTGCTGCATCCGCGAACCATTGCGGTTGCGTCAATCATGACCTCGGGATTCCCAGCAAACCGGCGAGTCCAAAAAAAATCCAGTTGCGCAACCACCGTTTGGTGCGGCTGCCTTCGGCTGACACAGAGCCACCCCTTTCCCGGGCATTTCCTATAACGGCTACGGTCCCCGCAGAGTTGCTGGGGGATTGGCTATTCTCCCTCCGGCTGGCCAGCCAGCCCCGGGCGCCATCCGCACTTTCTTGACGTCCCATTTTTCGCTCTCACCGGGGCCGGTCTGCTAGATCCGGCCTGGCTCAAGGCGTGTGTTGGCAAGAGGATTCGTTTCAGGATCCGGCCCGCACGAAAACCAGAAAGAAAAAGTCCCATTGATTAACCATATAGCTGGTGAAAGCCATTACCGCGCAACCAATAACCTTTATTGCCCATCCAGGAGGGTGGACCTTGTTGAATAACGTGATAAACTCCGATAGTCCTCAACTGAATAAACGATTATGAAATGTCCGATTTGTGTGGAAACAGACCTGGTCATGGCCGACCGGCAAGGTGTTGAAATCGATTACTGCCCCAAATGCCGCGGAGTCTGGCTGGACCGCGGCGAACTGGACAAAATCATCGAACGTTCCATGGGCCAGCTGCAAGCCCAGGCGCCTTTAGCTTCCCAGGCAGCGGCGCCTGGACCTGATCCGTATGGCGGTTATGCGGACCGCCCACCCGCCCACCGCGACCATCACGATCACCACGGCCACCATGGCAATCCGCATAAAAGGAGGTCGTGGCTGGGTGAAATATTCGACTGAACCATCAGCCACTCAAGCCCGCCAACCACCACGAAATGCCGGCTCGGGAAGGGAGCAAACCTTATGAGAATCGGAAAAAAAATAGCTAATGTCCTGTATTGGGCGCTGGTCGTCATCGGATCCGGGCTGAGCGCCTGGATTCTGCTGTTGTAAAAAGCGGTGGTTGCGCAAATCATAGTCCCGCGCGGAGCGCCAGGCGGAAGGCCGCCTGGGATGTTTTCCATCCATGAATGGAGGGCGCTCCCGGGCAACCTATGGCGCTTATGAAAACTGCGGATCAGGAAAAACGCGGGGCCGCCCTGAGTTCGGTGCTGGCCGCCGTTTTTCTGACGGGAATTAAATTGGTGGTGGGCCTGGCCAGCGGCAGCCTTGGCATATTGGCTGAGGCCGCCCATTCCGGCCTCGATCTGATCGCGGCCATGGTCACCTATCTCGCGGTGCGGGTATCCGGCAAGGCCGCCGACCGCGACCATTTGTATGGGCACGGCAAGGTGGAGAACCTCTCGGCCTTCTTTGAAACCGTGCTCTTGCTGGTGACCTGCGTCTGGATCATCCACGAGGCCTACGACCGCCTGGTGGTCAAGGAGGTTGAAGTCACCGCTTCCTTTTGGGCGTTCGCCGTCATGGTGATTTCCATCGTGGTGGATGTGTCGCGTTCCCGGATGCTATACCGCGCGGCGGACAAGCATAAGAGCCAGGCTTTGGAGGCTGACGCCCTGCATTTCAGCACCGATGTCTGGAGCTCGGCGGTGGTGTTGTTCGGCCTGGCGGGTGTGAAAATAGCCAGCTGGTTCCCCGCCTTGGGCTTCCTGGTCAAGGCGGACGCCGTGGCCGCCTTGGGCGTGGCCATCATCGTCATCTACGTGAGCATCCGGCTGGGCATCCGCACCATAGAAGGCCTGCTGGACACTGCGCCGCCCGGGATCGCCGAAAAAGTGAAAGGTCTGGTGGAAGCGGTGGCCCAGGTGCAGGACTGCCACGCGGTACGGGTGCGCACCTCCGGCCCCCATTTGTTCATCGATATCCATGTGAGCCTGGACGGCAGCCTCACGCTGAAACAAGCCCATCAATTGACCGACCAGGTGGAGCAGCACATCCAGCAGGCCATCCCCGGTGCGGATGTGACGGTGCACCCCGAGCCAGCGGAGGATTTGGGCAGCCGGCCACCCCGATGAGGGGCGGGCGCGCGGGCGAGTGATGCATTTCCTGGTTGCGCGGGGCTGCGGGCAGCGGAAAACTGGCTGGATTATGAGAATCTTGTTCATCGGAGGCACCGGGAATATCTCGGCGGAATGCGCCGCCTGGCTGCATGAACGCGGGCACGAAATTGTGGTGGTGAGCCGGGGGCGGAGCGAGATCCCCCCCGCCTACCGGTCCGTGGTGGCGGACCGCAAGGATCCCGCCGCGCTGCGGGCCGCCTTGCGCGGAGCCGCCTGCGACGTGGCCATCGATTTTGTGGCCTTCGAACTGGCGGAGGTGCAGCTGGATTATGAGCTTTTCCGTGATTCGGTGCGGCAGTTCATTTTCATCAGCTCCACCACGGTTTACGCCCGCCCCCCGGCCCGGCTGCCCTACACCGAGGATTCCCCCTTGGGCAACGCTTATTGGGATTACGCGCAAAAAAAACAGCAGTGCGAGGATTGGCTGCGCGCGCGCCACGCCGAAAACGGTTTTCCCGTCACCATCGTCAGGCCCTCCCATACCTATTCCAAGCGCTGGATCCCCAACCCGGTCTCGAGCGCCAGCTGCTCTTTCGCGGCCCGCCTGGAGCGGGGCGGGTCCGTCTATGTGCCCGGCGCCGGCGACACTCCCTGGACCCTCACAGCCGCCTCGGATTTCGCCGCCGCTCTGGGTGGGTTGACAGGCCATCCCCAGGCCATCGGCGAAGCGTTCCATATCACCAGCGACGAGGTGCTGTCCTGGAACCGCATCGTGGCGGAGATTTCCGTGGCGCTGGGCGCCGGCCAGCCTCAGATCGTGCCGGTCCCCACCGATTTCATCTGCCAGGTGGCGCCCCGGATGATCGGCACCCTCCAGGGTGACAAAGCCCACCCGGGCGTTTTCGACAACGCGAAGATCAAGCGGTTCGTGCCCGGATTCCGCGCCCGGAAAACCTTTGCCGAGGGGGTGCGCGAATCCGTGGACTGGTTGCGGCGGCATCCTGAGCACCAGAATCTCAACCCCCAGGTGGACGCCACCATCGAGGAGGTTCTCCATGCGTGGCAACAGCGCCAGCACGCCGCCAGCCAATAGGTTTTTATGATCTCTGGGGAGTGATGCGTGCCCACCCCAAGGCCAGCCCGCCGCGCGCCCTCACCCGAATTTGATTTTGCGCGGGGCCGGGATCGTTTACCATGCCGCCAATTAATTGAATTATGAAATCAGCACACTCAGCATTCCCGGCACGCTGGCCGGTTCTTTTTTCCTTCCTGGCCTGCTGCACATTGGGCGGCGCCTCGGAAATGGATTCACGCTCCTGGGAGTTGGTGGCCCGCGCCCGGCGTGTCCTGGTCCTTGGCGATAGCATCACCCACGCCGGGCAATATGTGGTGATGGTGGAGACCGGCCTGCGGATCATGCGCCCCGGCCTCCGCAATGAAATCATCAACCTGGGCCTGCCGAGCGAAACCGTCTCGGGCCTGTCCGAACCAGGCCACGCGGGCGGCAGCTTTCCGCGGCCGGATCTGCACGAGCGCCTCGGCCGCGCGCTGGAGAAAATCAAGCCGGACCTGGTGCTCGCCTGTTACGGGATGAACGACGGGATTTACCATCCCTTCAGCGAGGAGCGGTTCCAGAAATACCAGGCGGGCATCCTGCGGCTGCGGGAGAAGGTGCAGGCCAGCGGGGCGGCCATCATCCATGTCACCCCACCGGTCTTCGATCCGCTGCCGATCCGCCAGCGGACGCTGCCGGCCGGCCGGGAGGAATACCAGCAGCCGTTCGAGGGCTACAACCAAGTGCTGGACCGCTACGCCGATTGGCTCCTGGAACAGCGCAGCCGCGGATGGCTGGTGATCGACATCCACGGCCCCATGAACCGCCACCTCACCCGGATGCGCGAGGGCAATCCCCAATCCACCTTCGCCGGGGATGGGGTGCATCCGGATGAAACCGGCCACTGGCTGATGGCGCGGGAGATCCTTTCGGGCCTGGGCCTGGCAGCCGAGGTGCGGGATTTGGCGGATGGCCAGGCCTTGCTGGGCCGGCAGCCCTTCGGCAAGGAATTGTTCAAGTTGGTCCAGGATCGCCAGCGCCTGGAGAAGGATTATTGGCTGGCCACCGTGGGCCACCAGCGGCCGGGCATGGCCAAAGGGTTGCCGCTGGCGGAGGTCCGGCAAAAAACCGGCGCGCTGGCCGCGCAGATCAACGCCCTCGTGCCCATGCCCAAACCCTCCGCGCCTTACGACCTGCGCCAGGACCTCGTCCCGGAGCGGCTGACCATCGCCATGTGGGATTTCTCGTGGCTGAAGGGACACTATCCGGGCGGGCCGTTCGCGGATTGGGCCAAGGCGATCGCCGGGCTGAAGGAACGCGGATTCAACACGGTCCGCATCGAGGCTTTCCCCATCCTGGTGTCCCGCTATTTGAAACAGCCCGGCCAATGGCTGGTGAAGGCCGATCCCCTGCCCGCCTGGGGCTTCAGCAACCAGGATGCCGAACACGACGTGCCCCGGGAACTGGAGCAATTCCTGCGCCTCTGCCAGGAGCAAGGAGTATGGGTGATCCTCTCCACCTGGGGTGATGGGCGGGAGCTCGTCAAGGAATGGAACCGGCAGGCTTTTTGGGGATGCTGGTCGGATACGCTGGATTTCCTGAAAGCGAAAGGGCTGGCCAGCCAGGTGTTGTTTGTGGATTTCGACCAGGAGTTCCCCTTTTTCAGCCCGTTTGCGGCGGAGCTCGACCAACTGGGCCAGGCACCCGCCAAACCGGCCGGGGACGCCCAGGCCGCCATGGAAAAAGCGGGCCAGGACGCGGGCAGCCGGCCCAAATTTGCCTGGAATCCGGCCCAGATGGCCTATGTGCGTGAATACTTCACCAAAACGCTGGCCCATTTCCAAAAACGGTATCCGGAACTGCGGTTCACCTTCTCGCTCACTTCGTTCTGGCCGGAGATACGCTCCATGGAGATCCCGTTCGATGTGCTGGAACTGCATGTGTGGATCCACGAGCCGCGGTTCGATGTCCGCACCGGCTTCGGAGAACTGCCCAAGACCCGCGGGCAGAAGGATCTGGCCGGCTATATGCAGCGGATCCGCGCAACCATGCAGTCCTCCCGGCCCATGCTGCTCAAGTCCATGGAGAACCGGATGAAATTCGCCCATGAATGGTCCGAACAGCTCGCCGCCCCGCTGGTCACCACCGAAGCCTGGGGCCCCTGGTGGCACATGGACCAGCCCGACCTGGATTGGGATTGGCTGTATGAATGGTGCGAGCAATGCCTGGCCCTGGCCCAGCAGCATGGCTTCTGGGGTGTCACCACCTGGAATTACGCCCATCCCTACTGGCAAAATTGGAGCAACGTGGACTGGTATCGGCGGGTCAACCAGCGGTTTCTGGATAAGAATTGAGCCCCTGGCTTCCAGCGGTTTGATGCCGCTTGAAGCCGAAAGCAAGCGTCAGAAATCTGGTGTGGCTGCCGCAACCCATGGTATTACTAAGCTGATATGGCAATACTGACGACCACAGTCACATCCAAACGCCAGGTGACCATTCCAAAAGAATTGGACCGGGAATTTCCAGTAAGTCCCGGAATGCGGTTGACTTGGACAGTCGAAAATAATGCCTTGGTTGCCCGGCGCGTGCGAGTAATCTCGGAACTGGCCGGCTGCTTGAAAAGCAACGTCCCCCTGCCCGATCCCGCCACTGAAAAGCAAGCCACCGAAAAAGCTGGGGTTCGACATTTCAAACGCAAATATCGCAAAGTGTGAAGTGTTACATCCTGGATGCCAACGTCGTGGTTCGGTTTTTCACCCAAGACCCGCCCGCGATGGGCCGGGCCGCCACTGAATTGCTGGAAACCTCTGCCACTGGCGCCGCCGAATTGTGGTTGGTTCCGGCGATTGTTGCGGAAGTCGTTTTTGTGCTCTCGAAGGTTTATGGCCGGCCTCGGCTCGCCGTTGCGGATGCCTTGCTGGAATTGATCGAGAATCCAGGAATAATTCTATTTCGCTTTCAAGATGAGACTAACAGTGGTAAAGTATCGGCATGGCAAGACCACGT
>CAYPCQ010000182.1:0-13978 GCA_964409245.1 uncultured Verrucomicrobiota bacterium
ATGTCGTTTCGAGGCAGACTAAAACAAGTTAGCGCTTATGGGGCATCGCCCTGGGTTGTTGTCAACAGGAATATTATCTGCCCAGCCCTGAAAGGGCGGGATAACCCCTCCGAAATCTCATTTTCTTTTTGGTGCCCATTCCGTTCCTTCTTCAAATCCCAAAGGGATTTCGCAGCCAAGCCCGGGGTTGGCGCGCAACGCCTGCCCCGGGTAAACGCCCAATACCCAGCCAACCCCAACGGGGGTTGCGCCCTCTGGCTCCTCGCAACCCAGGGCTTGGTTGCGCCATCCCCTTGGGATTGGTCTGGCCTCCGCTCGGCCCCCTGCCAGGCCCCCTGCCGCCCGCCAAAAAAAATCGCGGCCGCTGCGCGGGCTCTTTTTTTCTTCATCGGGGCCAGCGGCCAATACCCGCTCCGCTGGCTCTCCGCAGGCCCGTCTGGCTCGTCCCTCGCCCGCCAGCCTGCTCCGGCCAGCTGCGCTCCCCCCGGTTCCTCTCTGTGCTCACTGACCTGAGGCCAGGGCAGGGCGGAACCCCAGGAGGTTGAGCCGGTTGTCCGGGTTGAGCCTGCCCCGGTCCGCCGTGCGGCAGGGCCTGCCGTTGTTGAGCCAGCAGCCCCCGCGGAGCACGCGGAGCGCATCCGTAAGCGGCAGATTCGGACCCCGTGGGTCAACCACACTCCCGCCAGGCAAGGAGTCCGTACACCAGTCCTGGCACCACTCCCACACGTTCCCGTGCATGTCATACAATCCCCAGGCGTTCGGCGCATAAGATCCAACCTGGGTGGTTCTGCCTAAAAACGGCCCTTTGGCCGCCCCATTATAAGGATAGTCCCCATCAAAATTAGCCTGGGTCGAACTGAGGCTGTTCCCGAACGCCGTGGCAGTCGTCGTACCCGCCCGGCACGCATACTCCCACTCCGCCTCCGTCGGCAACCGATACACATACCCGGCCGGCAGCCGCCCCGCCGCCCGCTCCCGCGCCGTCAACTTCCCGCAATAATTCGTGGCATCATACCAACTCACCTGCTCCACCGGACGGTTCAGGTCCGGACTGATCGGGTTGCCATTCCAGTCTTGGGTCGTGAAATAACTCGGATTGCTCCCCATCACCGCTTGATACTCCCCCTGCGTCGTCTCATATTTCGCCATCCAAAATCCCTTGGTGATCGTCACCACCGTCTGCGGCCCTTCATCAGCCCAACGATCCTTTTCGCTCGCGGGGCTCCCCATCGTGAACGTGCCCGGCGGGATCCAGACCATCCCCGGGACTGTGGTGGGCGGATCCGTTGCCTTGCTGGTGGTGGCGCTCACCGGGCTGGAGCTGGAGCTGGCAATGCCTCCCGCATAAGCCCTGACCCGGTAATAGTAGGTGGTGCTGGCCTCCAAATTGCCCACCGCCCAGCTCGTCCCGCTCCCGGCCGCCGCATCCCGCACGACATAGCTGCCGAACCGGGCGTCGGACGACACATCCAGCCGATACCCTTCCGCCCCCCGCACCGGCCCCCAATGGGCCGTGAAGCCGTTCGTGGCCACCGCGGTGGCCGCCAGGGCCGCCGGGGGCGACAGCACCTTGAGCGTGGCCGCCGCCGAATTGGTGCGCTCCTTGCCCGCCTTCAAACCGGCCTGATATTCCCCGGCCTGGAAGGGGCTGGCATAGGGCAGCAAGAGGGTCCGGGCCGTCTGCCCCGGCAGCGGCACCCCATCCTGGAACCATTGGTATGCCAGCGTCCCCACCGCCGAGGCCGCACAGGTGAAATAGGCCGGCTCCCCCTCCCGCACCACCAGGCTCCGCGGCTGGGTCTGGATGGCTATGGCATCCCTGGGAAACCACGGCCATTCCTCCTGCCACAACGGGAGGCTCAGCTCCAGCTGCGGCTTGGGGGTCAGATACTTCAGGAAGTCCAGCGCCGGGCCGTGGAGGCCCAGATCCAGCGACACCCCTGCCTCGAAGACGCCTTTGAGCGGCTCATCCGGGGAGATCGAGGCCGTTATCACCGCTTTGCCGCTGGGCGTGATCCCCACCGTCACTCCCGCCAGCCCGTAGACCAGGAACTCCAGCGCCGGCTCCAGGGACAGCTCGAAACTCAGCTCCCCCTGGATGTCCGCCTTGAAAGGCGCCCAGTCCGTGGGCGCAAACCGGGCGGTGTGGATAAAATCCACTTGTGAGCCCCCGAAACTAAAACCAGCCGCGAGGTCGCCGCGCTGGCGGAGCCCGCCCGTGAAATGCAGGAGCGCTTTGGCTTCCGCTCTGGCCTTGAGCTGAATCCCGAAGGAAAGCTTGGCGAACACCGGAACCGGTCCGATATTGCCGATGTAGATCCAGGTTTCCCGGTTAAGCGCCTTCAGCAAGCTCTCGAATAACAGCCATTCCCGGCTCACCCCCAGCAGCCGCACATCGAGGCTGAACACCATCGCCGAATCCAGGTTCCCGGAGGCCACCGCTTCAAACCGGCTGAGCTTCCCCAAGGCAAGTTCCATGGCCGCGCTCAGCTTGGGCGTGAACCACCAATGCAGCTCTTCGGCCGCCAGCTTGGCGATCTCCAGGTCATCCGCACCCTTGAGGCTGGCTTCCGCTCCATCCAGCGAGAACCCCTGGCGTGGAAAGGCCACTGTGGCGCCGAGGTAAAACGCCTTGGTGATGGAGCCGTCCGGCCCCACGTTCAGCACCGCCGAGTCCGGCGACACCGAGAGCGCCCCCTGCTGCACCAGGCTTTCCAGGGTGGCCTCCTCCGTGAGCAGGGTCAGGCGCTGGCTGGCCGCATCGTCGCTCAGCGAAACCACCCGGCGGTAGAATATCTCATTGGTGCTGGCCGGGGTGAGGTTGCTCAGGTAGGCGCCCGCCGGGATCGCCGGCGCCGAATTGCCGGTGTAGGCCACCACCAGCCGGCCGGGCGCCACGCTGGCCAGCCGCCACGGATGCGCTCCGGAATCCATCTTCACCGCCCCGCCCGGGCGGCCGGCCAGCACCGCCGCGGGGATGTCCCCGATCCGCTGCCCGGCCTTCTGCGCCTGCGCCGAGCCGAACACGAACAGGTTCGACACCACCAGGGGCTGGGTCTCCAGGTCGAAGCTCCAGGTGTTCGTGCCGCGGTTGCCCAGGATATCCGCCGCCGCCAGCGACAGCGTGACCCGCTCGCCGTAAGCCCCCAGCGCGGCGCCCGCCGCGTCGAACACCACCGTGTTGTTGGTGAAGGCCAGCCAGGGGCTGTTGGTGGTGAACTCGCCCAGCCCGCCCACCGCCAGCCGCACCGACGCGGGATCGATGGCGGATTGGTCCTCCAGGCGGATGGCCACCCGGGCCCGGCGCGGCACCGCGAACCGGCCTTCCTCCGGATCCCGGGCCGCCACCGCCGGGGGCTGCTCATCCAGCTGCAGCACCCGGAAAAACTGCTGGTTGCTCTGGGCGTTGAACAGATACTGGTCCGCCACCCCCGGCGCGGCTTTCGGATACCCGCCCAGCGTGGCCCAGCCCCGCAGGTCGGGCGATTGCTGCGGCTGGTAGCGCACCCCCGGCGCGGTGGGCCACACCAGGCGATAAGCCTGGGAGCTGCCGCCATCGGCATCGGGGACAATCACCGGCGGGTGGTTGGTGGCGGCAAAGGCCATGGCGGCGGAGGCCAGCAGGCCTCCCGCGCCCCGGATAAGACCGTTCAGTTTCCCACTCATAAGCTCGATTCCCTTCAGTTGGCTGGGAGCCAGCGCTGGCGGATCGCGCCGGCTGCCCAGATCATATAGGTCGCGGTTCATTTGCCCCGGGCTGTGGCTGCTTGGGGCGCCTTCCATTTCGCTCATATTCCACCCTTCGGCCGCCGTGCCGGCGGCCAGTCCCGCCCCGCGCAGTGCCGCGGCGATGGCCTGCTTTGCCACCCGGTTCCCTTTCACAAGGTTTCTCCGATCATAATCCGTAAACTGCCTCTTGCAACCTATACCACCTATACATCCTGGGGGGCTGGATCTTGCGCAGTTTTTGGGATTTTTTGGGATGTTATGGCGTGCGGCACAAGTGGCTCAGGCCCAGCAAGATCCGCCTGGCCTGCCCGATGGCAGCGGTGCCCCTCGCCCCGCTGGCGGGAAGAGGGAATACGCCTTGGGCAGGCGAGCCATCCCGTGGCATAACCAAACCAAACGCGGGTAGCCGCCGAGGTAACGAGGCGGATCCGCCGCAGGCAATTTCCAAACCCGGCCCAATTTGCCCAAAACCCGCCGCCAGTTGGGAATGCAGGCCACCCAGTCCACTGAAGATTAGCCTCCGCCACCGATTTGAGCCATGTTCAACAAAGCCCGGGTTCGCCGGGTCAGAGGACCCGGCCTGCAGTGGCCAGGCGGCGTCCGCTCCGGATCTTGTAGGCCGGCTGCCCCCAGCCGGCGTTGTTTTATCCTCTATGCAACTGACAAACCAATCCTCCGTTCCCCACCGCAAAGCCGGGATCCGCCGGGTCAGGGAACCCCGGCCTGCAGAAACCTCAATGCGCCGGATGGGATGCGGCCCACGGAGGGTGCGCGAGCTTTTGGAGTGCGGCGCGGCTGCGCCGCTTTGGATTTATTGCCTTTTGCTGGCGTCTGGCCACCAGCCGGCCAAAAGCACTTGCGTGCCTCAAATTGCTTCCTCCACGGTCCAAGTTTTCCCTTTTCCGTGGTTCATCCCCCTTTTTGCCGGCATTCCCTGCTCCACAGCCACCAGCCACTCTAAAAAACGGACTGTTGATGGTTCCCAAAAGTGCGCATGGTTCCGTCGGGATTCAGGGCGATGTTCTACAGGCTTGCCCCACCCTGGCCAGCCATGGCTTTTTGATCGCACTGGCGAGCCACTCTCCGGGGACAAAATCAAGCGAATTGGCCGATTTGCCGCACCGGCACCGGCACCCGGGGAAGAATGCTCCCGCCCCGCCCAATCCGGCGCCCTTTGGGATGCCACACCCACCAGGATGCTTCCTGGCCATCCCCAAGCCCCCGCCCGCAACGAAACCGTGTTCAGGCAAGGGGATCCGTTCACTTCCCTCCCCACTCGCCTGAACACGGCTGAAAGCCGGGGCCTCCCCCGGCTCAATATCCACGATTTATTCGCTGCGGTTGCGCTCCTTGGTTTCCGACAGCAATTTATCAAAACGGCTCTTATCCCTCATGATTTCCGCATGGCCATCCATAAAGCCGATGCACAAGCCAGCATCCGGCCAGGCGCCGAATATTTCATGGATGACAATATGTTGTGCGGCCGGGTATTTGGCGTGGTTCTTCCCTGGCATCAGGTATTCAAAGCCAGCCTCCCGCTCTGGATGATCCGGCGTTTTCAACACGTCCGGGCTGCCGAGATACGATCCTTTTGCCGTCAGCAGCTTGAGGTTGTCCGGCCACTTTTTATTATCATTCTCAAACATGACGCAACCCAGCAGGATCTGTTTGGCGTTGTTCATTTTATGGATCGCCTGGGCTTTGCCCTTGGCCGCGGCCAGCGCGGGCAGCAGCTGCGCAACCACCAGCTGGTCCAGGGTTGTCTTTTCGAGGGTGTAAGTGAGCCGGTTTTGATCCACCCGGATGGTGGTGTTGGAAAGGAGGGCCTCGATGACGCTTTTAGCGGACGGGTCGTCAACCAGGCTGGACACTGATTTCAGCAACTTCCCAACCGTCTCCTGCAGCTCCCTGGCGTCGGCTTCACTGGCAGTAAGAGCGGTCAGCTTGAGGCCGGTTTCGGGCGGAAAACCGATTTCCAGGGCAGCGCTGTTCAACGCTTTGAACAATGCGGCGGTGGGGATTTGGGCGGCTCCCATCTGGATTTGTGGCAGCATTTCCTGGATGACCCGTTTTTGGTCTGGCACCGGCGCCACCGCGAGTCCCAGGCCGCAATCCGCCATGGCCTCCAGCGCTTGGGCGAGATCGGTTCTGGCCGCCGGTTTGGCCGATATCAGGCGTGCCAGCACTTCGGTTTTCCCCAGGAGCAGGCATTCTCCTTTCACCTGCTTATCAAAGGTGGCGAAAGGACTGTTTTTCAGCAGCGGCTCCAGGAGCGCTTCGAGCGCCTTTGGGTTCCCCTCTTTCTTCAAGGGTATGGCCAGCACAAATTGCAGGCCATCCTGGGCATTGGCCAGGGCATATACCTTGCGCCCGCCTGCCTGGCGGAAGTCCTCGCGCCATTTTTCCATGACCGCCCGGGTGGCGGCCACCTCGTTGGTTATGCCTGCGGTGGCAGAAAGATCGGGGTTGGCCAGGCTCATCCATGCCAAGGCCTTGTCCAGGGTGGCTTGGATGTTTACGTGGTCGGTATCCACAACCAGAACGGCGTAGGCCTGATGGTCCAGCAGGGCCATGACTGCCTCATTCCCCGCGCCCGCGGCTGGCGCCACGCTGCGGGTGGCGCACCAGGCGAGCCATCCGCCGAGCATATATTTTGCGATCGTTCGATGGTTCATATATTTTCCTTACTTGGTGGTGGTGGCATTGATGGTGAGGACATATTTCAAACCGGTGCGGGCCGCCTCCCCGGGCGGGCTCCCGGCCTCCAGGATGGCTTTGCCTCCCTCTACCTTATACAGGAATGGGCTGCCGGTGATCGGGTTCTCGGGCACGGGCACGGCCTGGATGTCCGGCAGCGAGCCGGGGAGTTTTCCCTGGTTTTGTGAGGCATGCATGCGGATGGCTTCGACACAGCGCAGCATGGCAAAATTCCGCTCCAGCAGGGCGCTGCGCATATGGGCGCGGCTGAGGGCGGGGAGCAGCATCATCACCGGGGCGCCCATGAGTTTCTCATTTAAATCATTCGTGGCCGCCAGTTTTTCCAGCTCGGCGGAGCGGTTGGCGCCGGCGGCTTGGCGATAGGGAACATAGGCCCATTTCAGGGAGTTCTGGCTGTAATGCTGGAACACGCGCAGCCCATGGATCAAGGTCACTTGGGCGGCGGGAAATGCATCCAGGGTTTTCTCGGCAAATCCCTGCTGGAGCAGCGTTTTCTTGGCCAGCGGATAGAAAACGCCTACGAAGGCCGTGGCGGCGGCATTCCCGCGCCAATCATCATCAGCCTCCTCACTGAGATCCTTGCCATCCATAAGGGCCGGCAGTTTGCGCAGCAGCCGGCTGGCTTCTTTGGCGGACATCACTTTCTTCTCAATCTCCCGCAATTCCGGGAATTGGTGGAAAAGCCACTGGTTTTCCCACTC
The DNA here is from genome assembly GCA_964409245.1 of uncultured Verrucomicrobiota bacterium. GTDB lineage: Bacteria > Verrucomicrobiota > Verrucomicrobiia > Limisphaerales > UBA1319 > CAIMWS01. The sequence goes on from CAYPCQ010000182.1 coordinate 7,149, forward strand.
CATGGAAAGCCGCAAATCCACCAACGGGCTGGGCAGTGCGGTCAGCGCCCAATAAAGATTGGGGGCCCCCGGCTGCTGCACGAACTCTTCGACCTGATTGAGCATGATTTGCCCAATGGCTATCCCCACCAAACCGTTGATCAGTGGCGATCCCAGGCCGGTGTCGTGCCCCAGGGCAAAGCCAGCGGTCAGCGATTCCAGGGCCTCATCCCACTGCCGGTTCGCAATTTGGAACCTCGCCTGCAAGGCCACTGCCTGCCCCAGTTTTTTGAATCGGGCCAGCTCGGGCAACAGCAGGCTGAAGCCCTCTTTCATCGGAAATTCCCAATGGCAATACTCCCGGTGGGCCGCGGTGTGCAATTCCCGGAGGGCGCTTTTCGGGAGCGGTTCAGGATTTTTTGATCTGAGGATGGCCACGTTGGTGGTCAGCAGCTCGACGAAGTGGTCCCAGTTGGTATCCGTGGGCTGATTGGGCAGCAGGGTGATGGCCCGATAATAGGACTGGGCGGCGTTGCCCGGCTCCCGATTGGGCACCGTCACATGCAGCCGGTAGGCAAACGCCGGGTTTGGTTCCGGCGCTGGCTCCAGTGTTAATTCCACGGTGCGTGGCTTATCTTTGCCCGTTTGCGCCAGCAGCTCCGGAATGGAGCCGGCCAGGCCCGCCAGGCAGGCCAGCCAGAGGGCTGATTTTAAATAAGATCGTTTCATATTTTTCACTTTCCAGTTTATTCTTTTTACATTTGGGTATCGGTATTATCGGCTGTGGCCGGGGTGTAGGGTCTCCACGACTCCACAGCGCCAGAGTGATTGCCGGAGCGTTCCCGGGGCAAACCGTCCAGCCCGCGCCGCATGACCCCATCGAGCAATTCCAAGTAGCCGTTCATCTTGAAATCATCGCCCGGGGCGGATTCATCATGGCTGGCGACCCAATGGTTGCTGGCCGCTGGCCGCTCCACCGGGTTGATTTTGTGTGCGCCGAGCTGCACCTCAGGGGATCCGCTTTTCTCGGGCGCGCGGGCATGGGGCTGCACCTGGACGCTCCAGGAAATGGCCAGCAGGACAGCCAGCAATCCCGATAAAGCCGGCCAGAACACCGGTTGCTGCCTGGCGGAAACCTGGCCGGCCCGAAACATCAAACGGTCCCGGTCCAGATGCGTGGTGGCTGGTTTTAATCCGCCCAAAGCCTTTTCGAGTTCTTGATTCGCCGGGCTTAATTCAAATTCTTCCGACATTTTACCTCCATTTTCCTGCGCAAAGCCTCCATGGCTGTTTGATACTTGTGGAACACGCTGGATACTGGCTGGCCCAGCACCGTTCCCATCTCCTTCAGCGTCATCTGCCCCCAAATCCGCAGCACGACCACCTCCCTCAAATCCTCTGCCAGCCCGGCCAGCGCCCTCTGGGCCGCCTCGGCATCCACGGGATCGGCTGGCTGCCGTTCAAACCATTCGGACTGGAGGAACTCCAGTTCCACGGCCCGGTTCTCCTGGCGCTGCCGCCGCCGCAATCGGTCGATGGCCTCGTTGCGGACCAGGCGGTACAGCCAGGCCTTGACGTTGTCCGGCTCCTTCCTTTGCCCCATCAAACGGACAAATGCCTCCTGCACGACATCTTCGGCTTCGCCCGTTTCAAGCCACTGCCGCCCATAAAGCGTCAGTCCGGCCGCGTAGCTCTCAAACCATTGCCCTATTTTCTCCATGCCTGGCATTTCATTCCTTCAATAACCATGACGCTTTCACGGCCGGTTTTTCCAAACAATATTTTTCCTAAAGGCCATGCCCTCCTGCGCCCCCTGCTTTGGGACCGCCCGGCGGCCGGGAAAAAGGCCATGGATTTCGCCGTGGATTGGTTCACCGGGCAACCGGTGAATGCTCAAGCCACAATCAGGTGCTGGCCTGTGCCGGGCGAACACCTCCGTGGCCTGCGCAAACCTGAAGCGGGTAGCCGCCGAGGTAACGAGGCGGATCGGCCGCTGGCGAATTCCAAACCAGGCCCGATCCGCCCAAAGCCCGCAGCCATTTAGGATTTCCGAACCGCAGCAGCACACGCCTGGAAAACATTTTCGCTTACTTGGGCGGATGACTTAATTGCAGATTGGCCGCACCAAAAATGCATGATGGACTGAATAACCGTATTCTGGCTGACCGAATCCAGGCCGAAATGATCCACGGATTCCATAAGCTCGCCCAAACACCACGCTTGGGGCACTGCCGCCGCGGCCTGGCGGACGAACCCCTGCGCTTCCGCACAGTTCGCCAATACCTGATCATCTGCCGGATTGAGCCGCATCCGCTCGGAATTGTCCTGATAGTCCACCAGGTCGTAGCCGTCATTAAAAGTCAATTCCTCCCCGGGCTGGATCTCCCGCAGGGCGATGATCCAGATGTGGCCTTCAACACACGAAGTGCGTCATGATCTCCGGTCTGATCGGTCTCAGCGGCGAATGACGAAGATCTTGCCCAAAAAGATCCAGCCAGCACGACTGAGCCAATTGGCTGGGCACGGCTGGGGAGCTTCAGCCCAGGACGCCCAGGGTATCCAGCACGGCCTTGATGCGCGGCACTTCGTGGGTGCGGAACAGATCGGTTTTGCCCAGGTGGGCCATCACCGCGAAAAACGGCTCCGCGCAGCGGACCTCCTCGCCAAAAAATTCGAAAGCGTGGGGCAGGGCATGGCACACCGGGCAGCCCAGGCTCCGCAGCCGGAAGCTGTTCAGGAACACCTGCAGCTGGTGGCGGATGCGCAACGCGCTGTCCCGCAGATTCCGGTAGTAAAAACCGAGGCCGGGATCCAGGAATAACCTCTGTAATCCGGCGCGCCCGGCGGTTTCCACCTGGCGGGCGAAATATTCCCGCATCAGCTCCATACAATCCGCCCCAAAATCGAAATCCCCCACCTCGCGGGCATTTTCCCCCTGCACGTAGCAGAGGATGACCGCCGCCTCAAAATCGGCCGCCAGCCGGAAGATCTCCCCGCCATGCCGCCGGCCGGAGAAATTGATGACCCTGGCCCCCGCCTCCAGGGCGGCCCGGGCCACCGCCGGCTCATAAGTTTCCACGGACACCAGGATGCCCGCCTGGTGCAAGGCCTTGATCACGGGCAGCAAGGCGCATTGCTGCTGTTGGGCATCCACCAGGGCGGCCTGCGCCAGCGTGGATTCCGCGCCCACATCCACCAGGTCGGCTCCCTGGGCGGCCAGGACCAGGCCGCGGCGGATGGCCTGGTCCGCCGAAAGGCACACGCTCTCGCGGTACCAGGAATCGGCCGAGAGGTTCACCACCCCCATGATCGCGGGGCCTTGGTTGAACGCAAACGGCCGGCCGCCGATGGAAAATTCCCGCACCTGGGCGTGGAAAGCCTCCCGGTGTTCCTCCAGCAGACCCGCCAAATACTCAATGGACAGCATGGGGATACCATTAAGGCCAATTTTGGCGCTTTGCAATGTTGCGCCCGCCGCTTAGAATGAACTTCGATGAAATACATGAAACCCTTGGCCGCCATCCTGCCGGGCTGGGTGGCGCTGCTGGCCGGGCTGGGCGCTGTGGCGTCCGCGGCGGAAGCCCCGGCGCCGGCTGGTGAAGTGCGTTTTGATTTCGAGAGCGGGCAATTGGCGCCCTGGCGGGTGGTGGAAGGGGCGTTTGAGAACCCCGTTTCCAGCCGCGAGACATTCCACAACAACTATGCGGAAATCCCGGGCAACCGCTACAACAAGCAGGGCCGGTATTACCTCTCCACCGTGGAGCGCAAGCGCGGCCCCTCCAACGATTCCCTGACCGGCGTGGTGGAATCCCCGGTGTTTGTCCTCGAGGGCCCGGAGATGTCGTTCCTGCTGGGGGGCGGCCAGGCGGAAAACGTCTATTTGGCGCTCTGCACCCTGTCCGGCCGCGAGGTGCTGAAGGCGCGCGGACGGGACACCGAGATCCTGCGCCGCGTGGAATGGCAAGCCCCGGAACTGGCCGGGGAAAAGGTTTTCCTGCGGATCGTGGACGCCAGCCCCGCCGGCTGGGGGCACGTGACCTTCGACGATTTCCGGGCGCGCGGCCGGATGGACGCCGCCGCCACCGAGGAGCATTGGGCCCGGCGCCGGCCGATCCTGTTCGCGGCGAACGAGAAACTGACGGCGGAGATCTGCGCCAGCCTGCGGGCGGCGGTGGCGGACCTGGCGGCCACTTTTGCCGGGCGCTACCCGCGCGGCGGGGAATTCCTGGCCAGGCTGAAGGAGTTCGAGGCGCAGGCGGGTGAAAACGCCTCGCTGGAAGCCCGGGGCGGGTTCGCCGCCCTGCGGCGCGAGGCGCTCCTGGCCAACCCGCTCGTGACCGGCCAGCCGATCCTCTTTATCGTGCGCCCGCAATACCGCAGCAGCTACCACGCCATCGATACGCTGTTCCACACCGGCGAAGCCAACACCCGCGACTTCGTGGGCGGCGGGGCCATGAAGGTGATCGATTTCAGCAAGGGCGGCGAAACCCGGACCCTGCTCGACTCCCCGCAGGGCATCGTGCGCGACCCGGATGTGCATTTCGACGGCCGGAAAATCATCTTCGCCCTGCGCCGGCACGGGGGCGAGGACTGGCACCTGTGGGAAATCAATGCCGACGCCTCCGGCCTCCGCCAGCTGACCGGCGCGGCCGGCGTGTGCGACTTCGACCCGATCTACCTGCCGGACGACTCCATCCTCTTCTCCTCCACCCGCGAGCCCAAATACAACCAGTGCAGCCAGGACATCGCGGCGAACCTCTACCGCATGCAGCCCGACGGCGCGAACATCCACCAGCTCGAGCGCAACAACCTCTTCAACAACCAGGCCTCCCTGATGGAGGACGGCCGCATCCTGTATGCCCGCTGGGAATACGTGGACCGGAATTTCGGGGACGCCCACGGCCTGTGGACCACCACCCCGGACGGCGCCAACCACACGATTTTCTGGGGCAACAACACCGCCGTCCCCGGGGCGGCCTACACGCCCCGCCAGGTGCCCGGCACCGAAAAGGTGGTCTGCATTTTCGGCCCGCACCACGATCATCTCTGGGGCTCGATGGCGATCATCGACCGCCGCCTCGGCACCGATGGCCGCCGCGGCGTGGTTTACACCTGGCCCCCGCAGGCGGCCAGCCACATCCGCACCGGCGGCAATTTCGATTGCGACAACTCCCTGGGCACCCAGCTCAAATACGCCGACCCCTATCCGCTGAGCGACAAATACTTCCTCTGCTCGCGGATGACCGGGCGCGGCTGGGAGATGGGGATCTTCCTCGTCGATACCTTCGGCAACGAAACACTGCTCCACGTGGAGGGGCCGGGCTGCTACGATGCCATGCCCCTGAAGCCGCATGCGCGGCCGCCGCTCGTGGCGCCGCGCCGGGATTTCGCCGGGCAGGAGGGATATTTTTTTGTGCAGGATGTTTACCAGGGCACGCACCTGCAAGGCGTGCGGCGGGGCGCCGTGAAAAGCCTGCGCGTGGTGGAGGCGCCGGAGAAGCGCACCTGGTCGCCCGGCAAATGGTTCGGCCAGGGCTACACCGCCCCCGGCATGAACTGGCACGGGCTGGAAAACAAGCGCATCCTGGGAGTGGTGCCGGTGGAGGCGGATGGCTCGGCCTACTTCGCCGTGCCGGCGGAGAAGTTTGTCTATTTCCAGCTGCTGGATGAAAACGGGATGATGATCCACTCGATGCGCAGCGGCGCTTTCGTGCAGCCCGGGGAGCGGACCGGGTGTGTCGGCTGCCACGAGCACCGCCTTTCCGCCCCCTCCGCCGGGATCGCCATGCCCGGGCTGGCGATGAAGCGGCCGCCCAGCCGGCTGGCGGGCTGGCTCGGGGAGCCGCGCTCCTTCGGCTTCACCGCGGAGGTGCAGCCGGTCCTGAACCGGCATTGCCTGGAGTGCCATGATTTCGGCAAGCCTGGGGCGGCCAAGCTGGTGCTGGCGCCGGACCGGGATCTCACGTTCAGCGCGGCCTACATCGAGCTGTGGCGCAAGCGTTACGTCGAATGCGTGGGCGCCGGGCCGGCGGAGGTGCAGCCGGCTTATTCCTGGGGTTCCCATCCCAGCCAGCTGGTGAAGCTGCTGCGGGCGGGCCATCACAACGTCCGGCTCAGCCGCGAGGAGCTGGACCGCATCATCACCTGGGTGGATCTCAATGCCCCCTATTATCCCACTTATAATTGCGCCTATCCCGGGAGCGTGAGCGGGCGCTGCCCGCTCACCCGGCCGCAATTGGCGCGGCTTTGCCAGCTGGTGGGCCCCCCGTTCAACTGGGGGGATGAGGGCTCCCCCTTCAACGGCTTCAGCTCCAGCCCGGGCATCATGCTCAGCTTCGACCGCCCGGAGCTGAGCCCCTGCCTCGGGGTGTTCAAGGACCACGCCGATCCCAAATACCGGGAGGCCCTGGCGATCATCAAGGAAGGCCAGGCGATGCTGGCCGCGCGGCCGGAGGCGGACCGCCCCGGCTTCGTGCCTTGCGAGGCTGATCAGCGCCGCGAGGAAAAGTATGCGGAACGCCGGCAGGTGGAGCAGCGCAACCGTGCCGCCATCCGCAACGGCGCCAAAGCCTACGACCTGCCCAACGCCCCCGGCGGGGTCTTTTAATTCAACCGGCAACCGGCAATCCTTAACGCCGGGCCACCTGGCAGGCCAGGTCGCTGACGAAGGCCGGTACCTGCAGGGTTAAGCCATGGCGCGCCGCCGGCCTCAAAAAAAATAAAAATCCCAATTGACGCTGCCAGGCAATTCCCTTAGCTTATCTTCCCTTGGTCGGGGGCGTAGCTCAATTGGTTAGAGCGCTGCCCTGTCACGGCAGAGGTTACGGGTTCGAGCCCCGCCGCTCCCGCCA
>CAYPCQ010000183.1:0-13907 GCA_964409245.1 uncultured Verrucomicrobiota bacterium
CGTCGAGGAAGATTTTTTCGCGGCGATCGCCACGGCTCATGACGTGGTAAATGGCTCCGTGATATTCAATGCGCAATGGGGCAATCGCCACGAGTTTGGTAGCCAATGTCAAACACAAAACCACACTATGCTATGGCCTGTTTTATCAAGACTCATCCCCAGGCAAAAGTAATCCCGATCACATAGCCAAACAAAATCAGCGCCTGACCAAGGACTGCTGTTTTCCTGTACCGGGTTAGGGTGCCAACCTCTCACACCCCCAATTTAACCACCATCAGGTCGCAGGGTATAGAGCCACTACGGCTGACGGATACCGAGAGACAACTCGTTTTCCTGGCGGTCGTGGTTGTCAACGTCCCCCCAATCACCGGACTGGTGCCGTTGCAGGGCTCGAAACACGTCGTCTTGAGCGAGGTGGGACAGGGCATTCGACGTGATGCAGCAGCGTCCAAGATTGAACTTCGGTCCTGGTGGCAAATCTGTCTGCATCATGGAGGCAAGATACGTGGGCCGGGATGAGGCGTATAAAAGTAGGGGGCTGCACATTTCAATGGCCACTCTTCGAGAGCCTGGATGTTGGCCAGAAGACCAGGGATGCGGGATTCATTCCCAGAGGCAAACCAGGAAGGATGAATACAACCTCATCATTGAATTCCTGTGACCCCTCGCGTGACCTGGTGAACTTCGGAATTGCTCCGGGCAGTCGTTTTGCTCATGCCGTGGCAAATATTCCTGTTCACGCCCCTGGGGCCAAGCCAAGTGGCTACCGGGAACGGCGCACCCAAGATGTGAAAAGCTCCCCAACCCGCAGGCGCGGGCGTAGCGCGTAGGTGACGGAAGGGGGCAAGAAAACGCCAATCGTTACCTTGGCATCACGATCGCCTTTATATTGTCCAAATAGAAGCTTGTGTTCGTGACGGCAGTGCTACTAAATGCAAGCCATTTAAAATTCCTAAAGTCTGAACTCACATTCGGCAGGTCTGAGAATTCCTGAGTAGGTCTTCCAGAAGCTGATATTCTCAGTTTCCATGTTCCATCACAAGCAGCTCCTAATCCGGCAATAACCTCCAAATGAAACCATTCGTTGATCGGAACCTGACATGTTGGTCCATTACTTCGGAAATTAGCCTTCAATACTCCTCTTGAAATCTCAAAAGATGGGCCTGCTTTCTCGACGTCATTGTCACGCCATTCATGATACATGTCTGTTTCATCATCAATCCGAATATCAAATGAACAGCGCGCTTCACCGTTGGTTTGATTGATCAGATAGTTAAAGTAAGGTTGATCAAAGTATTGCATTCCGGGAGCATCGGTTACCTTGAGGCTATGTGTTCCGGATACTGAACAGTCGTCCGTGACGAGAACTGAGTCCCCCTGATGTGCAACGGCGATGATGGCATCAAGTGGTGCACTGCCTATAGGAAGAGCGTCAAAATCATAGTCACGCTGAAACGTTGGAGCGTCCATAGGACGAACGCGATAAAAGCGGCGCGCCTCTCCAGGCAACAGTGAATCAGTGACTTTAAGTGTGCCGCCATCTCCAAGCATAAGTGATCCAAAGTGGTTCCAATTGCTGCTGGGCAGATCAGTCCTATACTCGGTCTGATAATGCACGCCTTCAACAGACTTCCAGGAAACCTCCACTTCAGAGACCCGGATGGTCGTACGCGGCCCGAGGAATTCGCTAAAACCGTCAATTTCTCTCACACGAGGAGCGTACCCCATCGGAGTTGGGTTTTCGAATTCGGCTCGAAATTCCTGTGCCGTGGTAGGTGTAATATCGGTCGCAATTAACAACCCGAAAACTCCGTCAATATACTGGTACGGGTGCGACGGTGTGAATGTGTAAACAACCAAGTCGAAATTTGTTGCTCCTGACGACTTGGCGAGAAGACGAAAGCTTGCCATCTCGCGCCCCGAACTGTCACCCGCAGCCCAGAGGTTGAAAGAACGCACGGTAACAGGCGTCGGGGTTCGCCACTCAAGGAAATGGGTAAAACCACTTGGAGTGCTGTCCGAAAAGAGCACGTTGTAGGCTTCCCCTGGATAATAAACGAAGTGATATCCTAAGATGTTCCGAATGTCGTATGGGGTTGCTGGGTTTCTGCCGTAGTTGTCAACTGCCGAGTTCCTGAGAATCGTCACACCTTGGCTTATGTCCCAAAGATCATTTGTTGAAGGCTGTTGAGCGGAAACGGTCACGTTGGCTAGGCAAAAGACTGTTGTGAATACTAGACTTTTAAGTTTCATTTATTTTAATGGCGATGCTGAGCCATGGAAACGGAAGGGGCGCGAACTCGACACACCCCCGTCTGAGGCACCGCGAAGCGCCCTTGGAGAGAATGCACCAAGCCGCGCCCGATGGGGGCGCAGACTTGGCACGTCTCTCCAAATGAAAATTCGCGGTTTTCAGACGAGACCGCAGCCAAAACTACGCAAAATTGTTCGTATCGTCGTTTACATAATGTTTCAGGGACGGATCGTACCTCAAAGCATGGACCTTGGGAACGAAAAAACCGTCTTAACCTGTTGGAGCAAAGCTCCAATTCTATATCGGCACTGTGGGGGTGAACTTTAGTCATGATTTGCCGTTGGCGAGAAAGCTGGCCGTCTGGGTCAGCACTTCCCAAACGAAGTGGCCGATGCTCGGTTCCTTGGAGGCGCGTGAACCGGCAACGTTGAGTTAACGTATCCAGTGTCCTTGGATGAAACTGGTCAGCAGCAATGCCGGTTGTGGGGTGTGGCCGTGAATGTGCAACCACGGCTTCCCGTGTTTCTGGGCCAGTTTCACGGTCAACCGTGAACCCCTTCCCAGCTTGGGCGACATGGTGAGGATTACGGTGCCATCGGAATCCACCACGTTCTTTTCGGTCCGTTCAGTGCAGTCGGCGCTGGCGGTTTCCTGGAGCCGGTAGTCATCGGGAATCCTGCCATCCTCGGCTTTACGCCCCTTGGGGCACCACCCACAATGCGGAATTCCGTTGGCAATGGCCCAATCCAAGGCGGCACGGTCAGCACCTGCTTGGCCACCGGAAATGATATCTGGAGCGACTACACGAAATGCCTGCGTCATGCAGGCAAGCTACGTCCCTGCGAGAAAGCGTAATTGGCGAAAGCCTGGCGGTATTCTGAACGGATTCCCCTGACCCCAGAATCATGCGGATCATGTCGATCATGCATCCATATTCCAGGCTGCTGCATGATATGCATGATGCGCATAATCCCTTTGACTGGTAAATGCCAACCCAAAGGACCGAGACCACCAGGAAAATGGGTGGCGGGAACGGGCGTGCGCGACGTCAGTGAGGAAAGCGGGGCATTAAGGTCGTGGAACCCAAAATAAAACGGTGAGGATTTGGGGAATGCTCCCCGATTCAATTTCGCGACGGCCACCTCCAAGGATCTCGCCCAGTGTGTCCTCGCGGTTTTCCGGGCATGGTCCACCGTCATGGATGCGACTAGCGCTACGCAGAACCGGAAGTTTCGGAGCAGGAGAGCATCCAACGTTACCTTTGTCGTCTCTGCGGCCTGACCTTCTCGGTGCTGCCACCGCACCTTCGACTCCACGGCCCAGTCGCCCAACCGCCCTGTTGCCCCACGATTTGTTCGCGTTACTCACGCCGCAGATTATTTCGCGGCTGTCCACCAACGGTATTACATTACTGCTCGTCTTGGTCCAGTCCGTCTTGCGGTGTAATCCCAGTCGCTTGGTGGTCTGAGCGAACGGGTCAGGCCATAGCATGGTTTTTTTCGTGCACACTCCTGGTTAAGAATTGTTGGCGATGGTTGATTGAGCGGTGCGGACGACGCCGACGTGGGGTTGGGGTGGTTCCTCATCCATTGGTGTAACCTTGCATTGGCACTCGGGGACGTCCTCAAGCCGATGCGCACCGCAATCCATTTGAGGGGCAGCGTCGTTGCTCGCCGCAACCGGGCGGCGATGGCCATTTTCCCTGGGGCATTCTGGCGTGCCCGACCCATGCGAAAGGGTCGGGCCATAGCATGGTTCTTTCCTCTAGCACACTCCTGGTTAAGAATTGTTGGCGATGGTTGATTGAGCGGCGCGGAAGCCGCCGACGTGGGGTTGGGGTGGTTCCTCAGCCATTGGTGTAACCTCGCATTGGCACTCTTGGACGTCCCCAAGCCGATGCGCACCGCAATCCATTTGAGGGGCAGCGTCGTTGCTCGCCGCAACCGGGTGGCGATGCCCATTTTCCCTGGGGCATTCTGGCGTGCCCGACCCAGTTCTTCCTCCGTCCAACCCAACCGGCTCCACTCCTCGGCGATGATCCGCCCCGCCCGACTTTCTCCAGGGTCTGGCCGCAACTTGCCGGTCGCCCATTCTCCACTCGGCTGGCGTTTTAAGAACATCCTGGCGATCCACGCCGTCGAGGAAGATTTTTTCGCGGCGATCGCCACGGCTCAGGACGTGGTAAATGGCACCGTGATATTCAATGCGCCATGGGCGTGGCATGGGGCAATCGGCACGAGTTTGGCAGCCAATGTTAAACACAAAACCACACCATGCTATGGCCTGACCCATTTATCATGCCGCCTTGTCTACCAAAAGCGGGGCGCATGCCCAGCGGGATGATCCTGGGCGCCCCTTTGGCCCCCTTCCTTCTGCTGCGCCTCCAGCTCGCTCCACACCCGTTGGGACTTGTCCTGGTTTTCCTGGAACCGGTTCCTCCAGAATCCGCCCCGCTGCCCCAGCCCCGGCCCCGCCCCAGCCGGGCCGCCAAATCATTTTCGGCGTCCTTCCAGCTTTTAATGAAAGACAATGTTAATGCATTGAGACACTTAAGTTCTCCTCCCTTCTGATCATTCTTACCTTCTTGTGTGTGTTCGGTTGCTGTCCGGCAGCTGTTCGCGAGCTGTTCGGTTACCTGTTCGCCCGTCTGCCAGCCAGCCCGGTTAGTGACTGTGATCCAACGACTTCGGACGCCGCCGACCGGTTCGATTTGCTGTTCGGTTTTCATCAAACTCAGCCGCCGCTCGATTTTTGAGGGATTCATCCCGGTCAGCTCGGCCAGTCGATCGTGGCTGGTGATCAGCTGGCCCGGCAGGAGGGTTATTTCCTGCCCCTGGAATATCATCCGGGGGGCGGCGCCAGAGTGGCTGGCCAGCCGCCGGAGTGTGGCCCACAGGTGGAACCAGTCCGGATGCGCCAGGCGCGGATGCTCCAGGAGCTGCCGGCGCCGTTTGATCCAGCCTTGGCTCATGGCCGCCTTGTTGGTTGTTGTTGCATGCTGTTGTGATTCGGAAGGCCTCCCTTGGCGGAAGCACCCACGGCGGGCGCGGCTGTCCGCATCCGCCACGGGGCAGCATGAGCCAAGGGGGTGGAACCGCCTAATCTTCCTTGGACTGGGTGGACTCCATTGCGGAAAAAAAGCATGCGTCCCTGCCTGGCCAAACGCACAGAAAACTGCTGGAGTCGGAGCGTGTGCCTCGTTAGTTTTCCTGATGGCGGAAAAATTGTGAAATCCTGGTGCGGTTTTGCGTGGCGGCGAACATGGTTTTATAGAAGTCAGATGCCAAACGACACAGAACTGCTCAGAAGCTACGTGGAATACGGCTCGGAACCGGCCTTTGCGGAATTGGTGCGCAGGCGGGTGAACCTGGTATATTCCGCGGCGCGGCGGGAAACCCAGGGCGACGCGGGACTGGCCGAAGAGGTCACCCAGACGGTATTTCATCAATTGGCGCGCAAAGCCCGCAGCCTCCTTCGTCATCCAGCTTTGTCGGGCTGGTTATATGCCAGTGTCCGCTTTTGTGCGGCGAATGCGCGGCGTTCCGAGGAAAGGCGGCGGCGGCGTGAACAGGAGGCTTTTGCCATGAGCGAACTGGCCAGGAATGAATCGCCCGAATCGGTCTGGCAGCAAGTCCGGCCCGCTTTGGATGACGCCATGCACGAGCTGGGCGAAACGGATCGGGCAGCGGTGGTCCTGCGGTTTTTTGAAGGGCGCAACCTGGGTGAAATCGGCCAGGCCCTGGGCCTGCGGGAAAATGCGGCGCGGATGCGGGTGGATCGAGCCTTGGAAAAATTGAGAGGCTTGCTCGCCAAGCGTGGGATAACTTCCACTGCTTCCGGTTTGGCCGCGGCGCTGGCGGCAGGCGCGGTCCTGCCGGCGCCTTCGGCCTTGGCAGCCGCAATCACCGCTTCCGCCGCCGCCAGTGCCGCCTCCGCTTCCGCTCTAACCACCACCCTCCAAATCATCGCGATGAACAAAGCAACTGCCGGTGTCATTTCCGTGCTCTTGGCTGCCAGCGCAGGCATCCCCCTCTGGCAACAATCACGCCTGAAACAACTCCAAAGTCAAAACGAAGCACTCCAGGCGCAGGTTCAGCAAATCCCCTCCCTGCAAAAGGAGATCGAGCAACTCCAGCAAAAACCAGCCGCGCCGAAGGAAGCCGAAAACCAGGCGGAATGGGCGAGGCTGCGCGGCCTGGCGGGGAACGCCCTGCGCGCGCAGCAGGAAGCCGATCAGCTGCGCAAACGGCTGGCCAAACAACAAAACGAAAACGCCCCCGAGGATCAGGAAATAGGGCGCAGGATTGAGCGCATGAAGGCCAGGCTCAACCTGAATCCCGGCCAGGAAGCGGCCATCCGCGGGATCATGAAGGCCCGGGCAAAGGAGGCCTCCGAGGCGATGCAAATGATTTTATCTGGCAATCCAGACCCGGAAAAAATGCGCCAGTTGGAGAAGGCAAATGGCGATCCCGAAGCGAAGATCAGGGCGCTCCTGGCCCCCGGGCAGCAATCCTCCTATCAAGATTACCAAAGAGAGGAATTCCTCACCGGCGCGCGCGCCGCGGCAGCCTCTGAATTCACGCAGCTCCAAGCCGCCCTTGGCTTAAGCCGGGAACAGGAAGGCCCGGTATGGGATGCCCTTTGCCAGCCAGCAATGGCCATGGCCGATCCCGTCACCGCGCCCAAATTGTCCAGCGAAGCGGACCAATTGCAATCGCAGTCATGGCGGGATCAAAAACTGGCGGCGCTGGAGAAAGTGCTGACGCCGGACCAGCTTGCCAAATACCGCCAGCAACAGGAAATCCAGAACCGGTTCCGCGAAGCGAGGAGCCTCTTGCTTAATATGGGTTCGGAGAAGAAGCCCAATCCTTAGCGGCGAGCGGGAACCTGCATTTCAGGTGGAAAAAGGTTTGAAAAAAAGGTTTGAAATATTGTCACTAATACGGTGGTGTAGGATGTAATGCGAACGGCGCCAGGGGCGCCGCTCCCAAAAGGAAAAAATGACCAAATCCATAATGGCAGTGTGGCTGCTGGGCGGCGCAACCATCCTCCTCCCGGCGCAATCCGCGGCCCCGGTATGCCCGCTGGGGTGCCAGCCGGGATTCGGAGGAACCCTGACTCCGGAGCAACGGGCTGAACGCCGGGCGGACGGTGTCACCATCACCACCGGACAGGATGGCGCGCGCCGGATCCGGACGCCGAACTACGAAGCCACCGTGGGGGATGATGGCTGCCTCTGCAGCTTCAAAATCGGAGGGGCGGAGCTGCTTTTCTCCGGTGTCGCCCGGGGCACTTATTTTTACCAGGAGGAATTAGTGGGCTATTCCTCGGTCAACACCACCGCCGGGAATGTCATCGCCGCCCGGGGTGACCGGGCCGGCGTTCGTTACACCTTTGGCGCCGGCGCGGTCACCTTCGACCTGGAAAACCGTACGGACGCCGAACTCATTTTCTTCGCCGTGCTGGATTCCGCTGTCAGCTCGATCCATGACGGGCAGGGCGCGTGGCAGCGGCTGCCCGTCAATATGGCGGCCACCAACGGCATCTATTTCAAGGGGAAAGCCCGGCTGGAGGTTTCCGGCACCGACAAGCTATGGGGACCGTGGGAGGAGGATCATCAGGTGCTGCAAGTGACCCTGGCGCCGAAGCAGCAGCGCCGGCTCGTCTTCAAGGCGGGGACCGCCTCCGCCGCCGAGGCCGGGCAGCTGCCCGCCCAAGGGCCGCCCCCCAATGGGCGCGAGGCAGGCGCCAGGCCAAACCCGGCCCCGGCCCGGGATGCGCTCCGCGCCACGTTTGAGCCTGTGCTGCCAGACGGTGTGTTCCCGGCCGGGAAGGATCTCGAGGTGACGCTCCAACTGGCCAACCGTTCCGCCTGGCCGATTGCAGGCACGCTCGAGTGCGAATGGACCACGGATCTCTGCGAACAGCCGCGCGTGCTCGCGCAGGCCCCAGCGGAACCGTTCGCCCTGCCCGCCGGGCAGGCCCTCACCCGCCACTTCACCTGCCGCCCCGGGGGGCCGGGCTTCTATCCCGTCACCGCCGTGGTGAAGTTCGGAGCCGGGCATCAAGTGCGGGCCAAGCTGGTGCCGGGGTATGACGTGGGGAATATCCAGGGGCCCGCCGCCCGCCCGGCGGACTTCGATGCCTTCTGGGAGGCGCGGCTCAAGGATCTGGCCGGGGTGAAGCCGGAATTCACGGTGGAACCCGTGCCGGAGCGGTCCACTGCCAAGGTGGACGCCTGCCGCGTCCGCATGCGCAGCTATGGCGGCGTGCGGGTCAACGGCTGGCTCACCATCCCGAAAGGGAAGGGGCCCTGGCCCGGGCTTGTCAGCGTCGCCGGATATGGCGGGGCGGAAACCATCCACCCTGCCACCTCGCGGGACCAGACGGTCACCATGGCGCTGAGCATCCGCGGCCAGGGGGACAGCCAGGAGGACATTGACCCGAAGGGGGGCGAATACATGTTCCTCAACTTGACCGGGAACCCCGCCGACTACATCTACGTCGGCGCGTATCTCGACCTCGTGCGGGCGGTTGACCTGCTTTGTTCACGGCCCGAGGTGGACGCCCGGCGGATTGGCATCGAGGGCGGCAGCCAGGGCGGGGGTTTGAGCCTCGCCGGGGCGGCGCTGGACCCGCGCATCGTGGCCTGCTCCGCCGCTGTGCCCTGGCTCTGCGACTGGCCCGACTACGCCGTCACGGCGCCCTGGGCGCCCGAGAACTACCCGAAGCTGCTGGCGGCGCGGAAGGATTTGAGCCTGGAGAAGCTCCATGCGATCTTGAGCTACGTGGACGTCATGAATCTGGCGCCCCGCATCCACTGTCCCGTCACCGTATCGATGGGCCTGATGGACGATACCTGCCCGCCCCGGACCATCATGGCGGCTTGCAACCGGATCACCGCACCCAAGACCATCCGCTATTACCCCCACGGCGACCACGGAGGCGGGGGCGGATCGGATAGGGCGATCCGCAACCGCTGGCTGGCAAGCGTTTTGGGCGCCGGGAATACCACGGAGGCGGGGGCGGAGCGGACAACCGGCGCAGAAGTGGCAACCTGCCCTGCGCCGGAAGGTGAGCCGCCTTCGACGCAATACCAGGTGTTTGCCGATGGCCAGCCGGTTCCAGTCTATACGGCATCGGCTTCGATGTTCAACCGCGGCGCCAATGGGGATTATTCCTTTGCCTGTTTTGATTTTTCAGGAAGTGTAACCGTGCAGGTCGTCTCCATGGCGCCGATCATCAAGGCGCTGGTCAGGCCGGAAGTTTACCAGGTTCCCTTTGCGGTTGAAAGCAACACGGTCACTTTGAAATTGGACCAGCCATGCAACATCACCCTCGAAAGGAACGGCCGGAATCAGGCCCTGCACCTTTTTGCAAATCCAATCGAGGCCAAACGGCCTGCCCTGGGTGACCCTGGCGTCATTTACTACGGACCGGGCATGCACCAGGCTGGCCTGATTGCGCTGACGAATAATCAGACGCTTTACATTGCGGGCGGCGCAGTGGTGGATGGCTGCATCAAGGCTCGCGGAACAAATATCAAAATCCTGGGCCGGGGGTTGCTGGCGTCCTGCTCTCAGGGAGATAACGCGATCCAGCTGGAGGATTGCACGGGGGTGGCCATCGAGGGAATAATCATCCGCAAGAAGGGGGCCGGGTGGACCGTCAAACCGGTGGGTTGCGATGACGTCACTATTTCAAACCTTAAAATATGTGGCGGCGCCGCGCTCTACGATGATGGGATTGATCCATCAAGCACGAGCAACCTGACCATCAAAGACTGTTTTATCCGAACCGAAGATGACATGATTGCATTCAAAGGCTTGGGGACGACTCGCAATTGCGAGAACATCACTGTCTCGAATTGCTCTTTCTGGAGCGATGCCTATTGCAACCTGTTATTCGGTGATGAATGCCGCAGCCCCTATATGCGGAATATTACGGTCAAAAACTGCCATGTTCTTCACATGTCAACGAACCGGGATCCAAAAAAGTTCGTCATGATGCACGCGCAAGACGACATGATCATGGAAAACATCCTGATTGAGAATATTGATATTAATGGGGAGGGGCAGGCGCCGTTCATCGAAATAACCTCGGAAGTCAATCAATATGGCCGCCGCAAACGCCCGGGGCATATCCGGAATATTGTGTTCAAGGACATCTCCCTGAATGGCGCCGATGGGCCTTACACCATTATCATCAGGGGATATGACGATAACAACCGGGTCGAGGGAGTGACCTTCGACAATTTCCGCATCAATGGGGAATTATTGACTGAACAATCGAAATGTATGCGCATCGGGAATTTTGTGTCCGGCGTCAAGTTCATCAATTCCCGCGCCGTGTCCCCCAAACAACCAGACCAATAGCCAGCGATGCCTTAAGTCGTATTCCCTTGCGCGATGCAAAAGGCGCGCAGAGATAGCTGAGTCCGGTGCGTCGCGGTTTCTCCTCGGGTTTCAGTTCCATGAGCCTGGCTGGCAGCCAGCTCAGTTCAGGTTTCGGGGAACTGGTTCCTCAGGGATACCGGGCATACAGGTCGCCCCGCCGCCCGCGGTACCACGGGTTGCCCTGGCGCGCCGCAGGCACGGCGGCGGGATCGACATCCGCGTAGATGATCCCGGGGCGGTCCCAGATCTCCGCCAGCAGGGAGCCGTTGTGGTTCGTGATATTGCTGCCACCCCGGCAGGGCTGGCCCCGTTCATCCTTCCCGCAGACGCAGGCGGTGGCCATGATCATCGAGTTGGTTTCCGCCAGCCTGGCCACCTCGGCGTGGCCGCGCGAGCCCCGGTTGTTGAGCCAGAAGACCAGGCGGCAGCCCAGGTTGGCATAGGCGCGCGTCATTTCCGGGAAATCGCCGTCGTAGCAGATCATCACGCCGCTGGGATGGCCTTTGACCGGGAACTTCACCAGCTCGTTGCCCGGCTCGTAAAAGGAAGGCTCGTGGCGCAGCCCGCTGGCCTTCCACCAAAGATGGGTCTTGCGGTAGTTGGCCACCACGCCCGCGGCGCCGACGAGGGTGGCGGCGATGTAATATTTGCCGGCCTCATGCTCGGTGAGGCCCCAGAGGATCTGGGACTGGCTGCCCTTCAAAAGGCTCTGGAAAGCCCGGCTGGTGGGGCCGTCCGCCGGCTCGGCCAGATCCTTCATGTTGGCCGCGTAGCCGATCAGCAGCTCCTCGTGGAACAGGATGATGTCCGCGCCGTTTTTGAGGGCCTCCTCCGCAAAGGCGAGCGCCTGGCGCCGGTTCGCATCCACCGCTCCCGGGGCGCTGTCCTGCTGCACCACGGCAATCCGCACCTTGCCTTCCGCAGGCAGAGGAGTGAGCGGCCCGGCGGCCGCCGCGGGAAGATCCCGCGCGCGGAGGGCCAGCGCGCCGGCGCCGGCCGCGCTGGTTTTGAGGAAGTTCCTGCGTGTAATGTCGCTGGCTTTCATTTTCATTCCGATCAATAACGGGCCATGGCCCATGGTTCAGCCCGAAGCAGCCCCAGGCACCCTGCGCCCGGGCGGTTCCGGTTTTCCGGCAGCCTCGCGGTTTTGCCGGCCCAAATCAATTTGAAAGCAGATCGAGCAATTGCGGCTTGCGCCCGGGGGAGGATCGCGATTTCCTGGCCAGGCAGTGCGGGTGTCGGGCGTGGCGCGAACTGCCGGACCACCAGCCGGACGCTGAGGCCCGGGCCGGGCGTGAAAACCATCTCCGTGAGCAGTTCGCCGGTGAGCCTATCCAGCCTCTGCCGCTGGACCTGGACCCGCTCGGGGTGTTCGCGCAGCCGGACGCCGTTGATGGCCAGGTCCGTCCCCAGGGGATGCGGCGCGGGGGCGATGATCTCTACCTGGGACCAGGGATTGAGGTGGATGTAACCGCTGACAAAGGCTTTGGCCGGCAGCAGCGGCTTCGCCCCAAACCGCCGGACCGGCTTCCAGCCTGGCTTCTGAAAGCCGGGCCTGTTTGCCGCGAGTTGGGAAGTTCAAGGACTCGAGCGCGGCTGGGGCAGGGGACCCGGCGCGGCGGAGTTGGTTTTTGGGGCTTCACCATCCGGGCCGGTCCAACTTTTCCCCCCCAGGCTGCCTTCCACGGAGGATAAGGAGTTGGAAACGCTGAGGTCCACCGTGCGGCCATCGGCGGACAATACGGGCAGCAACTTCGCCGTCAGGCCCGGACCATTGGCACTCCCGATGGAAATGCAGGCTTCGCGGCCGCTCAGGGTGGACACTCGTGGAGCCGAGAGGATCTCCACGCCATCCCGTTTTTCCAGGGCTTCCATGAATGCCTTGGTTTGTTCCGCGGCCAGCACCCCGGAGGGCGAAGCCTCCGGGGAGAGGGAGCGGAATGATTCCCAGCCTGTTTCCGACAGCATGGCCTCCGGCACCTGCACGTAAAGGCTGCCCACCAAGACCGTGTTTTGGCTGCCGGTGGCGCCGGCCTCCGGCGTGAGCAACATCAGCGTGCGCTTGCCCGGTGCCGTCGGCCAGCCCCCCATGACCAGCGTCTGCCCGCGCTCCAGCGATGCCCGGGCGGTTCCGGAGAAGGTGGTGAGGCGGGGCTGGCCCGGATCATCGTCGGCCGGTTCCTTCGCGCGCCCCCTGGCTCCCTTCGGGGCTTGGTTCGTGGCCGCCTCGAGGGCCAGGCGCAGGCGGGTGACATCGCCGCGCAACCGCACGAGTTCGTCCAAATCCGTCTGCGCCCGCTCCTGGCTGCCGCGCAGTTGCTCGTTGGCGGCGTCCAGGGCCTCCCGCTCGCCGCGGGATTTTTCCATTTCCTGGCGGAGGGCCTGGTTTTCGGCGGTGAGTTGACCGATCTGGCGGTAGTGCCGCACCACGGGGGTGGCCAGGCCGGCGGCCAGGACGGTGAGCAAGGCGATTTTGGCTTTATTCATAAGCAGGGCGGGAATGGCTATTTTGCCGGTGGCAGCGGAGGAGGCCAGGGTGGTGGCGCCCGTGCAGGCGGCGCAGGGCCGCCGCGTACACCAGGCCGGCGTGCCGGCGCACCAATTCGGCGAAGGCCGCCTCACAGCGCTCCGTGGCGTAGCGGCGCAGCAGTTGAAAATCATCGTCCACTAATTGATTAAAGCCGCAGCAGGCAAAAATCCGACAACAAAATGGGGACCGAAATCGCCGAGTAATTGAAGATGCCCTTGCCTGCTGTGGAGAAGATGCTGTAAGAGTCGGAGGCAAGGTGAACCTCGCTACCGAGATTCCCTGTCGGCCCCGCTCCCCATCGTGACAATGCAGCCTCAGAAACCGCCATATGCAGACCCGCTTGTTAAGGCGTGTGGGAGGTCAATCCTCACGCCGACCCGATTCGCCGGGCGTGCTCACTTGGCATCCTCTCCACGAAGAACACTGGCCAAATGCTTCGCTTCATTCTCATTTTTGCATTGCAAGGCAAGTCCAATTTCGTGGTAGATTCCAAAAGAAAGCCCTCCTTCGGTTAAGTTTCCCTGCGGATCCCGAACCTGAACTTTGTTCCCATAATTCTCATTGGCCATTTTTTTCACTTCCTGCTTGGTCTTCCCGGCAAGTTCCAGCAGAACGTAGGTCTGTGATTTTTCCTCAGCCACTTTTACGGACTTAGGATTAACGTCCTGCACCGCTAGCCCTACCTTCGCAGGTTTGAGAGGGAATGGTGGTGACAAGGAGTTAAAAC
>CAYPCQ010000184.1:0-13820 GCA_964409245.1 uncultured Verrucomicrobiota bacterium
TGACTCCACTTTTTCGTCTCATGGAGTGTCAATCTATTCCAGGACGGGACCATCTCACCCTCTTCGCCACCCTCCACTTCCCGCAGGTTTTCATCCACCAAAACCACGGGATAACCCGGGGTGGCTTTCCCCATGGAACCCGGTTTTACGGGTTGCCCAAGGGATCGGAAATTGCCCACCAGCACCACGGTCTCGGACTGCCCATATCCCTCGTGGATGGTCAAGCCGGTTGCTTTTTTCCAGGCGCGAAAGACCTCGGGATTCAACGGTTCCCCAGCCGTGACACAGTGGCGCAGGCAAGGGAATCGCCAGCGGCCAAGATCCTCGCGGATGATCAACCGCAGCGCGGTGGGCGGCGCGCACCAAACGCTGATAGGGTATTCGGCCAGGATTTTCAAGATCGCAGCCGGCTCGAAACGCCCCCGGGAATTGACCGCAAACACGCAAGCTCCCCCATGCCAGGGGCCGAACAAGCTCGACCAGGCAGCCTTGGCCCAGCCCACATCGGAAACATTCCAGAGCACATCTCCCGGCTGCAGATCGAGCCACAATTTGCCGGTCACTTCGTGCCCCAAACCGTAGCTCGCCTGGGAGTGCAGAACCATCTTCGGCTCGCCGGTGGTGGCGCTGGTGAAATAGATGATCCCGGGATCATCGGCCCGGGTGGTGGGGCCGGAAAAAACGGTTTCGGCCTGCTCATAATCACGGAAATCGATCCAGCCTGCCACGCCCCCGCTCACGGCGAAACGCAGCCCTGGGAAATCTTCCGCTTTGGCGGCCCCATCGGCATCCGTTACCAAGGCTCCCACCCGGGCGGCATCGATCCGGTATTTCAGATCCCGGGTGGTCAGCTGGGTGGTTCCCGGGATGGGCACCGCCCCGAGCCGGATCAGCCCCAGCATGCAGATCCACCACTCCGGCACCCGGTGCAGCAGGACCAGCACCGCCATGCCTTTGCGAACGCCCTGTTGCTGGAAAAAATTCGCGGCCTGGCGCGAAAGCCGGGAGAGTTGCTGGAAGTTGAATTTCGCCTGGCCGCCCGTTGCAGGATCCAGGCACCACAGGGCCAAACCCTGGGGCTGGCTGACCGCCCAGCGATCAACGACATCCACCGCAAAATTGAAATATTCCATCAGTTTGCCCACGCGAAGTATTGTAACACGCCGGCCTATCCCACCAAGGAATAATTCAATCCGAGCCGGCGGCAATCCGCTGAATATTATGGCGGAACTTTAGTGCGCTCGCCTATACTGGCCCCATGATAATTTGGCCAAACACTGAAATCAGCGTGCTTGGGAATAGGGATTCCGGCCGGATCCGGCACCGGCGCCCCAGCCCATTCCCGGGCTTGGTGATGCAAGCCTGAAGCCTATGCCACTCAAGCCCAATAATTCCAGCCTGGAGGTGGTGGTGATCGGCGGCGGGATGATCACCCACGACCTGATCCTGCCTTCGCTTTATCATCTGCAGCGCCTCGGATGTGCCGGCCGGATCACGATCTGCGCCCTCAACAGCCCCCCCCTGCGCGCGCTCAAGGAAAGCCCGGAATTGCTCCAGGCCTTTCCCGGGCAGGATTTCCAGGCCCTGCCAGCACTGGAGGAGAATCCCGAACGCCTGTTCCCGGAGCTGTACCGGGAGGCCCTGGCCCGCCTGGCGCCCCGGCAGGCGGTGATGGTCGCGGTGCCCGACCAGTTCCATTACCCGGTGGTGATGGAAGCCCTCCGGCACAATCAGCATGTGCTTTGCGTAAAACCGCTCGTGCTGACCTGTGCCCACGCGCACGAAATCGAGGAGCTGGCGCGGGAAAAGGGGCTGCTCGTGGGCGTGGAATACCACAAGCGGTTTGACCGCCGGTCGCTCATGGCCAGGCGCCAATATGGCCTGGGCCAGTTCGGCCAGTTCGTCATGGGCGAGGCCAAGCTGATTGAGCCATACTACTACCGGCATTCCAATTTCCAGAACTGGTTCACCTGCGACCAGACGGATCCCTTTGTTTATGTGGGCTGCCATTATGTGGACTTGGTGTATTTCATCACCGGCCTGCGGCCCGTGGGGCTCTCAGTCTCGGGAGTGAAAGGCCGTTTCCCGAATGGCAGGGAGGGTTACCTGTGGTCCAACGCCCGGATCCGTTACGAAAACGGCGCCCTGCTTTCAGTCACCGATGGCCTCGGCTATCCGGACGATGCGGCGGGCAGCAACGACCAGGGCCTGCTTATGTTTTGCGAAGGTTCCAACCGCAGCGGGATGATCGAACACCGCGACAACGACCGCGGCGTCCGTTATTCCTACCTCGATGGCATCGGGTGCGGCGGCTCCAGGTATAACTATGTCAGCCCGGATTTTTACCGGCTGGCGCCCTGGCCGGGGCCGGGCTTCAAACCGGTGGGCTACGGCTACGAATCCATTGCCGCCAACCTGGAAGCCATGCTGAATATCGAGCAGGAAACCGCCGGCCTGGCCGCGGATTCCGCGCTGATCCGGCGCCGCGAACTCCTGGCGGTGATCGACCAGCAGGGGCTGCTGGCCACTCCCGCCAACAGTTTCATCAACGAGCTGGTGGTGGAGGCGGGCCGCCTTTCCATCGTCAACGAGGGGGCCTGGGTGGACATCCGTTACGAACCGCGGCGCCACGTGGCCCCGCGCAACTCCTGATTTATTATTATGGGCAAAGAATTCAGCATCATCCCGCGGGATGTCCCCCGCGTGGAAACCAAATACCGCCGCATCGCCACTCCCCTGCCCCACCCGGACTCGGTGGCGGCGCTCAATACGCTAAGGCAATTCGAGCCGCAATCCATGCGCGGCCAGCCACCGATTGTCTGGGACCGCGCGGAGGATATTTTCGTGCATGACAAATACGGCAACCGGTGGATCGACTGGTCCAGCGGGGTGCTGGTGACCAACGCCGGGCATGGCGCTCCGGAAATCCGCCAGGCCATCCTGGAGCAGGTCCAAAGCGGGCTCTTGCATAATTACGTCTTCCCCAGCGAGGAACGCGCCGCCCTGGTGGAAGCGCTGGCCAGCCTGGCGCCCCAGCCCCTGAACAAAATTTTCCTCCTCACCACCGGCTCGGAAGCCACCGAGTGCGCGATCAAGCTCGCCCGCTCCTACGGCCTCAAAACCGGCGGGTGCCGCAAAATCGGCATCATCGGCTTCCAGCGCGGATTCCACGGGCGCACCCTGGGCGCGCAGCAGGCGGGCGGCATGGCCGCGCAGAAGTCATGGATCGTCAACGAGGATCCCGCGATCATCAACGCCCCATTCCCGGATGGCTACTGGCAAACCGACACCGGGTTTGAAACCTTTCTGGCCACCATCCACCAGCGCGGGCTGGCCCCCGAGGACATCGCGGGAGTGCTGATGGAAACCTACCAGGGAGTAGGCCCGGATTTCGCCCCGGTGGAATATGTCCGGCAATTAGCCGCATGGTGCCGCCAGCATGGGATCGTGCTCGCGTTCGACGAAGTCCAGGCCGGCTTCGGCCGCACCGGCAAATTCTGGGCCTTCGAACACTACGGGGTGACCCCCGACCTCATCTGCTGCGGCAAAGGCATCAGCAGTTCGCTGCCGATCTCCGCCGTCATCGGGCGCACCGAAATCATGGACCAATTCCCCCCCGGCTCCATGACCAGCACCCACACCGGCAATCCGGTCTGCTGCGCCGCCGCGCTGGCCAGCGTCCGGAAAATCGTGAAAGAAGACCTCACCGGCAACGCCGCGCGGCTGGGGCCGGTGTTGCTGGCGGGCCTGAACACGCTCCAAGCCAGGCATCCCGGGGTGATCGGCCAGGTCACCGCCAGGGGCTTGGTGGGCGGGATGCAGCTCGTCAAATCCGGCCGGAAAGAGCCTGATCACGACCTGGCCCACGCCATCATCGAACGCTGTTTCCACAAAGGCCTGCTCATGTTCGCGCCCGTCGGCGCCTGGGGCCAGACCGTCAAAATCGCCCCGCCCTTGACCATTTCCCGCGAGGCTTTGGAGGAGGGCCTTTCCGTGCTGGCCGAAGCCACCGAGGAAGCGGTGGCCGCGCTCCAGGCAGTCTCCTGATCACCGGCGGGAATCCTCCCCAAGGTTATTCCAACTCCAGGATCAGCGGGCTGCCGGTCAAATTCAGCACGGCCGCCGGCCCTTCGGTTTCAATGGCGATCTCCTTGCCTTGGAGCGTGGTGGCTGGTTTGCGCGCCACCGCAGCCAGGGATGGCTCCAGTTTGCAGGGATGGGGATCGCCGGTGGTCCAGGCGGATAATTTCCGCTGTCCCTGCAGGTTTACCCACACCAACGCCCAGTCTTTCGCGCGGCCCAAGTCCAGGCGCTTTTGGATCCGGAATCCGGCCAGTTGCCGCGTCACAGTCTGGATGGCCTGGTAGGCCGGTTTGGGCCGCAAATCAGGCATCACCGTGCCGAAGTTATCTTCCCGCTCTGAGGGATTATCGCCGTCATTTTTCCAGTCATACCAGATGGAAATGGGAATCCCGAAATGCAGGTTCGCCAGTTGCTGGCGGACCAGGAACGCCGCCTGGATTTCGGCTGAAACACCTTTCGTGTGCGCGGCGTAGCCCCATTCGCCGCTGATGATGGGCGGCGGTTTCGGTGAATTTTTGGCGATCAGGCCGCGCAGCTTCTGGTAATCCTCGCCCGCGGTCTCCGGCCCCTTGGCGTAAGAGCGGTAGGGGTGCACGCTCACCGCATCCAGGTAATTCAGGATTCCCGAGGCCAGGAAACTTTCCAGGAAGGCCCAAGGGAATTCAGAGGTGGCGGGCCCCACGATCACGGCCTCCGGCACCGCCTCGCGGATGGCCCGGCAGGTGGCCAGGGCCAGCGTATTATACTGGGCCACGTCCGGCTTGGGTTTCCAAAAGGAGATGTTGGGCTCGTTCCATATCTCCCAGATCACCGGCCTGCCCCGGAAATGGACGGCCGCCGCGGCCGACCACTGGGCGAAGGCCGCCACGCTCCCGGGATGCTGCGGAGAGGCGGTATCCTTTTGCTCCCCGCCGAATACCGGGTTCCGGGAAACCACCATTTCCTCGTATAGCGGATTGGAGTAATCCAGGATGTAGATGGCCCGCAAACCGCGCTGCTCCAGGTTGGCGGTCAATTCATCGCAGGCCGTCCAATCATACTCACCCTTCCGTCGTTCGATCCCGGCCCACCCCAGATCCATGCGGATGAACTTGAATCCACCCGCCGCGATCAGATCGAGATCCTTTTCATGGCCCCGGTTGAAATGGATATTCACCCCCACCCCCTCGGGCATGACCAGGTCCGGCATCAGGCCCGCCTTGAGCAGCAGAGGCATCAGCAAACCCATTATTGTCAGCAATTTCATTTTCATAGGTTCCAGGTTTGGCCGGGATGGCCTGGTGCGGGGGGATTTCCGGGGATTTCCCACGCCACTCTTTACGATCACTGCGATCTCCGGCGTTTGGACAACACATCCAGCCGCCTTTTTTCGGAGGCGCTCAAGCGGTTGATGCCCCGGCGGGAAATCTTATCCAGCAAGGCATCCAGAGATTGGTCATCCTCCTCAAGCGCCGTCTGCCTTTGGCGTTCATAACGAGTGCTCCGCCACTCACGCCAGCGGGCTATCAGCGCAAACCTCCCCGCGCGCGTGAATGGATTGGCGGCCGGCAAATGCAGCGGATTGAGGCAGGTATGGATCAGGAGGGCCACGCTGAGGATCACAATGGCGGCGAACAATCCCAGGTGTGCCCGGATGGCCTGGGGATACAGGATCGCGGCCGTGAGCAAACCCACCAGCGCGCCGCCCAGGTGGGCATCGTGGCCCACATTGCCCAGGCCGCTGCGGATCCCATAATAGGAGAACAGAATGAAAAAGATGGCATACAGCCAGGCCGGGATCGCAAACGGCAAGGGGAACATGTAGATCCCCCTGGTATGGACCAGGAAAATCGCCGCAAAAATGATTCCGCACACCCCGCCGGAAGCCCCCAAGGCCCGGTACTCATGATGGCGGTGGATGACCAGGGAGAACAAGCCCCCCCCCACGATGGAGGCGAAATAGATCGCGCCATAGGCAATGGACCCGCAGGCCGCTTCCAGGGCGGCGCCGAAGGCGAGCAGGCTCATCATGTTGAACACCAGGTGCATCCAATCGGCATGGAGGAATCCGCTGGTGATCAGCCGCCGGTATTCCCGGCCGCGCAGTATCTGCGTGGTGCTGAACAGGTGCTGCTCCAGGAAGCGCTCGCTTTTGAATCCCTGCCAGGAAAAAAAGACGGTGGCCACCAGCACGATGAGATTCAACGGCGCCAGCGGTTCGTTCATGGCTGGAACGGGATCAATTGCGGATCGTTTTTCATGGCCTCGTAAAGGTCCAGCGCCACCGCCCGCGGCCGGCCGTTGATAAACACCTTTTTATCCTGGGGCCAGCGGTGGGCATCCGCAAAGATCACCAGGGCTAGCCAGCGGCTGCCCGCCTGCCGGCAGGGCCGGAGGAGGACCGGTGAAGCGAAGCGCCCCGAGCCGGTTTGCTGTTTCGGATGGTATGATTCATCCCAGTAAACGGTGTGCTGGCTGTGGGAAAAGATTTGGTCGATCGGCAGGCCGAGGGCGGGCCGGTAAACCGGTCCCTGGTGCTGGTTCAGGCCGGCATCGTGGTCCTGGCGGCCCAGAGAGACCACTTCGGCCCGGCGGTTCCGCTCACTGGAACGCCACTTCCTCAACCATTTGGCCAGCACCGAAATGGCATGGGCCG
Organism: uncultured Verrucomicrobiota bacterium; assembly: GCA_964409245.1. Lineage (GTDB taxonomy): Bacteria > Verrucomicrobiota > Verrucomicrobiia > Limisphaerales > UBA1319 > CAIMWS01. The sequence continues at coordinate 6,719 of CAYPCQ010000184.1, forward strand.
CATCCTGCGCCGGCAAGGCTTTGATGGCCAATTGCCCGGCTCCGGAGAAGGCCGCCAAGGCCTGGCCGAGATCCGGAGCGGTTCCCCGAAAGGCCAGCGCGCCCATCGCCCGGCGGGAACGGAATCCCAGGGCGCCCAAGTGCCCGAATACGGTGGCCAAAGCCTGGATGTCCGGCCAAAGCCCGCTCCTGCCCCGCCAGCCGATCTCCAGCTCAAAGCCGGGCAGCCGGCCGGCATCAAATACCGCCCGGCTGCGTTTGATCAACGGAAACAATAAATATTCGCGTTCGGTGCCGGGGAACGCTTTCAACTGCCCGGCGTTCCGGCTCGACGTACTGCGCAACCGGTCGGGATTGGCGCTTTTTACGCGCACCAACATCCGGCCAGCCTGCGCCATGCCCCCCCCGGAGCAGCCAAAGATCAGGATCTCCTGCTCCGCCAGGGTGGCCGGCGCCAGGGATTTGAAGCCGCCCAAGGCGCGGAACCACCAGCGCATCACGCCCCGGATGGAGCTGGCGCGGATCTCCGCCTGCTTTTCCGGCCGGACCCCGCCACAGAGGCCCGGGGTGATCAAATCCAAGGGGTAGGTTTGGAGCATCATGGCATTTTACCGAGGTTGGCTTTTTTGGCCATGGCTCGCACCGCCTGCTCCACCTGGGCCCAGTGGCCGCCTTTCTGGCACTTGAGCTTCAGATCCTCCCAGAATTGCAGCCGGGGGCCGCGCAAGGCGCGGATGACCGCCAATTGCTCTTTCTTGTTCAAGCTGCGGTTGAAGTTCTCCACCCGGCTGCGGAATTGGTCATCCGCCAGGAGGCTCAAATGAAAATCTTCCTGCTGGGTTTCATTCATTTGCTCCAGCATCTGCTGGCGCTCCAGAGCCAGGCGCTTTTGATCCTCCTCTTTCCGGCACCGGGCTTCCGCCTCGATTTCCAACCGCCGCTGTTCGCGCTCCCGCTCCCCGGCCGCAGCATACTGTTCACGGCACTTGTTTTGCAGGGCATCGGCGCAATCGAACCAGCCATATCCCGCCTGGGTCCGCGCCCCCAATCCGAGCACCTCAAGCCCGGCCCGCAACCAGGCTTGCGCTTGGCGGGCGGCCCATTCCGCGCCTTGGGCGGCCGGCAGCAATGGGAAAACGAATAACAGCCCGGGAGCCACCGCCAGGGAAAGATCGCGGCGGGGATCTTCAATATCGGCGATGGCCATATTCGGAGAATCCAGCCCCGCTGCCTCGCGGCGATTACGGACTCGATCCCGATAAGCTGCCGGATGGTGGTTCACCGCCACCTCGACCTCCAAGTCCGGATGGGGCATCGGCCAGAACGCCTCCGGCAATGGGTATCCCGGCAAAAAATTCACCAGCCCGCCAAAAGAAAACTCACCGGTTTCCGGCCGGGCCAGGCCGAGCCGGCGGTGCAGCTCATCCCGGGCCTGCCGCCCAATTGACTCCCAATCAGCCTCGCCGCAGGCCCAGGCCAGGTCCGGCCGCTGGGCCAGCCACTGCCCGTCATTCCAGCCGGCGGGACGGATCAACCAGTCCGCTTCAATCCACCCGAATACCATCGCCAGCTCGCAGAGCTGGGCCATCCGCGCGGCGGGATCCGGCGCCTCGCGCAGTTCCTGCAAGGCCAGGCGCCGGGCGCATCCCTTGACGGTGGCGCCCGGGATGATGGGCAGCCCCGTCAGGTGATCCATCGCCAGGGGCGCATATGGCCGGCTGGCCGGGCCATCATGGATCATCAGGCGGGCCTGGAGCTGGCCAAACAAAAGCCACTCCGCCGCCGGCGCCAGCCCGTGCAATAAAAACTCCCACCAAGCCATCTGCTTGTGCGGCAAGGGCGGGATGCCCGCCACCTGCTCCAAGTACGCCAGCTGGGCTGCCGGACGGTCATCCGCCTCGCTAAACCGGTTCAGCAGCAGCGAACGGCTCTCGCACCGGGCGCCCTGGTCGCCCAGCGCCAGGCGGGTGTCCTGGGCCATCATCAAAGGCATAATTACGGATTGGTTGCGGGTCCGGCGGCATCTTTCACCCGGGGTGCCAGGCGCCGCAGGTAAACCAGGTATTCCAAGGCTTCGGCGGTGGCCCGCTGCAGCAGCAGCGAATCGCTTTTCTCGTGGGTCAGCACGTTCAGGAAGGCCTCGGCCGAAACGGTCGCCACCGGCAAAACCGCCATCCTGCCGGGCGATAAAAACTGGCCGATCTCCCGGACCAGCATTTCCCAGCCCCGGCCCTTGTAACGCCCCAGGGCCATGGCCGCCAGGAGTCCACTCCGCAAAACTTGATGGGCCAGCTGCTCGACCGCCGCCCCTGCCTCGGCGGGGGATAGCTGGCGGACGGGGTCGGAGGCCCAGAATTTCAGCGCGTTGCCAGCGCGTAATTGATCCAGGTTTTTCATAGGTTTAGCTCACTGGATCTCTTAACGCCACTGAACAATACCCCAGGCCGGTGGATGCGTCGGCGCCAAACTGGAATACTCCCCGCCGTTCCTCCAGCTTCTGCGTAAAAACCGCCTCCGCGGCGCGGTTTTCCCCTTTTGGCTTCGTCCGGCTTCGTTCGGCAAAAAAGTTGAGGCAGGCGTAGAACATGGTTTCGGCGGGCACGTTTTCCTGGCTGAAGGTCCGCCCCGGAGCCACCACCCCGCGCAGATCGTCCACCGTGGCGCGATGGGTGAATTCGCAGGCCGATTGCGCGAAGAAAGCCAGCATCCCGTCGCTGACGATGACGAGCCGCTGCGCAATCTCGCTCCAAACCGGATCCAGCGGAAGGATGGCCTTCAGGCACTCCACGAGCCCCCCAGGCATCTCTCCCAGGTGGGTGAAAGCATAATCTTCCAACACCGCCTTCTCGCCCAAGGCCAGCGGCCCCGCCTTGGCAAACACCGCCTGCGACTCCCGCGGCTCCAACCGGGGCAGGTAATCAAAGTCCACCGTCCCATCCCCCTTCACCCCCTTCAGGCCCCCATCCCGGGCGAACCGCCGCAGGATCAGCGGGCTCGTGATCCAGGCAAAGCTGCCGCGGGCCGACCGGATCGGAAACGCCAGCAGCCTGGCTTCCGTGAACTGCATGGCGCCCGCTACTCCCGATTCTTCACCGGCGGTGCTGGTTCCAAACAACCAGGCTCCCTCCGGATTGCGCGCAGCTCCAGCTTCGCCCGCGGATGCGCTCCATTCGCTGGCGAAAACGCCCTTCAAGGTTGTCCCGGGAATCACCGGCTGGCCGGTGTGGCGTTCCCGCAGCACCGGGCGATCCACCAATCCCCCGATCACACCCGCGCCGACGTGCAGCGGGGTGCGCGTTAAAATGAAAAGTAGTTTGGTATTCATAAGTCCTCGCTAAACTTCCACGGCCCGCAAACGCCGAGCCCAAAACCTTTTTCGCCCAGGATGCCGCTCCTCCGATGCACCACCGCGCTGGGAGCGCTGGCGGCAGATCCGTGCCAGGCCAGCGCCCCGGCCAGGCCAGGCGCATCAGGCCCCTCAAAATAGTAAACCGAACCGGCCGGAACCGCCAGCCACGTGGTCTTGGGGCCGGGCGGCACGGAGGGTTGCACGGCCCGCAAATGGCGCCGCTCACTCCAGCCGCCCACGGTGATCGGCGGCGTCACCCGTGCCGCCACCAAACGGCAATCCCAGGTGGGCAATCCCCGCACCCGCCGGCGCCATTCCTCCCGGCTTTCGGCGGCTCGTTGAGCCGCCCCTTTTTTGAGCAGCACCCGGCCGGTGCGCGGGCATACCCAGTTGGGCAGCCAGCCACCGGGATGGGCCTCGATCCCTCGCCCCGGATCGCCAGGGATCGCCGGGAATATGGCAGGAGACAGCAGCAGCCATTGCACACGGTCTTCGGCGACTGGCTGGCTGAGGGGCAAAAGTTGATCCAAGGTTTGATTCGGCATGGCCGCCACGCGGCAAATGCGTTGCTGCCCGCCCAGGATCAGCGGCACATCGTCGGGCGCAAACAGGCCCTCCAAACCTTCCGAACGGTTTAATTCTTTCAAGGGCATCGTGGCGGCTATGCCCAACGCCCCCCCCTCCCGCAATCGCAATTCCAGTTTGGGCGCCTTGCTGGCCCGGCCTTTCGCCCCCCCCCAGCAGGGGGATAAATGGTATAGCTGGCTGCCCGCCCCCAACGCCTGCCGCTCCGGGTTTTCGCCTCTCAGGTAACTCTCGATCGCCAGTTTGGGCCACCAGCCCGGCAACGGATCCTGGCCATCCTCAGGGCCACCCACCAAGGCATAGGCCAGGGGAGCAGGCAGGTTGGAGCATCCGGGCTGGGGCTTCAAGGGACGCAGCCGGCCAATGCCTTCGCCAGCGGCGTGGCAATCTTCCGGCCGGGGGAAAAACCACCGGATTTGGCCATCCGATTCCAGGCAGGGGAAGGGTCCGGCAGTGGCCAGGGAACCGAACCGTTGGTTTTTGCCGCCGGTGTCACGCGAACCGCTGCCGCGAGTGGCGTGTGTATGTTCCCAAATATCCACCTGGCCAAAAGAGCGGTGCAAGGCGGCGTGGATGGCATCGAAAACAAAAGCGGGGGCAGGCCAGCCGCGGGCGGACTCGGCGCCACTCAAGCCCTCACTTCCAAGTGGCAGCACCACGACATCCTGGGGCATTAATCGATAAGCAGGCATGGTCTTTTAGTGGGGCGTCAGTTTCCCGGACGGTGGAACTGCCCCCACCACCCCGGTCGATTTGCCAGCGCCAGCGTCGTTACGGTTCATTTCGCGCAGGCCATCCAGATAACTGGCCAAAACCAACAGATTGTGGAATTCCCGCACCGGCCGCGGTTGGCGCGGCATGGCCGTTTCCCCGGCGGTTTCCGGCCAGCCCGGAAATTCGTGCAACTCGCGCAAATACTGGGAGCAGTTCTGGGTCAGGCAAGCGCCCGCGCGGCCGGGCCAGGCCAGCCAGGGGAGCAGATCCGCTTTCAGCAACTCCCTCCAATCCGAATCCATCAGCTCATCCAGGTCGTAAAATGCCCATTGGCGGATTTGCTGTTTGACCGCGGCAGCCAGGGATTTTGCAGAATCGGTTGCCGCCCTCAGCTCGCGAAGCAGTTCCACGCCCCCGGATCCCAGTTTAGCCCCCCAATTCACCGGCTCCTGTCCGGCACACAAAAACGTCACCGCCAGCGCCTGTCCTCCCCACCCCGCCTGCTGGCGCCGGCGCATAACGCCCGCCGCGCCGGCGGCCACAAATCGGTTGGGATTACCCTGCGCCATGGCCAGCGCAGCCTCGGCGGCGGATCGCAGAATCGGAAGTGGCGCCTGGAAAGGCCCAAGGGCAATCCCCACGCTGCAAGTCATGCCCCGCTCAGGCGCTGAGCACCAAGCTCCAAGGTCTTTAGGCAAAGGTGAACGCGGGGAAACCTGGACGGTCCCCGGGGCGGTTTCGGTTCGCCAAGGATTGGCGGTAAGCGCAGCCCCGGAGGTGGGAAGATTACGGAAGGCTGCATCAAGGCGGCAGGCACATTCCACGGCTGCTTCGGCTGGCAGGCAAACCATCAGGCGGCCGCCACCACCGGATACCAGGCGTCCGCCAAAATGGTGGATGATCGGCCCCGCACAATGGCCGTGGAAATTCGCGAGCGCCTGGCTGACCCGCCTCGCTGTGGCCAGTGGCGGCTGATTTGTTCCGCTGAACGAACCATCCCACCACAAGTCCGGATCATCCACCGCCAGCAGCAACACGGCCTGGCCGCACCGGCCCGCGGGATCGGCAGGCTGGCCTTGGGCTGGATGGCTGGAAGTCCCAAAGCCTTGGATTTTGAGGTTCCAAACAGGTTTCAAACAGGCATCCATCCAATGGCGGATAACCCACTGGCCGGCTTCCTCCGCATTGGGCTGGCCGGGAGCCGGATGGTCCGTGGCCTGACCTTGGAAATCATGGGTGGCCAGCCGGGCGGCATGCCAGCGCTGGGAGGCCCGGCAAGCCGCTTGCCAGCGTGCCCCATCCTCCGGCAGCGCATCCGGCCGGACTGCTGGGGAAGGCCGCTGACCTCCGGCCGGGCCATCTTTCACGGCTTCCCACGGCAGCAGGTGCCAGCGCACGGCCACCTGTTGCTCAAAGGGCAAAAGCGCCTCCCAAGCCAGGCGGGGGAGGTCCGCTGATCCCGCGTGGAGTTTATGGTGTTCCTTGACCCGCTCAACTACCCGCCCCCATTCGTGTTTGATCACGGTCAGGATTCCGGCCACGGAAAAATCGGCCGGAACCACGGCCAGGAACCATTCCGGCAACAAAACTTCAGCCGCGTCGATTTCGGGCCCAGGAGGCACATTCGCACTGCCGGTGTGCGGCAGGCTTGGCCCCACCTGCAGCCAGCGCCGCACGAAGGGATGGTCCAGCGACGGAGCAGCCACCTTTTCCACGCCGACCCGCCGGGCCACCTCGGCCAAGGCAAGCGCCATCAACCACGACCTGAGCAACTGCCATTGCGCTTCCTCGGCGGCCGAAAGGCACAACCGCAGGAGCCCGCAGCCCGGCATCAGCTGAAACCGCAAAAACGCCGGCTGTGGAGATCCTGAAGCCTGGTTGTCTAGCTCTGCCATCTGCTCATCCTCTGGTTGTCACCATCTGAACGGATAGCATATTAAAACCCACCCGTGCCTGACAATGATTAAACCAGGCTCAAACCGCAAATCTGAACGGCCTCGTTGCGCCCCTCCAAAGCAGGGAATATGCCTTGCATTTATTCTAAATTAAGATGATAAGTAACCCATGCCTGCAAGCCAAGCCAATGCCCATACTTACCGGATCTGGGGCCTCGACCTGCAACCTTATGGTCCCGCTCAACTGGCCGAGGTGGCGGATTGGATCAAGCAACAGCGCGTGCTGGCGGATACCTGGATTTTCTCCGAGCAAACCGGCGCCTGGCAGAAGGCGGCCAGCATTCCCGAACTGAAAGGCTTTTTCTACGCCGAAACCACCGCCCAAGCGGAACTGAGCGCCTACACCGTTTCGGTTTTGGAACGTCTGGCCGCCGTGAAACCGGGATTCCTGCGCCGGATCAAAATATTCGCCGAGTTGGAGGATGTGGACTTTTGCAGAAAAGCTGCTGGTTTAAAGCGCCCGGATAGGTATTAAACGGCTTATTTCATGCGGCATAGGC
>CAYPCQ010000185.1:0-13772 GCA_964409245.1 uncultured Verrucomicrobiota bacterium
CAGGTCAGCAGCGCCCCCGCGATCAACGATCCGGCAGTGAGGTAAAGCGCGGCCGGTTTTTACGCCTGTCGGCAAGTGATCCACCCGGAGGACCGCCAGCTCGCGGCGGACGGCGTCGATCAAGCAGTCCGGGACGGCACCCCGCTGGCCAGCGAATACCGCGTGTTGCCTCCCGGGGGCGGCCTGCGCTGGATCAGCGCCTTGGGGGACACGATCCGGGGCGGCGGCGGTGGGTGCCGCCGCATGTCCGGCATCTGCCTGGATGTCACCGGGCGCAAACTCGCCGAGGAGACGCTCCGCATTTTGCAGGCCACCCTGGCCGCCATCCTCGACAGCACCGCCGATTTGATCTGGTCAGTCGATAAAGACTTCCGCCTGCGGGCCTTCAACCGCAGCCTGTTTGACTGCTATCTCCAGCAGCGCCACCTCCGGATCGTGCCCGGCATGCTGCCCGATGCGGAGTATGTCCAGCTTTGGCGCGGGTTTTACCGGCGTGCCCTGGTGGCTGGCCCCTTCATGGTTGACTACCAATCCTATTCCGGTGAGCGGTTGCTCCGGTTGAGCTTCAGCCCCCTCCGGCAAGAAGACGAGGTGTTTGGCGTGTCGATTTTCGGCAAGGATATCACGGAGCGCAAGCGGGCTGCATGAAAGCCAGAATCAGATCGCCCAATTGCTCCAGTCCACCGATCAAGGCATCTACGGCATCAACCTGGATGGAGGTTGCACTTTCATCAACCGGGCGGGCTTGAGCATCCTGGGATCATAACTATTTATCGCATTTATTGGGCTTTTAAATGCGTTTGCCCTGCACTTTCGGCTGGATTCGAGGATGAAGTGCCGTTAGGATGGGAGGCCGAGCCGCTATATGATTGTGGATAATAAGGCCCAGGCATGAAAGCATCGGACCACCGCGCCGAAACTCCATCGCTGCGGAACTCATTCTGGGTGAGTTCCTTGTTGTTTGGCGTGGCCTATTTCGGACTCGCCTCGATAGGCCATTTCGTTTCGCGCCACGACCAATTCGTTACGTTCTGGCTGCCCAGCGGATTGTTCGTGGCCACGCTCCTTTTGCACGAGCCACGCCAGTGGCCCTGGTTGGTGCTTGCCGCCGTGCTGGCCAACCTCGGCTTTGACCTGCTGAATGGGCAGCAGCCCTGGATCAGTTTTTTCTTCTGTTGTGGCAATTGCCTGGAGGCTCTCGCGGGCGCCTGGCTGACGCGCCGCTTCGTGGCGCCGCAGCCGGGCATATCCTCCCGGCGGGAGGTGGTGGGTTTGCTCCTTTTTTCCGCGCTCTTCAGCACGGCTTTGAGCGCTAGTGTCGGGGCCACCGTGGTTACCCGCTTGCTCGGCGGGGATTCCTTCGGGCACGTGTGGCTGCTTTGGTGGAGCGGCGACGTCATAGGCGTAATGCTGCTGGCTCCGCTGGTGCTCAGCTGGCTTTCCCGGCCCGCTGGAGCTCCGATTCCATCAGCTCAAATCCATGAAGCCCTGGCGCTCCTGGCGGGCTTGTGCCTCTGCGCCTTCTATGTCTTCCATGGCGAATGGCATCCCGATTTTACCCTCAAATACCTGTTGGTGCCTTTTGTCCTCTGGGCCGCCTTGCGGTTTGGGATCCGCCTGACCACCGTCGTAAACCTGGTCGTCGCCCTGTTCGCCTCGTGGTTCACCATGGGTGGGTTGAATCACGCTTCCCCCACCGGTTTGTCCCTGCGGGAGCAAGTCTCCGCGCTGCAGCTTTACCTGGCAGTGACGGCCCTGACGGGATGGATCCTGGCGGCCGTGGTGTCGGATTGGAAGCGGGCCGAGATGGCGCTGCGGAACAATGAGCAGAACCTGCAGTCCTTGTTCGACGCAATCAACGAATCGGTCTGCCTCTTTGATCCCGGCGGCCAGGTGCTGGCCGCCAATGAGACCTTCGCGCAGCGCCTGGGCAAACGCACCTCGGACTGCATCGGCGCCAGCATTTTCAGCCTGATCCCTCCGGAAGTGGCGGCCCGGCGGCGGGCCATCGTGGAGAAAGTGCTGCAGACCGGCCAGCCCACCGTCTTTGAGGATGAGCGCCAGGGACGCTGGCTCCACCACCGCATGCACCCGGTTTTGAACCAGGCTGGTACCGTGATCCGCCTGGTGGTCACCGCGGTTGACATCACCGAGCGCAAGCGGTCCGAGCAGGAGCTGTGGCACAAAAATGAGCAGCTCGAAATGGCCCAGCGCTCCGCCGGCGCGGGCATGTGGGATTGGGACATGGCCACCGGACGAATTGATTGGTCGCGCGCCTTGTTTGTCCTCTTTGGCCTGGACCCGGACCGGGCCGAGGCCGGTTTTGACGCCTGGCGGCAGGTGATCCACCCGGAGGACCGCCAGCTCGCGGCGGACGGCGTCGATCAAGCAGTCCGGGACGGCACCCCGCTGGCCAGCGAATACCGCGTGTTGCTGCCCGGGGGCGGCCTGCGCTGGATCAGCGCTTTGGGGGACACGATCCGGGGCGGCGACGGCGGGTGCCGCCGCATGTCCGGCATCTGCCTGGATATCACCGGGCGCAAACACGCCGAGGAGACGCTCCGCATTTCGCAGGCCACCCTGGCCGCCATCATCGACAGCACCGCCGATTTGATCTGGTCGGTCGATAAAGACTTTCGCCTGCAGGCCTTCAACCGCAGCCTGTTTGACTACTATCTCCAGCACCGCCACCTCCGGATCGTGCCTGGCATGCTGCCCGAGGATATGCTGCCCACCGCGGAGTATGTCCAGCTTTGGCGCGGGTTTTACCAGCGCGCCCTGGTGGATGGCCCCTTCATGGTTGACTACCAAGCCTATTCCGGCGAGCGGTTGCTCCGGTTGAGCTTCAGCCCCCTCCGGCAAGGAGGCGAGGTGTTTGGCGTTTCGATTTTCGGCAAGGATATCACGGAGCGCAAGCGGGCCGAGGAGGCGCTGCATAAAAGCCAGAATCAGATCGCCCAACTGCTCCAGTCCACCGATCAAGGCATCTACGGCATCAACCTGGATGGAGCTTGCACTTTCATCAACCGGGCGGGCATGAAAATCCTGGGTTACGCATCGGAAGAATGTATTGGCCGGAACATCCACGATCTCATTCACCACAGCCATCCAGATGGCTCACCCTATCGGGCGGAAGCGTGCCCCACCTACCGCGCCATGTTGACCGGGGAAGGATCACGCATTGAAAACGAGGTGTTTTGGCGGAAAGGCGGGATTTCTTTTCCCGTCGAATATTCGTCCTTTCCCCTTTTTGAAAACGGGCAAATCCACGGGGCCGTCATGGCCTTCTCGGACATCACCGAGCGCAAGGCCTTGGAAGCGCAATTGCGCCAAAGCCAGAAATTGGAGGCCATCGGCCAGTTGGCGGGCGGGGTGGCCCACGACTTCAACAATATCATGGCCGCGGTAATGATGAATCTGGGCTTGCTGGAGATGCGCGATGATTTGGGCCCGGAGGTCATGGAGTTGATCAAGGAACTCCAGGTGGAAATTGAGCGGGCGGCCTCTTTGACGCGGCAGCTGCTGATTTTCAGCCGCAAGTCGGTGCTCGAGAAAAAGGTGATCGATCTGGGCGAAGCCGCGGCCAATCTGCTGAGAATGCTCGGGCGGTTGATTGGGGAGCACATCCATCTGGAGTATGCCTCCAAGGGAGAACTGCCGCTGGTGGAAGCCGATGTGGGAATGGTGGAACAGGTGTTGATGAACCTGGCGGTGAATGCCCGCGATGCGATGCCCAAAGGCGGCAAGCTGGCAATCAGCCTGGAAGCGGTAAATGTGGATGCGGAACGGATGCACGGGAGAGAGGGAGCCGCTCCGGGCGCCTTTGTGCGCATCCGCGTGGAGGACTCTGGCTGTGGCATGGATAAAGCCACCATGGCCCGGATCTTTGAGCCGTTTTTCACCACCAAGGAAGTTGGCAAAGGCACGGGCATGGGATTGGCAACAGTCTATGGCATCATGGCCCAGCATAAGGGCTGGATCGAGGTGGAAAGCGCACCGGGCCGCGGCGCCACGTTCCAGGTGTTTTTTCCCGCCTCCCAGGGGGAAATTGCCAAACCCGCGCAGCCGCGTGACACCGTGGTGGCCAGGGGCAATGAAACCCTGCTGGTGGTGGAGGATGAGGCCAGCGTGCGCCGGGCGCAGGCAAAAAGTTTGCGGCACCACGGTTACCGGGTCTATGAAGCTGCCAATGGCCCGGAAGCCTTGGAGTTGTGGCGGCAGCACGCCCGGGAAATCGATTTATTGGTTTCCGACATGGTGATGTCTGAAGGAATGACCGGGATCGAATTGGCTGGGAAGCTGAGGGCGGAACGGCCGGATTTGAAGGTCATCATTTCCAGCGGCTATAACGCCGAAATGTCCGGGGGCGGCTTTTCAGCCGCGGCCGGGAACCTCAAATACTTGCAAAAAACCCATACTATCAACGTCTTGTGCCGGGCCATCCGGGAATGCCTGGGGCCGCCCCCAGGGTAAGGAGCAGTACGCAACGCCGCAGGCAACAAATCGCTGTTGGGGCTTGTGCCGGCTATTGGGCTTTGGTATATTCCATTAGTTCCCAGTACAATCTGGATTAAGCATGCTGACAACACTTTGACGCTGACGCGCCATGATGGTGGTGACCGAAACAAGTGCGGTTCGTGGAGGGCGGCACAACCCGCTTTTGCCTTGGGGCAGCCCTTATGGCTCATAAGCTTCCAGACCTGGTCGATATTGGCCATTTCCAAAGCCTGCTGGAGAGTTTGAACCAGGTCCACCCCTTTCCTTTTGCGATCATCGACACCGAGGGCCATCGCCTGGCGGCCACCGCCTGGCCGGATTTTTGCTCCCGATTCCAGGCGCCATTCCCGGAAGGCGAAGGCGATTGCCTCCCCAGCGGCCAGTATGTTCAGCGCCACCTGCCCGAAGCGAACCCCGCCGTCAGTTGCCGCTGCCCGCATGGCTTGCTCTGCTGCGCCATCCCCTTCATCATCGGGGGCATCCATTATGGCAGTTTCATCACCGGCCCGATCCTCCTGGAAAAGCCGGATGGGGGATTATTCCGGGCGCAGGCACAGCAATATGGTTTCGACCCAGCGGCCTATCTTAAAGCCGTGGAAAAGGTGCCGGTCTGGAACCGCAGCCAATGGAACCACCATCGGTTGTTCATCAAAGGCCTCGTCGAGGTCCTCGCGGAAGGCGGGTCGCATAAGCTGCGGGAGGCGGAAGCCACGAAACGGATCCAGGATTGGGAGGATAAATTCCATGATCTTTTCAACCACGCGCCGGTGGGCATTTTCCACTCCACCCCGGAGGGGCGGTTGCTGGCCGCCAATCCGGTCCTGGCGGCCATGCTGGGGCATGACTCGCCGGAAGCATTGATCGCGGCCACCAACGACCTGGCGGCCCAAATCTACGAGGACCCGGAAATCCGGCCCCGGATCGTTGAGGAGCTGCTGAAGACGGACGGCTGGGTCCACTACCGCGAAGTCATCTGGCGCCGGAAGGACCAGCGCCTGATCACCGTGGACATGACCGGGCGGAAAGTGCCCGGCGCCGGGGGCGGCATTGCCTGCCTGGAAGGCTTCATCCAGGACATCACTGAGCGCAAGCGTGCCGAAGCCGAGCTGCGCCAGACCCGGTCCATTCTGCAGGCCGCCATGGACCAGAGCACCGCGGGCATCGCCATTGCCGACGCCCCCAGCGGCGAACTGCGGTATGTGAATGACGCGGGGCTGCTGATCCGTGGCGGCGGCCGCGAGAGCGTTGTCAACGGGGTCGGGATCAATCAGTACGTGGCCAGCTGGCAGCTCCTGGATTTGGATGGCCGGCCCCTGAAGCCTGAGGAAGTGCCCCTGGCCCGGGCCATCCTGTTCGGCGAAACCTGCAGCCGGGAGTTCATCATCCGGAGATCCAGCAACGACGACCGCCTCGTCCTGGCCAAAGCCGCCCCGATCCGGGATGCCCAAGGCCAGGTGGTGGAGGGGATTGTGGTCTTCATGGACATCACGGAGCGGAAGCAGGCGGAGGAGGCGCTGCATCGTGCAAAGGAATTCGCCCGCACCGTGCTGGAGAACCTCGCCGACGGGGTGGTGGCTTGTGATGCCGGGGGGAAACTGGTGTTGTTCAACCGGACCTCGCGCGAGTGGCACGGGATGGACGCCCTGGCCCTGCCACCCGAAGCATGGGGCCGGCACTACGACCTCTATGAGCCAGACGGGCTGACGCCCCTGCCGACCGCCTCCATTCCGCTGGTCCGCGCCTTTCAAGGCGAGTGCCTCCGCGAGGTGGGGATGGTGATCAGCGCCCGCGGCCAGCCGGTCCGCCACCTGCTGGCCAGCGGCGGCCCGTTTTTCGATGCCCAACAAAAGAAGCTGGGCGCGGTGGTGGTGATGCGGGACATCACCGAGCGCAAGCTGGCCGGGGAGGCGCTGGCCCAGCTCAATGCCCGGCTGAAAGGCAAGAACCGGGAGCTGGAGCAAATCGTGTATATCGCCTCCCATGATCTGCGCTCGCCCCTGGTGAACATCGATGGCTACAGCCGGGAGATGCAATTCTCGCTGGAAGAACTCGTCCAGGCCGCGCAGGGCGGCCTGGCGCCCCAGCCGGATCTCCAGGCCGCCCTCCGGGGGCCGGTGGCGGAAATGACCTCGGCTTTGCGTTATATCCGCACCAGTGCCGCGCACATGGACGCGCTGCTGAAGGGGCTCCTGAAAATTTCCCGCCTCGGCCGGGCGGCGCTGGCCATCATCCCGCTGGATATGAACGAACTGGTGGCCAAAGTCACCGGCACGGTCGAATTCCAAGTCAGGAAATCCAACATCGGCCTCGGGATTGGTGAATTGCCCCCCTGCCAGGGTGATGCCACCCAGGTGAGCCAGGTATTTGCGAATCTCCTCGGGAACGCCATCAAGTTCCTCGACCCCCAGCGCCCGGGCAGAGTGCGGATCACCGGGCGCAGCGATGGGCCGCGTTCGGTTTATTGCGTGGAGGACAACGGGGTGGGCATCGCTCCCGCGCATCAGCAGATCATCTTTGAGGCATTCCACCGGCTGGATCCCTCCCGGAGCGAGGGTGAAGGATTGGGCCTTACCATTGTGCGCCAGGTTTTGAGCCGGCTGGCGGGGGAGGTCTGGATGGAATCGGCGCCGGGCGAGGGCAGCCGTTTTTTCGTGGCCCTGCCCGCCGCCCAACCCCCGGCAGATTAAGTTAAGTGAAAGGAAGCACTGCAATGAACAAAGAAGTCGTGATCCTGGTGGCCGAGGACGATGAGGGGCACGCGGGGCTCATCCGTAAAAACCTGGCCCGCGCCGGCATCGCCAATGAAATCCTCCACTTCAAGGACGGCCAGGAAATCCTCGATTTCCTCCACCGGCGCGGCGCGGGGCCCAAGCGGCTGCCGGGAGCCGCCTATGTTCTGCTCCTGGATATCCGCATGCCCAAACTCGATGGGGTGGAAGTGCTCGCGCAGGTGAAGGCCGACCCGGAATTGCGCAAGATCCCCACGATTATGATAACCACCACTGATGATCCCCGGGAAATCGAACGCTGTCATGCCCTGGGCTGCAGCAACTACATCACCAAGCCGGTCGAATACGAGCGCTTTGTCAATGCCATCCGGCAGCTGGGCCTCTTTTTGGCGGTGGTGGAGGTGCCAGCCATCAACGGGGAGCATGAACCATGTTGAAGGCCAGCGAAACCAACCTGCCCGGCGGCGCCGCCGCGAATAGCCCCCAATGCGTGCTGGTCGTGGAGGATGATGAAGGGCTGCGGAACCTCATCCAGAAGGCGCTCGGCAGGGCCGGATTCACCGTCCAGGGCGCGCCTACCGGGGCGGCGGCGGTGGCGCTCATGCTGGCCAATCCCGGCCAGGCGCTCCTGATCGACCAAAAACTCCCGGACATGACCGGCAGCAAACTGGTGGCCACCTTGAAGGAACGGGGCATCCGGGCGCCTTTTGTCATCATGACGGGCCAGGGCAGCGAGCAGCTGGCCGTCGAGCTGATGAAGCTCGGCGCCTACGACTATATCGTGAAGAGCCTGGAGATGGTGGAGCTTTTCCCCGTGGTTTTCCAGCGCCTCTTCCGCCAGCTGGAGACCGAGCAGAAACTCCAGGCCTCGGAGCGGGATTTGCGGCAAAGGGAGGAACGGCTGCGGACGATCCTGCATACGGCGATGGATGGATTCTGGCGGGTTGATCCCCAGGGGCGGTTGCTGGAAGTCAATCAGGCCTATTGCCGGATGAGCGGCTACACCGAAGCGGAACTTCTGGCGCTGGGCATTTCCGATTTGGAAACGGTGGAAACAGCCGCCGATGTCGGCGCTCACCTGGCGCGGGTTTTGACGGCGGGGAAAGACCGCTTTGAAACCTGCCACCGCCGCAAGGATGGGAGCCGGTTCGAGGTGGAAATCAGCGTGCAATGCCAGCCTGGGGAACCGGGTTACACGGTCGCCTTCCTGAGGGACATCACCCAGCGCAAACAGGCGGAGGCGGCGCTGCGGCGGAGCGAGCAGCGTTTCCGCGGCTACTTTGAGCTGCCGCTCATTGGCATCGCCATCACCTCGCCTGAAAAGGGGTGGCTGGAAGTCAACGATGGCCTCTGCGCCATGCTGGCTTACCCGCGGGAGGAGCTGGTGGTGAAGACCTGGGCCGAGCTGACCCATCCGGAGGATCTGGCGGCGGACGCCAGCCAATTCAAGCGGGTGCTGGCGGGGGAAATCGAAGGCTACTGCCTGGACAAGCGCTTCCTCCGCAAAGATGGGCAAACCGTCTGGACCAGCCTGGCGGTCCGCTGCGTGCGGAAGCCCGATCGGACGGCCGACTATTTTGTGGCCACCCTGCAGGACATCACCGAGCGTAAAAAGGCCGAAGCCCAGCTGCTGCGCAAACAGGAGCAGCTCGAATTGGCTCAGCGCTCCGCGGGGGCGGGCATGTGGGATTGGGACATGGCCACCGGAAAAATTGAATGGTCGCGCGAATTGTACGGTTTGTTTGGCCTGGACCCGGACCGCGCCGGGGCCGGTTTCGACGCCTGGCGGCAAGCCGTCCATCCCGGGGATCTCCAACCTGCTTCGGACCGGATCGAGCAGGCGGTCAAGGATGGCAAGCCATTGGCCAGTGAATATCGCGTGGTGCTCCCCACGGGTGGCCTGCGCTGGATCAGCGCCCTGGGGAACACCGTCTCCGGCCCGGATGGGAGGCACTTGCGCATGTCCGGCATCTGCCTGGATATCACCGAGCGCAAGCTGGCTGAGCAGGAGCTGCGGCAAAGCGAGGAACGTTTCCGGAAACTGTTCGGCAGGCACTCGGCCATCAAGCTGATCATTGACCCTGAAACGGGGGCCATCCTCGACGCCAACGAGGCGGCGGCCGCTTTTTATGGGTGGCCGGTGGCGGAGCTCAAGCGGATGCGGATCCAGGAAATCAACACGCTGCCCGCTGAGGAAATCATGCAGGCCAAAACATTGCCGCCTTCCCGGTTGGAATTCCGCCACCGGCGGGCGGACGGTTCCATCCGCGACGTGGAGGTGTTCAGCAACAAGATCGAACTGGCGGGCAAGGACATCCTTTTTGAAATCATCCATGACATCACCGGGCGCAGGCAATTGGAGGTCCAGTTGCGGCAAAGCCAGAAACTGGAGGCCATCGGCCAGTTGGCGGGCGGGGTGGCCCACGACTTCAACAACATCATGGCGGCCATCATGATGAATCTGGGCTTATTGGAGACGCGCGAGGATCTGGCCCCGGAGGTCTTGGAGTCGGTCAAGGAACTGCAGACCGAAGCCCAGCGGGCGGCCAATTTGACCCAGCAGCTGCTGATGTTCAGCCGCAAGTCGGTGCTGGAGAAAAAGGTGCTGGATCTGAACGAGGTGGTGGCCAATTTGCTGAAAATGCTGGGGCGGCTGATCGGCGAGCCGATTCAAATTCAGTTCAATTCCAAGGGGGATCTTCCGTTCGTGAAAGTGGATCAGGGAATGATTGAGCAGGTATTGCTGAACCTGGCGGTGAACGCCCGGGATGCCATGCCCCAGGGCGGCCAGCTGGCCATCAGCCTGGAAGCCTTGGAGGTGGATGCCGAACGGATCAAAGGCCATGCCCATGTGGCTCCGGGTGCCTTTGTCTGCATCCAGGTGAAGGATACCGGCTGCGGCATGGATAAAGCCACGATCGATCGGATTTTTGAGCCGTTTTTCACCACCAAGGAGGTCGGCAAGGGCACCGGCATGGGGCTGGCCACAGTCTATGGCATCATGGCGCAGCATAAGGGCTGGATCGAAGTGGAAAGCGCACCGGGCCACGGCGCCATGTTCCGGGTGTTTTTCCCCGCCTCCAAGGAGGAAAATGCCCAGCCAAAGCCGCCGGCCTTCAGCGCCGCGGTGGCCAGGGGCGATGAAACCGTCCTGGTGGTGGAGGATGCTGCGAGCGTTCGCCGGGTGCAGGTCAAAAGCCTGCAGTCCCAAGGTTACCTTGTTTTCGAGGCGGGCAACGGCCCGGAAGCCCTGGAGGTGTGGCGGCGGCATGCCCGGGAAATCGACCTGCTGATTTCCGACATGGTGATGCCGGACGGGATGACCGGAATGGATCTGGCCCGGGAGCTGAGAAAGGATAAACCCGGTTTGAAAGTCATCATCTCCAGCGGGTATAACGCTGAATGGTCCGGGCGTGATCGCGCCGCCGCCGCCGGCATCAAATACCTGCCCAAGCCCTATCCCCTGGGAGAGCTCCTCAAGGCCGTCCGGGATTGCCTGGACCAGCCCCCAAACGCGCCCTGAAGCTTGGGTAAAGCTTTTTCAAGCGGGCAGCCCTTCACTATTGTGGATTGGGGCCTGAATTGGCGATTCCCCAGCCGGGTTCCTCGGAACCAACAGCCCGGGCGCCCTTTGAACGTGGCTTGGAGTAATCGTCCTCCGCAGGCTTGGATTGCGGCTCGGCGCTTGCCCGGCGCCCGGCGCCTCGGGTTCGTGGATCGGCGGGCCGCTACTTCAGCTCCGGCGGCACGTTCCCATACGGCCAGGGAGCCGAAAACGGCGGCGCCTTGGGCGGCCGGGGAACCGCCCCCGGCTGCAACTGGCGGGCCAGTTCCAGGGCGGCTTCGTTCAGCCGGCGGCCGGCCTCCGGGACCAGGTTGCTGTAGCTGGTGAGGCGCGTCTCGTAGCCGCCCCCGTGTTCCCCCAGGGCTTCCTCCGTGGGGATGTAGCCGATGCACCCGTTGGCCAGCTCCACCGGGAAGGTGAAGGCGAACCCGCACCGCTTTTTCAGGTCCAGGCCGAACTGGCAAAACACCTCCCCCGGATTGGTGAGGAAGACCGCCGGGCCCACCTGGATGGCCTGCACTTCCGCCGGCATGACTGGCTGTTTCGCCAGCGCGGCGTCCAGGAGCACGATTTCCTTGGCGAAAGTCCACTCCGCATGGCCGGCCTCCTCCATCTTCTTGAGGACGATTTCCCGGCAGCGTTTCACCCGCTCCGGATCCGGCGCCCGCCGGGGCAGCTCCAGCACCCGGGCTTTGGCATCCACGGGGCCGATGGCTCCCGGCTCCAGGCCGGTGAGCACCTTCACCACCTCCGCCCCCACCCGGCCGCCGACGAATTGGCCCGAGCCTTTGCCGTAGCGGTAATTGTAAGGATCCAGGTTGTCCACCTGGGTGACATCCCCGGCGAACCCCTGCAGGAACACCACCACCACCCCGGGGTGGAACGCTCCCCGCACGACTTTTTCCAGGTGGTAAATCCAATTGGCCGAGCTGCCGGAGGCGCCCGTGGTGGCGTGGCAGGCGTAGTTTACGAGGCAGCCGAGGAGCTTGTCCTGGGCATCCCAGACGCCGACCACGCCCACCTGCGGATCGATGGGGCCGGCAACCTCCTGGATATCCGGATTGCCCTTGCCGGGGTGGGTGAAGGTGAGCCCGTTTTTCATCCGGAACCGCCGGTTATAGGCCGCCTGGTCTTCCTGGCCTGCGCCCACGGCGCAGCGGGCCTCGGCGCGGGTGGCGCTGGCCCGTTCCACCGCCTCCACCATCCGCGTCCGCACCAGGTCGAGGTAGGCGGCATTCGCGCAGGATGAATCCTGGTAGGCCAGCTTGCGGACCAGGTCCGAAGCGCCGTCATACTCGCCCGGCTGCACCATCCCCACCGGGCCGGACGAATGCGAATGCGAGGCGCCGATCAGCACCGCCTCCGGCTCGATCCCGCACCGGGCGCGGATTTCCAACCGCGCGCGCTCCACCAAGGCCCGGGGCACCATGAGCGCGTCCACGCCCACGAAGGCCACCCGCTTTTGGCCGTCGTCAAACACCGCCGCCCGCACCTTGCACGGGTCGCTGAATTTCTGGTGGAATGCCTTGCCGTAACCGCCGGGTATTTCCAGGCCGGCCGCGGGCGTGATATCCCCTTCGGCAAAGCCGGCTTTGAACAGGGATCGGGGGGCTTCCGCCGCTTGGGCGGCCAGGAGGGGCGCCAGCGCCAGCGCGAGGAACAAGGAGGACTGTTTCATGCCCCCATACAACAATCCCACCGCCGGGCTGTCCACCCCAAATTCAATACTTCCGCGGTTTGAAATTCAGCGGATTGGCGATCGCCACGGTCTCCTCGGAGGATTTCAGCACAAACAAACCCTTCCGGTGCGCATAACGGTCGCTTTCCTCCAAATACTCGAACGCCGCCACCGCCCCGTGCAAGGTGTGCTCCCGGTATTTGGGGAAAAACTCCCGGAACCGCCCCAAATCCTCCACCAGGTCGTCCACATCCCCCACTTTGAAGGCAGCCTTCATTTCCACCACGATCGCCACGGCGCCATTCACGAGCAATAAATCGATCTCCAACTCCTCGCCTCCCCGGGCGGTGCGCAGGCGCCGCATGGATTCCACCACCGCGATGCCCCGTGTTTGGAGCAATTTAAGGCAGCCCGGGCTCAGAATCGCCTCCGTCATCCGCCCGAATTGCATGCCGAACGCGCTCTCCAACCGGTTGAGTTTCCGGTCCGTCTCCTTCAGTTGCAGGCCGGTTTCCCTGAGTTGCCGGTCCGTCTCTTTTAGCTGCCGGTCTGTTTCTCGTTGCGCCACAGCCAGGCTGGCGACCAATTCTCTTAGCAGCTCCGTGTTGCTCATCCTGCCCATACCCTGCCGCTCCGCCAGGCCCCTGTCAAATGAGCTTTTTACCCAGCCTGGCACCGTCAAGTTAAGTTGGCCGGCTATTCTTTTACCATGAGGCAACCGTGATAAATTCTGTGGCATCTTTGGGGGCGGCATGCTAGGAAAAGCACCGTTAATGGAAATTATGAAGCCGGTCATTCTCACTCCAGTTGCCGCCGCCAGGTCCGGCGGGCCGGTGGCTCGGTTTGCTGGGATTGGCCGGTTCGCCAACGGGAGGGTAATTATTATCGTTTATGAGTGGAATGCATCAAAATCATCATCCGGTTCACAAAGATCACGGCCAGGCCGCTTTGGATCGCTTTCAGATGGTTATCGCCATCGCCGTCACCATCATCGCCACCTTGTCGGCGCTGGTCGGCTTGAAAAACAAAAGCACCAGCCTGGCCATTTCCCTGTGCCAGGTCCGGGGCAATGATCTGTGGTCCTGGTACCAGGCCAAGAGCGTGAAGCACAGCCTCGCGGAGGACCGGGCGGATATTGGCCGGGCCGAGCTGGAGGATCCCCAAGTGGATGACGCCAAAAAGAAATATGGTTCTTCCGGGAAGTCTGTGGGGGAAAACAGGGGCTGGAAGCCGGATGAACGGGGGGGCGCCGCTTGTGAAGCCCAGCCTGTGGAAAGGGCGCCAGCCAAAGTGCCGCTGGCCC
>CAYPCQ010000186.1:0-13626 GCA_964409245.1 uncultured Verrucomicrobiota bacterium
TTTTAACTCCTTGTCACCACCATTCCCTCTCAAACCTGCGAAGGTAGGGCTAGGGAAAAGGCCGCCATCGAGGAGCGTTTCCGCGACCTGGTCGCCAACCCGCAAACCTCCATTCCATGGGAGGAAGCCAAAGCGCATTTGCTGGCCCCATTTAAAAATGAGCCACCGGTTGGAGATCCGTCCGCGGGCATTGGCAGACATGTCCGAAGCCGCAGCCTGGTACGACCAATTCCAGCCGGGGTTAGGCGAGCGATTTACGCGTGAGGTTGTGATGGCCATTGACGCACTGCAGGTTAATCCATTGAGACATCGATTACGCAACCGGCGCCTGGGCGCCCGTTGGTGTCGGACTTGTTCCTCGACTGGAAACGAATCCCCAAGAACAAGGATGTCTCCCGGACAATCGCTGGAGAAATCGTTGTTTCCGCGCGTCTGGTCGAGTTGTTCCGCCAGCAGGGAATCACGGGAACGGAGTTCCGAGCAGTCCGTCAAAGTCCCGCTTCGAGTGCCGAATCCAAAGACTGGTTTCATCTGGTAGTGCAGTCGAGCGAAGCCAACATCGCTTCTCCGACGCGAGCGGGCATTGACCCGTTTGACGATGACGCAGCAGGAGAATGCCGCTGTCCGCAGGGCGACTTGATTGGCCTCAATTTATTGTCCGAGGTGTCGGTCAAGGCGGCGACCCGCGGTGCTGCTGACATAGTTTGCACTCGGCAGTTCATCGGCGCGCGTCGTGGCTTGTTGCGGCCTGAACGAATAATCCTCATCTCCCCGAAGGTTTGGCTGCGGCTCGAATCTGAGAAGTTGAAGGGCTGGGAAGTTGACGTTGCGCATCTGGTCTGACTCGAAACCCGCCGGTGTCCCGCCAGGAGGTGTGAAAGAATCTAGCGCGCCCCAGGCCGGCGCGAAGTGGGTCGGCCACCCGCGCCTGCCAGCCCTGGCGCTCATCGACTCGCGCCAGAGCTTCGCACGTTCGAGCGTCGCGGTTGCAATCGTGGCGTCCTGGGAGTTCTGCGCGTTCCGGCCCTGCGTTCGCGAGTGAGCGCTCGCAGTGGAATCGAATGGTTGTATCCGGCACACCCCAAATCCATTGGCGACTGTTGGTTAAAGTGAAAACTCGCGTTAATGGATGGAAACAACAATCCAGCCAATTGCCATAATACAGCAATGCGTTGACTATAACCGAGCGGAAGCCAAGCCAGTCCGGAAATGGCTGATGACCTGGCTAGCGGCCGTTATTCGCGGGGAGCGAGTTGGCGGCGGCGTGTTGTCTTGTCAATCGGGCGGCATCTGGTATCAAGAAGGCATGAGATACGCACCGTCTGATTCACTCCCCGAGGCGAAGCGTCATGGCCGGCCGGCTGCCGCTGGATGCGCCTGCGCCGCGCTTCCGGGATTGAGGATGGGCGGGTGGCGCGGCGGGTCCGCCTCGCTGGCCTTCACGCTGATCGAACTGCTGGTGGTGATCGCCATCATCGCCATCCTGGCCTCCATGCTCCTGCCGGTCCTGGGCAAGGCCAAGCAGAAGGCCCAGCTATCCAACTGCCTTTCCAACCTGCGGCAATTGGGGATCGCCAACTCCCTGTATTTGAACGACAATACCGACAAGTTCCCCTTCACCCGGAGCGGCTGGCCGGTCCTGCCGTTTATCGAGGTTTTGAAAATGACCGATGTGTATATCAGCACGAACAACCGGGGTTTCTACAAATGCCCGGCGGACCGCGGGAAGGGTTGGAACTTCGAGATTTCCTCCGCCATTGGGCTGTCCACCAACCAACTGCCGTTCCCCTGCTCCTACGCCTATTACCAGCAATTTTACACCGATGACGCGGGATCAGCCCTGGCCCAGCGCAAATCCACCGAGGTGAAATTCCCGACGCGCAAGGCGATGCGCGCCTGTTTCGCCAGCGTGCCGGGCAAGTATTTTGATGTCGTTTCCGCCCAGGTGAGGAAAAATGGCGGGCATGGCGGCAAAGGGATGTCCCTGCTGTTCGTGGACGCGCACAGCCAATTCCCCCAGTGGGGCCAGCTGAACCCCACCGGCTACAACGGCAGCGATCCGCAATATAATTTCGATTGGACCGCCGGCGGCTTGAAAGGGGCGGATTTGCGCTGACCGGCGGTTTCAAGAGGCCGGTTTGGGGTTGGCGCCGCCACCGAGCTTCTTTTCCAGGGCGGCCCGCCATTCGGCGCCGAGATCCTGGATGGCGCGCCCGGTCCGTTTTTTCCAGAACTCTTCGTCGTATCGCCCTTCCCGGATGGCGGTATTCAACTGCACCAGCAGATCGCGGTCGCAAGTGTTGATCACCCAATTGAGGAAATTCGCTGTGATCCGGTAATTGCCGTCATACCGGGCGCGGGCCAGGTTGCGGCTGGTAATCTCCGCGCCGTGGGACGCAGGCTCGTAAAGATACCAGCGGATGTAATCCGTGAGGCCTTCGGTCAGCCACCCGGGCACCCGCCCGGCGCCAGGATTGCCACGGCGCCCCCGCCCATATTGCTGCACGACATGCACCATTTCGTGCAGGATGGCCCCTTTGGCTTCGCCTTTCAGATTCCCATGGAACCACTGCGCGGCGCACCGGATCCGTGTGCCACCGGTGGCCGCCACGCCCTGCATATCCTTGCTGAAGGCGATGCTGAATTTCAGGGGCGCCTCGAAGCCCTCGCTGGGCAGCAGTTGCACCAGCTTGGGATACCATTCCTGCACCATGGGGATGACTTCCTTTTCCACCCAATCCTGGAGGTCGGGCGTATCGGTGGTGTCGAGGGTGGCCTCATATTTGCCGCCTTCGATGGGCACCGTCTGACGCCGAACTGCATCGGAGGAGACTTCCATGGGCGCGGGAGTGCCACGGCCCCAAACGTCAATTTCGCTGTAAAAGGTGTTGCCAAAGCCATCGCTGCTCTCCGTGCGGAAGATGTCCAGCAAGAGGTAGCGGAAGCGCCCCAGGATTCCATCCGGATCATGGATGGAGACGCCGTATTGTCCGCCGGGTTCGCCGGTTTTAGGCCGGGTATCCACTTGCGCGAGGCATTTCCAACCGCACGTTCCGGGATCGGTCCCCCGCCGGACACGCGCCACGAAATTGGTGTCCCCATCCTTCCCCGCGTATAAGTTATAGACCTGCGGCCCGCGCGCGCCAGGATGCCACGAATAGGTGTTGATCCGGCTGACATCGTTGGCTTCCCCCAGGTCGATCAACAGCCGGCCGCCATCGGCGCCGGCTGTGAAAAAGAAATTATCCCCCGGCTGGTCCTCCTCGGAGGGCGCCCGGCCATCATGCAGCACGTCCAGGTTCCCGCCATTGGCATCCCGCCGGCCATCGACCAGGATGAATTGGGCCTGGGTGGCGGGGTCATTGCGGGCCGGCGCCGGAATGCCTTGGAAGTGGAATTTGGCCATGGCTTGGTCATTGGGATTGTGCCCAATGGCGATTTGGATGCCGCCCAAGGCGGACGCGGACCCCGCGGCAGCGAGCACCGCGCAGATCAGGTTTCGGTTCAGGGTTTTCATAACTGGTTGGTGAAAAAAACTTTCGCACGGCGGATCCCGTGAAGGTCAAGGGCGCTCTCCGATGCAGTATAAATTGTTTTCGGTGCGGATGAAAAGGCACCCCTGTGATGCCGCCGGGGAAGCCTGGCATTTGGGCTCGAGGGGATTGCGGGCAATCACTTTGAACTCCGGCTGGGTATCGACCACGGTGGTTTCGCCCTCCTCGGACAGGCAATACAGCCGGTTGCCGGCCGCCACGGGGGAGGCGGAGTAATGCCCTTTGATCCGGTTGTTCCATATGATTTCACCCGTGTCCGCGTTCAGGCAGGCGAGGTTCCCCGCCTCGTTCAGCACCAGCAGGCGCGAATCAACCAGGGTGAACGAACAAACCGTGGGCGTGTTTTTCTTCTGCTCCCAGGCGATGTGGGTGGCGGTGACATCGCCCCGGCCATCCGGCCGCATGGCCCGCAAAGCCAGCGAATAGAAACCGGTGGTGGCATAAACCAAACCCCGGCCCACCACGATGGATGGCACCACGCCTTCACCCTGGCTGCGGATGGTCCAAATCAACTCCCCGGTCTGCAGATCGAATCCCTGGACCACATCGCCAGCCCCGCTGACCACCTGGTCCCGGCCGTTGGCCTGAACCAAACCAGGGGTGACATGGGCTATGCGGGACAGGCCGCGGTAAGTTTTCCAGCGCAGCTTGCCTGTTTGCGCATCGACGGCGAGCAGGAACGATTTATCCCAAGGCTTCTGCCAGCCAACGGTTTTGTCCTCCCCTTCGCTGCTGCCATCGAAGGGTATCACCAGGAGGTCCTTATAAACGCGGAGCGAAACACCCGGCCCGTGCTGGCCATAAAAACGGATGTCCTGGCTGGCCCAAACGGGGATCCCATCGAGGGTCAACGCGGCCAGGCCGCCGTTGAAAGACATCACGTAAACTTTCCGGCCATCAGTCACCGGCGTAGGGGTGGCGAAGGAATTCTGGATTTCCTTGCGGGTGGTTTTTTGCCGGAACACTTCCTTGTCCCACTGCACTTGGCCCGTTTTGCGGTCCAGGCAGATCAGCCTCAACGAGGCCCCTTCTTCAACGGCGGTGGTGAGCAGAACCCGGTCCTCGCAAACAATGGGTGAGGACCAGCCCAGCCCTGGAATCCCGGTTTTCCAGAGCACATTGGAGGTGGTGGTCCAATGCACCGGAAGCCCGGTTTCGGAAGAATTGCCCTGTCCGGTTGGCCCCCGGAAACCGGGCCAATTTTCGCCGTGCGCCACGCTGGCAACACGGATCAAAAGCCAGCCAACAAGGATCGGTCCTGATAATTTCATCGGCCCAGTATGCGGAAACTCCGCGGAAATGGAAGCCGGTTCCGCACCGGCCTGAACCACGCCGGCAGCCTCATTGGCGAAACCAAAAGCGCCGGCAAAGACTGCGGTCCGGGATCAAAGGCAGGCAAAGCCACACCCAGGCAATTAGAGCGGTCATGCTGGCTGATTTTTAGGGAAGAGGCTTGGTCGCACGCCATTTTTCTCCTCCGATGGGGACTTATGACGCACTGCGCGGCTTGCGCCAAAAGGTGCGGAGCCCTCACTTTCCTCCCCAATGCATGGACACGGCTGGGAATGATCAGGTTAACTGAAAAGTAACCTGCCCGCCATTTGTTCGTAACCTGCCCATGGGAGAGTATGAATGGCTGAAGAAGCAAAAAACTGAAAGGATCAACCATGAGCTGGTTAACGAATATTGCAGAACGATCGCCCGCGCCCCGGCCCGCGCCGGATTTGAACTTGAGCGCGGGGGAGACCGCCCGCATCCGGTGGGTTCTCGAAGCCCAGCAACACCCCCCGGTGGAAGGCTTGCTGCAAGCTTACGTGGTGGGCGAAGGAGGCATCCCACCCCAGATCCTGCTGGGCCTGCTGACCTACTGTTATGCGGTTGGGCTGTATGGCTCCGTGGAGATTGCGGCAGCCATCAGCGAACAGCCGGCGTTGAAATATTTGTGCACCACTTTCCGGCCCGCGCATAACACGTTGCGCCGTTTCCGCCGGAACCACCGGGAAATGCTCCGCCAATCCCTGGCCTTGGTCCTGCATCGCGGTTGGCGGGAAGCATCCTCGGCGGATGCCCATTCCGGCGGGTTGGGCCAGGCCGGCTGGCGGCGGCAACCGCCATCCTTGGCGCCTGGGCCAGCCTTTGGAGCCGGACGCTCTCCCATCGAAATGTGCCTCTTCCTGGCCGAAAGTGAAAACCGCCTGCTGACAGCGGCCCAGTTGGATTGCATGGCCCTGGATGATTAGGCCCGGCCCTCAAAGAACCGGTTTTCCGATTTGTTTCAGAAGATCGCGGATCCGGGCCGCTTTTTCGTAATTTTCCTCCTTGATGGCCTCCTCCAAGGCCAGGGCCAGACGTTCCTGCTCGGTCATTGGCTGCTGGGCCACCACCTCGCTGGCGAGCGACACCAGGGAGCGGAATTCCTTGCTGCCTTCGGCCTGGCTTTCCTGCCCGATCGCCCGGTAGTGGTGGCGGATCTCCTCCAAGCCGGTTTCTACCACGGCCCGCGCCTCAGCAAAAGCCTGGCTGCGGACGGCGAGAATGCTCCTGGCCCGGGTCCGCAGGGAAATCAGCTGCGGCCGCAACAAGCGCATGGTCTGCACTAAAACACGTTCGGAGGCGTATTGCTCGGCAAATTCCAACGCTGACAGGCAATGGTCAATATCCCGTATGACCCCGTCATGATCGTCAATGCGCAGGAAGCACAGGGCCCGCTGTAAAAACTGGAGCACTTCGACATGCAGCTCCATGCATTCCTGCTCTTTTAACGAAAAGGGGGCCAAGGGATTCTGGTGCTGCCCCTGCCGGGCTTGTGCATCATGCCAGGCAAACCAGGATTCCCGCCCATGCGGTTTCTTCCCATCCGGCCGGCCGAGGACATTCATCTGCAGCATGCCCAATTCCAGGCGCAATTGGAGAACCTCCTCCCCATCCTCGCCAATGAACCTGCGGGCCATGATCCGGTCAGGATCAAACTCCCATTCGCGCAGCGCCTTGGAAATATCGGAACCCACACTATCAAACTACCATTTATGCCGGGCCTGCCAAGCTGCATTAGAATCCCTGGCAATCTGTATCCATTTGCCAGGGACATCCGAACCCCGCCAGCAGTCAAATGCACCCATCTGAAACAGCAAGCTGGCGAAGGGGATTTCGCCGCTTGCCCACCCGCTGCCCGCCGCCGGCATTTGCCAGGAATTAATTCTCCTACTCCTTGATCCGGCTGGCGTCCCAGTCGAAGGTCCGCTCTTCCCCGCCCCAATTGGAGGTGATTTTGCCTTTGATCGAGTCACCGCTCAGTTTTCCAGCATATTTGGAAACGAATTTCTGGCCATCCCGTTCGCGGGTCACCTGGAACGAAATCTCGCCATCCTTGATTTGGGCTTCCTGGATCGGGGTCTCGTTTTCGCCGCGGACCACCACTCCGGACAGCTTGCCGCCCTCCTGTTTGAGCTTCATGCTGACGTCAAAGGTCTGGCCGTTGGGGATGGAAACCGTCCATTTCCAATTGCCGGCGGCGCTGGCCACTTCCCGCCGGGCTTCCCATTCGCGGCTGTTGGTCTGGCCGTCGCGTTCGGAACTGATGGTGCCTTTGAGCACATTGCCACTTAACTTGCCTTGATATTTCGCGGTGAACTTCTGCCCGTTGCGTTCGCGGGTAACCGTGAAAGACACTTCCCCATCCTTGGCTTTCCCATCTTCAATGGCGGTTTCGGTGCCGTCCCGGCGCACCAGCGCCCCCGTCAATTTATCCCCCTCCTGCTTGAGCTTCAGGGTGGATTCCCGCGCGGTGCCGTCCTGGGCGGTGATGGTCCATTTCCAGGTTCCGGTGGCGCCCGCCCCGGCCCGCTTGGCTTCCCAATCGCGGGAACGCGTTTCACCATCGCGCTCGAAACTCGTGGAGCCTTTGAGGCTGTCCCCACTCAGTTTCCCCTGGTATTTCATGACGAATTTCTGGCCGTCCCGCTCGCGGGTCACCTGGAAGGAAACCTCCTCCCCGGCCACCTTGCCTATTTCAATGGCGGCTTCGGTGCCATCCCGCCGCGTGATGGTCCCAGCGAGCTTTTCACCGTCTTGCTGGAGCTTCAGCGTGGTTTCCACAGCCGTTCCATCCTGCATGGTGAAACTCCATTTCCACGTCCCGGACGCATTGGCCTTTTCCGCCGCCGCGACACTGAGGCTGGAACCAGCCAGCAAAACGCTGGCGACCGATGCGCTGATCCAAAGGTGCAGTTTTTTATTCATATGCGGATTTGTTTTGAGGTTTTGAGTTTGTAGTTCAGCCTCGATTATGTTTCTGAAGGAGCCTGGTGTCAATCGCCCAAAATCCTGCCCCAATTCGCGGTCCTCCGCCCCTGCCGCGTGGCGAGCAGCGGGTGGCCAAGGGTGGCAGGAAGCGAGGGCGGGCGGGGCCGGTTTGGTTGAATAGCCCACCCCACCACCGAGTCTTATATCTGGCAAAAGCGTATGAAAACAAAATCCACTTCATGCAACCGCCGCGAATTCCTGGCCCTCGCCGGCACCAGCACTGCGGGACTGGCTTTGACCGGCACTCCGCAGTTGAGGGCGGCCGCGGAAGCTGCTCCGGCCAGCAATCCCCTGCCCCGCTGGCGCGGATTCAACCTGACCAATTTCTTCCAAGGCCTGAGCAATGGAGAGGAGGGCCAGGGCTTGGTGAAAGAGGACGACTTGAAGTGGATCTGCGACTGGGGCTTTGATTTTGTCCGCCTCCCGATGGACTACTGGATGTGGATCGATTCGGATTGGAAACAGACCCGGAAGCTGCGGCCCGAGGATGTCTATAAAATCAAGACCGCCACCCTTGAGAATATCGACCGGGCCGTGGAGCAGTGCCAGAAACACCGGCTCCACCTGAGCTTGAATTTCCACCGCGCCCCGGGCTACTGCATCAACGACCCGCAGCGCGAGCCGTTTGTCTTGTGGTCCGACCGCGCGGCGGAGGACGCCTTTGTCCACCATTGGGATTTGTTCGCCAAACGATATCGGAGCATCTCCGCCAAAGACTTGAGCTTCAACCTGGTGAATGAGGCCCCCTCCCCCAAGGATGGTTATATGAGCCGGGAGGATTACCGGCGGGTGATGACGCGCGCCACGGAGGCCATCCGCCGCCACCGCGCGGATCGGTTGATCGTGATCGATGGCTTGAGCGTGGGCAGCGATGTGGTCCGGGAGATGATCCCCACCAAGGTGGCCCAAAGCGTGCATGCCTACTGGCCCGCGCAGGTCAGCCATTACCGGGCGTCCTGGGTGGACCGGAACTCCACCTTTCCGGAGCCGGCCTGGCCGATCAAGAATCCGGATGGCAGCGTGAAGATGGGCCGGGAGCAGATGGAAAAACGTTTCGCCCCCTGGGGCGAACTGGCCCGCAGCGGCGTGGGTGTCCATTGCGGCGAGTGCGGCTGTTTCAACCGGACCCCGGCCCCGGTTTTCCTGGCCTGGTTCAACGATGTGATGAAAATCCTCAAAACCCACTTGATCGGCTACGCCCTGTGGAATTTCCGGGGCACCTTTGGCATCCTGAATTCCGGGCGCAAAGATGTGGCGTATGAAGACTGGCACGGCTTGCAATTGGACCGCCCATTATTGACCTTGCTGCAAAAGTATTAACCACGAAGCCAGCGGAAAGCCGAACCGCCACCGGTCGCCATGCTTTTGCCCGGCGCAAACCATCCATCAAAACGCCGCCAGCCAATTTGGCCCGCCAATTCAGGGGCGGCTAATTCACTCAAAAACCACAAATTCCCATAGCCTTCAACCTGTGGGTGTGTTAGATACGGAGAAAGATATGAATAAAAACCATCGATTAACGCGTCGCGATTTCATCAAGACTTCGTTATTTACCGCCGCCGCCTTCAACCTGGTGCCGCGCCATGTGCTGGGCGGACAAGGCAACACCCCTCCCAGCGAAATGCTGACCAAAGCCGTGATCGGCGTGGGCGGCATGGGCCAGGGCCACCTGAAAGGCATCAATCCCACCTCCCGGCTGGTCGCCGTGTGCGATGTGGATGAGAAGCATCTCCAGGCCACGCTCAAAGCCGTGGGCGAAGGGGTAAAAGGCTACCGTGATTTCCGCGAAGTGCTCGAGCGCAAGGATATCGACATCGTCCACGTCCCCACCCCGCCCCATTGGCACGCGCTGATATCCATCGCCGCCGCCAAGGCCGGCAAGGATATCTGGTGCGAAAAGCCGATGAGCCGCACGATCGGTGAAGGCGAAGCCGTAAAGGCCGCCATCGCAAAATACGAACGGATTTTCCGGCTGAATACCTGGTTCCGGTTTGAAGGCGATTTCTACGGCATGGCCATGCCCGTGAAACGGATCAAGAAAGCGGTGTTGAATGGCCTGCTGGGATGGCCGTTGAAAGTCACCGTGGGCGGGCCCACGGGCTTCGATTGGAAGCAGAACCAGTGGTGCGGCCGGACCAACCTCACCCCGCAGCCGGTGCCCGCCGAATTGGATTATGACCTCTGGCTCGGGCCGGCCCCCAAGAAGCCGTATCACCCCCACCGCGTTCACGGTTCGTTCCGGGGCTACTGGGACTACGATGGCGGCGGATTGGGCGATATGGGCCAGCACTATCTGGATCCCGTCCAATACATACTCGGGAAAGACAACGAAAGCCCGGTGGAGGTCGAAGCGGACACCGATCCCCAGGACGCGGATGCCGTGCTGCCCTGGCGGCGGATACGGCTGAAATACGCCGATGGCTGCGAGATCATCCTGGATGGCGCGAACAAGGAAAAGGATGCCTCCTTCATCTCCGGCCCCAAAGGCTTCATGGCCAAGGAAAATGAATCCAACATCCCCGAACTCGAGAAAAAGCTGCGCGAGCTGCCCGATCCGGAGCCGCAACTCACCGACTTCATCAAGGCGGTGAAGACCCGCAAGAAATTCGCCTTGAACGAAATCAACGGCCACCGCTCCTGCACGCTGATCAACCTCGCGAAAATCGCCGTCCAGACGGGCCGGCCGCTGAAATTCGATTCCCAAACCCAGCGGTTCATCAACGACGACAAGGCCAATTCCTACATCAGCGAACCGATGCGGGCGCCATGGAAGATTGAAGTGTAAACAACTTCATCCCAACCGGTAATCGGTGGGCAAAGAATTCGCCCGGGCCGGGATCAATCCCGGCCCGGTTTGTTTTCCAACCCGCCGCACATCCCGGGTTTGCTTGATCTGGAGCACCCCAAGCCGTATTCTGCGGACATGAACCGGATGGCATTACTATTGTGCCTGGGCGTGGGGATGCAGGTTTCCCAGCCCTGGCTGGCTCAGTCGGCTGAAACCCACCCGCTTACCCCGGAGGATCTCTGGGCGGTCAAACGGCTGGACGCCCCGTCGCTTTCACCGGACGGCCGATGGGCGGTGGCTTCCGTGGGGGCTTACGATATCAAGGAAAACAGCGGTTCCGCTGATCTCTGGCTGTTCTCCACCACTGGCGTAAAAGCCCGCCAGCTCACCTCCCACCCGGCCCGCGATGGCAGCCCGGTGTGGTCGCCGGACGGGCGGTGGATCGCCTTCACCAGCAAACGTGAAGGGGATGAGGACAACCAGGTTTATGTCATTTCCCCCACCGGTGGCGAGGCGCGCCGGGTAATCCGCATGGCCACTGGCGTTTCCGGATTGCGCTGGTTTCCCGACAGCCAGCGGCTGGCTTTCATTTCCTGGGTATGGCCAGATTTGCGGACTGAGGAAGAGC
Source organism: uncultured Verrucomicrobiota bacterium (assembly GCA_964409245.1). GTDB lineage: Bacteria > Verrucomicrobiota > Verrucomicrobiia > Limisphaerales > UBA1319 > CAIMWS01. The sequence goes on from CAYPCQ010000186.1 coordinate 11,273, forward strand.
AGGCCAAACGCCTCAAGGAGCGCAAGGAGTCCAAGGTCAAGGCCCTGGTGATCGATTCCACCGCTTACCGTTATTGGGACCATTGGCTGGCCGATGGACGCCAGGCCCATTTATTCGCAGCGGACCTGGATACCGGCGCCAGCCGCGATCTGCTGGCCGGAACCCGGCTGGGATTATTCGCGTGGGATCTCTCGGCGGGTTTGTCGAACGACCTTTATGATATCGCCCCGGGCGGCCAGGAAATAGCCTTTGCCACCGATCTTTCACCCGATCCGGGTTTTGCGCCGAATATCGACCTTGTCATTCTGCGGCTGGCCGATGGCACTTGGGAAAACATCACCAGGGACAATTTGGCGGGGGACGCCTCACCGCGTTATTCGCCCGATGGCAAATGGATCGCTTTCACCCGCCAGTTGACCCGGAATTTTTACGCGGACCGCAAGCGGATCACCCTGCATGACCGGTCCACCCGTCAGAACCGCGTTTTGACGGAGGGCTGGGACCGTTCCGCCGATGCCCCCGCCTGGGCTCCGGATAGCCGGTTCCTGTATTTCACCGCGGAAGACCAGGGACGCCAACCGCTCTTCCGGATGGGCTTGGAAGGTGGGATTCCCAAACGCATGGTGGCGGATGGCACGCTGGCGGGCTTTGCGCTGAACGCCCGGGGAAACGGGGTGGTGTATAGCCGCTCCACCTTCAGGTCGCCGCCCGCGCTGTTTTATTACGGATTCGAGGATTCCTCCTTGCGGCCAATGGAGATGATGAATGAGGAGCTGGTGGCCCAGTGGCGCCTTGGCGAGGTGAAGCAAATGCGCTTCCCGGGATTCAACCAGGAACCGGTTCAGATGTGGGTGATTTATCCCCCGGATTTCCGGCCGGATCGGAAATGGCCACTGCTGCAAATGGTGCACGGCGGCCCCCATAACCCGTGGGCGGACCAATTCCAATTCCGGTGGAATGCGCAGGTATTTGCAGGCCAGGGCTACGTGGTGGCGGCGGTCAATTACCACGGTTCCAGCAGCTGGGGCGCACAATTCACCGATTCCATCACCGGCGATTACGGGCGGCGGGAGCTCGAGGATATCGGAAAAGCGACCGACCACTTGATCGCCCAAGGCTGGATCGATGAAAAGCGCCTGGCGGCCGCCGGTGGCAGCTATGGCGGCTACCTGATGGCCTGGATCAACGGCCACACCAACCGCTACCGTGCCCTGGTGTGCCATGCCGGCGTGTATGATTGGACCTCCCAGATGGCCTCCGACGTGGTGCGCGGCCGCGAGCGGGCCCTGGGCGGATTCCCTTGGGAAAATCCAATGCGTTCGCTGGCGCAATCAGCCCACTATTACGCGAAGAATTTCAAAACACCCACGCTGGTAATCCATGGCGAACAGGACTACCGGGTGCCGGTGGCCCAAGGCTTTGAATACTTCAATACCCTGCGCATGCTGCAGGTGCCCTCGCGCCTGGTTTATTTTCCGGATGAAAACCACTGGATCCTCAAACCGCAAAACTCCTTGTTGTGGTATGGGGAAGTCCTCGCCTGGCTGAAGCAATACGCTCCGCCCAATCCCTGATCAGTTTATTAAACCAAGGCTGCCTGGCTGATGACCAAATCACCACCCCTCTCAATGGGGGCGGCGCCTGAGGGTCATAAGGAATCTTCGGTGGCGGAGTTGAGATCCGGAACCGCGCCGGAGACGGGTGGGGATTGGCCCCGGCGTTTCCTGCGTTCAAACCACTCGTAAATATTTTGATAACGAAAAGGCGCCTCCTGCAAGGCCTGGCGCAGATTGCGCAGCGGCCGCGCCGGATTGAATCCAGATATCTTCACCTCCACCATCGGTGGTTTTTCACCTTTTTCCGGCAGGTAGCTGTGAACACCGAGCGCGAGCAAGCTGGTGATGCTCCGGGCATCCGCCCATAAATCTGGATGGCGGCTGGGGAACCGGATGAAAATCCGGTAGGTTGGAAAGCGGCGGACGGCTTTGACCACCTCAGCCGAACGCCGGTAATGCAGCCCGCGGGTATCCAGCACTTCCACCTGCGCGACCAGTTCATCATAAAACCCAAACTGATGCAGCAGTCTCTGCCACCACTTCAATTTTTTAGCCATTGATTCAGCAATTCTGCACCCATTCCTGCTTGCCATGGAGCATTAGCCGAGCAAGGCTCGGAGGAGCGAACTCATTAGGAACCAGTATGATGGAGAGCTGGCCGACAAAGAAAGAAAAAATTGGCACAAACCATAAGCCATCGAACTGCCCAATCCGGCTCGCGGCCAGCGGATTGATGGCCTTTAAGGCGGCGTAAATAAATAAAGGTGGCAAATGAGCGGAAGGCAGGTATGGTATTGC
>CAYPCQ010000187.1:0-13583 GCA_964409245.1 uncultured Verrucomicrobiota bacterium
GAGCCGGTGCTGGCGCGGCCGCCCAGCGCGGCCTACCGGCTGGGCAAGGCGATCCGGCGCAACCGGGGGGTGTTCGGGGCTGTTGCGGCCATCTTCCTGGCCTTGGTGGTGGGCATTACGGGGAGTGTTTGGCAGGCAATTCGGGCGACGAGGGCTGAAACCCGAACTGAAAGGATAGCGGACCAGCTTCGCAAAGAGAATTACGCGGCGGATATGCATCTGGCTGGCAATGCCCTCGAAAGCGGGTTACCCGACCAGGCAAGGAGAATTGTGGAACGACACCGGCCCCTAACTGCGGCGATTTCCAGCAACACCCTGAGCGCCCATGGGGATCTGCGTGGATGGGAATGGCGCTATCTCTGGCAGCAAACCCGTCCCGAGGAACAATCCATATTCTTTAAACAGGAAATGGGTATTGACAATATAACTTTTTCACCCGGCAATCGCCCCCGGCTCGCCGCCCTGGTTGCCGAAGGGCTGAAGATCTGGGATTTTGCCAGGCGAACTGAACTGAAGATCTTAACCCCACTTACTTATGCCCGTGGCCTCGAATTTTCGCCCGATGGGCAATGGCTGGCCTGCGGCGGGGACGGGATTCGCGTTTGGGATGCCGCCACTTGGAAACTCCAGATGGAAGAACCCTCCCAGCCCAAGGACTGGGGACACTTGGTCCATGAAGTTGCCTTTTCCCCCGATTCACATCTCCTGGCTGGTGCCTTGGCGTCACGAGTGATGATTTGGAGCGCACCGGCTTTCAAAGAGTGGGTTTCGCTGCCCGCCTTCTATGATTTCAGCCAGGACGCATACGTCTGCCGCCTGGCTTTTTCACCGGACGGACGCACCCTTGCCTTTGGCACTTCCAATAACCTCGTGCAGCTTTGGGACACGGTAACCAAGTCACCCACCTTCCAGCTCACCGGCCAAAGCTCGAAAGCAAGGACGCTCTGCTTCTCGCCGGACGGGCGAAAACTGGTGTCAGGGACAGAAGCTCCCGATTCCTGCGTTCGAGTTTATGATTTGGATTACCCCGGAGCTTTCCATGTGCTGATGCGTGCCGATACTGATTTCTGGATCTTGAAAATCCGGTTCTCGCCCGATGGGAAACGGTTGGCCATCGCCGGGAACGGTAATAAAATCCAGATCTTCAACACGGAGACGAGGCAGGAGATCTTCATTTATCGCGGGCATGACGGTCCGGTTTGGGACTTGGATTTTTCCCCGGATGGGAAATGGCTGGCGAGCAGCTCTGTAGATGGCACCATCCGGATTTGGGATGGCGACCGGGCCGCTCCGGAGCCGGATGAAAAGGCGATCCCAGCTGGAGTTAAAGAGTGTTTTCTCTCGCCCGAAGGGGAAACTCTGCTCACGATTTATACCAACAGCACTTTCAGCCTTTGGCGCACGGCGGCACTCCAGGAAGGACCTCGCCTGCCGTTTCCCGGGGCGGTCAACAAGGTGGAACACTATGATGGAGTTCCATTGGGAGCAGCGGTGGCGCCTGAGGGCAAGCGCATCGCTTATACGCGCCCCGATGGTGCGATTGTCGTCTGGGACGCCGCCAGCGGGCGTGAAGTGGCCTCCATAGTGCCCACGATTAATGGCTGTGGCCCCATCCGTTTTTCCTACGACGGAAACACCGTAGCCTTTGTGCTGGCCGATTGCGCTGAAGTCTGGAACGTGGGAGCCTGGACGAACCGCCTGGCCTTTCACATCCCTGACAGCTCGATATTATCGTTCGATTTTTCGCGCGACGGAACGCAACTGGCTGCTGGCGGCGATAATTCGTATGGGGAGGTTTGGAGCCTCGTTGAGCAACGCCGGATCGCTCAGCTCCATCCTAAACATCCCCAGTGGCCATCCACCTTGCAGATTGCGCTGTCGAACACCGGCCGGTTCGCGGCATCGTTCGGTTATGGAGGCCGGCCACACTTATATGATCTGCAGACCCGCAGCGAAACATGGATCATGGATAGCGAATTAAACGAATATGGTTGGATCGCGTTCTCGCCGGATGACTCGCGCCTGGCCGCCATGACGAAGGGCGTCACGGGGATCGGCAAGGCGATTAAAGTGATCGATGTTCAGACCGGTGCCGAACTCGCCTCAATCCAGGCACCGTTGGGCCGGTTGGCCTTCCTGCCCGATGGCAACACGTTGATCTCCCTGGACGGGGAATCCCGCCTCCGCCGGTTCCGCGCCGCACCCTTCGCGGAAACCGATGCCGCGCCGGCGAATAATCCGGGCACCAACAAATGAAGCACCCACCTCCCCGATTGAACTCATAAAGCCCTCAGCGGTGTAACAGCTAATGGTGAACATGAGGCGTGAAAAAGATCCAGCCGGCACGGCCGGGTAATTTGCCTGGCCAAAGCTCAAGCCCAGGCGGCATTACTTTTTCCTAGCCGTGTGATTTGGGTGATCCGTGGTTGAAATCCACTTTTAGTTCCCCCGGCCCAGTTTTCCATCTTCCGCGGTTTCCGGCTATTCCGGGGCTAAAATCCACTGGGTTGCCACCGGGCAACCTCGAGTTTTTCCCGGTTTTACCACTTTTTTCGATTTTTTCGATTTTGTTCCATACTTTTTGGAGACCTTTGGCGCACGTATCAATGAAGGACCTAAATGAAGGCCTTCAAAATAAACGAAAACTATGAAGAAATACTCGTTATGCGCCACGGTGCCATTGGCAAACCGTGCAGGCCTGGAAAACCAAACACCCTGCCCTCCTGGCACCGGCCACCCGCTGGGCCGTTCCAGCCATTGGCCGGAACGCTCATCGCCACGGCCGGTACTGGCCCGGTTCCTGCTGGGCGCTTCAATGCTCATCGCCTTGGCTGGCAGCCCCTCGGCGGCTGAAGTCGAAACTCCTGGATTCCTGAAGTTTGAGGAGTGGTGGCGTGGCCAAAACATGACTATTGAGGAGCTTACCAACTGGATCGCCGCCCCGCACGATCCATCCTTAACCAGCTACGCGCCATCGTTCGACTCGTTCACAGTGCTCACCGACGAAGTCACGGCGCCCTATGGCGGCCGGTTCACCGGTTGGCTCACACCAACCGAGAGCGGCGAATACACCTTTTTCGCCCTCAACGCCGCGGCCTCTGAACTCTGGTTGAGCACCACTGACAAACCAGCCGACGCCGTCAAGATCGCCGAGCAACTCAAGGAGGATGGAAGCTGCTGCGACGCCTTTGACGAGCCAAATGCGGCGGGCGGGCCCTCCTACACCTCAAAGCCGATCACCCTGACGGCCGGCAAGAAATATTATGTGCAGTTCCTGTTCAGCGAATCGGGATGGAACAATGTCGGCCAGGTGGCCTGGCGCAAAGCTGGAGACAAGACCCATGCGCGCATTTTAAAGCCGATCAACGCCGCCTTCCTCAGTTCCCTGGCCGACCCAAAGGGCGCCTCGATCAGCATCACCGCCCAGCCGCAAAGTGTGAGCGTTATTGAGAACTCAGCCGCGCGCTTCACCATCAAGGCTTCAACGTTTTCGGATTATCGGAAAGACCTCGGAGGGTCCATCTCACCGGTTTATCTCTGGTATAAGAACGGGCTCATCGACTCTTCCTCCACCGGTCCGACCTACACGGTTTTCCCGGTCAAGGCCTCCGACCACAACAGCAAGATCCGGTGCGTTGTGGCCCTGCCCGGATTGGTCCGCACGAGCGATGAAGCCACGTTGACGGTGTCGCTCGATAACCTCGCTCCCACCGTCACCTCGGTGGTGGGAAACGGAACCTTTGACAAGCTTACGGTAAGCTTCGCCGAAGCCGTCGATCCTGCCACGGCCATCATCCTCACGAACTACACGTTCGCCCCCGCCCTTCAGGTCACCGCCGCGCAGGTGAGAAATCTGACCAACGTCCTGCTATCAACCGCCCCCCAGAAACAAGGGATCCAATACACGCTGACCGTCAATGGCGTGAAGGACTTGGCAGGCAACCTCGTTGCCGCCAGCAACCCTTCGCTTTTTTACTCCCGCATTGCCCGGCCGGGTGGGCTGGAGTTGCAATACTGGGGGGACATGCCGCATGCCGACTACTTTGTCGATGGTTCGATCCCCTTCGATCCCCGCATCCCCGACAGCCCGGACTGGATTGGCTACACCACCTCGTTTAACACCTACGATGTCCTGACCACCTTCCATCAGGGATTTGCCACCCGCGTGCGGGGCTGGATCACCCCCACCGAGACCGCTTCCTACCGGTTCTTCGTTCGCTGCATCGACACCTGCCGGCTCTATTTAAGCACGGACGAAACCGAGGCCGCCAAGAAAGCCATTGCCGAGGAGCCTTATTGCTGCAATCCATTCCTGGAACCAGGTGCGAAGCAGACCTCTGAGCCGATCACGCTGACCGCCGGGAAATCCTACTACATCGAGCTGCTGCTCAAGGTCAGTTGGGGCAATGACTACGCGATGGTGGCCTGGCGCAAGGAGGGGGACACGACGCCTGCCGAGTCGCTGCCACCCATTCCGGGCAACTTCCTGAGCGCGGGCTTCCCGGCGGAGGGAACCGCCCATTTCGTTTTCGACACCCCAATAATTGTGGGCTTCAATTCAGGGTTCCCAGGCTTCAATAGGGTCGTGCCCGATGATGCCTGGGAAAGCCCGGCCTTCTCAGCGGTGGGCGAGAGCGCCGCCGACGCCAACGGGTTCAAAATCAGACACATCGACGGTCTCCAACCCTGGACCGGGACCAATACCGCGTTGAAGATCGACGGTGCCACCGTCACTCCCACCGCGGTCAAGGAGGGTGGCACTCTCACCTTGTCCTATCAACCGGCAGTGCCTTGGGCCTCCCAATCCGTTCACTCGGCAATCCTGACCCATCCCGATGCCAATGGCAATCCGCAGTCGGAAACCATGGCGTTCACCGTCGGGGCCTACGCTCCGGACAAGGTGCATGGCAATCGCGCTTCACTCCGCGGCGCGGCGGCCTTCACTCCGGATGCCGGGGGGCGCACCGGCAAACCGGGCGATACCGCCGTCGATCTCGGCTTGGGCGGCGCCTTTCAAAGCATTTTCTTGTCGGACCTCTCCTTCCTGAACGAAAAGATGGGAGACGAGCAGTTTTCCTTTTCCATCTGGCAGAAGCTCTACACAGTCGGGTGGTGCCAGTTATTCCTTGTTCGTTCCCAGGCCGGCGCCTGGATTACGGCCTCAGCCCCACTGGTCAACGACGTCTCCTTCGACGCTGCTGGCAGAATCGCAGGCAGCATCGGCACCTTTCCAGCCTACACCAGCGACCAGGCGTGGTGGACAAACTGGCGCCATCTCGTATTCAACCGGAAATCGGACAAGTTGGAGATCTGGATCGATGGGAGCCTTTTCATGGAGGGCGACAACAGCCAAACGCTCCCTTCCGACTTCGTGGACATGCTCATCGGTGGATTCGACGCCAGATGGGGCGGCGTTCAGGGCTTGGTCGATGATTTCGCGATCTTCGACAAAGCCCTCAGTGGCGAACAGGTGAAGGCCCTTTATTCCGGCGCCGCACCTGCGGCGCTCGCGGGAACCCCTGGCCTGTTGGCCTACTGGGATTTCAATGATCCGTCCTTGCCGCCAGCCGGCCCCCGGCTCATCGCCACCCGGAACGGCAACAGCGTCACGATCACCTCCGATCCGCAACCGCTGGCCAGCGGCTTCGTCCTCGAAACCGCCGACTCCCTCACCGGGCCGTGGGCCGTTCAGACTGGCGCCAATACGCCCATCACCGTGCCCTTGGGTTCGGGCTCCAAGTTCCTGCGCGCCCGCAAGCCCTGAGGCCATCATTCTAATATAGATGAGTCACGAGGGAACTGGAGCCATCCAGTTCCCTCCTTCCACGCCGCCTATTTTTCCGCAATACAGTCCACCCAGTCCAAGGAAGGCTGGCTTCCTCCACCACTCCCTGGCATATTCCCACTCGCGGATGCAGATCCGCTCGGTGCCAATGCCCGCGCCGAACGGCCAGGAAAAACCACTGTATGAAAGTGACGAAACCAGGTTTGCCTTTTTGCGCTTTGCTGCGTGCTGCCCCCTTTGCTCTGATCTCTGCTCCACGCTCCTGGCGCTCCGCTCTTTCCGCTTCGCTTCGGAAAGGCCCATCTTTTTCCACCCAATTCCACATCCGGGCTTTTTACCCCCTCCCGCGGGGCTTACCAAGCACACGGATTACGGATGAGGCTGGCCGGTTTTAGGTTTTTGCTTCGTGGCTGTGGCGTCCGGGCCAAACCGGATGTGTTTGCTGGCATAGCCTGCGAATTGGTCACCCCAGACGGCGCGTACCAGTCCCCAATCCAACAACAGGCTCAACAGCATTCCTGTCAGCCCCACCAGTACGGTTCGTCTGACTAATGCGCTGGAAAAGACCATGCCATCGCCAACCGCTGGTTTGACTGGGCCGGGAGGCGACAAAACCAGCCAGGTGCATATGACTGCGTTGAGGAAAATGACTCCTTCCGTCACCAATCGTTCCGGAGCAAACGCCGCTTGGGTGCGGTCGAAGTTCCCCACCACCATCCACCAGAGGAGAACCAGGTAAAGCAGCTGGCCTTTGCCCAGCCAGGTGGCGGGCAGGATGGCCAGGGGGCGCCGGTTCCGGCGGATTAAAAGCCCCAGCATGCACAATCCCAGCAGCAGGTAGGCCAGGTCGAACCAGGCGCCCGTGGATAATCCGTAAAGCTTGGGCGGGAAAGCCTTGGTCCGAATCCATTCCTCGGGATTCAAGCTAAGGTTCAGGTAAGTGATTCCGAGCAGTATAAAACCAGCCGCGGCCACCTCCGTCCAGGGGCGCGCGGCTGGATCCTCTTTGCAGGCCGGAGTCTTCCTGGCCAGCACTCCCATCACCAGGGCAATTCCCAAACCGTTGATGAAACCATAGGTTTGCTCCAACACGCTATGCCAGTTGGTATGCCAGCCGGTTTTGATTTCCATGAGCTTGAACAAGGTGGCGGTGGCGAAACCGAATCCGCCGATGAATCCGGCCCCCAGGGAGGCGAACATCAGCTCGCGCATTCCCCGCCTGCAAAAGAACCACAACATCCCGCCCACCATCCCCACGCTGCCCGACCAGCTATCGCCCCGGGGCGGAGTCATCCGGATGCCCAATAGCACCACCAACCCTAAAAACCCCACCCACCAGCCCACCGTCATATGCACCAGGAGCGCAGTGGCGGTGTCCCAGCGCCGCCGGACCAAAGCCAGTGCCAAAACCGTCACCAGGGCCGCCAGCACGGACAGCCACGGTGTGTCGTACCAGTAAAGCGCGCTTTCGTGGCGGAAGGCCGGATCCACCGCGGACCAGGCGGCGACTGCGGCATCCTGCAGCAGCCAGGCCACAAAAATGGCCAGGAGCGGAGCAAAAAACCCGGTCAGGCGTTCCCGATCCAAAATGACCGGCAGGGCCGTCCCTGCTCCCCCCACGGCGGCCCATAAAAAGCCGATGAGAAACAGGCTGGCAAAGCCATACAAAACCGATCCGGAATGCCCCGAATGCGTGTAGGCAATGACCTGCATGTAGGAGATGCTGCCGCCAAAGGACCAGCCAACTGCGCCAAAAAATCCAAAGTAAGCGATGCGCCGGTGCCAGTCGGCACGGCCGGAAACCAATACGGCGGCCATGGCTGCCAGGGCACCGGGCGTGAGGGCTCCGATTTCATGGCCGAAGTTGCCGCGGATCCCCCAGCCAATGCTGAGTGATAGGGCGGTCAACCATACCAGGGTGGCGTTCATGGGGCATGTTTATATCGCGCGGGCGGGCTGGGTTCAATTCCGAACCTCCATTTGCGCCCACGCCGGGGTTCAGCACTGCCATCTGTTTTCGCTGGGCACCCATCCAGGATTTGGCATGATCCGCGCATGCGACCGCTCATTCGTTATAGCGCCTGGTTGTGGTTGGGCATCACCCTGAGTACCGCCCCGGTTCGTGCCGGCGATTTGGATCTGGCCCAAGCCTGCGTAGTCACCGCCACCCATTTCGGATCGCCGGAAAAAAAAGCCCTGTCCATGTTGCTGGACGACGTTGAAAAACGCAGCCACATCCGCTGGCACTGCTCCCCTGCCCCACCGCCAACCAGGGCGTTGATAATCCTGGGGCACCCGGCGGATTCTTTTGGCTCCCTCACCACTCCGCCTTCGGATCCGAATTTCATTGCGCGTCCGGAAGGCTTCCAAATCAAGGTCACCTCCGGGAATGGCCGCCGGATACTATGGATTCTCGGCAACGATGCGCGCGGCGTCCTTTATGGCGTGGGCCGGCTGTTGCGTGAGCTGAAAATGGCGCCCGGCCGGATCACGATCCCGGATCCATTGGACCTGGCCACGGCGCCCAAATATGCGCTGCGCGGCCACCAACTGGGCTACCGGCCCAAAACCAACTCCTACGACGCCTGGGATGTGCCGGTGTGGGAACAATACTTGCGCGACCTTGCCATTTTCGGCTGCAACGCCATCGAGCTGATCCCCCCCAGATCCGATGACGACGCCGACAGCCCCCACTTTCCGCGTCCGCCCTCCGCGATGATGGTCGAAATGTCGCGCTTGGCGGCTGAATTCGGCATGGCCGTCTGGGTGTGGTATCCTGCCATGGACGCGGATTATGCGGATCCCAAGACCGTCGCCGCTGCGCTTGATGAATGGAGCGCCGTTTATGAAAAGCTGCCCCGGTTGGACGCCGTGTTTGTCCCCGGCGGCGATCCCGGCCATACCCATCCGAAAGCCTTGCTGGCCTTGCTCGAGAAGCAGACGCGCCGGCTCCATAAATACCATCCGGCGGCCCAAATGTGGGTTTCACCCCAAGGCTTCACGCAGCCCTGGATGGACCTGTTCCTGGAGCAGCTGAATAAAGAAGCGCCGGATTGGCTTTCCGGGGTGGTGTTTGGCCCGCAGGTTCGCACTGGCCTGGCCCAGTTGCGCGCCGCAGTTCCCGCTAAATACCCGATCCGTCATTACCCGGATATCACCCACACCCGGCAATGCCAGTTCCCGGTGCCTGGCTGGGATGTGGCCTATGCCGTCACCGAAGGCCGGGAATGCATCAACCCCCGCCCCGAAGATGAAGCCGCCATTTTCCGGGCGTCGCAGCCGCACACAATGGGTTTCTTGACCTATTCCGAAGGGTGTAACGATGATGTGAACAAGATGGTCTGGAGCGCTTTAGGCTGGGATCCGGATATCCAGGTCGTGGACATTTTGCGCGATTACGCGCGGTATTTCATCGGGGAGCGTTACCGGGAGGATTTCGCCCAGGGCTTGCTGGCGTTGGAGCGTAACTGGCGCGGGCCGCTCCTGGCCAATCCGGGGGTGGAGGTCACCCTCGCCCAATTCCAGGCCATGGAAAAACTGGCGGCTCCCTCCGACCTGAAAAATTGGCGGTTCCAGCAGGCGCTTTACCGCGCCTATTACGACGCCTATGTCCGGCGGCGTTTGATCCACGAGACGGCCCTGGAACAGCGCGCCCTGGAATGCCTGCGGCACCCCGCACGGGATGGCGCCCTCCCCGCGATGCAGACCGCCGAGGCCATCCTCGACCGCGCCTCAAGCGAACCGGTCGCCACGGATTTGCGGCAGCGCATGGCGGAGCTGGCCGAAGCGCTTTTCCAGAGCATCGGCATGCAGTTGAGCGTGGATAAATACCGGGCAATCGCCGTGGACCGCGGCGCCAGCCTCGATACCGCCGATTTCCCCTTGAACAACCGTTTGTGGCTGAAAGAGCGTTTTTCCTGGCTCCGCCGCCTGCCCGGTGAAGCCGAAAGGTTGAATGGCCTCCAGGAAATCGTGGAATGGGAAAATCCCGGCCCAGGCGGATTCTACGACGACCTGGGCACCCCCGGACGGCAGCCGCACCTGGTGCCCGGGCTGGATTATGCCCGGGATCCCGGATTCATGGAATCGCCCCGCAATGGATACGAAGAGGATACGTTGGTGGACGAGCCGGATGAAAAACCGGGCGTGTATCGGCGGGTGTCCTGGCTGGATCATGCGGAGACCTTGTTCGACCAACCTCTAAAGCTGCGCTACGACCAGTTGGACTCCTCCTCCCGCTACCGGTTGCGGGTGGTTTACGCCGGGGATAGCCCCAAGCGCAAAATCCGGCTTTTCGCCGAACCAAGCCTTGAGATTCATCCGTTTATTGTGAAGCCACTTCCCTTCCAGCCGTTGGAATTCGAGATCCCGGCCAAGGCCATCCAAAATGGCGCGTTGACTCTCCGGTGGGAACAGGAGCCTGGGCTGGGCGGCAACGGCCGCGGTTGCCAGGTTTCCGAGGTCTGGCTGCTCCGGAAATGACCCTTCAGATAACCATCGACGCACCGCCAACCATCCTATGCCATCAGAAAATTCACCAGACCTGGCCATGCCCATCGAAAATCCAGTGAAAAACCGCCTGCTCAAAGGCCTGCCGGTGGTCGGCATCACTTTGTGCGTGAACAGCGTGGAGATCGCCGCCTTTGCAGCCGGTTTGGGCTACGATTTCCTATGGATCGAGATGGAGCATTCACCCATTACCCTGGAAAACCTCCGCCATATGGTCCTGGCCACCCGCAGCCTCAAAGCGGTTCCTTTTGCCCGGTCGCCGGTGAATGAGTTGTGGACCGCCAAGCGGGTTCTGGATGCGGGTGTTTTGGGTGTGATGTTCCCCTTCACCAGCACTCCCGCGCTGGCCCGGCAAGCCGTCCAGGCCTGCCGTTACCCGCCCTTGGGGAAACGCGGCTCCGGCGCAACCCTGGCCCAAATGCGGTGGCCGGAGGCGGCAAACTATTATGATTTTGCCGACCACAACATCTTGGTGATTACCGTGGTGGAAGATGCGGAAGGTTTGGAGCAAATTGACCAAATCGCCGCCACGCCCGGGCTGGATGTGGTGTTTATCGGCACCAGCGATCTCTCCTTTTCACTTGGGCTGCGCGGGCAGCAGGACCATCCCAAACTGAATGCCGCCATCAACAAAATTGTGGCCGCCGCCCAAAGACATGGGAAATTCCTCGGTTGCCCCGCCTGGAATCCGGATCTGCTGCGGCAGCGACGGGAACAAGGTTTCTTGTTTTTTCAAACGCCCACTGAATTGGAATTGCTGGCCGCCGGGGCCCGGCAATGGGTCTCCTCAGAAAACCACCCACCCCAAGGCGCTTTATGATGGCTGCCCGCCCCACCGTCCGATATTTTGGCCTCGTGCAGCCTGAAACCGCAGAGAAAATTGGACATGGCAGGTCAAAGATGTTTAACATCGCTTCACGAAGCCGTTTTGAGGACCAAATTTAAACCAGTCAATCGTTATGGGCATGTTTGAAACCACCGGAACCGCCATCGGCCAAGGCCAGCGGAAAGAATCCACCTTGCGCAAATTGGATCGCATGAACAAGACTATGCGCCACCAGGAACCGGATCGCGTGCCGATCGGCGACTTTTTCTGGGGGGGATTCGTCCGCCGGTGGCGCCAGGAGCTGGGTTTGCCGGCCGATGCCAGCCCGTATTACCATTATGATTTGGACTGGATTGTCACCATTCCCAACATGGATCCTTGGATCCGCCCATTCCAGACCCTGAAGGAAAACAGCGAGGAAGTGGTGGTAAAAACCGGTTTCGGCGCGATCATGCGCAAGAATTTTGAAATGCCCATGCCGGAAATGGCCGCTTGGGAAACCGAAACCTTCGAGCAGCTGGAACAAGCCGTATTTGACGATCCCCGTGATCCCCGCCGCTTCCTCGCGGGGGGCGACAACCAGATCGCCGGTGTGGGCGACGGTTTCCAGCGCAATTCGCCCCCCTGGCTGGATACAGTGAAGTCGCTCTGGCCCGATTTCCCGGTGTACGGCAGCATGATGGAAGTGCATGAATGCCTGATCCGCCTGGTTGGCCAGTCCAATACCATGCTTTGGATGGGGCAATATCCCGAACGCATGGCCCAGGTGGTCCACCGCATTGGGGAATTCTACCTGGAATGCGCCAAGGCGGAGATCGATACCGGCAAAGGTTGGCTGGATGGTTTCGTGATCTGGGGTGATGTGGCCTATAAAAAGTGCACTTTCATGTCCCCCGTTTACTGGCGCAAACATTTCAAGCCATGGGTCGCCAAGATGGCTGAATATGCTCATGCCCATGGCTTGCCCGTGATCTATCACGGTTGCGGCAATGTGAAGACCATTTTCGAGGATTACATCCAGATTGGCATCGATTCCTTCAATCCCTTGGAGGCTAAAGCGGGCATGGACGTGGTGGACCTGCGCCGGCAATATGGTCACCGCATCGGTTTTTGCGGAAACAGCGACATTCAGGTCTGGGAAACGGGTGATCCCGTGGCGGTGCGCGAGGAGGTGCTTCGCAAGCTCAACGCCGCCCGGGGCGGCGGCTATATCTTCCAATCAGACCATTCGGTGAGCAGCGCGGTGTCCGGGAAAACTTACGACTACATCGTGAAATTGGTGCGGGAATACGGCCGATATCCTCTCGAGCTGGGTGAGTTCAACCTGGCGGGGGTGGCATGATCGCTCCCAATCCCATGCTCGGCGTGGGCCTGCATTCCGTGGGCGCCATGCTCTCCGCTAATTGCTATGCTCCCCAGAAAGGGATCAAATCGTGGTCCTGGGAAACTTTCTGGATGACCCAGGCGTTCTGGTGCTGGTTCATGTGGCCGATCGTCGGCGCCGTCTTGACCATCCCCAACCTGTCCGGCGTGCTGGCCACCGCTTACCAGACCTGCCCCAAACAAATGCTTTTGTCATTCCTGTTTGGCCTGGCGTATGGCGTGGGCGGCACCGCGTTCAACATCTCCATTCGTTATATCGGTTTTTCGCTCACCTATGCCATTGCGGTCGGCCTGTCCAGCGTGCTGGGCACATTGATCCCCCCCCTGGTTCGTGGGGAATTTGGCAAAATTCTGGCTAAAACCGGGTCTGGCTGGGTGATGCTCGGCGTCATCGTGGGCGCCGCCGGGATCGCGGTTTGCGGTATGGCAGGGCGTTTCAAGGAGGGCGACTTGAAGGCCAAAGCCGGAGGGATTGCGGGATTTTCCCTATTTAAGGGCCTGATGCTCTCCCTGCTGGCGGGCGTCTTGTCGGCGGTTTACGGATTCGCGCTGGAGGTGGCCCAACCGGTTGTCGATATCGCCGAGGCTCAGGGCGCAGGCGTTTGGAAAGGCAACGTGGCCTATCTCTTCGCCAATACCGGGGCCTTCCTCACTGCCTTGGTTTACAGCCTCTACCTGGCCCTTAAAAACCGGTCCTTGGGCGAATTGGTGAAATTGCCTGGAAAAGACAAATCCGCCAGCTTGGCTCTGAATTACGGACTGGCCATGCTTACCGGCACCCTTTGGTACGGGCAGTTTTTCTTTTACAATCTGGGCCATGTCCGCATGGGCAACTATGCCTTCACGAGCTGGGCCATCCACATGATCATGCTGGTGCTGTTCAGCAATCTCGCCGCCTTGTTGTTCCGGGAATGGGCCGGGTGCCGGCCACGCACCCGCCTGGCCATCTCCTTTGGCTTGCTGGTGCTGGTGGTGGCGGTATCCTTTTTGACCTACGGCAATTACCTCGGTGAACCACCCGTTAGTTAGTGTCTGGGAGAAAACTAAAACGCCCTTGCGCGACGAGGGTTTTGGCCACGG
>CAYPCQ010000188.1:0-13353 GCA_964409245.1 uncultured Verrucomicrobiota bacterium
GTCCTGTTGCGGCCAGAAAATTGATGTAGTGAGTATTTTTGACCTGGAATTCAGGGCATTACAATGGCACTTTGGCCCAGCCGGCCGACGCCGTCTTCCTCAAGATCTACGCCGGGGATGCGCTCATCCAAACCGAAAGGCAAAAGCCCGCCGCGGACAAGTCCTTTGCCTTGGCGGCCAAACTGAAACCGGGCCTGATCAAATACAAGGTGGAGTTCGGCACCCAGACCGGAGGCGCTGAGACCGTCCTGCGCACGGCAACCAACCTGGTGTGCGGGGATGCATACCTCATCGATGGGCAATCCAATGCCGAAGCGACCGGACCGAATAATGGCCCATCGGAAGATCCGGTCACGCCCATCAACGACTGGATCCGCAGCTACGGCAACCAGTTTGAGGGAACGACCCGCGGCGGGTGGGGCAACGCCGTCCGCACGCATATCTGGGGGAAGCCCGATTATGGCTGCCATCAAATCGGCGCCTGGGGCATGGTGCTGGCCTCCAACCTGGTGGCCAGGCAAGGCATCCCGATCTGCATCATCAATGGCGCCTATGGGGGCACCCCCATTTATCAACACCAGCCGAATCCCACCAACCGCTTGGACACCAGCGGCGATTTCTACGGCAATCCGTTCAAGATTTACGGGTGCCTGCTGACACGCGTGACAGCGGCCAGGCTGACGCATGGCATCCGCGGCGTCCTTTGGCACCAGGGTGAAAATGACAGCGGCTCGGGGGCGCCCACCGGCGATTGGAATTACAAATCGTACCAGCAGTATTTTGTCGAGATGTCGGCGGCCTGGAAGCAGGATTATCCGAATATCCAGCATTATTATGTTTTCCAAGTCTGGCCGCTGCCGTGCAGCATGAGCCCTAAAGACGACCAAATACGCGAGGCCCAGCGGACCCTGCCGCGGCTCTATTCCAACCTGCGGGCCATGTCCACCGTGGGTGCGGCCTCCGAACATGCCGGCCGCGGAGCGTGCCATTTCGATCTGGAAGGCTATGCGCAGTTTGCGCGGTTCATGAGCCCGTTGGTGGAAGAAGACAACTATGGGCTGGTGCCACCCCGCGAAGTCACCGCACCCAACCTCCAGCGCGCATGGTTCACCAGCAGCGCCAGGGATGAGATCGCCCTCGACTTTGGCCAGCCCATGGCTTGGGAGGACGATGTGAAGCGTTCGTTCTGCCTGGATAACGAGCTGGCGGTGATCAGTTCCGGCTCGGCCTCGGGCAACCTCCTCACGCTCCAGTTGGCCGCCCCATCGAACGCGAAAACCATCTCTTATCTGACCGGACGGGACTGGGATGGGAAGCCTGCCCATCTGCTCTTCGGCGCCAATGGGATCGCCGCGCTCACGTTCTGCGAGGCCGGGATAGCGTCTTCGGCCGCCACCGAGCCGCCCGCGGTCAATTTTGCGCCGGCCATGGAGTCCCTCAAGCAGTATGAGACACCGGAATGGTTTGAAGATGCCAAGCTGGGGATCTACATGCACTGGGGTCCGCAAAGCATCCCCGGCGTGGCCACCACCTGGTATGCCCGGTGGATCTATGAGCAGGGCAGCGAGGGCTACAAATATCATGTGGCCACCTATGGGCATCCGTCCCAGTTCGGCTATAAAGACATCTGCCGGCTGTTCAAGGCGGAAAAGTTCGACCAGGCCCAGGCGGACCGGCTGGCCGGGCTTTACAAGCGAGTGGGCGCCCGCTACGTGGTCCCGGTGGCGGTGCATCATGACAATTTCGACATGTGGGCCTCCAAATACCAGCCCCGGTTCAACTCCGTCGCCACCTCCGGCAAGGATGTGGTCGGGATGTGGCGAAAGGCCGTTGATAAACACGGTCTGCATTTGGGGGTGGCCTCGCACGCTGCCCGGACCTACCGGTGGCTTCAGCCAGCGCATCGGGCCGACTCTTCGGGGCCGCTGGCGGGGGTGCCATACGATGGCCAGAATCCGGAATATGCCGATCTCTACGGCGTGAAATGGAAGGACCACAGTTCTTTCCCCGATTTTTGGTATGAGCAGATGAGCGATGTGGGGCCGCCGGAATTCGAGAGGAATTTCGAGGACCGGATGAAGGATCTGATGGACAAATACCACCCCGATCTCTACTACACGGATGGCGGCATCCCTTTCAAGCAGGCAGGCCTGAATGTCCTCGCCCATTTTTACAATGAGAACCAGAAATGGAATGACGGCAAATTGCAGGCGGTCGCCACGATCAAGCTGGACTGGACGCCCAATGTCGCCATCAATAATTACGAGTTCGGATACCCCGGCACGGTTCAGCATTACCAGTGGCAGTCGGACAAAACCATGGGCGCGGATTGGTACTGGATCCGCAACGCCACCGCCCGTTACATGACGGCCCGGCACGCCATCCATCTGCTGATCGACACCGTCAGCAAGAACGGCAACCTGCTCCTGAATGTGCCGCTGACGCCCGAGGGCGAATTGGAGCCGGAGACCGTGGCCATGCTGACCGAGATGGGCCATTGCCTGGACCTCATCGGCGAGGCCGTCTTTGCCACCCGCGGCTGGGAAACCGCCTCCGAGGGGGACCGCCTCCGGTTCACCCGCAATAAAGAAAACACCGCCTTGTATGCCATCCATCTGGGCTGGGCCAATGAGGAGCTTCGGATCAGCACTCTAGGCTCGTCGCGGATCAGCCTGAAAAACCTGGAAAGCGTGACGATGGTTGGCGCTCCGGGGAAATTGACCTACACCCAGGAGGCCGGGGAATTGCGGATCAAAGTCCCCGCCAGGACGCCTTATGAATCCCCCGCTTACGCATTCAAACTGACATTCTCCGGCCAGATTCCGGCCTTGGACTGAACAACCGCAGGGAACAAAAAAGATGAATTGCAAGTCCGGGCGCTGCGGAAGCAGCCCGGTGCGGAAACCAAACCGAAATCAACGTATGAACCAACACCACTCACTCCATCACCAAAACTTCGCTCACAATCTCAGGCAGGCGCTGCTCATTTTGGCCTTGAGCTTCGCGGTTTCCGGCGCCCGGGCCGAGGTGTCCCCCGTTCGCGGTCTTAAGGAAGTGGATCACAGCCAGGTCGAACTTCGTGGCGGGTTCTGGGGCCCGCGCCTGAAAACGCAGCACGAGGTAACCGTCCCCCATGCACTGAACTCTTTGGAGAAGGACGGGCACGTGACCAACTTCGACAAGGCGGCCGGGAAATTCGATGGTCCGCTCAAAGGCCACCATGCCTTCGACTCGGATTTGCACAAAGCCCTGGAAGGCGCGGTCCATTCCCTGCAGCATTTCGACGACCACCCGTTGCGCCAGCGCGTGGATGGCATTCTCGACCGGATCCTGGCGGCCCAACAGCCCGACGGCTTTCTCATCTCATATTTCATCGTGCAGCAACAGAACCAGCGCTGGGATGACCTGCGCTTGGAGCACCAGATGTACAATGCAGGCCACTTCTTCGAGCTGGCCGTCGCGCACGCCCAACTGACCGGCGATCCCAAGGTGCTCAATGCGGCCAGGCGATTCGCCGACCATATCGATCGCCTCTTCGGCCCCGGCAAACGCTATGATGTGGACGGGCACCAGGAGGTTGAGCTGGCCTTGGTCAAACTGTATCGTGCCACCGGCGAGCGCCGCTATCTGGATTTGGGGAGGTTCTTCCTCGACGAGCGCGGCTATGCCCATGGCACGGAACGTAAACCCTTCGATCCCAGGACGGCCGTGCTGCCGGCCAAGCCCGAAGGCCCGCAGACCGCGGAGCAGCGCCGCGCCAATTTTCAGGCCCGGCTCCGGGTGCGGAATGGCCGGATGCAGGATCACCTGCCGGTGGTTGACCAGTTTGAGGCGGTTGGCCATGGCGTGCGGGCCGGGTATATGTATTCGGCGATGGCTGATATGGTGCGTTTCATGGACGCACCCGGCTACGAGACGGCTTTGGATCATCTGTGGGACGATGTCGTCAGCCGGAAGATGTACCTTACCGGTGGCATCGGCACTGGCCAATACGACGACGAGGGCTTCGGCGATCCTTACTTGCTCCCCAATGAATCCGCTTATTGCGAATCCTGCGCCGCCATCGCCCACGTCCTGTGGCAGCACCGCATGTGCCTGCTCAAAGGCCAGGCCAGGTACGCCGACCTGATGGAACTGGCGCTCTACAACGGTGTGCTGGCCGGCATTTCCATCTCCGGCGACCGGTTCTTCTACGAGAACCCCCTGGCCAGCGGCGGCGGCCGCCGGAGTTCGTGGATCGGCCTCGCCTGCTGCCCGTCGAACCTGGCGCGCATCATCCCGCAAATTGGCGGTTTGGCTTATGCCTGCGGCCAGCAGTTGGCATATGTAAACCTTTACGCCGCCGGGGAAGCCTCCATCAAAATGGGTAATGGCACACAGGCCAAGCTCACTCAGCAAACGGATTACCCATGGAACGGCCGGGTGCGGCTGACGGTCACGCCCGAGCAGCCGTCGGAATTCACGCTCTGCCTGAGGATTCCAGGCTGGGCCTTGGGCCACCCCGTTCCCAGCAACCTCTACCGCTTCGGCAGCCAAAAAGTCCCCCCCATCGCACTGAAGATCAACGGCCGGGAAGCTGGCGCCCCGGTGCGGGATGATGGCTACGTCCATCTACAGCGCACGTGGCAAGCCGGGGATGTCGTGGAATTGGAATTGCCGATGCCGGTGCAGCCGGTTTACGCGCACGAGAAGGTGCTGGAGGATAAGGGAAAGGTGGCCCTGATGCGCGGCCCCATCGTCTATTGCCTTGAGGCGGCGGATCACCCGGGGGTGGATCTCTCCCGCCTGGCCCTGGCGCCGAAGCCGGGCTTCCGCGCGGAGCACCGGGCCGGGTTGCTGGGCGGTTTGACTGTCCTGCAGGGTGCCGGGTTTGCCGGAGGGGAAAGCCAGGTTCCGGTCATGGCCATTCCTTACTATGCCTGGGCGAACCGGGAAAAGGGGGCCATGAGGGTATGGATCGGCGAGGCTTCCGCGAACCAGCAGCCAGCCGGCGCCTGCGGAAAGGCCGCCATCGATGCCCCGAAATGAGCGGGAAATCCTGATTGTCGGGAGCCTCGCCGGCGATTACATATTGTATGCGAAAGTTGATCCGTTGCCAAGGCGCTGAAGAAAGGCGCCCGCACCCTCGCCGGGCACACCTGCCAGGCTTGGGACGGCCAGTAGATCGGCCTGGCGCTGCTGGTGGATCAGGGAAAATGGAAAATCGAATGATTGGAAGCATGATTATGAAAACCAGAAAAACCAACCGCCGCGCTTTTATCCGCGGCGCCTCCCAAGCCGCCCTTGGCCTGGCCTCCGCACCCCTGCTGTATAGCGGCCGCCTTTTTGGTGGCGAATTGGCGAACCAAAAACTTAACCTCGCCTGTATCGGGCTGGGCGGCCAGATGCAAGGCCTGATGCGGGAACTGGTCGAACTCGGCCAGAACATTGCCGTTCTATGCGATTTGGATGCGAATCGGATCGCCCAAACGCGCAAGTCTTTTGGCCAAGCCGTGGCCAAAGCGAAAGCGTACCAGGATTACCGGGAACTCCTGGAGCGGGAGAAAACGGTGGACGCGGTGGTGATCGCCACGCCCGACCACTGGCACGCCGCCATTTCCGTGGCAGCCATCCAGGCCGGCAAACATGTTTACTGCGAAAAGCCGCTGACCCACACGGTGGCGGAGGCGCGCCAGCTCGCCGCGGTGGCCAGGCAATCGAAAGTGGTGACTCAAACCGGCAACCAGGGCAGTGGTTCCGCCAATTTCCGGCGGAGCATCGAACTGATCCAGGCGGGCGTGCTTGGCGCGGTGCGCGAGGCCCATATCTGGCATCCGCCTCATGGCTGGCCGTGCGGCATGGACACCCCGGACGAGGCGGACCCGATCCCCGCCGGATTCGACTGGAATTCCTGGCTTGGCCCGGCCCCGATGCGGCCTTACAAGCAGGGGATTTATCATCCGGCGGCCTGGCGCGGTTGGTATGATTTCGGCGGCGGTTCGCTGGCGGATTTTTGCTGCCATGCCTTCAGCATGCCCGTGCGCGCCTTGGAGCTGGATTATCCCAGCCGCATCGAAGTGTCCGGCGCCCCGCTGGGCAAAGCGAGCTTTCCCAAAGCGTGCCAGGTTCATTTCGCCTTTCCCGCCCGCGGCGGCCGCGGGCCGGTCGCAATCCACTTCTACACCGGCGGCGAAAAGCCGGGCAGCGTGCTGCCGCCCAGCGAGGTGACCATCGGGATGGGGGAGACCTTCGAAAAAATTCCCTCGACCGGCTGCCTGGTGGTGGGTGAAAAGGGAACGCTCTCCGCCGGACTCTGGAACAATGAATGCCACCTGCGGATGAAAGGCGAGACTTCGTTCACCGGCACCAACCACGATGCCGCCAGGCCGGTTCCCCAGACCTTGCCGCGCGCCCGGGGCAGCCATATGCGGGAATGGGTGGAGGCCTGCCAGGGCGGGCCGAAAACCTTCTCGCCGTTCGAGATCGGCGGGCACATCACGGAGATCGGGGCGGCGGGCCTGATCGCACTGCGTTTGGGGCGCAACATTGAGTGGGATGGCCGGGCGATGGCAGCCAAAGGGTTGCCCGAAGCAGCGGCCTTGGTGAAACCCCAGCACCGCGGTGAATGGGGATTGTAAGCACAAGCGCACTGCTTGATGAAAACAACGGCATGAATTGCGCCATGAGCAAACCGGGCCGGGCGCGGAGCGGAGTAATGCTCTTCGCCGCCCGGGCGCATCCACCCGGCGCGCCGGATCCGTATGGCATCGTGATCCAGCCGATTTCCGAAAAAACTGTGATTCTTGCTTTCGACGATAGCGTTGCCAGCCACGCGACCGTGGCCGCCCCGATCCTGAAAAGACTCGGGGTCGGCGCCTCGTTTTACATCTGCGACATTGCCTGTAAAACTGCATGATCCACCCGTGCACCCGTTATGGGATCAAGGGCGCTATCCGGTATCAGGGCGAATCCAATGGCGACGAAGGCGAAAGTTAAAAGGCGGCACCATGAAACCAACCACCCCAAATACTGAAGGATCACCATCCCCCGCAACTTCGAAATCCAGTTGCGATGGATCCCTCGCGCTCGACCGGCGGTCCTTCCTGAAGGCTTCTGCGTTCGTGGCCGCTGGACTGACTTTTGGGCGGTTGTCAGTGATGGCCGGGCCGTTCACGCGCGAGGATTTCGACCAACTCGTGCCCGCCGACAAAAAACTTTCACCGGAATGGGTTAAGTCGCTTTTTGCGCGAGGTGAGCGGACGGTGTATCGCGGCCAGGAACTCGAGAAAATCGGCATGCCCATTGGCGGCATCTGCGCTGGCCAGCTTTATCTCAGCGGCGATGGCAAGCTCTGGCACTGGGACATTTTCAACCAGCCGAGGAGGACGGATGGTTCCAACTATCAGCATCCGCTCACACCAACGTCGCCGCTGGAGCAAGGCTTTGCCCTGGAGGTCACGCTCGATGAAAAGAAGCAAGTGCGCCCGCTTGATCGCGCGGGGTTCGCCGACATCAGCTTTTGCGGCGAATACCCAGCCGCAAATATTGAGTATCGCGATCCCGAACTCCCCGTATCGGTTGCATTGGAAGCCTTTTCCCCCTTTGTGCCGCTGAATACCGATGACTCCAGCCTGCCGGCGACGGTGCTGCGTTACACGGTCAAAAACACGAGCAGCGCCAAGGTGGAGGTGCGGCTGGCGGGCTGGCTCGAAAACGCTGTGTGTCTGGTTTCCGCCCCAGGCGATCAGGCAAAGCGGCGAAACCGCGTGCAGCGGGAACCAGGGATGCTGCTCATTCAGAGTGATGTCGAAGACGGCCCGGCGGAAAAAGTCTTGAAGCCCGAACTGATGTCCGAAGCGGACCTCAAGCAGCCGCTGGACATGGGCACTATGGCCCTCGCCTTGCTGGAAAACCAGGCTTCGGACCGGGCCGCGGCGGCCATTGGCGGCGGCGCTCTGCCAGAGGCGGCCTTTGCCGCGGAGCCAGCCGATCAGGCCGCGCAACCGAACGGGCGCAAGCTTGTCGGGTCGATCATCCGCACGTTGTCGCTCGGCCCAGGGCAGGAGGCCACCGCCACCTTCCTCATCACCTGGCACTTTCCGTTCCTGGACCTGCAGAAATGGAAAACCGAGCGCCTGGAGACCTTGAAGGATAACGGCCGCTGCTATGCCACACGCTTTCCCTCGGCCGCGGCCGTCGCCGGGCATGTGGCGTCGCATTTCACCACGCTCCACGCCCAGACGCGGCTCTGGCACGACACTTGGTACGATTCCACGCTGCCCCATTGGTTCCTTGATCGCACGATGCTCAACACGGGGTGTCTGGCGAGCGCGACCTCGCACCGTTTTGCCACGGGACGCTTCTGGGGATGGGAAGGTGTCGGTTGTTGCGAGGGCACCTGCACGCACGTTTGGCACTATGCCCATGCGGTGGCCCGCCTGTTCCCTGATCTCGAGCGAGATGTTCGGAAACGCACCGATTTCGGCATCGCCATCGAAAAACCCTCGGGCGCCATCCGCCACCGCGGCGAAGGATTTGGCCTGGCAGTTGACGGGCAGGCCGGCTGTATCCTCCGCGCTTACCGTGAACACCAGATGACCACGGACGGCGCATGGCTCAAGGAGCTTTGGCCCAACATCAAGCTCGCCATGCAATGCCTGATCAGGATGGACCAGGGCGATGGCCTGCTGCACGGCCACCAATGGAACACGCTCGACGCCGGCTGGTATGGGCAGATCGCCTGGCTGAGCGGTTTGTATCTGGCCAGCCTGCGCGCCGCCGCGGAAATGGCGACCGACCAGGGCGACGATGCCTTTGCCGCCGAATGCCGCCAGATCGCCGGCACCGGCCGCGAAAGTATCAAGCGGCTTTTCGACCAGGAGTATTTCATCAATCTGCCAGACCCCAAACATCCGAATGCCATCAATTCCGGCACCGGCTGCGAGATTGACCAAGTCTTCGGACAAAGTTGGGCCTGTCAAGTCGGCCTGGGCCGCGTGATCCCGCAGCAGGAGACGCGCTTGGCGCTGCAGGCCCTGTGGCGCTACAACTTCACGCCGGACTGCGGGGCGTATCGCAAGATTTACAAGGGGGGGCGCTGGTTTGCGCTGGCAGGCGAGGCGGGAATGCTGATGTGCACCTTCCCGCGCAAGGACTGGAGCTTTGAAAACGCCAGCGGCAAAGGCAACACCGATGGGTGCTGCAACCTATTCAACGAGGTCATGACCGGCTTCGAGTACCAGGTGGCCGGACACATGATTTGGGAAGGCATGGTAATGGAGGGACTGGCGGTCACCCGCGCCGTGCATGACCGCCACCACCCGTCCAAGCGCAACCCGTGGAACGAAGTGGAGTGCGGCGACCATTATTCCCGCAGCATGGCCAGCTATGGCGTGTTCCTTGCCACTTGCGGCTTTGAATATCACGGACCGAAGCAGCACATCGGTTTCGCGCCCAAGCTGACACCTGAGAATTTCAAATGCGCCTTCACCAGTGCCGAAGGGTGGGGCAGCTTCAGCCAGAGCAGAACTGAAAAAGTGCAAACCAACCGCATTGACGCTAAATCGGGCAGCCTGCGACTGAAAATGCTGGCCTTTGAACTGCCGCCGGGCATCACCCTGAAAGCGGCAAAAGTGTCCGTCAACACGAAACGGATCACAGCAAATGCACTCCAAACCGGCCAGCGGGTGGAATTGACGCTGGCGAACGCAGTGGCTTTGCAAGTCAAGGGAAGCATCACCGCTGAAATTGAATACGTATGAAACAATACCTCATCCCCATAACCGCATCCATTCTGCTGGGTGCGGGCCAGCTCCGCGCCACGCCCGACCAAGCCTGGCTCGACGCCTATAACATCATTTGGGACAGCCAGAGCACGGATGCGCGGGGTTCGATGCCGATCGGGGCTGGCAACATCGGGCTCAACGTCTGGGTGGAGAAGGACGAATTGCTGATCTACATTGGCAGCCCGGATTCCTGGAGCTATCGGGGCAAGGGTTTCAATACCCAGATGCAAACCAAACTCGGCCGCTTGCGGTTGAAGTTCACCCCGGTGGCATGGGCCACGGAATTCCGGCAGGAATTGGACCTGGCCAGCAACTCGATCGTGCTCAGCGGGAAAACCACCGGGGGCCAGGCCATCAAATTGCGCGTCTGGCTGGATGCCCTGCAACCGGTGGTGCATCTGGAGGGCCAATCGGATAGTCCGCTGGAGGCGGCGGTATCGGTCGAATACCCGGCCGGTTTGGCCATGGCCCCCCACAATCCAGGACAGACCTACGGACCCCTGGATCGTGAGGGACGGGTGGACGGTGATGCGATCGAGTGGTGGGAACGCAGCCCGGCCATCGACGAAGGGCGCAACGAATATATCCGCAGGTTTCACGTTGAAGAGATAGCGGAGTTGCTTCCCAATCCGATGGCTAATCGAACCATGGGCGGCCGGCTCTCCGGTGCGGGTTTTGTGGCCGATGGTACGGGCCAGGGGATTTACGACGGCAGGGAGTTCAAATCGGTGAAACTGAAATCCGCCAAGCCGCTCATGGAGTTCGACCTGTGCGGCGCGCTGCGCATTGCCCAGGACCCCACGCTCGAACAATGGCAGGCGCAGCTGAAAAAGCTTGAGGCCGCCAAGCGCGCGACTACCCGGGCAGATTGGAAGGCCAGCATTGCCTGGTGGCAGGGCTTCTGGGACCGCAGCCGCATCGTGATCAATCCGGCCAAAGGGCCGGACGATCCCGCCTGGCAGACGGGACGTAATTATCAGCTATTCCGCGCCTTGCTGGCGAGCAACCGGACCGGCGAGTTTCCGACCTTGTTCAACGGCGGCCCTTTCACCTGCGAGCCCAACCCGGATTTCCGGAACTGGTTCGATTGCCAGTTCATGGCGCAGAACCAGCGGTTGGTCTATTGGCCGATGTTGAAGAGCGGCGACTTCGATCTGCTGAAAGTCGGGTTGGAGTATTACCGGCGGCATATCGAACTCCAAACCGCCTGGGCCAGGCATTTTTGGAAGGTCGATGGCCTGGCATTCAACGAGGGCATGGGCATCTACGGTGCGGACTGGGCGCCCAACCCCGAAGGCCACGGCGGCCCCGGACACCTCACCTACCACAAGGTCAGCGGCATGGAATTCGCCATCATGATGCTGGAAACGGGAAGTTACGGCGGAGTCGATGTCCGCCCCTACTTGCCGATCGCGTTGGGTTATCTGAAATACCATGACCAGTTTTATCGGGCGCAAACCAGAAAGCTCACCGGCCAGGAACTCGATGCCAACGGCCATTTGGTCGTCTTCCCCGGCAATGCCATCGAGATGTATCAGCAAACGCGCAATGACGCCTGCACCATTTCCGGGCTGATGGCGCTGAGCAAAGCCGTGCTGGACTTGCCGGCGAAACTGCTGGCCCCTGAACAGCGCGCCTTCTGCGAGTCGTTCCGCAAGACCTTGCCGCCGCTGCCCACCCGCGAGCGGCGTGGGCATCAGACCCTTGCGCCCGCCGAATCGTGGAAATCGGCATCGACATGGGACAATATCGAACTGCCAGAGCTGTATCCCGTCTTTCCTTTCCATGTCTATGGCGTCGGCAAGCCGGATCTGCAATTGGCGCGCGACACCTGGGAGTTCAGTTTTGAGCATCCACGGCAGAAACGAAATTTCTGCTGGTATCAGAGCCTGATCTATACTGCCGACCTCGGCCTGACCGAACAGGCCCGTGAGTTTGCCCTGGGCAAACTCCTTTGGCCCAACTATGAAAAGGGAGGCCAATCCGGCATGCGCTACCCGGCGTTCTACGACACGCACGGATTCTGCCAGCGGCCGGATTTCGACCACGGCGGCTGCGCCATGGCCGGCTTGCAGGAGATGTTGATGCAAACCGTGGACGGCAAGATTCTGCTCTTTCCCGCCTGGCCCAGGGATTGGGATTGCGAGTTCAAGCTGCACGCGCCTTTTAACACAACGGTGGAGGGTACCTTCAAGGCGGGCAAATTGGAAAAACTTACGGTCACGCCGAAATCGCGGGCCAAAGAGGTGGTCAACCTGCTGGAAAACTAGAACAAGCGTATGAAAACAACTGGCATCAAACTGGGGTTGGAGTTATGGGTCGCATTATTAACAGCAGGCGCATGCCTGCAGGCCGAAGCCACCAAAGCAACCCTGGTCCTGACATCCCCCGTTTCGTGTCAGGTATTCCAGCGTGGCAAGCCGGATCAGACGGACATTCTGATAGAAGGAACCATCAGCGGCCAAGTTGACGTGATCGAGGCCAAAGCCGACCTGGCACCGGGTGCAAAACGTGGCATGTCTGTTAAATGGATTGCTGTCACTCCGCAGGAACAGATCGTTCAAGGACAATTCTCCGGCCGGCTGACGTTGTCGGCGGGTGGCTGGTATAAGGTTACCGTCCGTGCGCGAGTGGGAACCCGGATCATTGTGGAGCAGGTGCTGGATAAGGTGGGCATCGGGGAGGTATTTGTCACGGCGGGGCAGTCCAACTCCGCCAATTTCGGAAATCCAAGGCAAACGGCTCAAGACGACCGCGTCGTCTTTTTTGACGGCAAGAGATTTGTTCACGCTCAAGATCCCATTCCCGGTGGTTGTGGCGGCGGGGGCAGCCCGTGGGCATTGCTGGGGGACCGGATCGCGGCGGCGCAACAAGTCCCCATCTGTTTCCGGTCCGCTTCGTTGAATTGGACTGAAGTCGCAGCGTGGCTGCCCCCGGATACCGCGCTTTACAAGAATCTATCATCCTGTGTGAGGGCATTCGGTAAAGACGGCGTTCGCGCTGTGCTCTGGCACCAGGGCGAATCCGACCCCCTGGTCAAGACTTCTGCCCAGACTTACTGCGACAGAGTGAAGACCATCGTCGAAACGCTCAATAAGGATTGTGGATATCAACTCCCGTGGTTTGTGGCGCAAGCCTCCTTCCATCCGGGGTCGCAGGCGCCGGAACAGAAACAAGTGGCCCAAGGGCAACAAATGCTCTGGGCAAAGAAGATAGGCGGCCAGGGGCCGGCCACCGATGACCTGCTGGGCGCGGAATACCGGCATGACGGTGTGCACTTCAATCAGAAGGGCCTCGAAAAACACGCGGAACGGTGGTTCGACGCTCTGAGCCATGGACTCAATTGGAAAAACCTTTCTGCCAGCAGGCCGGATGCAGGCATCGGCAATTAACATATTGAAATGAAAAAGCACTCATATTTGAACGGTTTGGCGGCCATTCTCACGGTCTTGCTGAGCGGTTCGTTCCCCGCTTCGGCCGCGGTGCCGCGCCCCGAGCATCCGCGGCCGGACCTGTTGCGCGAGAACTGGATGACTCTCAACGGTGAGTGGCAGTTCGAGATTGACAAGGCGGCCGATGGCGATGCCCG
>CAYPCQ010000189.1:0-13161 GCA_964409245.1 uncultured Verrucomicrobiota bacterium
TTGGGATCTTAACTATTTATCGCATTTATTGGGCTTTTAAATGCGTTTGCCCTGGAATATGAATGCGTAGTTTTGACAGCACCCGGCTTCTTCAATATCCTGCGACTGAATGAATGTCATTCGTTTTACGGATGCCGATTTCGAGCAACAGCGGTGCCGCCTGGCGGCGCCATCCAGCTTGTTCGATCCGGATATTGAACATCGCACGCGGCAGGTAGTGGAAGCAGTCAAAGCGCGAGGGGATGCCGCGCTTTGTGAACTGACCCATAAATTCGACGGCGCCCAACTCACAGCCAGCCAATTCCAGATTCGTGCGGAGGAGTTGCAAGCGGCCGTGGCGCATACCGGCAAAGAACTCCGGGAGGCGATCGCCAAGGCTGAATGCAATTTACGGAATTTCAGCACCAAATCACTCCGCCGGGGCTGGTCCGCGAAAAATCCGCAAGGGGGCAAAGTAGGCGAGAAATATGATCCTTTCGGCCGGGTGGGGATTTACATCCCGGGCGGCACCGCCCCCTTGGTATCTACCGTGCTGATGACCGTCACCCTCGCCAAGGTGGCTGGCTGCCGGGAAATCGTGGTTTGCACACCGTGCAATGCCCGTGGAGAAGTCAATCCAGGCATCCTTTATGCCGCGGATTTCGCAGGGGCCACGGAAATTTACCGTGCCGGGGGAGCCCAGGCGATCGCCGCCATGGCTTTCGGAACCGCCACGATCCCCAAGGTTCAAAAGATTTTTGGCCCGGGCAACGCCTATGTGGTCGCCGCCAAGCGGCTGCTTTTTGGCCAGGTGGCGGTCGATCTGTTGCCGGGCCCCAGCGAAGTGCTGATTATTGCCGACGAAACGGCCCGGCCGGAATTCATCGCCGCGGACCTCCTGGCCCAAGCCGAGCATGGCAGCGGCCATGAACGCACCTGGCTGGTCACCACCTGCGGCCGTCTCCTCGGAGAAATCCAGGCAGCTTTGGAAAGGCAACTGGCCTCGCTCACCCGGCAGGATTTCATCC
Organism: uncultured Verrucomicrobiota bacterium; assembly: GCA_964409245.1. Classification (GTDB taxonomy): domain Bacteria; phylum Verrucomicrobiota; class Verrucomicrobiia; order Limisphaerales; family UBA1319; genus CAIMWS01. The sequence continues at coordinate 1,008 of CAYPCQ010000189.1, forward strand.
GCAAAGCCTTGGATGACAACGGTTGGCTGATCCACCTGGAAACCATGGAGGAAGCCGTGCAGATGGCCAATGACCTGGCCCCGGAACACTGCGAAATCATGGCCAAAAAAGCCACCGCCATCGCCAAGCAAATCACCACTGCCGGCGCCCTTTGCCTCGGCCATTTCACCCCCAACGTCCTGGGCGATTATGTGGCCGGCCCCAGCCACGTGCTGCCCACGGGCGGCGCCGGAGCCTCTTTTGCCGGTTTGACCGTGGACCAATTCCAGCGCCGCACCAGCCTGATCCAATATGATCGCGCCGCCCTGGCAAAATCCGTGGCCACCATCCAGGAATTTGCCCAGGTCGAGGGTCTGGATGCCCACGGTCGTTCCGCAACCATCCGCCTGGAGGAATAACCATGCCACACCTGATTCGACCATTGGTTCAGCGCCTCAAACCTTATGTCCCTGGGGAGCAGCCCAAGATCAAAGGTTTGATCAAGCTGAACACCAACGAAAACCCATACCCCCCTTCAGAAAAGGTCATCAAGGCCATCCAAAAAGCCGTGGATGGACGCCTGCGGCTGTATCCCAATCCCACCTCCGAACCACTGCGGGAAAAACTGGCCCGCCTGCATGGCTGCAAAGTGGAGCAGATCATTCTTGGCAATGGATCGGATGAACTGCTGGCGCTCGCCACCCGGGCATTCACTGAGCCTGCGGGCCAAGTTGCGGCCGGACAAGCCCGGAGCAATCCGACCTCCACCATCCAATATTTTGTACCCAGCTATTCGCTCTACCCCGTGCTGGCGGATATTCACGGGGCCACCCGCAACGAGGTGGCCTTGAATCCGGATTTCACTATGCCCTCGGTTGACGCGCTGCGCCGCGGCGGCCGCTGGGATTTCCAGGCCTCCCTGACCTTCGTCACCACCCCCAATGCCCCGAGCGGCACCGCCTATCAACCGGGTGATCTGGATGCTCTCTGCCAGGCCCAAAAGGGCGTCGTGGTGCTGGATGAAGCCTATGTGGATTTCGCCCGCGACCACTCCCTCGGCCTGGCTCTGAAGCATTCCAATGTGCTCGTGGCCCGCACCTTTTCCAAAGCCTATTCACTTTGTTTCCAAAGGGTGGGTTACCTGGTGGGGGATCCCGGACTGGTGGAGGCCCTGAATAAGATCAAAGATAGTTACAATGTGAACGGCCTGGGCCAGGTCGCCGCCTTGGCGACTTTGGAGGATCTTCCCTATTACCGGGCCAATTTCCAGAAAGTGATCGCCACCCGCGAACGCCTGAGCGGAGCATTGACTGAACTGGGCTTCCACGTCCAGCCCAGCCAAACCAACTTCATTCTGGCCCGCCCTCCCGGCCCGCCCGCGCAGCAATGGCTGGAAAGTTTGCGCCAAAACCGGATTCTTGTGCGTTGGTTCAATTTGCCCGAGGTTAAGGATTGGCTCCGGATCACCATCGGCACGGATCTGGAAATTAATCGGCTGCTGCGGACCGTCAAAACCCTCTTAAAAAACAGGAAAAAACATGGTTGAACTGATCCGCACCTTGAACGCCTTTGGCGAACCGCTGGGATTTTTGTGGCTGTTGACGGTTCTGTCCGCTGCAGGCCTCGCTTGGCGGCGGCGCTGGCGCATCGCCTTGATACCCACCACCATTGCCATGCTGGGATCCTTATTGGGCAGCACTCATATTGTTGATCTGCTGATAACCAGCTGGGAGGAGCCTTACACCCGCGGGAATCCGGCCATTCTTCCTTCCGGGGATGCTGTGATCATGCTGGGCGGAACCCACCGCGTTTCCGCGCATGATGTTTTTGGTTTCGATGCCGGTGAGGGGTGGGACCGCGCCATGACCGCCTTGGAAATCATGCGCCAAGGCAAGGCCAAAGCCCTGGTGCTGGGCGGCGGCAACCTCAAGTCCATGGGCAATCCGACCGCCCTGGCTCCCCTGCTGGGCGCCTGGATCACCGCTTGGGGCCTGAGCAACGCTCCGATCCATTACCTGGTGGATGCCAATGATACTCACCAGGAGGCCCTATACGCCAAGGAATTGGCCGAAAAACATGGCTGGAAGCAGCTGTTGCTGGTGACTTCCGCCCTGCATATGCGCCGGGCGGAGGCGATCTTCAAAAAAGCGGGTTTGCAGGTCATCCCGGTGGCCTGCGATTTCCAATGCGCCGGTGTGGTGGAATTCAATCGGATGCTGCCGCCCGTCCCCGACCTCAGCCAGTTTCGGAAATGGAATCTTTTCCTCCACGAATGGCTGGGCTGGTGGGTTTACCGCGCCAAAGGCTGGGTTTAGGCCAAAAACCCGCCTCTGCCGCGTCCGTCGCCACCCTTGTGCGGTCACGCTCCCGTGATAAATTCAACTCGCCTCCCCCACCCTTTCCAGTTAGGCTACGATGCCATAAATTATGAGAACAAAATCTGTGACCAGCCGTCGTCATTTTATTGCCAGCGCAGCCGCCCTTGCCGCGACCGCCAAGCTTGCCACCGGGCTTGCCGCGGAAAACCCGGCAGCGGAGCAGGCTCCCAAAGCCTCCAGCCAGCAAAAAGGCATGAAAATCGGTTTCCACACGGACGCTTTCAACTCGGCTTATTGGTCCTTTGAAAAATGCCTGGAATGGGCGCAGAAAAACAATGTCCACTATATCGAATGCGGCTTGATCGATGGCGTGAGCTGGATTCACGGCCTCGGCTATCAACCGCATGTGGCGCTCTATGAGGATCCGATGCTGCTCCGCCGCAAAATGGACAAATACGGCGTGCGGTTTTCGCAGGTGGACGCTGCCTACCCGCTGTCCCAGGAGGATGGCCCGCTGCGGGGCGTGCCATACGTCATGAAATCCATCGCCTGGGCGGCCCAAATCGGGTGCCCCTGCGTGGACACCACCGATGGCCTGCACGCTCCCGAAGGGCTCCAGGATAAGGAAGCGATGGCCATGATGAAAAGGAGCTACCGCCAGATCCTGCGGGTGGCCGAAGCCCATCAAATCATCGTGAACATCGAACCTCATGGCTACTTCACCACCAATCCAGATATGATGGCCGAGATGCAGGCGTTCAGCGACAGTCCGTTCTTGCGCATGAACCTGGACACCGGCAACACTTTCATCGCCGGGCGCGAACCAATGGCGTTCCTGCAGCGGTTCCTCGGCAAAGTCAGCCATGTGCATGTCAAGGATGTATCAGAATCCCTGGCCAAAGCCGTGCGGGGCGGCATGACGGGCATCGCGGTCAGCCATTGTTCCCTGGGTGAAGGCGTGAATGCCGGCAACATCCGGCAATGTCTGGCCATCCTGCGGGACGCCGGTTACCACGGGGTGCTGAGCATGGAATGCGAGGGCGCCAGCGGACCCATGATTGAAAAATCCCTGGCCTGGCTGAGGAAAACACTCAAGGAGCTGGGGATCGAGGAAACCGTTTAGGCATCGCTTTGGCAACCGCGGTTCGTCCGCGCGGCGGGAGGCCATTATGAACCACCCCGAATCGTTATACCAGGAGCGCCTGGCGCGCTACACCACAGCCCTGCGCAACGAAATGCCGGACCGCGTGCCCATCCGGCCTTTCGTGGCTGAGTTCACGGGCGTGCATGCCGGCCTCACCTGCCAGCAATTGGCCCATGACTATCCCCTGGCCTTCGCAGCGGCCCGCCGTTGCGCCGCCGATTTCGGCTGGGACGCCGTGGTGCCCAACATGCTGGCCACCTGGACCGGCATGACCCAGGCCATGGGGTTGAAGTATTACATGATCCCGGGCATCCACGTGCCGCCCACCGTTGGCCATCAATACTTGGAACCATCCCCAGGGGATGCCTGGATGACCGTCGAGGAATACGATCACCTGATCGCCGATCCCACCGGTTACCTGTATTCCATCTGGCTGCCGAGGGTGACTGCCGCCATTCGGTCGCCCGGTTTGCCCGATAGCGTCGCCCGTGATTTGTCCCTCGTGAAAGGCGCCCTGGCGATGACGCAATTCTTCAATGACTGGGGCAAATTCGAAGCGCAGCTGCGGTCCGAAGCCGGAACCGTATCGGCCATTGCCGGCATGCTCAAAGCGCCGCTGGATATCCTGGCTGACAAACTCCGGGGTTACGTCAACCTGGCGGATGATCTGTTTGAGCGTCCGCAAAAAGTGCTGGCTGCCTGCGAAGCCCTCATGCCCCACCTGGCCCATTTTGCCATCGCCACCGCCGACCCTGCCAGGAATGTGCCCATTGGTTTTTGGATGCACCGGGGATGCGTGCCGTTCATTTCCTTCAAGCACTTCGACCAAATCTTCTGGCCCACCCTGAAGCCGGTCATCCAGGAAATCTGGGCCCGCGGCCACCAAACCTTGTTTTATGCCGAAGGCAACTGGGACCACCATCTGGGGGCTTTCGCAGAACTGCCGGATCGTTCCATTGTTTACCATGTGGATCGGGGCGACATTTTCAAGGTGCACGCCGCTCTGGGGGAAAAATTCTGCCTGAGCGGGGGCATCCCGAACACTTTGCTCTCCATGGGGCCTCCGGACGAAGTCCGGGCCTGCTGCAAACGCATCCTCGATGGGGTGGCCCGTCAGGGCGGCTACATCATGGACGCCAGCGCCATCATCCAGAACGATGCCACGGTGGAAAACATGCGGGCCATGACGGAAGCCACCCTGGAGTACGGGGTCTATTCGCGCGGGCATTCCCCCACCCCCTTGCAGAGCGGCGGCCCAACGCCCCTGGCCCAGGATGCCCGCCCGGGCGCCTTTCTCCCCCTCCAGCAAGGCCTGCGACCACCGGGCGTTTGCATCCCCTGGCGGGAGGTGCTGCCGCAACTGCCCGCCATCACCGGCGATCCCAAAATCTGCCAGAACATTTGGTCTTCCGTGGACGCGCCCGGCTACATGTATATCTGGTGGATTCTGCTGGCCTTTTAGCCGTGTCCCCGCGGTGGGGATGGAATTGATTGGCACAGGTTTTTATGCAAGCCGCGCAATGAGCCACAAGCATACCCTTCAAGGGGTTGTAAATGAATGGCTTATTGGAGAGGCCAGGGGCGAGGCTGCTTCATCTTTAAGCACTGATTTCCTGCTTCTTGAATGGACGCCCTCGAGAGCAGAATGAAATTGAAAAACCAGACGCTGGTTTAATTCAGTTGCCCGCTCCCAGACCGCATGGTTCAATCGCGCCATGATCCTTTTACGTCCCATCCCACGGTTTGGGTCTCCCGCCATGGCTGCTTGTAGCCTGGCTTTAGGCTGTCTCCTCTGCTCCTTGGTTTCGGCCGCCCCGCTGATTTCACTGGTTATTGATGAGGAGAGCGCACCGCCCGCGCGCCATGGATACACCCAACTGAAGCTTGCCTTGCAGCAAAAAGGGGGGCTGGTGGAGGAAACTGCCACCCTGCGCCAGGCCCGGGGCGCGGTGGCGGTCGTGGCCGGCCTCAGCACCGGCGCCGGTGAAGCCGCCCGCTTAATGGGAGCCTGGGGCCTGGCGCCGCTTAAAGATCCCGAGTCACTGCTGATCCGCCGGGAAAGCCAGGCTGGCAAGGAAACCATCCTCCTGGCTGGGGCTGATGCCCGCGGCTTGATGTATGCCTTGCTCGACGTGGCCGAACGCGTGAGTTGGGCAAAAAACTCCGAACACCCCTTCAGCGAAGTGCGGAACACCCAGGAAAAACCCTTCACCCGGGAACGCGCGCTGTCCATCTACACCATGCACCAGGCTTATTGGGAGAGCCGGTTTTACAACGAAGATTACTGGACCCGCTACTTCGACCTGCTGGCCCGCCATCGTTTCAACAGCTTTGTGGTCATTTTTGGTTACGAGAACGGCGGCTTCCTGGCCCCGGCTTATCCCTATTTTTTTAACGTCGCCGGCTTTCCTGAGGTGCGCATGGTGGGGCTCGCGGAGGAGCAGCAGCGGCGCAACCTGCAAGCTCTCAACCGGCTCATCCAACTGGCCCACGACCGCGGCTTGAGCGTGACCCTCGGGCTCTGGGACCATATTTACCGGGGGGGCGTGCAAGGCGGCGGCATTCCCGGCGCCCAAAGCGTCCCCGGCCAGCCCACCCCCGGGCTGGTGTGGGGAGTAACCACCACCAACCTCACCGTTTACACCTGCGCGGCGCTCCAAGAGTTGCTCCGGCTGGTGCCCAATCTCGATGCCGTCCAATTCCGCATGCACGATGAGTCTGGACTGAAAAACAGCGAACAATTGGATTTCTGGCGGAAAATATTCCGGGTTATGAAGGAAAACGGGCCTCATATCCGGTTCGATGCCCGGGCCAAGGGCCTGCCGGACGCGGTGATCGAATCGGGCTTGGATTTGGGTGTGAATTTGCGCCTCACCACCAAATATTGGATGGAACAGATGGGCCTGCCCTTCCATCCCACCCACATCAACCGCGAGAACCAGTTCGACCGCCGCCACAGCTATGCCGACCTGCTCCGTTACCCCCGGCGCTACCACCTGCTCTGGCGGCTGTGGAATGGCGGGACCGCGCGCGTGCTGCTCTGGGCCGATCCCGATTATGCCCGGCGCTTTGCCGAAAGCTCGCGGCTTTATGATGGCGATGGTTTCGAGGTGAACGAACCGCTCTGCACCAAAATGGAGGCCCAGCCGCACGCTGCCCGGCCATTCGATCTCTTGCGGCCGGCTTATCGTTACTACGATTACGAATTCGAACGTTATTGGCATTTCTTCCAGGTCTTCGGCCGGCTCGGCTACCAGCCAGATGCGCCGCCGGAGATCTGGCTGCGCGAATTCGAGCAGCGCTTTGGCCAGGAGGCGGCGCCCTTTGTCGCCGCCGGCCTGCATCGCGCCAGCCAGGTGCTGCCGCGCATCGTGGCCGCCTGCTATCCTTACAGTTATTTCCCCATGACCCGCGGCTGGGCCGAAAAACAACGCCTGGGCGGCCTCGCCGTTTATGCGCGCGCCGAGGGCAGCGACATCCAGCAGTTCGCGAATTTTGACGAGGAAGCGCAGCTGTTGATCACCGGCGGGGAAACCGCCAGAATCCGCCCGCCTGCCACCAGCCTTTGGTTTGCCGGAGCCGCCACGGATATTTTCGCCCAGATCGCCGAAGCCGAAAAACGCATCGGCCAGCATCGCGGGCGGGAATACGCGTCCACTCTTACCGACCTCAAAATCCTGGCGAATCTTGCCCTTTACCATGCCCGGCGGATTCCCGCCGCAGTCAACTACCGGCTCTTTGAACGCACCCACGACGTGCACCGGCTGGCGGACGCCATCGCCCAGGAAAAGGATGCCATTGCCGCCTGGCGCGCTTTGGTGTCGGCCGCCGGGAATGTTTACCACGACGACCTGATGATGGGGGTGCGGGGCGCCAGCTTGTGCGGCCATTGGCGGGATGAATTGGCCGAGCTTGAAAAAGGGCTGGCGTCCCTGGAGCAGCAGCGGCGTGATTTCAAACCCCCGGCAGAATTTAAATCCGCACCGCCCTATCAACCAGTGGCCTCGGCTGGCGGCCATCAAGCGCCGCAGGTCATTCATCTGCCAGTGGCCTCCGCCACCGCCGGACAACCGCTGGTGATCACCGCCGAGGTGAGCGATCCCTCGGGTGTGAAGTGGGTGCGCCTGCGCTACCGCAGCGTGAACCAACAGCTGGATTATCGCACCTTGGTGATGGAACCGATCGGGGAGAAAAACCGATACCGCGCCACCATTCCCGCTGCGCATATCCCGCCGGGATGGGATCTCATGTATTTCCTGGAAGTGATGGATCAGCAGGACAATGGAGCCATCCACCCGGATCTGAACCAAACCACGCCTTACATTGTTGTCCATTTGCGGCGCTGATGAATTCGCGAAAACCGCCTTCGCTGGGCAAAAGTAAATTTGTGAAAATCGCCTGCACCAAAATCGCCCGGCCCGGTGTGGATATATTATGAATGGCATTGAGGCCAGGGCTCCGGTTGGGGATGATCCCAGCGGAGCCTGGCCAAGCCCACCACTATCATGAAATTGAACAAACGAGCTTTTATCGCGTTTACGTGCGCCGCCGCCGCCGGTTGTTGGCTGCCCGGCCAAGTCCCTGCCGCCGGGGAATCCCTTACCCCGGCCTGGCTGACGCCCCGGCTGCAAAACTTCCTGGCCAGCAAGGAAAAACAAGCTCGCGAAATGGCCCGCGACCTGAATCTGAAAGTCGCCCCGGACATCTGGCGTTACTTTGAAACCCTGCGGAAGGGCGACTGGAAGGAATCCCTAATAATTTACGATGCGCTGCAAAAGCGCTGCGGCCAATATGACGGATCGCAAAAGGACGATTCCGTCACCAACGAGATATGGCAAATCCTGATCGAAATTTTCTGCGGCTGTGAGCCTTTCGCCACCGGCGATGCCCGCCATATCGAAGCCATGGGCCTGGCCGTTATCAGTTCCATACCCAAAGGCTCCATTTACTTTGGCGGCACCGATCCCGGCCGGGGCGTCATCACCGCCTTAAGCCCGTCCCACGCCGATGCGGATCCCTTCTTCACGCTCACCCAAAACGCTTTCGCCAACGGCCTTTACCTGGAATACCTGCGCCGCATGTATGGCGCCAGAATCTATATTCCCACCGGTGAGGATGCCCAGAAAGCCTTCCAGGAATACCTCGCGGACGCCCAACAACGCCTGGAGAAAAAACAGCTGAAACCGGGCGAAGAGGTCCGGATCGTGGATAACAAGGTTCAGGTTAGCGGCCAGGTCGCGGTGATGTCCATCAACGCCTTGCTGGCCAAAATCATTTTTGAAAAAAACCCGGCCCGGGAGTTTTTCCTCGAGGAAAGTTTCCCCCTGGACTGGATGTATCCCCACCTGGCGCCGCATGGCTTCATCTTGAAAATCCATCGCGAACCGCTGGCCAAAATCCCCGAGGAAGACCTCCTGAAAGACCGCGCATTCTGGCAAAAACAGATCAACGCATTGCTGGGGGATTGGCTCCAGGCGGACACGCCAGTCAAAACCGTGTGTGAATTCGCCCGCCGGGTCTATCGGAATAAGAACCTGGAAGGCTTCCAGGGCGACCCCGTGTTTGTGGGCAACGATTATTCCATGAAAGCCTATTCCAAGCTGCGCAGCGCCATCGCGGGCCTCTATGCGTGGCGGGCCGGGCAAGCCAGGAATCCTGAAGAAAAACGGCGGCTGCTGCAGGAGGCCGGCCTGGCTTTCCGCCAAGCCCTGGCCCTCTGCCCTTACAGCCCGGAGGCCATCTTCCGTTATGCCAGGTTGATGGTTGAATTGAAACGGCCGGAGGATGCCCTATTGGCGGCCCTCAACGGCTCCCTGTTCGACCCCAGCAACCAGGCATTGAGCGATCTCGCCAAACAACTCCGCCAGATCAAAGACAAGCCAGAATAAGGTGGAGAATTGAGTGCGCCGCGGGGGGATTAATCATCCCCCGTTTTTAGGAGTCCTTGGCGCTCTTTGGTGGCCATTCTCCCCTCTCAAATCTCGAAGGAATTGTTGATTTTGCCGCCTCGCACTTCGGCGGCTGCCCGCGTTGGATTGGCGAACACTTCTGTTGCCTAGGCAAACCAAACGCGGGTAGCCGCCGAGGTAACGAGGCGGATCCGCCGCGCCGGCCAATCCATCCGTTCCCATCCTCTTCCTTTTGCGCCATTGGCGCCTATCCGTGGCCATTCCCTTTGCTATCCGTGAATCCCAACGGGCTGCCAGCCCTGCGCACCGCCGCCCGGAGCTTTCGGTGGAGCATCCGCTGCCACTACTCGCACCGGGCGGCCTCCCGCTATTTGCCGGGCAAAGTTACAGGCTTTGCCAGGGCAGGATGGCGGCCGGGTCAGTCCCGGCGGATTCACCCGCCGGGATTGAGCTGAGGCCAGGGCAGGGCGGAACCCCAGGTTGTTGTTCCGGTTGTCCGGGTTGTTCCTGTTCCGGTTCGCCGTGCGGCAGTTCCTGCCGTTGTTGTTCCAGCTGCCCCCGCGGTTCACGCGGTTCGAACCCTTTGGCCACCACCCCAAATCTTTCGATCACCCGCCGCCGGCAGCCATGGCTCTCCGCTGCGAGCGTAAACGCCGTCAAGGCCTCCATCCGCTGCTGCAGTTGCCGCTCCGTCCAGCACCCGGTGAGATAGGCCCGCTCGTATTTCCGGAATTTCCGCGCGAAACGCACTTTGCTCCGCCGGGCCAGGCGGATGGTTCCCGGAAATATCCGGTACCCCAGGAACTCCATGCCCCGGCCGGTCTGGTTCAGCGCCAGGTTCGGTTTCATTTCCAGCTTGAGTTCAGCCGCTAGAAAATCCTTCACCCGGATACAAATCTCCCGTAGTTCCAGGCCGCTTTCGCCCCACACCACAAAATCATCCATGTAGCGGACATACCCGCGCCGCCGCAGGCCTTCTTTGATGAACCGGTCCAGCGGCCCCAGGTAGTAGTTGGCAAAGTGCTGCGACGTTAAATTGCCGATCGGCAGACCCCGCCCCGGCGCAGTATGGTAGCTGGCAATGATCCGCTCCAGGAGGTCCAGCAGAAGGTTATCCTTATACCTTTTGCCCAGCATTTTCCGTAAAATCTCCTGGTCAATGGAGTCGAAATATTTGCGGATATCCATTTTAAGAAACCAACCCTGCCGCCTGGCATAGGATTGTGCCCGATGAACGGCTGCCAATCGCCCTTTTCCCCGCCGGCAGGCATAACTATCGAAGATCGCCGTTTTTTCGAGGGCCGGCTCGCATATATTCATGATCGCATGGTGCAGCACCCGCTCCCGGAAACTGGCCGCGCAGATCAGCCGCTGCTTGGGATCGAACACTTGGAAGTAACGGTAATCTCCCACCCGCACCCCGCCCGCCATCAACTGCTCCCGCAGCTGATCCAGGTTTGCCTCCAGCTCCTCCTGGAATAGTCGGCAATCGGCCTGGCTCCGCTTGCCTTTGGCCGCCTTCCAAAATGCCAGCCGCAGGTTTTCCGGCTCCGCAATCCGGTCCAGCAGATGCCCGGCTCGTTTCACGCCCTGAACCCTCCCGCCAGCAACCGCTGCAGGACCGCCTCGCCATATTTCTCGACCCGGGCCTCTCCTACGCCCTCGATTTCCTTCAAGCCGGCCTTGGTCGTGACCTTTTTTTGAACCATTTGCGCCAGTTGCTCGTTGGTCAGCACCGCATATACCGGCACGCCCTCCCGCTCCGCCGCTCCTTTCCGCCACTCCCGCAGCCGCGAGAAACACTCGAACTCCTCCGGCTTCAGCACCTCCTTATAGTCCACTTTGGGCGGCCGCCCGCCCGGCCCTCCCCCGCCTGCCACCAGTTCCAGATATTCCACGCAGAACGTCCAGAAGGAGTTCTCCCCATCCGCCACAAACTCCTTCTTCACTGCCAGCACCCGGCGCGCCCGCAAAAAGGCGTTCATTTCCGCCTCCGCCCCCTCCAGGTTCTTGACCGGCAGGATAAAAAGTTTCAGTTGCATCAGTTCAAATCATGGGCGTCCCGCCCGCCCAGCCTGGCCACCCGCCAAAAAAATCGCGGCCGCTGCGCGGGCTCTTTTTTTCTTCATCGGTGCCAGCGGCCATTACCCGCTCCGCTGGCTCTCCGCAGGCCCGTCTGGCTCGTCCCTCGCCCGCCAGCCTGCTCCGGCCAGCTGCGCTCCCCCCGGTTCCTCTCTGTGCTCACTGACCTGAGGCCAGGGCAGGGCGGAACCCCAGGTAGTTGAGCCGGTAGTCCGGGTAGTACCCGCTCCGGAACGCCGTGCGGCAGTACCAGCCGTAGCTGAACCAGCTGCCCCCGCGGAACACGCGGTTCGAACCCGTATTCGGACCCCGTGGGTCAACCACACTCCCGCCAGGATAAGTGCCATACCAATCCAAACACCACTCCCACACGTTCCCGTGCATGTCATACAAACCCCAGGCGTTGGGCAGCTTCTTGCCCACTGGATGCGTGGTATAATAGTGGCCATTACCGTCGTCATAAAAACCACCCGCGGGCTTGGTGGTGGTATAACTGTTATCCCAATACCATGCATAATTCCCCAAGCTCGTGTAATTGAGATCATCCCCATAGCTGAACCGGGTCGAGGTTCCCGCCCGGCACGCATACTCCCACTCCGCCTCCGTCGGCAGCCGATACACATACCCCGCCGGCAGCCGGCCCGCAGCACGCTCACGGACTGTCAATTTGCCGCAATAATTGGTCGCATTACTGTAACACACGTATTTCCAATGGTATTTCA
>CAYPCQ010000190.1:0-13129 GCA_964409245.1 uncultured Verrucomicrobiota bacterium
CCCCTGTATAAATTTGTACAAGGCAATATTTGCCTAGTTGGCAATATTTTTTATTCCACCCATCCTCCTTTCCTCATTCCCAGCCATTTATATAACTTTTTTAATGCGTTTGCCCTGCCAACTGACACCAAAGCTCAGAGGGAGCTTTGCCGATGGAGTCGTCGGCGCAACGTCCATTGAGCGTGGTTCGACTTTAATCACGCAAGACCAGGCGCTTATTGACGCCGTGAGCGCGATGGGAGACGCTGCGAGGAAACCATGAAGTGGACTGAAATAATATTGCGTGGTGTGCAACCGCTTCAGTTTGGCGGCAAGCGAGTGGGCACAGTTGAACGCCGTGAAACGGCAGACAGAATTGACGGCCTCACGGTTCACTTCGACGCAGGTCCGCATGTCGAACTGCGGGCCGCCGTTGATGTCAGTGAACAATTGGAATCCCCACGAGTCGTTGTCATTGAAGGCACGCCTCGCGATGCATTCCTACTGTTCGGAGGAGAGAAGGCTTATCGGCTCACGAGTGACGGGGCAGTGAAGGCTGAATTTCCGCTGTTTCGCAAGTGGGGGGAGGAGGAGTTTTGGACGATGCGCATCCTTGACCACGGAAGCGGAGTCGTTGTCATCTACGAGGCTGGCGTGATGGCAATTGACGAAGCACTCCAAGTGCGCTGGCACAAACCGAAACTGCTCAATGATCAATTCGTCGCTTTGGCGGACAACGTTCTCAAGTTCGCACGCGACGATGACGCGGAGTGGTTCATACACCTCCAAGACGGAGACACGCCGCAATGACATGGAGCGTATCCGTGTGGGCACTCCGTCTAGTCGGCGGGCGAAGGAAATAGCAAAGTATGGGGGATGGCGACTTGCCGATACCATAAAACTTCCGCGGAGAAAGCCCGGATTCTAAGCGCCTATGAGCGAACGGGATTACCCCAAAAGGAATTCGCTCGCCGCCACGGGATTCACGTTTCCACCCTGCAGCGCTGGCCGCATCCCCCGGTCGCGGATCCGGTCCCCGCGCCGGGTTGCTTGATCGAGTTGCCGAGTGGGTTGGGTACCCTCCCCCGCCGGGCCAACCTGCCGCGTTCGCTTTCCCCACGGCCTAACCCTGGAACTGCCTTCGGGCTTTCGCGAGGCGCGCTGGCAGATCGCGGAAAAAGCCGAAAGACGGCCGGGAGCTCCAGCACGGCTCCGCAGGCCAAACACGTCTCAGGAATTGTAACTGAAAACCTCTTGGTTTAATATCGGCTGGATATGAGAAAACCATGTGTCGTGAACCTGTTCAAGACCGCATCCGGCCTGCTCCTGGGGTTGGTGTGCTGCCTTGCCTGCGGCAACCTGCGGGCGGCCCCTCCCGCGGAGCCACCCCGGTTGGTGCCCCAGCCGATGGAAATGACTCCCGGTTCGGGCGTCTTTGAGATCACTGGCCGGACTCCCATTTTCATTCCGCCGGACTGTCCGCCGGCGAAGCTGGCGGCGGAAACCTTGAACAATCATCTGGCCGGCACCGGCCTCCGGCTGCCCATCAAAGTCCTCACCGCAGTCTCGGTGCGGCGGGCCATCAGCCTGCGGATGCTGGCGAAACCCGATCCGAAACTGGCCGAGGAGGGCTACTCGCTGGACGTTTCCCCCAATGGGGTGGCCATAGCCGCCAACCGGCCAGCCGGTTTGTTCTATGCCCTGCAGACGCTGGCCCAATTGCTTCCACCCGAAGCGGGGGAGGTGAAGCCGGCGGCGAAGCCGCGGCTCATCCTCCCGGCCGTTTCCATCTTGGACGCTCCCCGCTTTGGCTGGCGCGGGCTGCTGCTGGACTGCAGCCGGCATTTTTTCACCGCCAGCGAGGTAAAGGCCTACATCGACGGCATGGCCCGGTTTAAATTCAACATCCTGCAATTGCACCTGACCGACGACCAGGGCTGGCGGATCGAAATCAAATCCCGCCCGAAATTGACCACGGTGGGAGCCTGGCGGGTTCCGCGTCAAGGCCCCTGGTGGTCGTACGATCCTCCCCAGCCAGGCGAAGCGGCTACCGATGGTGGGTTTTACTCCCAGGAGGAGATCCGCGACATCGTCGCCTATGGCCGGGATCGGTGGGTGACCGTGGTGCCTGAAATCGAAACCCCCGGGCATTCCCTGGCGGCCATCGCCGCCTATCCGGAAATTTCCTGCGGGGGCGGGCCATTCCAGGTCAACCCGGGCAGCAAATTTTACGGAACGATCGAGAACTCGGTTTGCGCTGGCAACGAGGCGACCTTTGCCTTTCTCGACCAGGTCTTCGGGGAAGTCGCCGCACTTTTCCCCGGCCCCTATATTCATGTGGGCGGTGATGAAGCATTCCATGGGTTTTGGGCCAAATGCCCGAAATGCAAGGAGCGGATGGCCGCGGAAAACCTCAAGAGCCTGGCTGAGTTGCAGAGCTATTTCATCAAGCGGGTGGAGAAAATCGTCGAGTCGAAAGGCAAACGGCTGGTGGGATGGGACGAGATCCTCGACGGCGGCCTGGCGCCCAATGCGACGGTGATGTCCTGGCGGGGCACCGCCGGCGGTGAAGCCGCCGCCCGGCAGGGACACCAGGTGATTCTCTCCCCCTCGCCCCAATATTACCTCGACCTCTACCAGGGCGATCCCATTCTGGAATCGAACACCTATGCCCTGGCCCGGCTGCGCGAGGTCTATCTTTTCGAACCGGTGCCACCCTCCATTCCCCCGAAGCTGGTGCTGGGCATCCAGGGCAATTTGTGGTCCGAATCCATCCCGAACTTTCGCCAGGCGCAATACATGACCTGGCCCAGGGCCCTGGCGGTCAGCGAATCCGCCTGGACGCCCAACACCCAAAAAAACTGGAGTGATTTCTTTGCCCGGGCCGAGGCCCAAATGCGGCGGCTGGCCATCGCGGGCATCAACTGCGCCCGCTCGGTTTACGATCCCATTGTGACGCCGAAAAAAGATGGGGAGGGCTTCCTCGTCCTTGAACTCAGCTCTGAAATTGAGGGGGTGGCCTTGCACTACACCTTCGCCGCCGCCAATCCGGATGAGACTTATCCTGTGTATCGGTCACCCTTGCGCATTCCCAGGAATGCCGCCGAAATCCGGGTGGTGGCCGTCCGCGGCGGAAAGCCGGCCGGCCGGCAGCTCAACCTCCCCATCCCGGAACTCGCCAAACGCTTGGGGCAGCCATGCAAACTCTATCCTTGAACCATGGCCAGGCCGGCCGGTTTTCCCTGACCGGCGCCCGGTGGCTGGCCGTGGTGTTCATCACCGGGAGGGTCACGGCGGCAGCGGGCTGGCCGGAGGTGGAGACGCCTGCCGCGCAACGGCTGCGGGAGGCGTTTGTCTGGACTCAATCCGCCCCGCCGCGGGAGCAAACGTATGCGGTATTCCGGAAGTCCTGGACCCTGAACTCCATGCCCGCAAAAGCCGTCTTGCGGATTTTTGGCGATAACCGCTACGTGTTATGGATCAACGGCGGTTACGTGGAGCGCGGGCCGTGCCGTTTCGATCCCAAGCGCCCGGAGTATGATGTGCTGGAGGTGGCCAAACACATGCGCCCCGGCCGCAACGCCATCGTGGTGCTGGCTCATTACTACGCCGTCGGATCGTTCAGCGCCTGGAATGACCAGTGTGCGCGCATGATGGAGCATCGGCCAGGACTCGCGGCGGAGCTTGAACTGGCTGGACACGACGGATCGGCCATCCGTCACGTGACTGACGCCTCCTGGCGTTGCACAACCCAAACCCGCCACCTGCCCAGCCCTGGAACCTACACCTCGGTGCCGGATCTGGTTGACGCCCGCCGCGATACGGGGGATTGGACGGCGGCGTATTTTGACGATTCCGGCTGGCCGGTGGCGGTGCCGCTCGCCGCCAGTGCCTGGGCGCCGATGCAGCCGCGAAGCATCCCGCTGCTGCGGGAATCCGGGGTGGAAAATCTGAGGATCGTGGAAGCCGTGAAGGCGGCGGCCAAATCCGGATTGGTGGCGGAACAGCTGCCCATGGAATTGGCGGCCGGCGCCCGGGTGGTGATCGACTGTGGACGTGAGGTGCAGGCTTACACGGTACTGGATTTTGAAGCCCGCGAAGGCAGCCGCCTGGAGGTGGACCACGCCGCCCGGTTCTTCGACACCCAAGGTTTTTCCAAAGCCACCTTCGGGGGGGCGCCGAACCGGTACACCGCCCGCGAAGGCCGCCAGACGTATATGACCACCGACACCTTTGGCTGCAAATACATCCAACTCACCGTGACCGAAGGCCGGATCACCCTGCGCGGGCTGTGCGTGGTGGACCGGTTGTATCCTTTCGACCGGCTCGGCCGGTTCACCAGCAGCGACGAAATTCTCGACCGGATCTGGCAGGTCTGCGTGCGCACGGTGGAGGTCTGCAGCGAGGATGCGCACGTTGACTGCGCCGATCGCGAACGCGCCCAGTGGCTGGCCGACGGCTGCCAGATGGGCTACCCGGTCGCCCGCGTATCCCTGGCTGGACCTGGCGAAGGCGGCCAGCCGCATTACGCCGATAGCCGGCTGCTGCGGAACCTGCTGCGCCAGGTGGCGCTCAGCCAACTGCCCGATGGGCGGCTCCAACCGATGCGCCCCTCGGAATACGCGGCGCCCAACCGGCACGGGGTCATCGACGACTATTCGTGCCTGTGGATCCAGGCGGTGGCCGAATTATACCGCCGCGAAGGGGATTTGGAACTTGTGCGTGAACTGTGGCCCATGGTGGCCAGGGCGGTGGATTATTTCCTGGGACGCATCACCGAACGCGGATTGGTTCAGGGGGTGGAGTTTGTTTACTTCAACAATCCGCTGGTTTATGCCGCCTGTGAAGGCGCCACGCTGAATGCCTATTTTTACCGCGCCTTGCGGGATGCGGTGGAACTTGCCCAAGCCGTGGGGGACCGGGCGAAAGCCGCGAGCTTCGAGCAGGCCGCCGAACGGTTGTGCGCTGCGTACCAGCAGCAACTGTGGAATGAATCAGCGGGTTCCTACCACAGTTCTCTGATGCGGCCCAAGGCGCCCATATCACCGGATCAACCGCCGAGTTTTTCCCTGCCGTATCAGGGCCCGGCTGGCTTGGGCGAGTTGACTCCACCTACCGGACATTCCGCGTTGATGGCGCTCCACTTTGACCTGGCGCCCCCCAATAAACAGGCCCGGGTATTTGAATTCATGCGCGCCCAATTCCCCGGTGAAAAGGCCTTCCCCTATACCTTTTCTTTTTACCTGGAGGCGCTTTACCGGCGGGATCAAGCGGAACTTGACCGCGAGGCGCTCCATACTATCCGCGAGCATTGGCGGGCCATGACCCAACGCGAAACGGGCACGGTGAGTGAAAACTGGAACGATGGTTCCTTTGTCCATGAGTCCGGCGCGCATCCGGCCTATTTCCTCAGCAGCTATGTGCTGGGGGTGCGCACGGACGGCCCGCGCACGTCCCGCCGCCTGATCATTGATCCCCGGCTTGGGGATCTTGCCCGCGCCGAAGGGATTACGCTCACCGAATTTGGCCCGGTTGCCGTGCGCTGGCAGCGGGGCGGACAACAGTCCCTTTCCTTTGAAATCGGCAATTCCACACCGGTCACCGCGTTGGCCAGCCTGCGCCTTGGCAGCGGGAAATACTCGCTGGTGGTTGATGGCCAGCCTTGGCTCCGGCTGGGGGTGCCGGTGGCGCCGGAGGCCAGCCTTAAGGATGGTCGGATTGCTTTCCCATTGCCTCCGGGAAAACACTTGGGCCGGATCAGTTTGGATTAACCGCCCCCAAGCGGTGACTGGCTCGCCCTGCGGATGGCCTGGTCATCCATTTGCAGGCCGGGAAACGGCGGGTTTTAGAACCGGTTTTCCGCCTGCAAGTTGCCCACCAAATCTTTCTCGGCCATGACCCAATCGTCCAAGGTCAGGGGATGGTCGGGCAGTTTGTCACGGAAAAGCTCATAGGCGTGTTGCCTCACCATGGCGATGGTGACGCCCGTGGTGAAGGGTTTGGGTTGGTCCGCGGCTATTTCTGTCTTGGTTTTCATAATTTCCTCCACAGTCTCGGTTGATAAAATGTAATCCATCTGTGCACGAATGCAACCGCTGCCCGGCTGGTTTGCTGGATCAAAAGGCAGATGAAGGGGAATGCGGCCAGCCAGTTCCATGGCTCGAGGCTGGCCGGCCGCTGGCTGTTATTCGGCCCCTTGGGGGGGATGTATCGTGGTCAGCGCGCGGGGGGTGGTGCGCCTTCCTGGAAAACTTGCCCCGCCAGGCCGAGCAAATAGGCCAGAATCAACTCGGGCAGTTCCTGGCTGTAGCCACCTTCGAGCACGCTGAAAGAGGGGACCGCCAGCTTGCGGATTTCCTGGCCTAGCCAGTGGTAATCCTCAACTTCCAATAATTCCTGGCCGAGGGGATCGTTGCGGAAAGCGTCAAATCCCGCCGATACGATGACTAGATCCGGTTTGAAGGACCGCAGTTCGTCCAAGGCCTTTTTCAGAATTTCCCGGTGCTTTAAGTGATCCGTGCGGGGCGCCACGGGGAAATTATGGCAGTTGTCGAATGAGTGCGCACCGCTTCCCGGGTAGGCGGGGAATTGGTGGATGGAGAAAAAAGCGCAGCCGGGCTGGTTGTGGAGGATCTCCTCCGTGCCGTTGCCATGATGGAGGTCGAAATCGTAGATGGCCACTTTGGCCATGCCCGTGGCGCGCGCTTCCAAAGCGGCGATGGCGGCCGTGCTCAGATAGCAGAAACCCATGGCGCGGTCGCGGGTGGCGTGGTGGCCGGGCGGGCGCATCAGGCTGAAGGCGGATTCGCCGCGGCGGGCACATTTCAGAGCTTGCAAGGCGCCGCCCACGGATCGCCGCGCATGGTCGCCTATGTTTTGGAAAAAAGGGGTGTCCGCATCGAAATCGGATGGCTCCCGCAAACGGGCCAGGTGCTTGGGCGTGTGGGCGCGCAACAGCAATTCATCTGCGACGGGAAGCGGTTCCAGCCAGGTGATGGGCAGCCGTTTTTGCCGCTTGAGCTTTTCTTCGGAACGGCTGACGCGCTCGGGCCGTTCCGGATGGCCCACCCCGGCATATTGGACACAACGGGAATCGGTAATGATATTCACGGCCAGGTTAAACGCGGAGGAAGATTTTTTTCATGTGCAGGAAGCGGGCCAGCCAGATGGCCACCAGCAGGCTGGTGAGGGTGGCCACCAATTCGCCACTGCCCTGAGCCAGGTGGTTTTCCAGAAACGCTTTGATATCCCCGCCGACCAGCCGCTCGGAGACGATTTTATAATCGTTCAGGAGGTTGCACGCGAGGTAAAGGGTGATGGGGTTCATGCCGATCCAGACCAAAGGCTGGCACCATCGCCGATGTTGTTGGAGGTCCACCACCCAATGGAAAACCCCCAGCAGGATGGCGCTGAAACCGCCCGCCACCACCACAAAAGAGGAACTCCAGATGGATTTGATGATGGGCAATTTCAGGTTCCAGGTGAACCCCACCACGGCCGCCACCGCTCCTCCCGCCAGGAGCCATTGCACCTTTCGGCGATCCGGCACGGTTTGGGTTTGGAGCAGCAAACCGGCCAGCACCCCGAGCAGACAGGCAGCTATGGCCGGAAAAACCGCCAGCATGCCCTCGGGATCCCAAGTGCCATTCCACTTGTAACCCGGCAGGTATTTTTGATCCACATAATTGGCCAGGTTGACCCCCGGCAGGTAAACTCCGCGCAGCAGGTTGGTGCTGGCCAGGTTGAGCTGGGCGACATTGGTGAAACCGGTTTCGCGGGTGATGGCGAGGTCGCCTCCGGGCACGGGCCGCACGTCAGGGAAGGGCACCCAGGCCAGCGCCAGCCAGTAGCCGAGCAGCAGCCCTGCATAGAGCGCCGCCAGACCGCGCCAGCGCAGAAAGCAGAAGGCCAGCCCTGCGAAGAAATAGGCCGCGGCGATCAGCGGTAAAACCCCGGTCATCCGGATATTCGGCCACACCTTGGAAAATCCGCCATAATAAAAAATCCCCAGCAAATAGAGGGTGCAACCCCGGAGGAAGACCCGCTTCAGGGCGCTGGCGCGGCCCTCTTTTTGAATGAGCTTGGTCAGCGAAAAAACCAGCGATACCCCCACAATGAAGACAAAGAGCGGGAAAATCAGGTCGTAAAAATGGAAACCGTTCCACGCCACATGGTCCAGCTGGGTGGCCAGGAAGTGCGTGGCCCAATTCGGCGCCATGTGGTTCAAGGCTTGCACCAGGCCATCTGCCCCCAGGATCCAAAACATGTCAAATCCCCGCAGCGCATCCAGCGATACCAGCCGCGTGGAGGCTGCCATACCCGGTTGAGTGTTCATCAATGGTTGTTCAGTCTTTTGCATGGTGTGTTCAATTGAGGCAGAAAATAATCAAAAAACGATTGCCCCGCAATGCAAATAAGGAAACATTCAATTAAGGAAACCACGGTCGGCACGCGGCCTTTGCCGGCCGGATACCGAAGGCGGCTCAGCGCTCCGGCATTTGATTAGGCTGGATGGCCATCCCCGGCCGACTCCTTCCATCCCCTGAAAAAGGGGCGCTTTTGAAAAAGTGCCTGGCGCAATTTACCACCCCAGAGGGAGGGTCAAGCTGCCAGGTATTGGCGGATCAAGCGGATGTTTTCAGGTGGGGTTTCCAGGGGCATGGCCCCGGTGCCCATGACGCATTGCGGGCGGCCGCCGGTCATCTCCAGCACCCGGTCGATGGCCCGGTAAATGCGTTCGGGCTCGTGGCAGGTCACGATTCCGGGATCGAGATTGACCCGGACTTTGACCTGCGGATGGGTGCGGGTGACCGATTCGATAAAAGCGGCCTGGTTGGTTTCCACGTTGCAGGCCAGGTAATTGGTGCCGGTGGACAACAGGGCATCCAGGATGGGATAAGTATTGCCGCCCATGATGCAGGGGACGGGATGGCCCAGGCACTCTGCCGCCACCTCCATGATGCGCTGGAGGGCGGGGAGTTCCACTGCGCGGAATTGCCGTGGCGAGAGCAAAGGCGGGGCGGCGGCGGATTCAAAAAAGGCGACATCCAGGCCGGCTCTGGCCACGGCCCGGCAAAGCCCGGACTGGTTTTCCGCCAGGCGCAGGAGGAACCGGGCGGTGGTTTCGGGGTTCAGAATGGCATCTTCACACAGGGCATTGATGCCGCGCAGATTGAAGGCGATGGAAAAGGGTCCGGCCACCGGGATGCGGACATCCGCCTCCGGGAATTCGCGCTTGAGCCGCTGGCCAACCCCTAAAACCATGGCGATGCGGCCATCGCATTCCGGGCGGAAGGGCGGCAGCTCAAGCCCCTCCTCCAAGGAGGACAACAGCGGTTGGTGGATGGCGGGGATCGCGTCGTCATCGGGCTGCTTGATGTGGGCGCCGTAGGCTTCCGCCTCGAGGTTGTAAATATCGATGCCCACCGCAATGACCTGGTGGCGGTATTCCAGGTAGGCCGCGCGGTGCCCGGCGAAGAGCAATTCCGGATCACGCGAGACCGCCCACGGGGTCCGGCCCGTGAACCGGGCGGCATGTTCATAGACCACCGGGGTGAAGGCGATTTTCATGGATCAGGCCAAATCCAGAGTTTCACCCGGCAACGGCTCGGCGATTTTCATGCGCGGATAGCGGCGGGAAATCTGCTCCCGGAACCATTGCCGGGAGGTTTTCTCGCCATGCCCCAGGACGACCACGCGTGGCGCGACCTGGCCGATGAAATCCACGGTTTCCTCGCGGTTGGCGTGGGCGGTCAGGTCAAAAGATTCCAGCTCGCATTGGCGGGTCAGGCTGCCGCCCAGCGTGCTGAAATGGAAAGGCTGCCCGGGCTGGGACAACTTGAGCCGGCCGCCCGGCGATTCGGGATCGGTGTAGCCGACGAAAAATATGGCGTGTCGTGGATCTTCGATGAAACGCAGGGCCAGGTCATGGGCGGCGGTTTGCTCGTTCATCATGCCCGCGGTGAGGACGAATAGCTTGTTGCCGCCCGTTTTCATCTTATCCATGGTTTTCTTTTCCAAAACCACCAACTGCAGGGCCTCGTTGAGTTGGAGGTTGCTGTGCTGCCGGTGGGTGCGGTGGGCCTCCAGGTCGTAGATTTCTGTGAAAACGCGGCCCATGCCACCGATGTAAACCGGCTGCCGGCGCAGTTTGCCCGAATGCATGAGCAGCGCCAGCAATGCCAGGATTTCCTGGGTGCGGCCCAGGGCGAAAACCGGGATCAGGATGCTGCCCCGGCGTTTCAGAACGGCCTGGATGGCGTCCGCCAGCCGGTCGATCTCTTTTTCCCGGGAAAATCCCGGGGGCGAGGCATGCCCGCCACGGGTGGTCTCCACCAGCAGGACGTCCGCCTGGACATCCTCGAACCGCGCCGCGCGCAGGAGCGTTTGATCGTGGAAGCAGACATCCCCGGTGTAAAAAAAAGTGCTCTTCTGGCCGCGCAGCATGATGCCCGCCGAGCCCAAAGCATGCCCGGCATCGTAGAATTCCAGCACCGGGGAGAGAAAACCGGCCCGGGTTTTTTGGAAAGCGGCCCATTCGATCTCCCGGTTGTAGCGGAAGCCCTGGAACCGCGGAGCCAGCTCGTCCACCTCGTCATGGCTGAAGAGCGGGTATTCCTTGATGCCCAGTTCCTCCCGCTGGCGGCTCATCACGTTGACCGAGTTGTGCAAAACACGTTCCACCAGGAAATAGCTCAATTCGGTCATCATGATATGAGCGTTGGGGAAATAGCGCGCCGCGATCGGCAGCGAGCCCACGTGGTCATGGTGGCAATGGCTGACGGCTATGGCATCCACGTTTTCCTTCCGGATCAGATCGTAAAGCGGGAGGCTGGCCTGGCCCTCCCGCTTCGGATGCGTTCCGGTATCCAAAAGCACACGATGCCCTTCCATCTCCACCATCCAGGAGCTGGCGCCGATTTCATCCGCTGGGTTCAAGTTCGTAATCCGCATGCATCCAGAATATCGATTCCGAAAGGTTCTGCCTATGAAAAAGGGCCGGATTGGCAAATCAAAACAGATTGCGTTTTTTGCCGCTTGTAGTTGAATGGCCGTGCGTGGAAGTCACGGTCAACAAACTCGGAAACGATTTAAATTATGAGCGATGCTTTCAGAAAGATGTCCGCTGAGGAATTTTCCCGGCGCTTGAAAATGATGTGCGACCATCCCGACAGCCGGTTCGCCTTTTTTATTGGCTCGGGTTGTTCGGTGTCATCCGGGATTCCGGCCGCCGCCAGCCTGATCACCAGCCAGTGGCTGCCCCGCCTGCGGGATTTGCGCAATCCGCAGCGGCAGGACATCAACCAGTTTGCCAAGGAAGAATTTCCTGGCTACGATCCCGAGAATCCGGCCTGCATTTACGGCCCGATGCTCGATAAATTGTTTCTCCTGCCTGAGGAACGCCAGCGGGAGATCGAGTCCTTGTGCGAAAGTAAATTCCCCGGCTTCGGCTACGCTGTGCTGTCGCAGTTGATGACGATGGAAAACGGCCGGTTCAATGTCGCCCTCACGGCCAATTTCGACGACCTCCTGACCGACAGCCTTTATCTGTTTACCAAGGTCAAACCGGTGGTGGTGCCGCAGGAATCCCTGGGAACTTATCTGCGCCCCACCCGCACCCGGCCGCTGGTGATCAAGCTCCATGGCGATCATCACCTGGCCCCGTTGAACACCCTGCGTGTCACCGATGACCTCAAGCTGGATGTGGAGAAACGCGTGCGGGCGGTGATCCGGGACCGGGGTTTGATTTTTGTGGGTTACGGCGGCAATGATGAAGGCATCGCCAAAATGCTCAGTTCCTTCACGGAAGAGGCTTTGCCCCTGGGCGTTTATTGGGTCAGTGATCGCGAGCCCAAAGGCACCATCCGGGAATGGTTGGAAACCCGCCAGACCATTTGGGTGCAAAAGGCGGATTTCGACGAATTCATGCTGCTTTTGCGCAACGTGTTCTCCCTGCCGCATCCGGACAGCAAGCGGTTTGACCATGTGTTCACCAAGTATGCCGGATCCTACCAGGCGCTATCCTCCAAGATTGTGGCCCTGCCCGACACGGCACCCGGCGCTGCGGCTTTGAAAGAGGCAGCCCGGCAAACGGCCCATTCCTTTCCCGACTGGTGGGCGGTGGAACTCGAAGCGGAGCGGTTGAAACCAACTGATCCCGCCAAGGCGGACGCGGTTTATCAGAAGGGGTTGGAGCAATTCCCTAATAATGGCTCCTTGTTGGGCAGCTACGCCAATTTCCTGAGGGATTTCCGCAAGGATAACGTGCGGGCTGAGGAGTTTTACCAGAAGGCGGTGAACGCCGATGGGAGCAACGTGGAATTGCTGCAAAATTTCGCGTTTTTCCTGGCCCGCGTGCGCAAGGACTATGATCGCGCTGAGGAGCTTTACAACCGTGCCATCACGCTGGATCAGAACAACGCGCGCCTGGTGGGCACGCTGGCCAGTTTCCTGGCCAAAATGCGCAAAGATGCCAAACGCGCCGAGGATTGCTACCGGCGGGCGCTGGCCTTGGATAGCAGCGATCCCTACCTGCTGGCCAGTTTTGCCGGATTCCTGCTGGCCTTGGGGCGGGAGGAGGAGGGCTTGGGGGTTCTGGCCAAGGTGCTGCCGCAGCCCGGCGGGGATGACACTCCCAACCTCGCATTGGAAACGGCTTTTTATTCACTGGCGCACGGGCCGGCCGAGAGCAAGGCGGCGATGCTGGCCACGCTCAAACGCACGATCAAGAGCGGTAAGCGCCGCGCAGGCCTGGTGCTGGCAGCCAACATCCAGAAAGCGCGCCAGGGCGGGCATCCCGATTCCGCCTGGCTGGAAAAACTGGCTGCGGTGATCAACGACGACGCCAACGCCAATACCTTGGATGAATGGCCCGCTTGGAAGGCGGCCCCTGCCTCCTAAAACCCCGGACGCAGAAAGCCTGGCCCGGAGTTTGTCTTGAAGTGTGCCCACCCCGTGGTTGTTGAAACTGCGGGGTGGTTTATTTTGGCCAGGATTAGGTGGCCTGATTTACGCCTTCACGTAAAAGCGCCTTGGACTCCCAGGTGGACTGAGGTCATCCCGATGTCTTCCGCCTTCAAACCCGGTAAGCGGCCGGCTACCATTGCCGCACCCGGTAAAATGCTGGCGCCTTGGCGCCTGAAAAACTTTC
>CAYPCQ010000191.1:0-13042 GCA_964409245.1 uncultured Verrucomicrobiota bacterium
ACCGACAGGGAAACACCGAGAAAAAAGTGACAAATTTAAACCAGGACTTGACCCCCCAAATTGGTCCAAGCGCCATGTTCAACCGTTGGGCGGAATCTGGATCACGAGTAAACACATTGGCGGGCTTCATCCGCGAAGGCTTCCAGCACGGGGAGGTCGGCCTCAAAAAAGTGGTCCGATGGGCACAGGATAAAGCCGCCGTTGCCACCCGCCTCCGCGAAACAGCGCCGCACCTCGGCCCGGGCCTGCGCCGGAGAGCAGCCTTTGAAGAAATGGAATTGATCGAAACCGCCGATCATGCAGACGCGACCGCCGATCCGGCGCTTGGCGGCTGCCAGATCCGCATCGCCGCCCATGGCGCGCGGGGTGAAAGTTTCCATGGCGTTTGGCTGCAGGTCCGCGATGCGTTCGAGCAGGGGCATCATGCCGCCGCAGGTGTGGTAAACCACGCGCTGGCCGGCGGCGTGAAGGGCGGCGATGATCGGCGCATCGTAGGGGGCCACGAATTCATCGAACAACCGGGGGGAAATGACCGTGGACGAGGCGTCGCCGCCCCCAAACTCGATGACATCGAACGCCGCCCCGGCCAGGGAGCGGGCATAAGCCAGCTTCCGCCGCTGCAGGATGCCCAGCAATTCATGCACCCAGGCGGGATCATCATGGGCCTCCAGGATCAGCCGCTCCACACCCACCAGGCAGGCGGCGTCCTGCCAGGTGCCGGGCTGGCCGAACGCGTCAAAACAGCAGAGGTGCCCGCGGATGAGGCCGCGCTGGCCGAACCCCCGCGCCTCCCGGTTCACGGCTTCGACATCGCATTTTGGGGCGGTCATGAATTCCCCCAGGAGATCGATTCCGCGCTTTTCCTTGATCAGGTGCTCGGTGACCCAGCTGGTGTGCTCGTTGGTCTGCAGCACCATGGAAAGCTCCCCCTTGGGGGTGGCAAAACGGAACCGGGTGGCGGGCCATTGCTGGCCGGGCATCGGGTCGGTGAACACCCGCCAGCGATCAGTGCAAATGCGGCGGGCTTCGAGAAACCCGGGCGGGCCCTGGAGCGGATCGAAAAATTCACCCGCCTGGGGATCGGGCCGGTGGGCGGTCACCCAATGGATGGCGTCCAGCCCGAAGT
The DNA here is from genome assembly GCA_964409245.1 of uncultured Verrucomicrobiota bacterium. Taxonomy (GTDB): domain Bacteria; phylum Verrucomicrobiota; class Verrucomicrobiia; order Limisphaerales; family UBA1319; genus CAIMWS01. Next base: position 1,127 of record CAYPCQ010000191.1, read on the forward strand.
GGTCGAAGAATTCCCGGCTGTTGCAGCCAGCCAGCTGGCGCTGGAGGAAGAAATCCATGACATGGTGCGTGGTCACGGGCAGGCGGTCGGGAATCCCGAGATCCAGCGCGCACAGCATCCGCTCTTTGGAGGTCATTGGTGGGTTCATTGATGGGCCGGGCAGCTGAGATCAAGGCTTGATCAATAAACTCAGCGGAGCAAAGGCGCGTGCGTGAACGGTGAACACGCCATCCTCCACCTGGATCGGCAAGCCGTTGGGTTCGCCCCGGAGGTTCACGGGCTGGACCTTTTGGGCCCGGATGCCCGCCGGCAGGCGCACGGTGCAGGCGCCATTCTGGCCGGCTTGCTCCCAAAGCCGCAGCAGGGTGCCGGGACCGTCCGGATTCGCCCCGAAAGCGGTGACGAGGAGGCCGGTGCGCGAAAGACTCAGGCCGGCTGCCTCGGCGGGCAATTGGCCGGGCGGCCCCTCCGCAGCGGCGGCGAGCAGGGGCAGGCGCGCTTCCCAGGCCGGGGTGACCAGGCTGGCGCCCCATTCCGCCTGCGCGCGGGTTGGCCAAAGCCGCACCCGGCTGGTCCAGGATCCTTCCTGACACTCGGGGAAATTGGTGTTCCACTTATTGTTGTAGAGGTTCACAAAGACGGCCGGACGGCGGGGCGTGTAATCCAGGGAAAACCGCCAAAGGCCGGGTTCATCCAGGCTCACGCAGGGCGAGTCCAGGGGGCAGAGGCCCACGCCTGCCTCATCCTGGCCGGAGAGGGTCAGGCCGGTATTGAGGCAGAAATAATGGCGGTTGGCGCCGGTGACAATATCGGTGGCCGGATTGATCGGCCCACCCAGCCGGCCCAGGCGGAAGCGGGGTTGTGCCAGGTTGAACGGGAAACAGAGCCAGCCCCCTTCGGGAATCGGATCGGGGGTTTTGTCTTCCACCCGCCATTCCACTTCCAGGCTGGGCTGTTCCCGGGGGCAGGTGAACACGAGGGTGAAACGCCTGGCCAGCCCATGGGTGTCCGTGGTGGACAGGATCGCGAGGTCGGCCACGGCGTTGCTTTGCACCGTCAGGCTCCAGGCCGTCGGGGTGATGGCGGCGTAGGTCAAGTTGGTGGGCGGATCGAGTTTGACGAAGGCGCTCCAGGCGCCCTGGCCCGGAATGGGCGGCCGGTCATAGGCGGTGAAAAAGGCCAGCATCCGGGCGTAGTCGAACCGTTCGTGGAGGAATTGCCCCAAGGCGTATGGATGCTCCTGGTCCACGAGTTCCCGGCCGCTGGATTTTTCAACCAGCGACGCGATCCCGCCGCGCCGCAGATCGAAGGCCAGCCGGAAAAAGGGGGTGTCCAGGCGGTTGCTGGCAGCCGGTTCCGGTTGGCTGGCGGCGGCCGGGCGGCTGATGGGGTAGGTCTTGTAGCCGAAGGACGGCACTTCGCGGGCGTAGAGGAATTCGCCCGGCCGGCCGGGGATTTCCACCGCGCCGGAGCGCGGCCAGGGCAGGGCATTATATACCACCATCCGCGGCCCGCTGGCCCGCACGGAGCGGGCCAGGGTGTCCAGCCGGCTGGCCAGCTCCCGGTGGACAATTTGGTCGGCCTGGCGCGCGAAGGCGCGTTTATCGTCAAACCCCTGCTCATATTTCTGGTAAGCGCCCCTGGCACGGGCTTTTTGCCATTCCTCGCCGTAGAGGTTGCGGCGGGGAATGCCGCTTTCCCAAGGGCCGCCTTTGGGGCCCCAAGGGCCGAAAGTGTGCTCGCTGAAGAGGGCGCTTTGCTCGTAGGCCTCCGCCAGGGCGGGCTGGAGATTTGCCGGCGCGAGGCCCCAGGCGCGCAGGTGGGTGTCCAGCGCGTCCAAGGCCGGCTCCAGCGCCCGGAAGAGCCGGGCGGCCTTGGCCTCCTGCGGCATGGAAAGCCAGCCGTGGATCCATGTGTCGGGCATGTCGGCGCTGACTACCGGGAGCGGCGGGTTTTCGGCGGCCACCGCCCGGGCAAAATCGTCCAGCGTGCCGAAATGGATCTGCACCCCGGGCAATCGGCGGGCGGCTTCCTGGCGCAGGCGCTCCACCTCGGCGGCGGAGGGCGGGCCGACGTTGTCGTAGGTCATGGTCATGGCCAGGTAATTTTTGCAGGGCCAATCCCGCGGCGGCACCAGCCCGGAGCCATAAACGCGCGTGTAGTTGCAGAGGATGCGTGAGCCGTCGGGGCCTTCCCACCAGAACAGGTGCGGGACCCGGACGCAGGCACTGTTGTCGTTGCAGCCGATCTGCAGGAACTTCACGCCGGCGTGGGCGAGCAGTGTGGGCATCACCCACGAATGGCTGGGCACATCGGTCATCTTGGCCCCGATGGGCAGCGGGCGGTCAAATTGGCGGGCCAGCCGGGTTGCGAAGCCCAGGCTCCGCACGAGATCCTCCAGATCCTGCGTTTCTGTGTGCGTGGTAAAGGGCAGGGCGTGGAAGGCAATCGCCCCTTCCCGCACGGCCCGGGCAATGCGCTCCCGGCGGGCGCCATCCTGCTGCGGACCGAGCACATGGGCCAAAGGCCAGCCCGCCAGGTTCCAGGCAAAACGCTGGGCAGGTGGCAGCGTCCGCGAGGCTTCGATCACCTTGAGGGCGCCTTCCATCATGCCCACCCGGTAGCTCCGGAGCACCTCCGCGATGCGGTCCGTGTAGCCGATGTCGAGGTGGGTTTTAAAAACCACCCAGGCGTGCTCGATCTTGGCGGGCTGAGCCACCTCGGCGTCTCCCGCATGAGCCAGGGTGGCCTGCGAATGCACATCGATTTCGGCTAACAGCGTGTGGGTGGTGGGCGGACTCGGCTGCCGTGGCGAGCGGGTTGGCTCCAGGTCGAACAGCAAGTGCCGGTAGTTTCCCAGGCCGCCAGCCGGGTCGCGGATCAAAACCCCGTGCTGCCCGTTCCAGTGCTTGCCGGTCTGGTTTGGCCGGGTATCGACCCGCGCGATGCGGATCCAGACCTCCAGGCGGGCGGGATCCGCCTGTTCCGCGGCGCTGCCGTAGAGGGTGTAAACCTGTGGTCCGCGCGATCCGTCATCCACGTCCCATTCATGCCAGGAATAGGTGGCGACCGCCGCCACCGGCTGCACGCGCCCCAGATCGATAACCACCCGGCCATTCGCCGCGCTGGCGTTGCTCATCAGCGCCGATTCGTTCAAATCCAGGCTGTCCGCGGGCAGAACCCCATTCACCAGGACCGATCCTTCGCCGGCGACCGTTTCGAATTGGTTGCCGGTTACGGTCACCTTGCATCCGCCGGCCAGGTCTGATTTGGATGGCTTGGGGATCGTTTTGAAGGCCCAGGCCGGGGTGGCAGGATTGAGTTGCTCGCTTTGGATGACCACTTCCGCCCGGACCGCCGGGAGGACCGCCCAACAGGCAGCGATCAGCACCAGCCACCGGCAGGCGCTGCTACTGGCAGGTCGATGTTCGGGGGCGGCGCCAGCCGTTGCGGAGTGGGGCGCGGGATCCGGGCGGGCCTTGCGTTCCCGCGGACAGCCGCTGCGGAGTGCGCATCCGGAGGTCTGATGATTCCTCTTCATGGTGCTGGTAGATTGCCTCCCAGCGTTTGGGCGTCGAGCCAAAATTATCCCAGCCGCGACTATTTCACCCAATCGCTCAGGGTGGTTTTCCTGCCCGGGAAAAGCCCGGCCTTCAGGAGGACGGAGGCGTTTTGCAGGGCAAAAAAACGGCCGCTGGATGGACCCAGCGGCCGGTTGGTAAAGTTGATCGCCGGGCGTTAATTCTGTTTGGCCCGGAAGAAAGCCTTGGCCGCGGGATTGGTGAACGGCAGCACAATGCTCACGGAGGAGGAGTTCACATTGGTTGAGATCAAGGTGGTCCAGGTGCTGCTCCCAGCCAGGCCGGTGGTGGTTTCAATGACCAGCGGGCGCCCCGCGTTGCACTGGAGATCGAATTGAATGGTATTCAGCAGCCGGGCCTTGATGCTGGTGAACTTGAGATCGGCCAGCTGGGTTCCGCCCGCGGTTTTGATGGCGGTGCGCGTGGTTTTGCTCAACATGCCGAAGCCTTGCTGGTTGGGCGCTGAGGGGAACATGCCGGCCCCTTGGTAAACCAGTTTGTTGAACGTGATCTGGAGGGTGTAGTTGATCCCTGCCTTGAGGGTGCCTTTGGGAACCGTGGCGGAGGTGGCAGTGACCGCCAGTTCCTTGCCTTTGCAGGGATCGGGCAGCATGAAAACCACCCCTTCATTTTCATCCGCAATCTCCAGGAGGATGCCGTCCATGCTGGCCGCATTCGCGAAGGCATCCCAAGTCAGCAAGAAATCCGCGGTGGGATCGATCGCCTGCAGGGCGCCTAAATTCAGGAAATGGGGCGTCGGCGGGTAGCCATTGGCGGGCAGCACCACCAGGCCGTTCAAATTGCCGGCGGACGAGGTGGCTTGGACCTGGTAATTGCCCGGCTGGAATTCCAGTTCCAGGTCGCTGAAGCTGGTGAACTGCTGCATGTAGCTTAAGCTGCCCGGCAACATTTGCTGGAGTGCCTTGGTTTTGGGGCCGGGGGCGATGACCGATCCGCTGGTCACGGTGAGTCCCGCCGGAGCCTTCACGAAGGTCATGAATAAAAAGCCATTGGTTGAATCATCCACCGTGGTGGTGGCGTCCTTTTGCCAGAAATTGGCGGATTTGAAGATGGAATGGGCGGCTGCATCCACCTGGTTGGTGGGGCCGCAGGGGTTGTTGGTGCTGAATCCGCCGGCGCCGGTGGCAAACTGCCCCGAAACTTTGGCGAGTTGATTGCCCGCCACATCGCGAAAATTCTGGGGATTGGAGGCGTCGGAGTTCAAAGTCCAGGTGATGGTGGCGTTGCCGGGCAGGGCCGCCGAGTAAAGGCAGATCAGCGTGCTGTTGCCCTGCCACTGGTAGGCGAACTTGGCGGGGTCAAGATTGGCGCTCCAGGTGATGGCGTTGAGCGGCTGCATCGGCTCGCTGAAACTGAACATAATGGGGGCCACCTGCAGGTTGGTGATCGTGGCGCCATTGGCAGGGTAATTATTGGCCAGCTGGGGCGGGGTGGTATCCCCGGAGGCGGTGCCCTGGGTTTTCAGGGGGAAACGGGTCTCGCTGTAAAAACCCGCAGAAACCATGGGCAGGGAGGTCAGATCCCGCGTGGTTAGATTGTAGAACCGGAGCACGCCCACATAGGAGGCGCCGGGTAGCAGGGTGTCGGCGTCGATCGTGGCGGAGGTGGTGTTGCCGGGCGAAGGCTCCAGTTCCGAAATTGGCACGGAATTGAACACCACGCTCCCTCCGCCATCGAGGATCTGCAAATCCACAAAGTTGTCGGGCAGGGTGCTGAGCTGGGTCCAATTCAAAGTGAAATCGGCGGCCGCATCGATGGCTTGCGCGGGGCTGTAATTCAACACCTGGGGCGCCGCCGGGAAGGCGTCCGCACCGATGGTGAATGGCAAGGCGGCCTGGCCATCGTTTTGGCCTTTGTAATTCAGCTGGTAAGTGCCTGGGCCATAGGAGGCATTGAAAAGAACGGCGGTATCCAGCTGGTCCTCATACAGAAAATACGTATCGTTCACAACCGCCAGGTTGCGGGCAATGCCGCTGGGCGGTTTGATCGCCGCGTTCTGGACCCAGCCGACCAGGATGGGCTGGGCCTCCACATGGAAGACATAAGGTTTTTGAGCTGCCAAGGCCGGCGCCGCAGCGCTGGTTTGGGAGTAAACCTTTCCTTTGAGCAGATTCGCGGACATGATATCCAAGCCGAAGGCCGGATTGGCCAGGGCGGCGCCAAGCACCACCATCAGCCACGAGTTTTTCAGGAGCCGCCCGTTGGGCAGCCATTGCAGGTTATTCATAATCACTTTCACTCAAACAGCGGTTTTCCGGCCTGGATTGCCCCTGGCCAGCAGGCCATTTTGCGCGTTCCGGATTGAGCGCCGATACAGGCGCAAGACATTCAATGGTAACACTTTATATTAACCGGTAAAAATTGCAAATAAAATCCAGAGCAAGCAGCCCAAAAGCCCCCTTGGGTGGGCGTTGGTGGTTGGAAGGGGCCATCCGCCTTTCGCCGCCATTAATTTGCATGGGCTGGAGTCGTGGTATTAACCGCTGGCCTTTGGCAAATATCTCCTGCCCACGCCGGCTCAGGTTTTCTGGCCAATTGAGAACGCTTGGGCGAGGTGGTTGCCGATCCCATAATAGGCCTGGCTGTCGGGGGTAAATACGAGCGGTTTGACCTTCTTGATGTCGGCCACTCCGTTGCTGGCCAGCACTGATTCATCGACCTTCACATCCATGACTTCCCCCACAAACTGGGTGTGCAAGCCCAGTTCCAGCGTATGGGCCAGCCGGCATTCAAGGACCATGGGGAACTCCTGCACATAGGGGGCATCCACCAGGCCGCTCCGTACCGGCGTAAGCTTGGTGGCGGCGAACTTGTCCACCTCCCTGCCGGAAACTAATCCGAAATAATCTGCCGCCTGGATGTGCGCCTCAGACGGGATGCTGATCGTAAAGGCTTTCCGTGCGACGATGTTGCCGTAGGTATAGGTCGCCTTGCGCAGTGAAACGGCCACACAGGGTGGATGGGAACAGCAAATGCCGCCCCAGGAAGCAGTCATGACATTGGGTTTGCCATGTTCGTCATACGTCCCAACGACAAAAACCGGGGTTGGATAGACCAGCGTTTTAGCTCCGATCGATTTTTTCATAGGTAGAGGCCTTTAATTGACGGCAAGACCCTCGGCCCTGCTGCGCTGAGCCGCTTTTTTTAATGTCGTGGCCTTGCCTGGTTCAGGATAAGGAAACCACTGGCGCCAAGGTATAATGGTTTCATCCACGCCGAGACGGTTTTGGAATCGCGGTTTGGTATCCGAAGATTCCACGATGACGGATCACAGACGCCAACCGGGCCGTGACGAACTGGGAGCCGGATCGACCCGGAGGATAACCTGACATACCACCTGAACGAATCACTATTATCCATCGGCAGAAAAAGAATCCAGCAAGGATCATCGATAGAGCAACCGCCATCGCCATTGGGCCACAGCGCTGCGCTGCCAAGCCTTGCCGAACAAGCCGACAGACCTAAACGGTCATGATTTCTTTTTCCTTGCGGCCCATGTTCTCATCGATCTTGGCGATGAAATCGTCCGTAAGTTTTTGGATTTCTTTTTCGGCGGACTCCTGCTGATCTTCGGTTATTTTGCCCGCTTTGACCTCTTTCTTCAAATGTTCCAAGGCGTCCCGGCGCACATGGCGAATGGCAACTCGTCCGTCCTCGGCTAATTTATGCACCACTTTGGTGAGTTCCGTGCGGCGTTCCTGGCTGAGTTCGGGCAGGATAATGCGGATGCATTTCTTGTCGATGGATGGATTAATACCCAGGTTGCTTTTTTGGATGGCTTTTTCGATGGGATGCACCATGCCGGCGTCCCACGGTTGGATCATGATGATGCGCGGTTCAGGAGTGGTGATGCCCGCCAATTCGCGAATGCGCATCTGGGTGCCGTAGGCATCCACCATGATGCCTTCCACCAGGGTGGGGGAGGCCTTGCTGGTGCGCACGCCGCCGAATTCATGATGAATCACATCGACGGTTTTGGTCATTTTTTCTTCCGCCTCAAAAACAATTTCATCGAGTGTCATAACGTCTTTTGCCTTAAATGGTTGCTGGTCGAAAAGTTTAGCGATCCGGCCCGGAATGTAAAGCCCGGATCAATCCTTCACCAAGGTTCCTTCTTTTTCCCCTGACACCACCTTTTTGATGTTTGAGGGCTTGAACACATTGAAAACCACGATCGGCATTTTGTTGTCCATGCAAAGGGAGAACGCGGTGGAATCCATGATTTTAAGCTGCTGCTGCAAGGCTTCGATGTAAGTGATGTGGCGATACAGTTTGGCCTCAGGGTTTTTCTTTGGGTCGCAATCGTAGATGCCGTCAACCTTGGTCGCCTTGAGGATGACCTCGGCGCCGATTTCGTTGGCCCGCAGGGCGGCGGCGGTATCGGTCGAAAAATAAGGATTGCCTGTGCCGCCCGCGAAGATGACCACCCGGCCTTTTTCCATGTGGCGAATGGCGCGGCGGCGGATGAAGGATTCCGCCACCTGGGCCATCGCGATGGCGCTTTGCACGCGGGTCGGGACGCCCGCTTTTTCCAGGGCGTCCTGCAAAGCAAGGGCATTGATGATGGTGGCGAGCATGCCCATATAATCCCCGGTGGCCCGTTCAATGCCCCGCTCGCTGCCCTGCAACCCCCGGAAAATATTGCCGCCGCCAATAACGATGACCACCTGGACTCCCAGTTGGTGGACCTCGCTGATCTGCCGGGCCATGTCGTGAACAACTTCGGGAGAAATGCCGGACCCGTTCTTGTCACCCAAAGCTTCGCCGCTCAACTTGAGCAAAATCCGCCGGTAAACTGGCTGGCCTGCTGTTTTTTTCATGGTTTAAAAGACTCCGCTTTCCGCGCGCTGGGATGGCCGCACGGACAATAAATAATGAAATGCCAGGAGTAAGCGAACCGGGCTGTCCTGACCCAGCCAACAAAGTGCCGCATCGACGGGGGTGTGTAGCAGACCACGGGCACAGTGTCAAATGAATCACGCCTCGCGCCGGCCGTGTCCAGGCAATTGGCTCCGCCGTGCGGGCAGGATCTTTTTGCGCAAAACCTTAGTCATTCGCCACTGATCCCGATTTGATCGTGGCTGGTAGCTCGTTTTATGAATTGCACAAAAGACTGCGGTGCAATCACTTGCATCTTAAATGCAAGGGCATGACTAAAGATCCCCATTCCTGCCGCCGTAAGGGGGTAAAATGCTGAAGCCAAACCTCCTGCTGGAGCAGTCAAGGCCGGGCAGGGGAGGGCTGCAGATGGAGGGCATCGACGAGTGCCCCAGCTCCGAAACGGACCACGTCGGTGGCGGGCAAACCGGTGGCTTCCGAGGCTTCCGCCAATGCCCGGCGGGCGGCTTCCTCATCCAGGCCTTTGGTGATCAGGGCCAGGCCTTTGACTTTGGCCGGGGGCAGGGCTCCGCCGGCGGCGCAGATTGATTCGTAGAGGGCGATCACCGTGGGCAGGGGCGGGATTTGCACCCAAGGGGCGCGTAGCAAACTGGTTTGGCCCACGCGGTGGGACAAGATCATATCGGTGGGGCAGCAACCACGGATCAGGGGCAGCCAGGCGGTGGAGGCCGGATTGAGGAGGGAACCCTGGCCTTCAACCATGACCACGTCGCAATCCGGGCTGAGATCCAGCACCAGCTTTTCCACGGCGCCGGAGGCGAAATCCACCCGCACGGCGTCCAAGGCGACCCCTTCGCCGGCGATGCAAATCCCGATCTGCCCGGACGCCAGGAAGCGGGAACGCCATCCGCGCTGGCGGGCGGCACGATCCATTTCGATGGCGGCGGTCATTTTCCCAATGGCCATGTCCGTGCCCACGGTTAATACCCGCCGGACGGCAAGGCTGGCGGCGCGCATGGACCCGGTGGGGAGGTTGGGAGGCTCTATGCGCACATCCCAGATGAACCGGCCTGGCTGCAATCGTCCGGCCAGGTCGGCCTGGCTGGCCAGGGGGGCATGCAGCCCGTTGACCAGGGACAGGCCGGCTTCCAAGCCAGCGTGGATTTCCGCCCAGAAATCAGCCGGGATCACCCCGCCCGGAGTGGCCACGCCCAGCACCAGGATATCAGCTCCCAGGCGCAGCGCTTCGTGAACCGATGGAACGATCGGTGCGGGCCGTGGGATGCCGGTCAGGACGGTTATATCCTGGCCGGCGGTATCACGGTCGATCACGGCCGCGATTTCGGCGGGGCTGTAGCGCAGCAGGCCCATCCCCATTTTCCCGTATGGGCCGACCACATTGCCGTGCATGAGCAAGGCGAGCCGGTTATGTGGATCAATGCGGTGCGTCATGGGTATGTCAGTTGTGTGGTTTTCAGGGTTATCACTCCGAGACCTTTCGGTTGCCAGCGGCATCGGTTGGGCGCCCGCTGGGCAAGGTTCCCAATCCGGGCCTCTGGCTGGGCATCACGCGGCCATCCACGAAGGTGGCGCCCTGGAAGGGATCCTGCTGCAGGTTCAGATGGCTATCCAGGTCGGCCTGATCCGCCAAGGGAGATAGCTGGGCCCCGGCGGTGATGGCCAAAGAACTTTCCGACATGCAGCCAATCATAACCTGCAGCTGGTGGGCCCGGGCGGTATGGATCATTCGCAGGGCTTCGGAAATGCCGCCACATTTCATTAATTTGAGGTTTATGCCCTGGATATATTTCGCCACGGGTGGGATATCCCTGGCAGTGGCCACACTTTCATCGAGAAAAAGCGGCACCGGGCAGTCAGTGTTCAATTGTGCCAGACTGGCTTCCTGCCCGGGGGGCAAAGGTTGTTCGACCAGTTCCACCCCTCTTCCGGCCAGCCAGGGGATCATTTCCCGGGCGCTGGCCACGCTCCACCCGCCATTGGCATCCACCCGCCATTTCAGGTGGCTGGGCGCGGATTCCTGGGCGGCAGCAAACATGGAACGATCCGCCTCGATGCCCTCCGGGCTGCCCAGCTTGACTTTCAAGATGGAGGGGTTCAGGCGTGAAACGATTTCCCGGGTGATTTCCCGAACCCGCGGGGGCGGATTCATCCCGATGGTCAGCGAGGTGCGGGGAACCCGCTGGAGATCCAAACCCAGCAGCTTCCACAAAGGCTGATCCAGGCGTTTGCCCAGCCAATCGTATAAGGCCATATCCAGCGCAGCCAAAGCGCCGGGAAATTCCCGAAAATCCACCAAGGATTCAATCCGCTGCCGGTCCCACGCTGAAATGCCCTGGAGCTTGGCAGCCCAATCCTGGATGGTGGTTTGGGCTTGGCTGAGTGCCTCTGGCGAGGCGGTGAGGCTGCCTGGGGCCATTTCTCCCCAACCGACAACGCCCTCATCCTCCACCATCAGGCACAAATTCTGTGAGGAGGGGATGGTGCCGCGGCTGATCGTCAAGGCATGGCGCTTGCGAAGCTCAAAGGGATGGGCCGTAATTATCATGGATTAACGCCGCGCAAATCAGCCTGGAGCCAGTGGCAAGGCCTGGGGCGGAAGGAGGATTTTATTTGCCGAAACATTGCTGGATAAACCGGCGGATGGCCTGCATTTCACCGTAAGGATCTATGGTGTGTGCTTTGGGGCACTCATGCCATTGCACATCAACCCCGGATTTTTTCATGAAATCGACTTGTTTCTTGGACTCCGCGAAGGGAATCACGGGATCCATGAAGCCGTGGGTGACCAGGAATTTTTGGCTGCCTGACACCGGGGACCGCTCCCGGAGGAGGGTTTCCGGCTCGCAAATAAAACCGCTGACGCCCACGCACCCGGCCAGGCGGTGGGGATAACGCAGGCCCGTTTCCCACACCATCAAGCAACCTTGGGAAAAACCAAACAGCGCGATTTCCTCCGGGGGTATCCCTTGCGCCCGTTGGTAGTCGAGCAATTCGGACAGCAAGCCATAACTGGCAGCCACACCCGGCCGGGGATCACCCGGAAAATCGAACCATGAATAACCCGCATAATAAGGATTGGGCGCGTTGACCAGCAGGCAATTGAGCCAGGGCAGGTTCAGCTCACCGGGAAAACCCAGGTAGCCCCTCAGGCTGTCACCCAAACCATGCAACACGATCAGCAACCGCCGTGAGCCGGCCTCTTTAGCCGCAATCAATCTGGCATCTAACATATGGTCAACACCTTCCTATGCGGGCGTGACAAAATCAATGACGAAGAGGGCTTCCATGCAAACCAATTCCTCAAAACCTTCCGCTCGTTGCCGTCTCACCTCTCTGGTGGATCCAAGTTTCGCGAACCACCCCACGCCGCGCCGCCGCGGAGCCCCCTTTTCTGCTGGTTTATTCTAGTTCGCTTTCAAGTTGAGACTAACTATCCAAGGCCAAGCGCAAATGC
>CAYPCQ010000192.1:0-12806 GCA_964409245.1 uncultured Verrucomicrobiota bacterium
CATACCACCCACCTGGTTTATCTGTATATCTTTTAATGATACGTTGTACTAGTTCAACCCTCAACCCTCAACCACATATCCAGAAACCCTATGCATATCCTAAAAACCCTCCGGCGCGTGGCGGCATTGGCGCTGCTCGCGGCGGTAAGCCAGATACCGGCAAGCGCGGGATTTGTGCAAAATCCCAGCTTCGAAAGTAACATCAACACCACCTGGCCGCATTACGGCGCCATCGACCTTTGGCAAGGTGGCAGTGGGTGCAACGACAACTCCGGGCCGTTCCATAACACCGGCACCGCGATACCCGATCAGACCCAGGTGGCTTTCAAGCAGGGCAATGGCACGCTTTCCCAGACGATTTCCGGCCTCACACCCGGCCAGCAATATTGGGTTCAATTTTACTACGACGCCCGTCTGGGATCGGGGAAAGTGGACATCACCGTGAGTTTTAATAATGTGGAAGTCGGCAAGGTGGTCAATGTGCAGCCAGCCAAAAACAAGAACCAGCCATACTACTTTGCCTCCTTTGCCTTCACGCCCGAGGTGGATACCGGAGATCTGGTATTCACGCTGGCGGTCACCGGCGACAGCACGGCCCTGTATGACGCCGTGACCATCGTGCCGCGCGACAAAAGCAACGTAGTGGTCAGCAATCCCAGCTTTGAAGCCAGCGGCGATGTGCCCAATGACGGCATTTTGGCCGGTTTGGTGGGCTGGCAGGGCACCGGCACCTTTGGGGTGAACAACACAGATGGCACCGGCGCCTATGCCAACAACGGCACGGCTCCCGACCAGAACCATGTGGCGTTCCTGAACGGTGAAAGCTCCTTGAGCCAGGTGGTCAGTGGCATCACGCCGGGCAAGCCGTACCAAGTGAGTTTCGCTTACAATGCCAAGACTGGCAACTCGCCGCATTTAAAGGTTTCGGCAGGCGCCACTGTGCTCTATGAGGAGAACGTCTCCGCGGTGGGTGGCGCCAATCCCTATAAAACCAAAACGGTGACCTTCACCGCCACCGATTTCAGTGCGCAAATCACCATTGCCCAGACCGCCACTGGCGATCAAACGCTGTTGCTGGACGACGTGCGGGTGATCGGAGAATCGGCCGTGCCTTTGCCTCCTTTGGCGATCACCCCAAGTGTGGCGGAAATCTCCCCGGGCCAGAACGTGACCGTGACCTTGACGGTGCCGCGTGAATTGCTGATCGTCCGTTCGTTTGACATCAAATTGCGGAGCCTGACGCCGGCGGTGGCCAGCTTGGTGGGCGCCGATTCCGATGGCATCCTGACCCTCCACTTCACCCAAAACGGGGTGGATACGCAAACTTTTGAAGTGAAGGGCAACGCCCGCGGGTCCGCGTTATTGGATGTGGTGGACAGTGCGACCTTGAAGGTGGTGGATACGCTCACCACTTGGGTGGTTACCTCCTTTGTGAAAAATCCAAGTTTTGAAAGCGCCGCCGCCCCCGGCGGGGTGGGCTATGGCGAGATTCTGGGGTGGACCGGTGGTTCCGGGGTGAACAATAACACGCAGCCGTTTTTCGATAATGGAGCAACTCCCGATCGCAGCCAGGTGGCCGTTCTGCAGGGGACCAAATCGCTCTCCCAGCTCATCACCGGCCTGACCGCGGGTGAGAATTACTGGCTGCAATTCTACTACAATGCGCGCGCTGGAGGCGGGACGGGCAAGCTCGATCTCTCTGTCAAACTGGCGGGAACGGAACTGGTCAAAATAACGGACATTTTGCCGGCGGGCGCCGCAGCCGATCGGGGGGTTCCTTTCTATTTCACCAATGTGGCCTTCAAGGCTGCCTCCACCACCGGTTTGCTGGAGTTCAATGCCACGGCCCAGGGGGATGTCACCTTGCTGCTGGATGCGGCCAATATTGTGCAGCGGGATCCGGTGGATATTGTGGTTCAAAATCCCAGCTTCGAGGCCAGCGGCACCATCATTGGCGGCGTCGGTTACCTGCAGCCAACTGCCATGGCGGGCTGGACCTTCCAAGCCAGCGGTTATGGCATCAACGTGCGCGGACGCGATCCGTTCGCGGATAATGGCGCCAACCCGGATCAGGACGCCGTGGTCTTCATCCAAAATGCGGGCTCCATGAGCCAAACGCTGACGGGCTTGACCCAAAACAAAAAATACACCGTGCTGGTCTGGGCCAATCCGCGCAATTGCTGCAGCGGCGCCATCTCCACCACGCTCAAAGTCAGTGTGGACGATGCGGTGCTGCTCGAAGAAGTCCTCCTTCCAGCTGGGGGATCCAACCCCTACCCGGTGAAGCAGGTTGTGTTCACCGCCGCCGGCATGGAAGCGGTCTTGAAAATTGAGCATGCCCCGGAAGCGGGCACCGACCGTTCCCTGGTGATCGACAACATCCGCGTGGTTCCCGAAGGCCAGATCCCGCCCATGATCATTGCCCAGCCGCAAGGCGCCACCCGGCTCCTGGAGGGAGACAATGTGACCTTGACGGTGGCCGCGATGGGCGCCGAGCCATTGAGCTATAAGTGGCAGCTCAATGGGGTGGATCTGTCAGGCAAAACGACCGACACCCTCGAACTGACCGGCATTACCACCGCGCAAGGAGGTGACTACACCGTGATCGTGAGCAATAGTTATGGGGCCAAGACCAGCCGTACGGCAACCCTTAAGGTGCACAAGGCGGTGGCGGGGGCCTTCGCCTCGGGCGTGGGAGCCGGTGGCGCCTTGCTGGACTTGGGGGCCGTCGATCCACATTTCTTGCTGGTGGATAATCCGGCCAATACGAACTCCACCAAGGCCTATGTGGTGGCCAATCCGCCAACCTCCTGGGTGGCCAATCCCGCGGATGCCCAGTGGATCGGCCCGGCGGCTGATCCGCAGGCCGAGCCGCTGCCATCGGTGGGCTTCTATAAATACCGCCTCACGTTCGATCTCACCGGTTTCGATCCGGCGAATGCGTTCGTAGCCGGCAACACCGCCGCCGACGAGGGACTGCATGATATCTATCTCAATGACCAGCTGGTGCCCGGATTCCGGCGGGCGGGCGCCACCGGCAGCCTGGCGGCCTTTACGATCACCAGCGGTTTCCAGGCGGGCAAAAACAACCTCGATATCATGGTGTTCAACACCAGCGCCCCCAGGCCGGCCGGCCTGCTGGTCCAGGGGTTGAAAATCGGGGCACAACCCGGGGCTGCGGTGGCGCCCAAATTGACGGTTTCCCGGAATGGCGCCCAGCTGCAGATTGCCTGGCCGTCCTCCGTCACCGGGTATAACCTGCAATCCTCCAGCAGCCTCACCGGCGGCTGGGCCGCAGACCCAGCCGTGACGGCGGTGCAAGGGGATCAATGGGTGGCCACCATCACGATTGGCGCTGCGAATGGCGCCAAGTTCTACCGGCTGGCTAAATAGCCTGCTGGCTGCGGCTGGCCGCAATCCGGCCAGCCGGGTCTGAAACGTAATTTGGATACGGCACGGGAGGCCTTCGTGAGATGGCCTCCCGCTTTTATCGGCGGCTCCCGCTGCCATATCGATTTGAATGATCGTAATTATTTTTTTTCGATTACCACTCCTCCGGCCTGATCGGGTATGATGAGGGCGAAGTTATGAAAGAAAGAACCCTTTCCCCTTTTGGATTGCTGATCATCCTGTCCGGCCTGAACCTCTTCAACTACCTGGACCGTTACGTCGTGAACCAGGTGGTGGAGCTGATCGGGGTCGATTTCCGCCTGAGTGATGGCCAGATCGGGCGCATCAATACCGCTTTCATGATCGGCTATTTCCTGACGGCGCCGTTTTTTGGATACCTGGGGGACCGCGTGGCGCGCAAATGGCTGATTGCGGCGGGCATATTGGTCTGGAGCTTGGGAACCGTCCTGAGCGGCCTGGCTGGCGGTTACGTGGCGCTGCTGGCCTGCCGGATCCTGGTGGGCCTGGGGGAGGCCAGCTACGCCAGCATCAGCCCCAGTTTGATCTCCGACAGCTATGCCCCGGCCAAGCGCAACAACGCCCTGACGCTGTTTTACGTGGCCATCCCGGTGGGGGCGGCGCTGGGTTATTTGCTGGGCTCCCAAGTGGCTGCAGCCTGGGGCTGGCGCTACGCGTTCATTGTGGCCGGATTGCCAGGTTTGCTGCTGGCGGTGGTGCTGCTGCCTTTCCGGGAGCCAGCGCGCGGCCAGGCTGACGGCTGCCAAAAAGAGGCGGCCGTGAAGGCGGGCGTGGGGGACGTTTTCAAGCTCCTGAAGCTGCCGGACTTCAACCTGGTGGTATGGGGCTACGTGGCTTACACCTTCGCCATGGGCGCCTTCAGTTTCTGGGGACCGGCTTACCTGATGCGCGTGCACCACATGACCTTGAAGGAAGCGGGTGGTTTTTTTGGCGTGGTTACCGCCGTATCCGGCTTGGTCAGCACCTTTGCGGGCGGCTTTGCCGCCACCGCCTGGCGCAAGCGCAATCCTGCCGCCTATGCGCTCACGCTGGGCCTGTCGACGCTGGCGGCGGTGCCTTTTGCGGCCTGGGCATTCCTGGGCGGGACGAAAACCATTTTCATGGTGGGGCTGGCCATCGCCATCTTCTTGCTGTTCCTGGGCACCGGTCCGGTGAACACGTTGATCATCGAAACCGTGCCGGTCAACTTGCGGGCCAGCGCGATGGCAATGACTATTTTCATGATCCACCTGTTTGGCGATTTCTGGTCGCCGGAGATCGTTGGCCATCTCTCCACCCTGCTGGGCAGCATCAAGCTGGCCGTCCTCATTTTGCCCGGCGCCTTGCTGGTGGGCGGCGGCCTCTGGCTGAGCCTCGGCCTGCGGACTTTGCGGCAGCACCGCCAGCCCAAGGCCGGCTGATTCAGCAAGGGATTGAACCGCTCCGCCGTTTTGGTTTAGGGTTGGCCCGATGCGCAGGCAAAGGATGATATGAACAATAACGGCCAGCGGCGATCGGTTTTGTGCTTGAACCGCGGGGCGGCGGCTTCGCTCACACGGCGGGATTTTATCCGGTGCTCCAGCACCGGGCTGCTGGGCGCCACCCTCGGCGCCGCCTGGCCTGCGGGGGCCGTGGGGACCGGGTTCCGGCGCGGGGGAATGACCTATCGTGCTTTGGGGAAAACCGGCCTGAACGTGTCCTTGCTGGCTTTCGGTTCGCACACGGATCCCGTGGATCGCATCCCGGCTGGCTCCGGCAAAACTGTGCTCACGGCGGCGGGCCAGGTGCGCCGGGACCGCATCATTTCACGTGCCTGCGATCTCGGGGTCAACCTCCTGGACGTTTACGACACCGAAGGCCAGTGGGAACCAGCAGCCCGCCTGGTGAAGGAAAAGCGGGATAAGATCCTGATCTCGCTGGCCCACGAATGCACGCCGCGGCAGATCGACCGGGCGTGCGGATTGTTTGGGCACGTGGATCTTTTCCGCTTCCACACGGCGGAGATCGACGGCGGGACGCTGGAAAATTGGGACCGGCTGCGCCGGGCTAAAACCGCTGGGAAAATCCGGGCCATCGGGATCGCCACCCACATCGAGCGGACCATGCTGGCCGCGCTGGAAGAATTGGAGGGTTTGGATTACCTGTTTTTCCCCTATAATTTCATCCACGCCCGCGGGGATTACAGCCGGTTCCTGCCCGAGGCCATCCGCCGGCAAGTGGGGCTCATCGCCATGAAACCGCTGGCCTCCGGATCCATTGTGAAGCTGGATCCATCCGCCCGGATGCAGTCCGCGCCCGAGTTTGCGCAGATCGCCTTGTGGCGGGAGAGCACCCAGGCGGTCCTGCCGGCCGTGGTGGCGGAGCTGACCAAAAGCCTGAACCGGCTGCCCGATGAGACCCTCTGCATGGCCGCCCTGCGTTTTGTTTATAGCCGTCCTTTTGTATCCGCCACCATCACGGGGATGTTTGAAGCCCAATGCCTGGAGGACAATTACCGCGCCCTGGCGGGCTGCCAGGAGCGGAAGGCGGAAGAACACTCGGCTTTGGAAGCGGCTGAGCGCCTGGCCGCCCTGCTGGGCGATCAATGGCTCCCGCCCCACTACCGATGGCTGGAGGAACAATGGCGCGCCTGACCTTCAATTGGTTTCCGCTGGCGCTTGGGGGAAGCCTGATCCTGGCGGTTCCACCGGCAGCCGCCTCCGAGGCGGATGCCCGCCAGGCCGCCGGGGAATGCGCCCGCTGCCATGTGATCTCGGTGGCGGAATGGGGCTGCTCGGGGCATTTCCCCAAGGGGGTGGATTGCCCAGCCTGCCACGGGGCCAGCCAGGGCCACGTCCGCGACGAGCGGAACAATGTGAAACCGGATCGCCGGCCACGGGGCGCGGCGGTCGCGGATCTGTGCCGGCCATGCCACACGGAGGGCTGCCCCCGGGAAAAGAAGGTGGCCGCCTGCCAGGGGTGCCATCACGTGCATGCGCTGATCGATCCCCGCAAGCCGCCTCCGGCGGGCGACGAACGCCGCGAGCAGCTGGTGGCGCAATGGCGGCGGCGGGCCCAATGGATGGAGGAGGGGGAGCAGCACGCCCAGGCGCAGCGCTGGGAGGCCGCGCGGCGGGCTTTCCAAAAAGCGCGCGAGGAGGTTCCCGGGGACTCCGCGGCGGCAGCGGCGCGGATGCGAATGTGCGAGCGCCGCCTGAAACCGGGGCTGGCCGGTTTTGAAATCGCCGGAGCCAGCTTTGACGGCCCTACCGGTCTGCCGTGCGCGGTGCGGGTGGCGGAACTGGGGATTCCCATGCTGCTGGTGGCTGGCGGGGAGCTGGACCTGGGCGCCGAGGATTTGGCCAATGCCCGGCCGGTGCATACGGTGCGGGTGGCGCCGTTTTACCTGGCCCGCCACGAGGTGACCCGCGAGGAATGGGTGGCCGTGATGGGGGCGGGATCGGACTCGCCCGGAAAGCCGGGCGGCGGCCAGGCCGGACGGCTGCCCATGGGCAACGTATCCTGGGCAGACGCGCAGGAGTTCGTGCGCCAGCTCAATGCCCGGATCGCGGGCGGCGGCTTCCGGCTGCCCACCGAGGCGGAGTGGGAATGCGCCGCGCGGGCAGGCGGGGAAAGCGGCGAGGCTTTTGACCTGGACACGCCCCGGGAGGTGGAGCGGGGCGCCCCGAACCGCCTGGGTTTTTTTGACCTGGCCGGCAATGTGCGGGAATGGTGTTCCAGCCTCCTGGCGCCCTATCCTTACCAGGCCGCCGATGGGCGGGAGGCCGGTGACCAGCCGGGGCTCCGGGTGTTGCGCGGCGGATCCTATAAAGATCTTTCCAGCTGGTACAGCTCGGGATTCCGCCATGGCGAACGCCCCTCCCGCCGGATGATCCTGAACGGCTTCCGCCTGGCCCGCGACGCGGACCGCGTCAACTAAGGCGCCGTCCGGGTCAACGTTCCGCGTCCGCGCGGATCATGCGCAGGCCGAAAACGGCGGCGATTTCGCTGCCGCGGGTGGCTTGGAAGCGGACGGTCACTTTTTGCTTGTCGCGGACCAGGGTCGCGGGAATGGCATATTCGACATCGAAGAAGCGGGGCGGGCCGCCTTTTTCCACCACCTGTTCCCCCACGCGCTGGTTGTCCACCAGGATTTCAAAGGAGCGTTTGCGCCATTCGTCGCTGTAATAGGTGGCCACGACCGCCATGGGATGATTGGTTTCCACCGGCAGGTCGAAGGAAAACCACTGCTTGCCCCGGCGGGACGGCCGGCCGAGGACGCGGTCGGGCCAGGTGTCCTCGCCTTGTTGATGGAAGTCCCGCTCCGGCTGCATCTCGCCCGGCTGCGCAAAAGCCACGGTGGCCAGGCTCAATTTGCGCTGGCGTTCGCGCTCCGCGGCGTAATCCGCCGATTTTTTCTCCCATTCGGCAGGGGTGAAGAAATCCCAGTAAACCGCGTAGGTGCGGCGGTGCAGGCGATAGAAAGGCTTGAAATCCACCTCCCGGTCGCGGCCCACGCCCTCGCTGCGGAAACATCCCGGCTGGCCGGGCAGCGGCTTCAGCCAGCCGGCCACCGGTTGCTCCGCGGCCATGAAAACAGGCACCGCCCCTGGCTTCCAGGCGGGGAAATCGTTTTCCGGGCCCAGATCCCCAGCCAGCACGAGCGGCCCCCATAGCACGGCCGCGCGCCGGGGATTGTCCGGCGCCGGCTCCAGCCGGAGGGACTTGGGCAGGCGCAGGACAACTTGGTCGCCGCTTCGCCAGGTGCGTTTCAATTCCACGAACGAGCCGGGCCGGGCGGCAACGGTTTCCCTTCCGCCATTGACTTCCACCGTGAAGCCATCCGCCGCCCAGGCGGGGAGGCGCAACAGCAGCGTCAATTCCCGGGGCGCTTCGAGATTCAGTTTGAGCGTGGCGGTTTCCCCCTCCGGAAAAGAGGTTTCCATTTCCAGCCGCAGGCCGGCCGCTTTCCAATGCGCCGTGGAGGGGGCGTAGAGGGTCACCCAGAGGCGGTCTCCGGCCTCATAATAAAGGCCATCGCCGTGCAGGGCGTGGCTCTCCATGCCCGAGCCGACACAGCAGGTGAAGCCTGAGAACATGTCCTGGTATTCGTGCTGCACCCCCCGGCCCACGGGAACCATATAGCAGGTGCGCCCGTCCTGGGGATCCAGCGAGGCCAGGATGTGGTTGAACAAGGCGCGCTCCAAAAACTCCGCGTAGTGGGCATCCGGGCGCAGCGCGAACAATTGGCGGGTCATCTTGAGCAGGTTATAGACGTTGCAGGTCTCGGCGGTGCGGCCGTCCACCCGGTCGCTCAACTGGTCCGGCGGGCCGAAATATTCGTCCTTGCCGTGGCCGCCGGTGGCGTAGCTGTGGTGGCCCGCCACGCGGTCCCAGAAGAAGCCCGCGGCGAATCCGTCCCCGGGATCGCCGGTCCAGGAAAAGCGCGCCAGGGAACCGAGGAGCTTGGGCACCTGGGTGTTGCCGTGCAGCCCCCCCAGGCGGTCCTCGTGGCGCTTGAGCGGCTCCAGTACCGCCTGGTGTTCGAAGCGGCGGGAAAGCTTGAGCCAGCGCGCATCGCCGGTGTCGGCATACAGATCCACCAGCACCTCGTTCATGCCGCCAAACTCGGTGTTCAGCATTTTCTGGGCCTGGGCCTCGTCCAGGCGGGACAACACCCCTTCCGCCCAGGCGGCGAACTTGATTTCCAGCTCCAGCGCGGTGCGGTTGCCGGCAAAACGATACGCATCCCGCAACCCGGCATAGACTTTGTGCAGCACGTAAAAGGGCGACCACAGGCCATTGAGATCGAACCCGCCGGAGCGGATATCGCCCCGGGCCACTTCGGCGAAGCGCTCGCGGCCGTTGGCCAGCGCGCCCAGGTAACCATCCCCGTTGGCCTCCTGCACGGCCTTCAGCTCCGCGATCAGGTAATCGACGCGTTCCTTGAACCGGGCGTCGCCGGTAGCCGCCTGCATCAGGCTGGCGGCCGACAGGTAATGGCCGAGGATATGGCCGGTGAGGTTCTTGCCGTCACCGTCCCAGCCCCCGTAGCCTTCGGCCTTGGGTTTCAGGCCGGCCCGCTTCTGGAAATAGGCGAGCATGCGGTCCGGCTCCAGTTTCAGGAGATAATCCCGGTTCAAATCCTGGGCTTGCTTGAGCGGCCCGCCCGTGAGCCGCACGGCGGTCAACGGCAATGGCCGCGCCGCGTCCGGAATGGCTCTTTGGGCGGGCTCGGCGGGAATCCACGCCGCGGCCCACTGCGCCAGGATCAGGCCCAGGATGCAGACCGGGCGGAGGCTCGCCGTTTCATGCTGTTTGTCAGGGATGAGATTGGCATTCATAACCGTTGGGAGCCTGCGCAAACCCCGGTTTTGAGTCAAGCCGGAGACCGCTGGCTTGCGCGCGCCCGTTTTTTTCCGCCGAAAAAGGAATCGCCGCAGTGTGACACCATCACGGCGGGGGCTGTTTCAAGGCTCGCAATTCCATCGCCCGGTAAACCCGCAGGGGGCAGTCGGTTTGGATCAAGTCGATGCCCCAATCCAGCGCCTGCTGGTAACGCTCGATCTTTTCGTTGCGGCCGAGGGCGTCGGAAAACACCTTGATCCCCAGGGCATGGCAGCGCTCAATCAGCTGCTGGGAGAGGCTATCCCATTCGGCGTCCACGGCGTAGGGCTGAAGCCTGGCGGCCAGCGCGTCCAGTTCACTGCGCTGGCCGAGCGGCGGCAGCAGACGCAGGCGGGGATTGCTGCGCTTGAGCCGGAGGAGGTAATCCGCGGACTGGTAAACCACTGTGCGTTCGATCAACCCGCGCTTCTCCAGGCTGGCCGCCAGGGCTTCCGGGGCAATCTCTTTGGCGTCGCAATAGAGCTGCATCCCCGGCGGCAAGGCCGCCATCATTTCCTCCAGCGTGGGCAGCCGCAGCCCGGTGAAGCGGGGGCCGAACCATCCGCCCGCATCCAGCCGGGACACCTCAACCGCGGTTTTTTCGCGGATGGGCCCCTTGCCATTGGTGGTCCGGTCCAGCTGGCCGTCATGGAGCAGGAAATAGGCGCCATCGCGGGTGGTGCGGACATCGATTTCGATGAAGTCGGCGCCCAGGCGCCCGGCCTTGGCGAACGCGGGCAGGGTGTTCTCCGGTGCATAGCGGCTGGCGCCCCGGTGCAGGGATACCAGGGCGGGGCGCCGGGGCACGCCGCGCAGGAAATTCCGGGCCGCGATTTCCTCGGGCAGATCCGTCTGGATCCAATCCACACGGTCTTGGATCAACCGGTCCCACAAAGCCGGCTGATCCCAATCCCCCAGCGCCTTGGCCTGGACCTTGATCCCCAGGCGATGGAATGATTCGACAATGGCTGGGGTCACTTCCGGCGTGTCGATTTCCACCGCGTCCGGCTGCAATGAATCCACCCAGCTGCTGAAACCATCGGCAGGATGCCATTTAGCCATGACTGCGATGCGGTTTCCATTGCGGGAGCGCAACCGGGCCAGCGCCTCCGGCGGCCCAAAAACGATCACCTGCTGCTGCATGCCCGCCTCCCGGATTTCCCGCCCAAGGGCATCCCAATCAACCCCTTTGCAGTCGAGATGCAAATTGAGTTTGCCCCGCGCTTGCTCCAGGGCCTCCTGCAGGGTCAAAATACGCTCTCCCTGGAATCGCCGCGCGAACCAGGCGCCGGCCTCCAGCTTCCGGAGATCCTCCAGCGTAAGATCCCCCACGGCTTTGCCCGGAGCGTGGAGCAAATCAAGCCGGTCGTCATGCCATAAGACATGGCGGCCATCCCGGGTGAGCCGCACATCCACTTCGGCCCACTCGAAGCCATCCTCGATGCACCGCGCCAGGGCGGGGCGGGTATTTTGCGGCGCCTGGCCAGCAGCGCCCCGGTGGGCCACCATCTGGACGGCGTGGGGCGGCTGCACCGGCTCGAAGAATTGGAAGTGCGAGGCCGCCACCGCCAGCGGTGTTCCCATCCAGGCCAGCCAAGTGCGCAACCAGGTTTTGCTCATGCGAATATCATGGGCGGTTTTTCGCCGCCAGGCAATCGGATAGGCCACTGGTTAATGCATCGCGCTTAGCCGCGCTCCATGAGCAGCCATTCGTAAGCGGATTGAACTACCACATTCTTGGGCACTTCGTCCGGCATGGCGTCCCGCGTCAAAGTCAGCAATCGCCGGGTGGCTTTAGGATAGACTTTCGCCACGTCTTCCAGTGCCCGCAGTTCGCGCTCCGCCACGTCTGCCGTCCCCAAGTCAGTGCATACTTGAATCAATTCCGGCTCTTCGCCCGGCCGCCGCGCCAGAAAGTCCACTTCGTAACCGCCAGGCGTGCGCACGTAAGTAACTTCCATGCGCCGCCGTTCCAATTCAACCAAGACCACCGTTTCCAGCGCGTGGCCCAAGTTCGCCCGTCCGGTTCGGTCAAACACCGGGATCAGGCCGGGATCCACCGGGAACGCCTTGCGCGGATTCACCATCCGCTGCCGTTCCGATGCCGTCTCCAGCCAGACCGTCCGCACTAAAAAACAGTCCTCCAAGTGGGCCAGATAATCATGCAAGGAATCCTTCGAGGTCCGCAGGCCTTGCGGCTTCAAGGACGCATAGAATTTCTCCACGCTGAACCGGCCGGCGGCGTTGCCCAATAAATGCCTCACCAACCAGCGCAGGGCGGTCACATTGCCGATGCCGTGCCGCTCCATCACGTCCCGCAGCAGGGCCACATCCACGTAATCGCGCAGCAAACCATGATGGGTGGCGTTGTCCACCTGCTGCACTTCTGGAAATCCCCCGCAAACCAGATAGTCCTGAAGCGCCCGCTCAATATTCGACCGCTCCGGCGGAGCCAGGAAGTCCGGCTTTTCAGGCACGGGCAATTGGTGATGCCGCAGGTATTCCTCGAAGCTGAATGGATGGATCCCCACTTCCAATGCCCGGCCACGCATGGCTATGGCGATTTCGCGGCTCAGCAGCGCCGCCGAAGAACCACTCACGAAAACCTCGGCCTTTGCTGAATCCAGGATCCGGCGGATGAACCGTTCCCAGCCGGGCACCTGTTGGATTTCATCAAAGAAGAACGAGACCCGTTCCTGCTGGCGGAACGCCGGGAACTGCCGGTAAAACTCCTCGATGAGTGAGTTTAACTGGGCGGCCTGCAAGCCGGCTAAAGGCTCGTCCTCGAAGTTCACATAAACCAACCGCTCCCGAGCTGCGCCCTTTTCGAGCCGTTCACACCGAAGTTGGTGCAGGAAGGTGGTCTTGCCGGCGCATCCCGATTACGGCAGTGGCCTTGTTCGGTAGTGAGACCACGTCATGCACCCGGCGTGGCGTGGCCCCTGGCAGGGTGCTTTGAGGGTCTCCGCCAATTTCTCTGCCAACCGTTATTGGTATTGGGCAGTCAGGCTATTGGTCATCGGGCTTCCAAA
>CAYPCQ010000193.1:0-9376 GCA_964409245.1 uncultured Verrucomicrobiota bacterium
GATTTGTTTCGCATCCCTATGGTACATACACACTGTATAAATTTGTACAAGGCAATATTTGCCTGGTTGCAACTTTTTTTATGTCTTTCAGCCTGAAATAGTTGTCCAATTCCTAAACGGCATTGACCCTATAGACCCCCAGGGAAACGGAAACGGGAAATCCACCCTTTGCTCCAGCGGAGGATAGGGCAACGCTGGGAAGCGACCCGAGCGCCGATCTGGAGCCTTGCGAACCGCAGGAGGCCGGGCGAGGTCTTAGACCCCGCCCGGCTGACTCCTGCGGGGGCAAGTTCAAAGCGTTAAATCCATTCCCCCATTGATCACGAAATGGTTGCCCTCTCTTACCGCGATCGCTCTCACCTGTCCAGCGCCGTTTCCAGAACAGCATCAGCACACTGCTCATGACGGTATTCCCTGGCTTTCCAGCGCCAGCGCAACACGGCATGCGCCACCACCAACTCGCGGGTGGCTTCCTGCAACTCAATCTCTGATCGTATGAGTGTGCGTTTACTCCATGCCATGCTTTCAAGCGTCAGTGAACGGAAATCACCAGGAATACTCAAGCCCGAATTGGTTGCAGTCAGTGCGCCGGGCGCAACAATAAAAAACCACTGGTTGCCCGAAAAGCAACCAGTGGTTTGCCACTTAAGGGGCGGCCAAGTTTTGCACGCCCCACGACTCATCCCTTGGGGGACATTCTATTTTAAGAATTCCATCCGGTAAAACCGATAGGTTGTCGTCAGAGGCTCTGAATCCTCCCAATCCGTTTGTGCAGCGCCCAACTTCAGCGTGGCCTGCGTTTGCCATTGCCCAGCGGCACCCAGGCTGGAAGTTACCTGAATCCGGCAGGTGGCCCCCGCCGGACCGACGATTTTCAATTGCACAAAGGAACCTCCGGGCCGCTTTGCCAGTCGAGCGGCCAGGCTGGGTGCCGGATTGACCGTCAGAATGGCCGTGGCACTGGTGACCGTCCCAGCCGCATTGCCTGCCACCACCGAGTAATTCCCGGCGTTAGCGATCGTCACGCCCTTCAATGTCAAATCTGCGGCAGTCGCCCCGGCTATCGGCAGGCCATTGAACCGCCATTGATAAGTGATTGGCGCCGGCCCTGTCGCGACCACGGAGAAGTTGGCGTCGAAACCAGCGCTAACCGTCTGGCTGGCTGGCTGCTGGGTGATGGTGACAAAAGGATTCAAGACCAGCATGGCCCGGGCGCTGGTCGTGGCTCCCGCCATATTGCCCACGTCCACCGAGTAAAAGCCCGTGTCGCCTTCAGTCACGTTCGCCAAGGTCAGGCTGGGTGAGTTGGCGCCCGCAATTGGGGAACCGTTGAATTTCCACTGGTAGGTGATGGGGGCGGTTCCCACGGCCGCCACCCTGAAGGTCACGCTGGCGCCCTGGCCCACCATTTGGCTGGACGGCTGTTGTGTGATCGTCACGGGCGTCAAGCTCAGGCTTAAGGTGGCCGCGGCGCTGGTCACCGTTCCGGCAGTGTTGATGGCCATCACGGCATAGCTCGCCGCATGGGACAAGCTCACCGCAGGGATCGCCAGGGTCGGCAAGGTTTGCCCCGGCAAGGGGATTCCGTTCTTGAACCATTGATAGGCCATGGGTTCGGACCCGGAAACCTCCACGTATAGAATGGTGGCCGCCCCCAGCACCGCCATTACGCTTTGCGGTTGCACCAGGATCTTCGGAGGCAGAATCACGCTCAATTTGGCGATGTCGCTGGTTTGGGAGCCGGCGACGTTGGATACCACCACCCGATACTGGCCCGCGTCGGTATCGGCGACATTGGACAGGATGAGTTTGTCCGTGGCCGCACCGGGCAGATCGTGCCCGTCTTTCTGCCAGCGATAAGCCAGCGGCTGCGTGCCGGCCGCGGCCACACTGAACACTACGGTGGAGGCTTCCACCACGATTAGGCCCACCGGCTGCGTAGTGATCACGGGCTTCGTTCGCAAGCCCAGATGGGCGGTCAAGCTGGCCACCGCCCGCGCCTCGTTGGCGACCACCACCACATAGTCGCCTTCGTCGGCTGCCTGCCCGCTGGCCAAAACCAGGGCCGCATTGGTTTGGCCCATCAAGGCCACGCCATTCCGCAGCCACTGGTAAGCAAACGGCTCCGTCCCTTGTGCCTCGACGGAGAACTGAACGGCCTCGCCCACGTTGGCCCACTGGCTGGCGGGCTGTTTGCTGATCGCGGGTGGCAGCAGCACCGAGAGCAGCACCCCGGAGCTGGAGGCGCTGCCCGCCTGGTTTGAAATCATCACCGCATAGGAACCGGCATCCGAGGCCCGGACATTGTCCAGCCTCAAGATGGATGCCGCCTGGCCTTCCAGAACGGCGCCATCCTTGAGCCACTGGTAGCGCAGCGGCCCGGTGCCCGCCCCACTGACCTGCAGGCTGACATGGCTGCCAGCCACAACGGTCTGGCTTTGCGGAGGCGAAACCACCGCCGGCGGCTCAATGACAACGATGGAGACGCTGTCGCTCAGCACCGAGCCGGCGCGGTTGGCAACGACCACTGCATACGTGCCGGCATTGGTTGCCGCAATGCTTGCAAACCCGAACAGGGGCCGGGTTTCACCTTGCAGCGGCACCCCGTCCTTCAGCCATTGGTAAGCCAGCGGACCCGGGCCAGTGGCGGCGACCAACAGGTTCAGCGAAGCCCCCGCAATCACCGGCTGCCCCGCCGGCAACCCCAGCGGCTGCCGGGCAATGACCGGGACAATATCCTGATCCACGATCGTCAAGGCCGCGCTATTCAACTGGCCCAGGAGGGCACTGGCGGGCGCTGAGGCATCCAGCTTCAGCGACAAACCGACCTTCAAGTCGCCAGTGAACACGCCATCCGCCATTACCGGAATGGTTACTTGCTGGGCAAAGTTGTTCGGTTTGAATACCACGGCCACCGGGGCCGGCCCATAATTCACGCTGGGCTTTGCCCCGCCGGCGATCTCCACCGGGGTGACCAACAGCTTGACTTCGCCGCTGCCACCACCGGTGCGCTGGATGTGGATGCTCTCGATGCGGGTGCCATCCTCCCGGACTTTGAATTCGGCAGCCCCAAAACTGAAGGTCCCCACCGTGTGAATATCGGCAATCACCAGCGTGGCAATCGGCATGCCGCCCAACGCCGCCCCCGCCGGTACTGGCGCTGCCAGGCTTAATTGGAGCTTCACGGTGCGCTCGCCGGACGGAGCGTTGTCGCTCAACACGGTCCGGGACAAATCCACACTCTTGCTGATTTCGCGGTCGGCAAAATCGACACGCAAATCCGCCGGGGCATAATTAACCCCGGCCACGGCCGTGCCGGGGCTCAGCTTGATGATGACCGAAAGCGGCCCATAGCTGCCGTCTTTCCGGCCCACCAGCAGCGGTTTGAGAACCACGCCATCCTCACCGATGCGCGCCTCGGCAACACTGAATTCAACCGTGCCCGGGCGGATATCCACACCGGTAAGGGTGCCCACGGGCGCTTCCGCCACCAATTGGGCCAGCTGCTGGCCGGTTTGCGCCACCACGACGTCGTCGATCTGGCGGCTGCCGGAGGCCACGCCCGCCAGGCTGTCGGCGGCGGCGCTTTGCGCCACCCCCTGGACCCTGGAAATCTCCTGGGCGATCTGGGCGTTGGAATTGGTCGAGTTGGCAATATCCTGTTTTACCTGGTTGATCTCGGCAATCATTTGGGACGCGCCCTGCACCAGGGCGGCATCCAATTTGACTTCTTTGCCCGTGGCGGTGGCGGCTGAAGCAGCCGAATCGGCCACCAAGCTCTGCACAACGGCGGGCTGGGTCAAATCAATCGAATTGCCGGCCACGATATTCGCGGCCAGCACGCCGGCCACGCTCTTGGCCGCCTGGTCCTGGCTCACGGCCGAGGCGCCGTTGACCATCGCACTGACTTGCACCATGGTATCCTGGAGCTTGGCGGAAGCCTCCAGAACCGACGCGGCCTTGGGATCGTTGCTGGCGGCAGCCTCGAACGGATCGTAACTGCCCAACTCGATCTCCGCCGGCAGGTTCAACGCCTCCTTCACCGACATTTCGGCCTGGGCCACCGTCATGCCGGCGGTTTGGGATACCATGGCCGCCACCACCGTCGTGATCGGGTTGATCACCGTCGATCCGGCCGGGGCGGTCATGGTGGTTTTCAATTCCATCCCGGTGGCCACATCCACCCCGCCCTGCATCACCAAAACGCCTT
This sequence comes from uncultured Verrucomicrobiota bacterium, assembly GCA_964409245.1. Lineage (GTDB taxonomy): Bacteria > Verrucomicrobiota > Verrucomicrobiia > Limisphaerales > UBA1319 > CAIMWS01. The sequence continues at coordinate 4,211 of CAYPCQ010000193.1, forward strand.
CGCCGGGATCGATCACCCCGTTTTGATTCTTATCATACACCGCCAGCGGCACTTTAAGCTTGAACTGGCCTTGCGCGTCCGTCGTGGTCTGCGGCTCCCCGGCATCCAGCATCCCATTTTTATTGGCGTCGAAAAACACCGTGGCACCGGAGACATAGCCGTCCTGGGCCACCAGAACCGGATCTTCCACCTGGAGCGTGAAGCTTTGGCTCGTGGCCGCCCCGGCGCCATCCGTCACGGCCACGGTCACGGCATTGGTGCCGCTTTGCAGCGGACTCATCAGCAAGGTGATCCGGCCCGCTTCGTTATTGATGGAAATGCCCGAGACCGGCAGCAAGGTGGCATCGGCGCATTGGGCGGTGACGAGCAAATCCGCAGCCGGCGTCCGGTCATCGCTCACATTGAACGTGATGGTTGCCGCCAGCCCATTGGTGGTGCTGGCGCCGCCCGCCAGCCCGGAGATCACCGGCGGGGCATTGGTGGTGACCTTCAGCGTCGCGGCCTCGCTTTGCTTGAACCCGACTGCATTGGTAACGACCAGGTAATAAACCCCTGCATCGCTGGTTTTTACATCCTTCAAGGCGAGCGTTGGCGCCGTCTTGCCCGGCAGGGAGGCATAGTCCTTATACCATTGGCAGGCCAGCGGCGCATCGCCAGCAACAGACGCGGAAAACTCCAGATTGGCCCCGGCCTCCACCGTCAAACCCTGGGGCTGCGCAGTAATTGAGGGAGCAACCAGGGCGGTCAGCACCCCCATGGTCTTGGCGGCCGTGCCCGCCGCATTGGAAACCAGCACCTCATACGCGCCGGAATCGCTGGCCTGCACGCCCGGGAGGGGCAGTGATTTGCCGGTCCGGCCGGCTAATATCACCCCATCTTTGAGCCATTGATAAACCAGCGGCTCCGTGCCGGTGGCGGCAACCGTGAAGCTGACCTCCGCCCCCACGTTGGTCGTGATATTCTGGGCTGCGTTAACAATCACCGGCAATTCAAGGACGCTGATGGTGGTTGAGGCACTGTCCGAGCCGGACGGATTCGATACCATCACCGAGTAATTCCCCGCGTCCGCCTTCTGCACCTTGGCCAAAGTAAGCCTGGCCTCGGCCAGCGCCAAAGGAACGCCGTTCTTAAACCATTGATATTTCAAAGAGGATCCCGTGGCCACGGCTTCAACCGTGAGGCTCTGGCCCTCTTCCACAACCAGGGTCGCGGGCCATGCGGACAGCTTGGGCGCCTCCAGCGGCGTCAGCGATGCGGATACTTCTTGCGATGCGCCGTAGGGATTTGAAACCATCACGGAATAGATCCCGGCATCCGCCAGCTGCACATCAACCAGGCTTAATGCCGGATCGGCCTTGCCAGCCAGGACCACGTTGTTCTTTTTCCACTGATAGCTCAACGATCCACTTCCCCGGGCCTCAACGGCAAACACAATGTTGGTCCCTGGGAGGAGGGTCTGGCTCACCGGCCGCTTGGTGATGACCAATTCAGCATTATTGACCACCAATTCCACCCGGCTGGCCACCGATTGGTAGTTCTGCGCATCGCCCGGGGTGAAAATGGCCGTGAGCGTGTGGGTGCCTGCGGCCAAAACCGTGCCCGCGGCGGGCGAATAGGCGAATTGCCCCGCCACGCTCGCCACCGCATCGAGTTCTTGCGCGCCGAGCGGCTGGCCGGCGGTGATGTTCTCTGGATTGGCCCACGTGACAACCGGGATCGCACTGGTGATGGTCAAACTGCCAGCCGCATAAACCGGCTGATAGTTGGCAGCCGCAATCCCGCTGGGGATTATCGGGTAGGAACCAACCGGACTCGCGGCAGTTGCGGCCGTGCCGATGGCCAGGGGGCTGGAGAAAACGCTCTCCAACTCGTGGTTCACAAATCCCTCGATGACGGCCGTGAACGCCGGGTTGTCCTGGCCATAACCCCGGCCTTGGCTGCCGGCCTTGACCGTCAAGCTGGCCTTGGCCACGGTTATGGTGTTGGCGGCCATCACGGTCTCATAGTTATTGGTATCGGCGGGGGTGAAAATGGCCCGCAATTGCTGATGGGCGCCAGCAGCCAGCAACGTTTGGGCGGGTGGCTGATAGGCAAAACTGCCGCTTACCGCCGAGGTTGCGTTCAATTGCAGAGCGCTTAATGCAACGCCATACGTGATATCCGCAATGTTACCCCAGGAGATCTGCGGCGCCGCTTTCAGGACGTTGAGACTGACGGACGCTGCCACCGCCGTGTAGTTCGTGTCGGCGGGGGTGAAACTGACGCTCAATGGCTGGCCTGCGCCCGCGGGAAGCAGGGTGCCGGCCGCTGGCGAATAGGCAAATGCACCCGGCACGCTCGCACTGGCGTTAAGCTGCAGCGTCCCCAAAGCCGTTCCAGTGGTGATATCCACCGGGTTCGCCCAAGCCAGCACGGAGGACGCCTTGAGGACGTTGATGGTTACGGCGGCCGCTGCGGTTGTGTAATTTTCCGTGTCTGTGGGAGTAAAAAGGACGCCTAAAACCTGCCCGGAGCCGGACTTCAAGAACGTCCCTGCCGCAGGAGTGTAGGTGAAAGTGCCCGGGACATTGGCCCTGGCATTGAGTTGCTGTTCACCCAGGGCGGTGCCGTAAGCAATGCCACCTGGATTGGCCCAGGTAATCTGGGGCGTCTGCATGGCGGCCCGGGCGGCCACCGTGACTTTGGCAGTGGCAGTCACGGTGGCATAATTTGTGGTGTTGTTAGGGGTAAAGGTGGCACTCAACACCTGGTCGGCGCCCACGGGCAGCACCGTCCCCGCCGGGGGATCATAGATAAAGGCGCCCGGAACGTCGGCGGTTGCGTTTAAACAGTCGCTGCCCAACGGAGTGCCCGAGGTGATCAGCGTTTTATTGTTCCAGGTTATCACCGGATTGATCAGCGGGGCAGACACGATCAGGGTGCCAGCCTCAAAACTGAAGGTATAGTTCGCGGCATTCAAGGTTCCAGCCGATGGCACAATCCGATAAGTCCCTACGGGACTTGCCTGGGTGGCGGCGGTCGTGAAATCAGGCACACCATTCACCACCGCCGGCGTGTCCCCGTTGACGAACCCACTGAAGGTGGCTCGGAAAACCGGGTTGGTGCTGCCATAATCCCGGCGCGCGTTGTTCGCGGTGACCACCAATACCGCAGGCAAGACCTCCAAATTGCCATCGGCAAAAAGGAAGGTGTAATTAGCCGCCTTTAAGGTTCCCAGCGATGGCACAATGGCGTAGGTCCAGGCCGGGCTGATCGCCGTGGCTGCCGTGGTGGAAACCGGCGCGCCACTTACCGCCGCCACGGTGTCGCCATTGACAAATCCAGTTATCGCCGCGCTGAAAACCGGATTGGCGCTGCCATAGCTGCGGCTGGCATTATTGGCAGCCACGGTCAGGACTCCTGGCAAGACCGTCAAGCTGCCGTTGGCAAAACTGAAGGTGTAGTTGGCCGCGTTCAGCGTTCCGACCGACGGCATGATCCCATAAGTCCCCACCGGGCTGGCCGCCGTGGCGGCGGTGGCGAAATCGGGCAGGCCGCTGACCGCCGAAGAGGCATCCCCATTGGCGAACCCGCTGAACGTGGCGCTGAATTGCGGATTCGGGCTGCCATACTTCCGGCTGGCATTGCTGGCGGCCACCGCCAGCACTCTTTTAGCCACATTAATTGCCACCACCTTCGTCAACGGCGCATGATTGGCTGTGTCCGCCGGGGTGAAGGTCACACTCAAGGCCTGGAGATTCCCCGCATTGAGGATGGCTCCTGCCGCCGGCGTATAGACCAGGGTGCCAGGGATGCTGGTTGTGGCGTTGAGTTGGGACTCGCTCAACGGTGTGCCATAAACGATGTCGGCGGGGCCGGCCCAGGCAAGGATCGGAGCGGTCTGGCTGACGTTGATCGCTACGTTCCTGGTGGCGGAGGCATAGTTGGCCGTGTCCGCCGGAGTGAACACCACGCTCAACACCTGGGCATTGCCGACGCTGAGGATGGCACCCGCCGCCGGCGCATAGACGAAAGCGCCGGGGACATTGGCTGTCGCATTGAGCTGGACGCCGCTCAAGGCCGTTCCGTAAACGATGTCGGCGGGGTTAGCCCAGGCCAGAACCGGGGTGGCCTGGCCAACGTTGATGGCCACCGTTTTGGTGGCCGTGGCGTAGTTGGCCGTGTCCACCGGGGTGAACGCCACGCTCAACCCCTGGGCGTTCCCGGCGTTGAGGAGGGCTCCCACTGCGGGTGTATAAACGAAGGCACCGGGGATATTGGCCATCGCATTGAGTTGGGCGCCGCTCAAAGCCGTCCCAAAAACGATGTTGGCGGGGCTGGCCCAAGCCAATATCGGCGCAACCTTGCCAACATTGATGGCCACCGTTTTGGTAATCGGGAGGTAATTAGTCGTGTCCGCCGGAGTGAAGGCCACGCTCAACACCTGGGCATTCCCCACATTGAGGACGGTTCCCGCCGCCGGCGTATAGGCGAAGGCACCGGGGACACTGGCCGTCGCATTGAGCTGGGCTGCGCTCAAGGCCATCCCATAACTAATGTCAGCTGGATTGCTCCACGTCAGAGCCGAAGGGGCTTTGCCGACGTTGATGCCCACCGTCTTGGTGCTGGTGGTGTAATTGGCCGTATCCTCCGGAGTAAAAACCACGTTTAACGGCTGGGAATTCCCAACGCCCAGCACAAACCCCGCCGCTGGTGTATAGACAAAGGCACCGGACACATTGGCTGTCGCATTGAGCTGGGCGCCGCTCAGGGCCGTCCCAAAAACGAATTCGGCGGGACTAATCCAAGTGAGGGCCGGGACAGCCTTGCTGACGGTGATGGCCACCGTCTTGGTAATGGCAGCGTAATTGGTCGTGTCCACCGGAGTGAATCTGACACTCAACACCTGCAGTTCTCCCGCATTGAGGACAGCTCCCGCCGCCGGCGTATAGACGAAGGTGCCGGCGACACTGGCCGAAGCATTAAGCTGGGCACTGTTGAGCGGCGTTCCAAAGGTGATTGGCGATGGGGTGTTCCAGGTTATTACAGGATCAGCTTGCACGGAGTTCACCGTCAGCAGCCCATTGACATAGGTGAAGGTGTAATTGGGCGACGCCGCTCCACCGGGCACAATGGCATAAACGCCGGCCGGGCTGAGGCTGGTGGCCGTCGTGGTGGCCGTGGGCA
>CAYPCQ010000193.1:9476-12645 GCA_964409245.1 uncultured Verrucomicrobiota bacterium
CTCTGGTTGTTGGCCGTGATGGTCAGCGGCGCGGGATTGACCGCCAGGCTCACGAAGTTGGTCGATGTGGCGTAATTAGCCGCGTCCGTTGGGGTGAACGCCACGCTCAACACCCGGGCATTCCCCACATTGAGGACCGCTCCCGCCGCCGGCGTATAGGCGAAATTACCGGGGACGCTGGCCGCCGCATTGAGCTGGATAGCGGACAGCGCCGTCCCGTAAGTGATCGGCGCGGGCGCGGCCCAGGTGAGACCCGGAGTGGCCTTGCCGACATTGATCGTCACCGTCTTGGTCGCCGGAGCGTATTTTGTCGTGTCGGTCGGAGTGAACGTCACGCTCAACACTTGGGCATTCCCTGCATTCAGAACGACTCCCTCCGCTGGCGTATAAACGAAGGCGCCGGGAACATTGGCCGTCGCATTGAGCTGCATCCCGCTCAAGGACGTTCCATAAATAATGTCGGCGGGCGCGGCCCAAGTGAGAACCGGGACGGCCACCACCGAATACTGTTCGGCGTAAAGCGTCCTGGTTCCAAAATTCCAGACCGCATTGCCGAATACAGGCGGGGGATTGATCCCTAAATCCAAGATCCCAAACCGGTCCCCGGCATCCCCGATCACGCCATTTGCATTGGCATCCTCCCAAAGCAAGGCATAGATGGGCTTGGTTGCGTAACTCAAATCGATATTAATCGCGACGCCCCGATAAATGCCGGGCTGCGCAAATCCCCCGGTAATCTTAGCCTCAAAGAGGAGCACATCATCCCCCACGCCATTTTTCATATCTTGTATGATGCTATCATAAAGCTTACCCGAAGCATCCAAAGCCAGCCCATTGGCCGATTTATCCGCGATGAACCATAAGGTGGAACCAACGGGAGCCAACTGGGTCAAGTTGGCATCCAAGTAGAGCCGCGGAGCGCCACTCGACCCCGCTGTGATATCCGCACTAAAAAAGTCCGCCGACGCAGTGCTGGCCATTGCCAAGCCAAAAATTACGGCAATTCTGGCGGCATATGTCATCATTTTTCTCATAGTTATATTGTCTCTTAAACTGCCAAATAAACGGTTTGATCCGGCCACCTTGAACTGATGCAATGTTACGGCGAATACGGCACGGCCTGCCGCCAGCGCCCGGCGGTCTTCACGAAAAAGATATACGCGCTGCCGGGCTGCAGCGGATAATCGTTGTTCATGGCATCCCCCTCATACCAGCCCTCTGGCTGAATCCCCTTGTGGTAGAACACCGGTGTCCCAAACGCCGTCCCCTGGATCACCCGGAACAGGTCCGCCTCTGAAGCATCCCCGTTTACCGCCGCCCCGGTGGTGTCCACCACCCACCCCGACTCCCGCAAGCCGCTCACCGCCACCGGCGCCGCCCCCGCAAACGGAGAACCCACCACGTTGGGTCCCGCCCTCAAATAATGCGTCAGCCGCGTCCCCTGCACCTGCCCCGCCACCACCACCCCCACCGCCGTGCTCGATGGCCGGCGGAACATCATGAATCCCTGCCCCGGCAGCACCGTGATCCCCGAGCCATCCCCATAATACGTGTCGCCCTGGTAATACCCCTCCGCCTGCATCCCTTTGTGATAGAAGATCGCCGTCCCAAAGGCCGTGCCCGCAACGAACCGGATCACATCCGCCTTGGCCGAATCCCCCGACATGGCTGATCCATCCCCGTCCTGATTCAGGATCAGGCTCGGCCCCGATCCGAACAGATCCTTCAGCGACGTCAGACGCCGGACCTCCACCACGTCTCCGCTGGCCAGCAGCGACTCCAGGTTGTCCGTCCCCGTATCCAGGGTAAGGCTGTTACCCGTGTTGCCAGAGATCGTCCACCAATCCCCCTCGCTGCCGGCCGCACGCCCGCATACCACCAGCACATATTGCGGGTAGCCACCGGCCGGGCCGAAAGCGTTGATGGCCCAGTTGTAGCTGAACCGCAGCGCCACTGTCATTCCGCTGACGCTCCCCACCACCCCCCGCGCCACCGCCAGTGGCTGCACCGGCACGGAGATCGCGTTGGCCCCGGGGCTGATCCCCACCGTGCAATAACCGGCCACCCCCGAAACCACCTCCCCACCGGCCCCCGTCCGCAACCGGTAATACCGGTTCGCCGCCACCCCCACCACCCCGGGATCCAACAACGCAACCGGCCCGGCCACCGCGTTGATCAGCGTGTGCCGCACCACCCAGCCCGCGCTCCCGGCCGCCAGGGAATCCCGGCTCTCCAGCGTGTAGGTCTGGCCCGCCTGGGCCGCAAAATCCACCCGCACATCGGCGCCTGAGGCCGCCACCTGCGTGATCCACAAACCGCTGCCCGGATCCAGCGGGTCCGTGCCTGCCGCCAGTTCCTGCTGGTTGGCCAGCCCATCCCCGTCACTGTCCGCCCCGCCATCGGTCACCAAGGCGGCGCTGACACCCGTGAGTGTCCCGCTGGCCGCCGTCACCTGGTGGACCGTCCCGGGCGTCAAACTTGTCGTGAACATCACCGTGGCGCTCCCGCTGGCGTCCGTTGTGCTGCTCGCCGCGCTGAACGATCCCCCCCCCGTGCTCGACCAGTCCACCACCTGCCCCGCAAGCGCCACTGCCTGGCCTCCGGCATCCATCAACTGCGCCACCACCGCCACCACCGAACCCGCCGCCGGGCTGGCCGGCACAACTGAAACGCTGAGGTGATGGGCGGTGACGAGCGGAATGACGGTCAGCGTGCCGGGGGCATACGTGATCGTGTAATTGCCCAAACCATTGCCGGTGGCGTCACTGGCGTTAATAGCGTAAGGCGATCCAGCCACCGTGGCCGTGGCCACGGCCCCTGGGCTGGCCAGCTTCACGCTGGCCACCGTATCGCCGTTCACCAATCCGGAGGCGGTGAACTCCGTGCCGGCAAAGGTGGCCGTGGTGCCATAGGTCTTGCTGGCGTTGTTGGCCGTGATGGTCAGCGGCGCGGGATTGACCGCCAGGCTCACCGTCGTGGTGGCCGGGGCGTAATTGGCCGCGTCCGCCGGAGTGAACGTCACGCTCAACACTTGGGCATTCCCCGCATTGAGGACCGCTCCCGCCGCTGGCGAATAGACGAAGGCACCGGGGACATTGGCCGAAGCATTGAGCTGGGCGGCGCTCAGGGCCGTCCCATAAACGATATCGGCGGGATTGGCCCAGGTGAG
>CAYPCQ010000194.1:0-12521 GCA_964409245.1 uncultured Verrucomicrobiota bacterium
ATCGATCCCGCCTTGCTCACCTCATAGAGTGTATAAAAACCGGGTGGAATTCAGGTAAAAATCCCATTTCGATTAAGTCCAAACCAATCAACGCGGGGAATATGCCTGAAAAAGGAAGATCCGTTGTCTGCCGCAGGAACACGGCAAAGATTTCTATGTTGATGAGCGGGGAGTCCCAGTCAAGCTGGTGGCGATGATGAAAGTCGATTGCGGTAATCTGGGGTGGTTCAGCTATTCCATGGCGAATTGCCTTTCGGCCGGACTGGCGCCGGTGGCGGCTTTGGAGGCGAGCCGCCTGGTCCAGGATCCGCAGTTGGACCGGTGCCTCAAGGACGTGATCGATGCCTGTGGCAGGGGGATTTCAATCGCCGATTCGCTGGAGCCGCACCGGCGCCGGCTGCCTCACTTTTTTCTGCCGGTCCTGCACGCGGGGGAGGCCAGCGGCCGGCTGGTGGAAGCGTTCCGTTTTTTGCACGAATGCTGCCTGCGGATCAATCCCACGCTGGCGCTGGTGCGCAGTGTGTGGCTGTATCCGCTGCTGATCATTTTGTTCGGATGGCTGGCGCGCATGGTGATCATGGTTTACTTCGGCGCGTATGGCGCGGCCTGGCAAACTTTTCTGGGTTTCGGCACCCAGCTGGGATTTCTGGCTTTGGCCATCTACGGGGTGGCGCGCGTGCCGGCTTTGGCAAATGTCCGGGATTGGGGGGCGCTGCAGTTTCCTATGGCTCGGGAGGTGGTCCTCGGGCTTTCGCAGGTGCTTTTTTTCGGCACTTTCAGCCTGTTGCTCAAAACGGGAGGCATAGAAGTCCTCCGCATATTAGAATACGCCGCGGAAGCGGTGGGGAATTCGGTGGTGCGGAGAGATTTCCTGAACGCCCGGCCGGTGTTCGTTCAGCACGGCTCTTTTGAGGCTGCCTTCAGCCAGGTGCGCCTGCTGGAGGCCGGTCAGAAAAGCATCATTGCCACCAGCGCGATGGCCGGCTGCCTGGAGGACGGCCTGGAGCGGATTGTCAAAGTCGCGCAGGAAGATTTAGAAAGAACCCTGAACCGTTTTAACGCTATCTTTCAACGGTTGGTGGTCTTTTCGGTGAGCATGTCCATTGTGGGGACGCTTTGGATGTGTATTCCTAAGAATTTCTTTTAACCGGGAGGATGGCCAGTGGCCGTCAATTTTCCCTTTGGAGCCGGCCACGGTGCTGGATCCGGAACCGCTGGCCCCGCCAAATCACTTCGCGGCCGGCCCAGGATATGAGCCAAAGGGCGAAAGCGAGGAGGTCTTTCACCGGAGCCAGCCAGGCGTGGGGCAGGTGAGCCCAGTGGCGCGTCAGGCGGAATTGAAGCCAGGCGGCAGATGCGGCACGCAGGATCAGGCTGGCGGCCAGCCCTGCGGCGGGGAGCGGACCCGGACAACAGGCGAGCCAAAGCAGCGGCCAGAGGGTGGCGTTGCTGAGGACGCTTAATCCGTAACCAACCGGGTGGCAAAACCGGATGGTTCGGGACCAGCGCAGCTGGTGGATCCAAACCTGCCGCCAGCTTTGGGGCGGGGTCCAGCATTCAACTACGACCGGGCTGAGGACGATTTTTTTACCCTGCTTGAAAATCCGGTTGCCCAGCTGATAATCGTCCGCCAGGTAATCAACCACAGCCCGGAAACCGCCGACGTCCCGCAAAGTATCCCGAGGAATGGCCATCACGGCACCCAAGGCGTAGTTCATCTCGGCGAAAGTGAGGTTTTGGAGAACTTGGCTCCAGAAATCGGCATTGATGGCCACTGCTTCCCAGCGCAAGGCGGTGGTGGCGGGATTGGCCAGGGCGTAGAAGCAATTGACGAGGCCGATCTGCTGATCGTGGAATTCAGCCAGCAACTGGCGCAAGCAATCGGGCGGGACGAGCACGTCAGCATCGCTGATCACCACGACGGGATGTTTGGCCAAACCCTCCAGCTGGATCAAGGTGGAAACCTTGGCGTTCGGCCCAAAACTTTCCGGGCAGATCACTAGCTGGATATCCAGCCCGGGGTGGGCTGCTTGCAACTCGCGGACTAGCTGGCAAACCGGATCGTCCGGCACTGCCACGCCGAAAAGAAATTGCACAGGACCCACGAAATCCTGCTCCATCCAACTCTGGAGGCAGCGCCCGGTTTCGGAATCCAGGCCTTTGAGTGGTTTTAGTATGGTAGCTGCGGCGGCAGCCGCTGCCATATCCTGGCGCCGGTGCAAGGGAAACCGCCAGCCAGCCCAGGTTTGCCACATCAAGATGCCGAGGTTCAGGCTGCAGAGCGATCCGAACAGCCACCAGGCAATGAGGGTCCAGGACATTTCCGTTTTAGAGCTGTTCGGCGGCCACTACCCGCAGGATCTCGGACAATGGTGTCTGGCCGTCCAGAACCCGCCGCAAGCCATGCTGCCAGATGGTCTTCATGCCGTTTTCCACGGCTACGTTTTCGATCGTGCGGGTCGGGGATTTTTGGATGACCACATCCCGGACGGCTTCGTTGGTCAAAAGCAGCTCGGTGATGGATGCGCGTCCGGCAAAACCAGTGTAAACGCACGCCGGGCATCCCACGCTCTGGCGGAAATTGGCCGTGTCCGCGACCTCCTTGGGCAGCTGGCGCAGCAGCCACGGCTCGGGCGGGTAGGGCTGGGCGCAATCCGGGCAATTGATCCGCACCAGGCGCAACCCCAGCACGCCGCTGATGCTGGAGGCCAGCAAAAACGGTTCCAGGCTCATGTGCATCAGGCGGGCGAAAACACCCGCCGTGCTGCCGCTGTGGATGGTGCTGATGACCAGGTGGCCGGTAAGGCCGGCTTGGACCGCGATCGAGGCGGTTTCTGGATCCCGGATTTCGCCGATCATAAGCACCTGTGGATCCTGGCGCAGGAGCGATTTCAAGGCTACGGGATAAGTGAAATTCTGGGCGGTATTGATCTGGGCCTGGCTGACCATCGGCAGGTTGAATTCCACTGGGTCTTCCACGGTGCTGACACTGATGGTGCTGCCGGCTTTGTGAATCAGGTGGCAAAGCGCGGCGTAAATGGCGGTGGTTTTGCCGGAACCGGTGGGGCCGGTCAGCAGGATCAAACCGCTCGGGCGTGACAACAGGTGCAGGAACCGCTGCAGGGTGTCCAGCTCGAAGCCCAGCTTCTCCAAATCGAAGGAGCGATTGCGGGGATCGAACAGGCGGATGACGATTTTTTCGCCCCGGGTGGTGGGGAAAGTGGAGATGCGCAGCTGCACCCCGCCCATTTCCGGGGAGGTGCCGGCGTGCCCGTCTTGGGGCAGGCCGGTCTGGTAGCTGACCAGGTTGGCCATGACCTTGATGCGCCCGGAGATTTTTTCCATCAGGTCCAGCGGCAGCCGGACCAGCTCGGTGAGCACGCCGTTCAGGCGCAGCCGGACCATGACATCGAATTCCCATGGCTCGATATGGATATCGCTGGCCTGGACTTGGATGGCATCGCGCAGGAGGTGGTCCACCAAGGGTAAAACCTCCACCGGCCGGTCTCCCGCCAGGGATTCCAAGTAACTTCGCGTGTACCCCATGGGATCCCTTTACTTCACTCCGGGCTTTTGATCGTCGTCCCTGGGGGCGTGAGCCGGCCGGCCATAAACCCTTTGGTAAGCTCGGCAAAACGGGCAGATGTCCGCTTCCAGCTTTTTGACCAGGGTGTGGGCAAGGCCGCGCTGCTTGCGGCGGGCGCGGCGGCAAATGGGGCATTTGAGGCAAACCCCGGCCATAATTTCATCCAGACGCGAAATATTCATGGGTCGCACAGGTAGAGGCCCGCCAGGTGATCGACGAAAATATAACTTCGCGGATGTTTGCGCATCAAGGAGGCCGGCACCGTGGCGCTGATTTCTCCTTGAACCACCCGGCGCACGACATCGGCTTTATCACGGCCTTGGGCCAATAGCCACAATTCGCCCGCGTCTTTCAGCTGCCGCAGGCCGACGGTGACCCCCCAGGCCGGGTAGGGGCCGACCCCAAACAACTTGGCTGCGGCGCGGAGCATGGGTTGGTTCAGGATCACGCGGCGGATCGTGCTGGATTCGCCGCATTCCGGCTCGTTGAGGCACAAATGGCCATCCGTGCCGATGGCGGCTAAAACCAGATCCAAACCCGTTTTCAAGGCGGCTTCAAAGTGGCGGTCGGCGGTGTTGCGGCCCACTTCCTCCAGATCCATCAGGTGGAATTGGCTGATGGGCAAATCAATGCGTTCAATCAAATGCTTCCGGATCAGGCTGCCCCAGGAGACCGGTGCTTGAACGGGTCCGCTCCCGTATTCAGCGAGGGAAAAAACCTCGGCTTGTTGGAAGGAAACCAACCCCCGGCGGCATTGGGCGGCCATGGCGTCGAATACCGGGAGCAAGGAGGCTTCCACCGTTAATCCCAACCGCAAGGCAGGCTGCTGCTGAAGACGCTGGCACCATAAGTTGGTGATGGCATCGATCCAGGCGTCTCCGCTGTCCAGCCGCAGAATGTTCATCAGGCCTTTTTTTCGAGGGCATGCCGATAGAACCGTTTGAAGCGGTTGCAATGGCCCACGGATTGTTTGCCTTCATCATTTTGCCACACTTCGTCAAACCGCGCCTCGAGGGGTTCGGAGCGCAGGAGTTTCTCCTCCAGGATGCTGCCCTTGGCGTCGCATTGGATTTCCACGAAGCGAACCTGCTCGCTTGGGTTGAAGCGATTCTTGAGGATGACCAGCACGGTTCGTTTGATTGCTTTGTCTGACTTCATTTAATTTAACTATTTAATCATTTAATCCGACACCTCCAACACGCACCGGAAACCGGTGTGGCTGTAGCGGAGATCTGGCGTCCCGGCATCGCGGCAGAGAGTATAAAGGCTTTCCCGGGCGATGCTGCACCATGAACCGCCCCGCACTACCCGCATCTGAAAGCCGCCAAAATCGTTGTTCAAGTGCGGATATTTATTGCGAAGGCTCGTCCAATTCAAGTCTTTGTTGTACCAATCCTCGCACCATTCGTTGACGTTGCCAGCCAAATCATACAGACCATACCAGTTGGCCTGGCAACTCCCCACCGGGGCGGTGCGGGGAAAAGCATCCACCCAACCCTCAATGACCTGGTTGGTTTCCGGCCAATCCTGGTCGCGGGCCTCCCGGCCGGCAATATTGCCAGCCGCCTTGCCCGGCGGCCATTGGTCGCCCCAGGGATACATGCCAAAACCGTTGGCCAGGCTCCACTCGATGTCTTTGGGCAGCCGGTAGGTTTGGTTGGAGTGGATCAATCCCTCCCGGCGCTCCTTGAGGGTAAGCCATTCGCAAAACGCCTTGGCATCGTCCCAGCTAATCCCCACCACGGGATGGCTTTCGCCCTGCTGGAAGCCGGGATTCCGCCAGTTGAATCCGGGCAGGCAGGCCCATCCGGTATTGCGTAAAACCCACATTTCAGCCGTGTTATCGAAGCGTTTGTTGGCTTCGGCGAAGACTTGGTAATCGCGCACCCGGGTTTCCCATATGCAGAACCACACATTGTTTTTGGTCACGGAAAAGATCATCCCCAGGCTATTGGTCCATTTCTTGCTTTTTTTAGCCAGAACTTTGTCAAATTCAGAGGGAGGGGAGTTGTCCGCCGCCGAAGATCGGCGATTGCAGCCGGCGGCCAGGAACCCAAACCAAACCAAGCCCATGCCCACCACGAGCGCGAGCCTGCCGGAGGAAATGATCCTCCGCAGCCTGGCCAGGATAAGCATGAATGATTGCGCCATTAGTCCAGCGTTGCAGTTTGTTTGCTGGCATCCAACGCAAGCATTTTATATCGTCTTCGTCAAGCTTCCAGCCGGAAGGGCACAGGTGTCCAGGTGTCGCAAGCGAGTATGGACTCGTCGGACCTGGCCGGTTCCGGCCCACCCACCTGGCAAGTGGGCTGTTGGCTCCACTATCTCTGCAATTCCGCGGCCGCCTGGCCGCCAGAGCCATCAGGTGGTAAAATGGATAATCTTCGGTTGCGCGAGCCGCTCGAAATCGCCATAGGCCATCTGGATCACTTCAGCATGGGTGCCGGCGTTGAAGGCGATCAAGGTATCTTCCGCCAGGCTGGGAGCGGCATAAATTTCCATTCCATACAGGTGGCCAAACGGAGGCATGGCTCCAGTCTCGCAATCCGGGAATTGATTCTTGAATTCGGCCTCGGTGGCGAATTTTACCTCCTTGGCGTTCAGGCGCGCGCGAAGGTCCTGGAGGATTACTTTGCGATTGGCCGGCAAGACCACCATGGCGATTTTGCCGTCCACCCACACCATGACGCTCTTGACCAGTTCCTTGCCGGACAAGTGGACTGACGCCGCCACCTCCTGGGCCGTGAACGCCGGGGAGTGGCGGATGGTGACATACTTGACGTGGTGGGAGTCCAAATAGATTTTGAGTTTTGCAGATGGCATAACGGCATCCTTTCGCTTTTGGGTTTGCAAAGCCAATATAGGCTGGAATTGCATTTAAGCAAGCGCCCCACTCACGCCTTTGCCGCTTGTGCCCCTGTTTTTCCAGGCTCGTTCAGGCGGGTGCTTGGGGAACCCACCCCTTCGGGCATTGATGCGCAGGGATGCGGAACAGCCCTTGGTGGACTGCGCTTCAGGCTTGTGTTGGATGGGGTGATTTGGTTGAATCGACGAGGAGAAACAACGGCGGAAGGGTGCCCAGTGGCGGCGTCCTTGAGCGATCAAGATGGATTTGCCGATGAATATTAAACGCGTAATTTTTCGATTCGTGGGCCCTTTGCTGGGTGGTTCGTGCTTGATTTGGCCGGTGGCGGCCATGGGCGGTGGGGAGAAACTGAACCAGCCAGTCCCAAGTGCGCCTGCGGAGAGCTTTGTTGCGCGCGGTTTTCAAATGCCGCTGGGTTTTGAAGCCCGGGAAAATCCAGCAAACGGCCAAAAATATTTCCAAGTTCGCCAGGCTGGCGCAACCTTGGTGGTGAAAAAGAACGAAACGATTTACCGCTTTGCGCCCGCTGAAGGCAAAGCGGAACCGGCTGTTTTACGGCTGGAATTCCTGGGCTCGGAAAGTCAGCACGAGCCAGAAGGAGTGGAAAACGCTCCCGGGCGCCTGAACTACCTGGGTGGATCTGAGGCCAGCCTTTGGCAGACTAATATTCCACTGTTTTCCAGGATCCAGTGCCCTGAAATTTATCCGGGAGTGGCCGCCGTATATTACGGAAAGGATGGCTCGCTCGAATACGACCTGAAGCTGGCGGCTGGGGCCGACCCCGCCCACATCCGTTTGGGGATTTACGGGGCGGACCAAGTGGCCCTCAATGACCGGGGCGACCTCGAAATCAACGTCGGGAGCCGCTGTCTGGTGCATCGGAAACCGGTGGCCTACCAGGCGGCAGGCGCGGACCGCCAGCCGGTGGATGCGGCTTTCACGATCCACCGGGGCCCCGCCGGTTCGCAATCATGGGAAATTGCCTTTGCATTGGGCCGCTTCAATCCCGGCCTGGGTTTGGTGATCGATCCCGTAATGCAGTTTTCCTCCTTTCTGGGAGGTTCAGGTGACGACCAAGCCTATAGCATCGTGACCGATGATGCCGCTTGTATTTATGTGTGCGGACATGCCACCTCCGCTGATTTCCCCACCCTGAACTCTGCCCGGCCACATGGCGGTGGCTACGATGGTTTCGTGGCCAAGATCAATACCCAGGAAGCCCGGCTGGTTTATGCCACTTTTATTGGCGGATCCGGGCAGGATCGGGCGTTTCGAATTGCCGTGGATCGCCAAGGTTGCGCCATTGTGGGGGGCGTCACTTCTTCCGCTGATTTCCCAGTGCAAAATGCCTGTCAACCCATGTTCGGAGGGGGGGGCAAGGACGGCTTTTTAGCCAAATTGGATGCCAGCGGCTCCAGTTTGATTTTTTCGACCTACCTGGGCGGGAGTGGCAATGATGAAATTGCCGGGGTGGCGGTTGATGAAAGCGGCAAAATTTATGTGGCTGGCGATACCTCCAGCACCAACCTGCCGGTGGCGAAAGCATTCCAGCCCGCCAATGCCGGAGGCATCGATGGCTTCGTGGCCAAGCTGGAGGCCGGCGGAGCTCTGAAGTATTGCACCTACCTGGGTGGCAGCGGACCTTTTGACTGCGCCATCGGAGTGGCCGCCGACCGCGAAGGCAATGCCTATGTGACCGGCTATACTTCCTCAGCCGATTTTCCGATCCGCCACGCTTTGATCCCCAAATACCAGGGTGGTTATGATGCTTTCGTGGCCAAATTCAATCCCGAGGGCAGTGCGCTGGTTTATTCCACCTATTTGGGCGGATCGGATAATGATATCGGGCGGAGCATTGCGGTGGATAAAAAAGGCTCAGTCTTGGTTTCTGGCGATACCTCCTCCATCAATTTCCCAACCGTGAAGCCTTGGCAACCGATGCTGGATGGAGTCCGGGATGTGTTTATCTCGCAGCTCAGTGCCGGAGGCGATAAACTGACATACTCCACTTACCTGGGTGGCAGTGGCGAGGAGGTGGCGGTGGCCACAATCGATGCCCAAGACAACATTTACCTGGCCGGTTTGACCTCCTCCACCAATTTCCCAGTGGTGGTTCCGGTTCAGCATTCCTATGGTGGTGGGGCTTGGGATGCTTTCGTGGCCAAATTAAGCGCCAAGGATCACCAGTTATTGTTTGCGAGCTATATGGGCGGCTCGGGGATAGACCAAGCCGCTGGTTTGGCCGTGGATGATCGCGGTGCCATCTATCTGGCGGGTGCTACCACTTCACGGGATTTTCCCACGCTCAATCGCCTTTCCTCAGCCCATGGGAGTGGCGATTATGATGCGTTTGTCGTGCAGATTTCCATGTCCTTGCTGGTTTCGGATGCCAGACCCAGCACTATTAATCCACCTGCCAAAGAGATCCAAGCGCAGCCGGAAGAAAAAAAACCTGCTGAAATCAAGCCTGAGGAAACCAAATTGGCGGAGGCAAAGCCAGCGGAAGTAAAGCCTGAAGAAAATAAACCGGTTGAAGTGAAGCCCAGTGTCATCAAACCAGAGGAAAACCCCGCTGCGGCTGCGAAGACTGAAGAATCCAAGCCAGCAGAAACAAAGCCTGAGGAGACCAAACCGGTCCCGGGCAAGGAGAGCAAGGAAGAGGTTGCCATGGTGCCGCCGCCAAGTGTGGCCAATGCCGTCAAGACGGAGATGGGCAGTGGCAATCCGATTCCCGGCCTCCTGCCTCCGCCGGCCGGGCAACTGGCTGCCAAAACCATGGAGGACACCACCAACCAGCTGGCTGCTGCCGCAGCCAAAGCCAGCGAAACGGTTTCAAACCTGGCCGCCCAAGCCCAGGAAAAACTCGCCGCCCCTCCCGTGGCGGAGGCGATGGCCGCGCTGTTGAGAAGTCCCCTTTTGAATAACAATTTGCTTATTAATGGCGATGCTGAAGCTGGTGATGCAGCTTTGAGCAGTTATTCCCAGGTGGAGATCCCGGGCTGGGATATTTCAAACCGGCTGACGGTTTTGCCTTATGGCATGCCGGGTGGTTTCCCCACGCTTACCAATTTGGGGCCTGAAAATCGAGGAAAGCAGTTTTTTGTGGGTGGTCCCAGTAATGCGGTATCCACCGCTTTCCAGACGATCATCCTGGCGGACTTGGCTCCGCTGATCGATGCCGGGCAGGTCAAGTATAAGCTCTCCGCATATTTGGGCGGCATTAAGGGCCAGGAAGACAACGCCAAGGTGGAAGCGGTTTTCAAGAAGGCCGACGGGGTTCCCACCGGCCAGATAAGCATCGGCCCGGTCACCCTCACGGATCGTAATTACGACACGCAACTGCTGCTACGCTCCACTACCGGCCTTTTGCCCGCTGGAACCCGCAAAGTCGAAGTGCTGGTGGTCGTTACCCGGGTCAACGGCACTTATAATGATGGGTTGGTGGATTGCATTTCCCTGATCTTAACTCCCCGACAGCTGCGTTTTCCGGGGGAATAGCAGATTTCTGGCGGAAAGCACTTGGCGCGAGGGGGCGGATCGCGTTTTTCGGGTTTTTGTTCGACAAGGTGGCGTGAAACTTGCTTTTGTAACGGGCCTGTAACATTACTGAATTATGAAATGGTTTGTAACGATAAGATGGTTGGGATTGACACCCTGGCTGGCAACCGGCCTGGCGGGAGGGGTGGTTTTTGGTCAAAATACGGTCAAAATAAACGAGGTTCTGGCACGGAATGTGACCATTCGGGAACTGAGCGGAAGCGCTCCTGATTGGGTCGAGTTTTATAATCCAGGCGCCACGGCAGTGAATTTGTCCGGCATGAGTGTGACCACCGTTACGAATAGTATTCGCGCTTTCGTCTTTCCGGAAGGCACCAGCATTCCCGCCCAAGGTTACACGCTTTTGTATTTTGACGACCAAACCGCAGCCTCCGGTTGGAATACCGGTTTCGGGCTGAATGGCGGCGGTGATGCCGTGTATTTTTATGATCGCGCGGGCGCTCTAGTGGACTCGGTAGTTTTCGGAATGCAGTTGGATGACAAATCCATTGGCCGCATCCCCTCGGGAGGGCCGACTTGGACGCTGTGCACACCCACCCGCCAGAGCGCTAATGTGGAAGCCAAAATCGGGTCTGCTACGGCTTTGAAAATTAACGAATGGATGGCGGATCCCGCCTCTGGGGCCGACTGGTTTGAGCTATACAATCCGCAAGCCGATCCGGTCGCCATGGGCGGTTTGTATTTGACTGACGATCTCACCAAGCCGACCCAGTCGCGCATCCCCAACTTGAGTTTTATTGGCACCGGCAGTGAAGCCTTCCAGAAGATTGTCGCAGACGGAACCCCTGAGCAGGGGGCCAATCATGTGTCGTTCAAATTGTCGAAAAACGGTTCCTACATAGCGCTTTATTCGGCTGCTGGCATGATCGAGGGCCTGCATTTCGGTATCCAGGCACTCGGGGTATCCCAAGGGCGGTTGCCTGACGGTGGTTCGTATCCGGTGAGCTTCCCCAAATCCTCGACGCCCGGCGCGAGCAATTTTCTGCCGCTGGAAAACGTGCTGATCAACGAATTGTTGACCCATACCGATCCCCCCTTGGAGGATGCCATCGAGTTGTATAATCCCACCACCCAGGATATTCCCATCGGTGGGTGGTTCCTGAGCGACAGCCCTGCTAACTGGAAAAAATTCCGCATTCCAGACGGGACATTGCTTTCGGCCAAGGGATACGCGGTTTTCTATGAAAACCAGTTTGGGAGCACCAACTCGGCGACCTCTTTCCAGCTCAATTCTTCAGAGGGCGACTCGGTCTATTTGTCCTCGGCGGATGCCTCGGGCAATTTGTATGGATTCCGCGGAGAGGCGCACTTGGATCCGGCTTTCAATGGCGTCAGTTTCGGGCGTTTGGCCACCAGTGTGGGAGTGGATTATGTCCCGCTCACCCGGCGCACGTTTGGCTTGGACAATCCGGCCACCGTGGAGCAATTCCGATCCGGCAAAGGAGCGTCCAATGCCCCGCCGGTCATCGGGCCGCTGGTCATCAACGAGGTGATGTACGATCCGGCCCTGCTGGCTGGGACCACCACGGACAATACGCAGGACGAGTATATCGAGTTGATGAATATCACCTCCACCAATGTGCCGCTATACAATGTGCAGGAACCCACCAATACGTGGCGGATCCGGGCCGCGGTGGATTTTAACTTTCCCCAGAATGTCAGCCTGCCTCCGGGGGGGTATCTGCTGGTGGTGGGTTTCGATCCAGGAACCGATGCGAAGCAATTATCATCTTTCCGCACTCGGTTTAATGTGGGCGAGGGCATTCCCATCTACGGGCCATACACCGGCAAATTAAGCAACAACGGGGAATCCATCAAATTGGAAGCTCCGGATCTGACGCAGGGTATTTTGCACAATAATACCGGCTTGGTCCCGTATGTGACGGTGGATAAAATCGAATACCTCGATGCCAGCCCTTGGCCCACCTCGGCCAAAGCCTCAGGCTATTCTCTACAGCGCAAGGATGCCTTCCTCTACGGAAACGAACCCACAAATTGGGTGGCTGCTTTACCCTCGGCCGGACGCAGGAACAACGGCGCCAAGGTGGACCATGATGGAGACAGCCTGCCCGACGATTGGGAATTATACTATGGGCTGGATCCTTTCAATCCGGCTGATGCAGCCTTGGATGCCGATGGTGACGGATTTTCCAATTACCAGGAATTCCTGCTCGGAACCAATCCGCGCGACCCTCAAAGCGCCTACAAGATTGAATACGCCGGCTTGGATTCTGGAAACGTCTGGCTGCAGTTTTATTCCGTTCCCGGCAAAGGATGTTCGGTGCTTTACCTGGACACTTTATCCCAGACATCGTGGAACGTTTTGACCAACTTCCCTCCCACTAGTACCAAAGCGACAATCGACGTTTACGACCCCATTCTCAAAGCCAATCAAACCCGGTTTTATCGCTTGCGTCTGGAGTAGTGGGGAGGCCCAGGGTTTGACCATCAAGCCAGCCTAGTACAACGTATCATTAAAAGATATACAGATAAACCAGGTGGGTGGTATGG
>CAYPCQ010000195.1:0-12402 GCA_964409245.1 uncultured Verrucomicrobiota bacterium
GCCAATTCGGAGGTCAACAAAACAAGTTAGCGCTTATGGGGCATCGCCCTGGGTTCAAGGGCATCGCCCTGGGTAAAACCGTGCAATAACCCACCGCCAGCCCTGAAGGGGCGGAATAATCGAACGGATTGAAACACCAACGCCCCAGATCCGCCCGCGTTGGACGAACCGGGGTGAATTGAAATGCCAACGCCCCACGTTATGCCGTCCCTTCGGGGCTGGGGCGCTGGGGGGGATCGTAAACCAAATGCTGGCCAGGGCGGAACGGGGCTGAATTCGGATTTCATTGGGCCAGAACATGTTGAAATGGTTTTTAACCACGGAAGGCACCGACAACACGAAAATCCGCGGGAATTGGTGAATTTACCCCAAAAGGCTAATCCCGCTGGGTGAAGGCGCCCAATTATTAGTTGCACTGGCCATGGGGGTGGTTTGATGGTTTGCGTAAACCATTCCAAATCAGCACGAAACGAAAAAATCAACCAGTCGGCACACTATCTGCTCTTTTACGGTTGTAACGAGCAAATATCTGAGTGGTGTTTGCGGATGGAATAAAGAATAAAAAGCAACAGGAAGGTGAATATGATCAAGAAAATTATTGTGCTGGCGGCGTTGGGCTTCGGTCTCAATATGGCGGTGATGGCGGCTGATCCGGCTGGCATGCAAAACGGCACTCCCGGGAGTGGGAAACCGGATGTAACCAAGCCGGATGATATGGGCAAACCGGCAGATGCTGGAAAAGGGATGCCGGAGGATGTGAAGACCAAGATCGAGGCTTTCAAGGCTGCGCGTGAAAAATTCATCGAACAGCAGAAAAAAATTGCTGAGGAAATGAAAAACCTCACGACCGAAGAAAAAGCGGCACTGCGTGAAAAACTGATGGCCCAGATGGAAGACATGCGCGCCAAGCATGAGACCGCCCGCCAGGAAATCAAAGCCACCATTGAGGCCTTGCGCACGGAATTCAAAAACAACCGGGATAAGATCCTGGATGAAGCCAAGGAGAAGGTCCAAGCGGCGAAGCAGAAGCGCAAGGGCCAGGACTAAGGCTTGTTGAAGCAAGTTTGGCTGGCTCTGGATTCATACAAGAGGTAAGAATGGCCAAGTGATCTGCAGCAGGATCACTTGGTTTTTTTTTGGCGGGGAAGGAATGATGGATCCAGCGGCGGCTTTTGAATGAGATTCAGAACGATGGCTAACCAATCCAGATTGGGCAACTTACGGATCTTGGCCGCAACGGGCGTCATGATCGGATGGTTTTTATCCGCCTTTGAGCCACTTGCTCAGGATCTGAGCCTGCCACCCAAGTCGTTTTGGGATCATTCGGTCAGCTTGCGGACCGGGATGGGCTATAAGGATAATGTGGCGCTTAGCTCCTTTAACGTTCAAGGCAGCCCGTTTTTCGCCTCGGGATTGGATTTACTGGTTTTTCGGAATTCCAGCCAGGGTGATGAATTCCTAATCTATGTTTACGGCGAGGATTTCCGTTACCTGTCCTCTCAAGTCATCGACCAGGAACAGACTTGGATTGCCCAAATGCAGTTCAAAAAAGAACTGTCCTCCAATTGGCGGGCTTCCCTGGGGGTGAATTATTTATACCAGAATCAGATGTTTGACTCCTCCACCTCGGAAACGGAGCTGAGTTCGGTGCTGGCCAAGGGGCAGCGGATCGGTTTGGAGCCGGGGCTGCGGGCAGCCTTTGGGAGCAACTACGTGGAGCTGACGTTAAATGGGGCGCGCCAGTTGTACGAAGAACCGTTGGATGATTATTGGGAGGCTGGCCCCAAACTGCTGCTGGGCCATAATTATGGCTATCGGTCGCTGCTTTACACCAGCTATGAATTCCGTTACCGCCCTTACGATACCCGCCTGCAATTGGCCAGGGATGGCGCCACGCTGGAAGGGGAGAGCCTGGCGTATTATCAAAATGAGGCGGTGGTGGGTGTGAATCATTATCTGGATCCGCGGCGGCGGTGGCTGGCCAAAACCCGGCTGGCTTATACCGCCAGCCTGGACAACGGCCCCGACTATTTTAATTACAGCCGTTTCCTGGTTTCCCAGCAGATCCGCTACCGGTCAAAAACCTGGGAGGCCAGGGTGCAGGCCAAAGTTTCCCACTACCTTTACCCATTCCAGACCGTCGCAGTGGATGATCCCCGGCTGCGGCAGAAAAACCTGGTGGCATTGAGCGCCTGCACCGAAAAGCAATTGTTCAAATCGCTCAAGCTGTTTGCCGAGTATGAATTTGAAACTTCGATGGCGAATATACTGTATGAGGAATATGCGGTGAACCGCATTTGGGGCGGATTGGAATGGGAGTTTTAACCAATCGAGCTTGTGGATACCAGCAATCCGCCCATGGCTGAAGCATCGCCTCCCACGGTTCGGAAACGCAGCGCCTGGCTGGCTCCGGCGGCTGTCAGTGCGCTGGTGGTCATCATTTTCGGAGCCGCCCAGTTTCTGGTCAGTTATCATTTGCGGCAAAAAATCCGGGAGCAAATCCTGGGCCGGGACAGCGAGGTGCTCAAGGCCGTGGCCCTCATGCGGCAGTATTCTTCGGAACCCATCCTGGGCCGAATGCCTGAAGATTCCCTGGCTCAGTTGGGAGTGGTGTTGGAGACTTCCAAGCTCAAGGACGTTTTGGCGGTGCGCCTATACGAGCCGGATGGATCGTTCCAAACCGCATTCCCTGGAGATGCCGTTGAGGGGCAGCTTGGCCCTGAAGATCTGGCGGCGGTTCGCCGCCAGACTTGCGTGAGCCGGCTGTTAGCCCACCTTCCTTATAACCAGGTTTTCACCGGCCCCGAGGCCTCCACCAAATCATTGGCGGAGGTGCTGCAGGTTATCATTCCCATCGGCCAGCGGGACAATCAGACGTTCTCCGGGATTGCCGAGTTTTTTATCAACGGCCAGCCGGTCAGCCTGGAGTTCCAGCGCCTGGACCGGTCCTTGTTGCGCCATGGTTTGGGGGTGTTCAGTGCCGGTGGCTTGGTCATCCTCGGTGGGCTGTGGTGGGCCTTCCGGCGCCTGCACCGGGCCAACCAGCTCTTGGCGGAACGAACGGCCAGCCTCACCCGCGCCAACCAGGAGCTGACCCTCGCCGCGAAAACTTCCGCCATCGGCTCCGTCACGGCCCATTTGATCCATGGCTTGCGGAATCCGCTATCGGCCCTCATGAATTTCGTTTCCCCGGAAAACCGCGACGGAGCCAGCGGCGATTGGCAGCACGCCATCGATAGCACCCGGCGCATGCACACCCTGGTGAACGAGGTGGTGCGCATTTTGCGTGAGGATACCCGCCTGGCCGGTTACGAGATCAACCTGGAGGAGATCATGGAGCTGGTTTCCGCCCGCATCCAACCCCTGGCGCGGGTCCGCGGCGTCATTTGGGAAGCCCAGGGAGAAGGCCTGGCGGTGTTGGGCAATCGGGAAGCCAACCTGGTTTTGCTGATTTTGGAAAACCTGGCCCAGAACGCGGTGGAAGCCACGCCGCTGGGGCGGCCGGTCGTATTGCGGGGCCGGGGAGATAACCTGCAATTACGGTTTGAGGTTTGCGATTCCGGGCCTGGCCTGTCCTCGGCGGTGCAAGCCGGCCTGTTCAGTCCCTTGCCCTCCACCAAGGCCGGCGGCTCCGGCCTGGGCCTGGCCATCAGCAGCCGGCTGGCCGCGCAGATCGGCGCCGTGCTGGCCTTGAAACAAAGCTCCGAGGAGGGCTGCGTTTTTACCCTGGCCCTGCCTTTGAACCAGCAGGCGGCTCCAGCTGACCAAGAAAAATAGGTGCCTGCCGGAACCGGATCGGTTAAGATCCGGCCCCATGAACAATCACGATCTCCTGGAGTGGCCAAGCCGCAGCCCAAGAGGGATGAGCCACGGAACACCCGGCATGCCCGGGAAAAAGAGGCCTGGAAAATCCTCGCGAAAAACGAAGCTTCCCACCGATGGTGGCCCGGTGAAACTGGCTGGCGCGCTGGCGGGCTTGATTTTTTTGGCTGCGCTGGCCGGCGCCCGGGCTGCCACCGTGGTCACCTATCCCGCTCCAGCGGATGAGCCAAAGTCTGCCGAATACCAGGTATCCATAGACGGCCGGGGGGTGGACGTTTATACGGCCCGGGTGTTGGATGCGCCTTTCGCGGGCAAGGAGTGGGATTTCGGCGGGCCTTACGCCTTTGCGAACTTCGACCTGGCTGGCCAGGCAGTGGTGCGCATCATTTCCACCCGTTCCCTGAAAGGGGTGGCCGTCCGGCCGCCAACGGTGGATTTCAAATTGGAGGATGAGCACACGCTCCTGCTGACCCTTCCCGGCCCCCGCAAATTGAGCATTGAACCGGACGGCCGGAAAGGCCCGCTTTTGTTGTTCGCCAACCCATTGGAATCGGATCCCCCCCAGGCGGATGATCGGGGGGTCGTTTATTTCGGCCCCGGCCAGCACCAGGCTGGATTGATCCATCTGACCAACCGGCAGACGCTATACCTGGCGGGCGGGGCGGTGGTGAAGGGGGCGGTTTCCGCCCGGGGAAACAACATCCAGATCTGCGGCCGGGGCATTCTGGATGGCTCCGATTACGAATGGCGCAAGGGGCCTTATGGCGTCACGCTGGGGATCACCGGCGCCAATGTGGAGGTATCCGGCATCACCATCCGCGGCTCCTCCCATTGGACCATCGTGCCGCGTGGCAGCCGCAACGTGGTGATCCGCAACGTGAAGCTATGCAATTCGCGTGTGCAAAACGATGACGGGATCAATCCCTGCAATTCACAAAACGTGCTGATCACGGATTGCTTTATCCGCAGTGACGATGATTGCGTGGCGATGAAAGGCCTGGATTTCAACGCTCCCAACAGCAACGTTGAAAACATCACGGTCGAACATTGCGTTTTTTGGTGTGATCGGGCGCGGGTTTTCCTGCTGGGGCACGAAAGCCGGGCGGCTTTCATGCGCCATATCACCATCCGCGATGTGGACATCATTCACTTCACCATGACCCCTTTCCTGCTGGAGCCGGGCGAAGACATGCGGCTGGAGCATGTGCTCGTGGAGGATGTGCGCCTGCACGGGGAAGGGCAGGGGGAATTCATCCGGCTCAAGCCGGTGGTAAACCAATATATGCGCAAGCAGGCGCCGGGATTTGTCAGGGATGTGCGGTTCAACCAGGTGGCCATCACCGGCCAGCCTGGCTCCTACCGGGTGCAATTAGCCGGGGCCGATGCGGCCCATGACGTCCAAAATATCCGGTTCGATCACGTTACGATTTTGGGCCGCCCACTGGCCAGCGGATCACCCCAATTGAGCGTGGGTTCCCACGTTGGCCAGGTTCAATTCAGCCCGGGCGGGAAAGAGTGATGGTTGGCTGCCATTCCCCCGGTGGTGCAATGAATGCTATTCCGGCCCGAGATCCGGATCGGCTTTCGTTGAATGGCAAGGGACCATCACCGGCGAGGGCGCGGCCCCACATCGTCCAGGTTCAGCGGCCGGAAGCCGAGCTTGAAGGCGGGTGAATCCGGGCGCAGCCGGAAATCGTTTTTGGCGGGATCGGCGAAAAGCGGATCCGCGATGACGGAGTGCGCATCCAAGCCTTTGGCTTTCCATTCGTCGAAGGTGTGGCGCATGAAGCGGACCGGCTCGCCGCGGGATTGCCAGTAGAGGTTGTAATCCCACAGCGTCGCGTAGGAAATCCAGTCGTTTTCCTTGATCAGCGGGCCGGTTTGCCAAGCCACGATATTGCGCGTGAAGACTTCCCCATTGGGCGGCGGGTTGGCGCCGGGCGCGTCGCCGTAGCGGGTCAGCTGGTAGGCCCGGCCGTTCACGAATATGTTGTTCTGGATGATGTTGCCCAGGCAGTTGAAGTTGCAGCCCCAGCCCCCGGCCTCCGCGTCGTGGACCAGATTGTTCTCCACCAGTATGCCCACACAGCCGTTGTCGAGGATGATGCCTTCGCCGGCGCCCCAGGCTTCGGCGGCGTGGATGTGGTGGATGTAGTTGTCCCGCAGCACGGTGCCCGGCGAAACCCCCAGGCAATACAATGCCCCATGGGTGCCCAGTGGGCCGGTGCCCAAGTCGTGGATATGGTTTTTTTCCACGAGGTTGCCCCGGGAGCGGGTGAGGGGGAAATAGGACCAATTCCATCCCAGGGATACCGCCCACATGAACTGGCCCGCGAACTCATTGTGGCGGATCCGGTTGCCGCCCGACTGCCCCACCCAGACGGCGGGAGCGCCCAAATATACTTTGCACCCATCGCGGAACCGGCTGTCTGACACCTCGTTCCGGCACGCTTCCAGGACGTCGCTGGCAGGCTCCTCCGCCTCGCCGATTTTGACCGCCCCGGCGCCCATGTCCTCAACCAAACAGCGGGAAATGCGGTTGTCCTGGCAGCCGCGGCCCAGTTCGATGCCCCAGCCGCCGAGCCGCGAAAGCTCGCAATCCTCCAGGCGGCACCGGCGCGCGCCGAGGGCCTGGATCGCCGCGGGCGCAGGCAACTCGGCTTGCGGATAATGATACCCTGGATCGGGCAGGTTCCAGGCCGTGTGGCGGAAAGCCAAACCACGAAAGACAACCTCCTCCACAAACTTCCCTTTATCCGGCTCGCCGGCCAGGCGCACCAATTGCTCCACTTGCGGGGCGACCGTCTCTGCCAGGGACAAATCCTCACCCGGCAGGGAGTGGTAGGAAAGCACTCCGGTCTGGCGGTTGAGATACCAGCTGCCCGGAGCGGTCAAGCCTTCGGCGACGTTGTCCACGTAATAGCCGAAGGACCAGGTCAACGGCCGCCAGCTGCCCCCGGTGAAAAGGACCGAGCTTTGGCGCTCATCCACCTCCTTGATGCGCAACCGGGCCGCCATCCAGAACTGCAGCACCACCACTTCCACATCTTCCAGGTTGGTCCAGCCCTGGCGGATATCGCCCGCACGGAATCGGAAGGAACGGCGCGCCAATTCGTCGTCATTCCGGCCTTTCAGGGCGCCGGCCCACCCGGATTCCTTGTAATTCGCTGTGCCAGCCACCGTGAGCCATTTCTCCGCCGGCCACCGCGCCCGTTCCCGGCGCTGGCCGTTGACAAATAATTGGCGGAAAGCCTGGCGGTTGGTTTTGGTTTCCGGGAGTTCGGCCTGCCAGAGGTTCTTTTCGCCCCGCCGCCAGCCACGGATTATCCGGCCGCCGGTGAAAACCGGCTGCTCGCCGGGATACGCGGCATAGGTTGCTGGCAATCCCTCCACCCCGGAATCCTCCGGCCCCAGTTGGAACGGCTCGCTCAGCCGATATTCCCCGCCGCGGATCATAACGGTGAAGGATCTGGCCCGGCTGGTGTGGGATTTCAACCCGCGCAGGGCATCCCGGGCCCGGGCCAGCGTGGCAAAAGGGCCGTCCGTTTTGCCCGTGTTCGGCTCCGGCAGCTGGCCTGTCCATTGGTCGGACCCGCTGGGGGAGAGGTAGAAATCAGCCGTAATGGCCGGCGCTGCCTGGGCGGCCCGGCCCGGAACAACTCCGATGGCGAGGTGAAACCCAAGGAGCCAAATCCCGGCTCCAGCCAGGTGATGAACAGATGGTGTTTTCAAGCGGAGATAAGGCTATCAAGCCGTGAGCCTTCCAGCCAAGGGCAAAGTATGGCGCGGTTTTTTGGGGCAAAAGGCCTGGCTTGCAGAAGCCGTGGAAGAGCTGTAATCATTCCCGCATGCATCATTCAGAAATTAGCAACCGCTTGATTTCCCGCCGCGCCTTGATCCGCCGGTTCGTCCTGGCGCCCGCCACCCTGGCTTTGGCCACCCGGGTTGCCGGCCAGGAACGTCCGCCCCGGCGGCTCACGTTCGGGCTCATCTCCGACATCCACCCGGATGTGATGCCCGACGGGACCGAACGGGTGCAGGCGTTTGCCGCCGCCATGAAAGAGGCCCGGGCGGATTTCATCCTGCAATTAGGCGATTTCTGCTGGCCACATCCGCGCAACCAGGCGTTCCTCGATGCCTGGAATGCCTTTGGCGGCCCGCGCCACCATGTGCTGGGCAACCATGACATGGACGGCGGCTGCCAGCGGGAACAGACCGCCGCCTTTTATGGCATGCCCGGCCCGCACTATGCCTTCCAGGCCGGTCCGGTCCGCGGCCTGGTTTTGGATGGCAACGAACCGGGCGGCAAAGCGGCCGGTTACAAGCGGTTTATCGGGCCGGCCCAGGCGGCCTGGCTGGAGCGGGAAATGGAGCAGGCCGCCGGCCCGGTCCTGCTGTTCATCCATCAGCCATTCGACAGCGACGGCGACGGCTGCCTGGAGAATGCCGCCGCCATCCGGGCCTTGGTGGAACGCGCCCAGGCGGCGCATCCGGGGCGGATCGTGGCGGTGTTTTCCGGCCACCGCCATTTGGATTCCCAGCGGGTGGTGAATGGGGTCCGCCACATCCAGGTCAACAGCGCCTCCTACTGGTGGCTCGATAACCCCGCCGCCCACCGGCAAACCTATCCGCCTGAAGTGCATAAAAAATACCCCTACCTGGACCATGTGGCCGCTTACCGGGATCCGCTGTGGGCCTTGGTGACGCTGGACTTCGCGAAAGGCGAGCTGGTGATCCAGGGGCGGCACAGCGAATGGATCGGCCCCAATCCCTGGCAACGCGGCCAGGCCGAGGACTCCGCACAATCGCTGCACCCCCGGCTGCATCCATGGATCTCAGACCGCCGGGAAAAAATCGCGATTTGAGATTTGAGATTTGGGATAGCCATTGATCACCCGGGAAAAGCACTTGCCTGGGCTAATCAGGAAGGCTGGCCAGGATTCGGCGCGCTTACTGGGGCCATTTGCCGGAGTCGAAGTTGCGGGGTTGCAGCCGGCTGGGGTTGATGGTGACGTGTTTGATGAGCAGCCGTTTCCAGGTGTAGGTGATATGGACCAGGCCATCCTCGGTCTGGATGACGGCCGGGTAGGAGTATTCGCCGGGCTGGTTTTCGAGCACGAGGGCGGCCTGCCAGTAATAGCCATCCTTGGAGACCGACACGTTGAGCGGGCTGCGGCCCTGCCTGGTGTGGTTGTAAACCAGCAAGCCGCGGCCATCCTGGAGCATGACGGCATCGATGCCGCTGTTGGGATTGGGGAGGGTGGTGCGGTGCATGGGGCTCCAAGCCTGCCAGTTGTCGATGGCCCAGCATTCGGTGATGGCGCCCTGGCGGCTGCGGTTCAGGATCTGGGTGCCGCCGGCCGGCCAGCACAGGATGGTGGGCTGGATGGCGCCGAACTCGGCGCGTTTGTTCAGGGATTCGGAGCGTTTCCAGGTGGTTCCGAGGTCGGTCGTCAGCTCCATGTGCACCATCCAGCCGTTATCCTCGGTGCTGGAGCCGCACAGGATGCCGCCTTTGGCCATGGTTACCGGTTTGTTGCGCACCGGCCCCAGGATGCCGTCCGGGAGGCGTTGCGGGGTGCTCCAGGTTTTACCCGCCGTGGCGGATTTCATAAGCATGCCCCACCATTTCGAGGGGCTGGGGCCGGCTTTGTAGAACAGCAGCAAAGGGCCGTGGTTGGGCTGGAAAAGCACCGGATTCCAGCAAGGATGGCGGGTGCCATCGGCTTGGAGACCGTTAGCCACCTCTTTCGGCACCGACCACTGGCGGCCGTCATGGGTGGCCAGCCAGATGCCGACGTCCGGATTTTTCTCCTCGGTGCCGCCAAACCAGGCAGCCGCCAAGCCTTCCTGGGTTTCCACGATGGTGGAAGCGTGGCCGGATGGAGTGGGCAGCTGGTTGGCGATGAATTCGGATTTAACCCAGCCGGGCTGCTCCTCGAGGGGGCCGGGCGAACGGTTATCCGCCGCCGTGGTGTGGCTGGGCAATAGCCCCAGCCCGAAAACAAGCGCCACGAGGCTGGCCCAGGTTTTGGAACCTTGGTTGGTGGTCATGGTGGACATGGTGTTCATGGTTTAATTCCTATTATTGCGCTTCCAGCATTTGGATCATCCGGCTCCACGGTATCGGCTGGCGCGGGCAGCGTCAATGCGGACCCAGCTCGGAAAAAATAGGTTTGGCGCACGAGGGCTACTCAGGCATAAAATCGGGCCATGAAACCGTTTTTCCGCTGGCGCTGGCTGGGGCTGCACTGTTCATTCCTGGCCACGGCATACCCCAGGAGGCTGGTGCTGGCCGGGTGGCTGGCGGCGGCCAGCCTGCTGCATCCGGCGGGATTAAGTGCGGGGGCGGTGACCGCCACCGCCGGGGAAATCGACTGGACAGCCCGGTGGATTACGAACCATTTCATCGGTTCCCAGGCCCAGCTGCCCGTTTCTTTTGAATACGATGGCCAGCCTGCGGGGGATTGGCTCGGCCGCGGGCCGGTTCTCCACACGATGCGGGAACTGGATGCGCAACGCGTGGAACATGCCGTTACGCGCCGTGATCCGCAAAACGGGTTGGCGATGCGCTGGGAATTGGTGCAATACCGGGATTTTCCAGTGGTGGAATGGACCCTGCGGGTGAAGAATGAAGGCGCCCAGGCCACGGCGATCTGGCGGGAGTTGCGGCCGCTTGATCTGCGCCTGAAGACCAACGGCCAGTACACGCTGAATTATCATACTGGCGACCAGTGCACGCCGGATAGCTACGAGCCGCACCGGCGGCCCCTGCCGCCCAAAACCAGGATGGATTTTGCTCCCGTGGGCGGCCGCCCCTGCAACCAGGCTTTCCCTTATTTCAACCTCGAATGGCCGGGGGCGGGCCTGTTGATGGCCATTGGCTGGCCGGGCCAATGGGCCGCCGCCTTCGAGAGTGACGCCAGCGGGGGGTTGCGGGTGTGGGCGGGCCAGGAAAAAATCCATTTCCGGCTGTTGCCGGGGGAGGAAGTCCGGACCCCTTTGGTGGCTTTGCTGTTTTACCAGGGCGAACGGGTTCGGGCCCAGAATCTATGGCGGCGCTGGATGCTGGCGCACAACCTGCCGCGCGCCCGCGATGGAGCTCCGCCACCCCCCATGCTGTCCTCGTGCAGCGGTGGGTTTTTCCCCGGCCTCAAATGCAACGAGCAGGATGAATTCCGTTTTATTGAGGCGTTCCGGCAGCAAGGAATCGGACTGGACTATTGGTGGATGGATGCCGGCTGGTATCCCTGCGGCAATGATTGGCCGATGACTGGCACCTGGGAGCCGGACCCAGGGCGTTTTCCCCGCGGGTTGCGGGCGGTGACCGATTTTGCGCACCAAAAAGGATTGCGGTCGATTGTCTGGTTCGAGCCGGAGCGGGTGGCGCCCGGCACCTGGCTTTACCAAAACCATCCCGGCTGGCTGCTCGGCCGGGATGGCAGCCAAAAACTGCTGAACCTGGGCTCCACGGAAGCGCGCTCGTGGCTCGCCGGGCATGTGGATCATCTTCTTAAAACCCAGGGCATCGACCTTTACCGGCAGGATTTCAATATCGATCCGCTGGACTATTGGCGGGCCAATGACGCCCCCGACCGCCAGGGCATCACCGAAATCCGGCATGTCGAAGGCTACCTGGCCTATTTGGATGAATTGCGGCGGCGCAATCCCGGGCTGTTGATCGATAGCTGCGCCTCGGGCGGCCGCCGCAACGACCTGGAAACCTTGCGGCGGGCGGTGCCGCTGCTGCGGAGCGATTATCAATCCTTCCAGGGGGATTTGGCCTTCGCGGCGGGGAACCAATGCCATACCTACGGTCTGGCTTCCTGGTTCCCGTATTATGGCCAGGGAGTATATTATCAGCCGGATCGGCTGGAATATAACGCCCGCAGCCATTTTTGCCCGGCTTTGGGCCTGGCGGTGGATGTCCGCCAACCGGGCATTGACTGGCCGAGGCTGAAGCGCGTGGCAGAAGACTGGCGGAAAATATCCGCTGATCTGCTGGGTGATTTTTATCCTCTGACCCCATACAGCCTGGCCGAGGAGGTGTGGATGGCCTGGCAATTCGATAGCCCGGAGAAGGGGGAGGGGGTGGTGCAGGCCTTCCGGCGCCGGGATAGTCCTTACGAATCGGCGCGGTTCCAGCTTTTTGGATTGGAGCCGGAGGCCCGGTATCAGGTCACGGACCTGGATGCCGCCGAATCCCGCGAAGCCACTGGCCGCGAATTGCGGAACCCGGGATTGGAGATCCGCCTGCCGCAGAAATCCACCGCCGCCATTGTCACCTACCAAAAAGCCCGGTGAGGTCGATTAGACCTGCCGGGCTATACCGGATCTCTGAATTGGATCAGCCATGCAGGCTGGCTCTTTTTGGGCAAAGCCTTTGTTGTTCGTCATTTACCCCGCTCAGATCGGAACTCATGCCCCACTGCTCGTCTCGCGCAAAAATCAACGGCGCAGTCCCTTCCCTCCCAAATGCAGAGACACGGACAAGGAAAGCCAAAGGGGGGATACTGATCCCCCCCCTGGAGTTTGGCAGAAATTTAGTAGTGCATGGGATGGAATTTTAAGGATTCCAGT
>CAYPCQ010000196.1:0-12361 GCA_964409245.1 uncultured Verrucomicrobiota bacterium
TCGGGTGCGGGTGAAGCTGGAATGCCTGCGGATGCTGCTGACCTTGAAAGTGGACAAGGTGAAGCAGCATTTCCTGGGGGTGTTCATTGACACCTACCTGCGGTTGAACGCCGCGGAGGCATTGCTTTTTAAGGAGGCGGCGGGTAAATTAACGGAAGTTCAGGAAGGTGAGAAGATTATGAAACTGATGACATCCTGGGAAGAAAAGGGCATGGCCAGAGGCTTGGAACAAGGCTTGGTCAAAGGCCAGCTGGCGGTGGTGAGCCGATTGCTGGAGCGGCGGTTTGGGGTGTTGGCACCGCGGACGAAGGCCCGGCTGAAGCAGCTTTCCAGCCCGCAGTTGGACGGTCTGGCGGATGCCCTGCTGGATTTCGGTTCCAAGGCGGATCTGGAGGCCTGGCTGCTCCAAAACGGTTAAAGCCGCCGGTGGCGCAGATTGTTTTTCGAGGCAATAAAAAAGGCGTGCGGTTTCTGTCGCATGCCTCTTTGGTTCAGACGGATATACCCGTTGGCAGCCGATTAATAGCCCATGGCCTTCAGCTGAGCCTCGAAATCGGCGGGCAATCCGGCCGGGGGCTGCTCATGCCCTTGGGCGGCAAAACGGATCAGGTTATTCAATAGCTGGCCGGCTACGGGATGCCGCCCCAGATTCTCCTCGATCAGGAAAGTATTCAGGATGAAACGGCCCGCTCCCAGGCGGTAAACCGACAGCAGCAGCCCGGAGGCATAATCCTGGGAGGCCTTGATGGCGCCGGCCACCGCCTCCGCCGGCGGATCCTGGCCCGTCCAAACCAGTTCCGGAATGATTTCGCGGTAAACCGTGTAATCCAGCAAGCCGCCCGCGGGAA
This sequence comes from uncultured Verrucomicrobiota bacterium, assembly GCA_964409245.1. GTDB lineage: Bacteria > Verrucomicrobiota > Verrucomicrobiia > Limisphaerales > UBA1319 > CAIMWS01. Next base: position 849 of record CAYPCQ010000196.1, read on the forward strand.
GGCGCTCAAAAATAGGATGGATTTTCGCCCATTCATCCTTGAGGTAAAGCCAGCTATAGATGGAGGTGACCGCGCCTTTGTTGGCGAGCGGCAGCCAGCCCAGCGGCTGGTTTCCTTTTTGGAAAACCTTGGGCGAAAGGAAAATGGCGGTGGATCCCTGTGCCACCCGCCGGGCCAGCTCCCGGAAAGCCTCCGCCCCGCCTGGCTCCGGGGCAGTGCCCACAAGCAGCACCTCGCGCGCTGGCTGGCGGTCCGGGCTGAAGGGACGGGTTTTGACGGATTGGTGGGAAAGCCACCGGGCCAGTTCCGGGGCTTTGCCCCAGAGCACCACTTCCGCCTCGATCTTCGGCTGGTGATCCGGCTCGGCGACATAAAACTCCGCCTCGCCGCCGGTGGGAGCGGCGCCATTTTCAAAAGCCGCCAGGAACCGGTAACGGCCGGAAGGAGAGTTCATCAGTATCTCCTCGGTGGCGATCGGCAGGGCAAACGGTGGTTCGGAGCCGGCCTGGACCTCGCGGATCACGAGCGGCGCGGTCCGCTCGAACAGGCGCTGGTTATCCGGCCCGATGACTTGCAGGCGCACCGGGTAGGCGCCCGGGGCCAGGGCGTCCTCGTTGGCTAAAACCGCCTCCAGCTTCACCCGGCCGCCGCGGTAGGTAAAGGCCGGCTCGGCGAACAGGCACAACCGCAGGGGCGCCAGCCCCTCAAAAAGCGCATCCACCGTGCCGGGCTTGAGTTCCCGGAAGGTGGTGGTCAAGCCCTCGCCGCAGCTGACGTGATCGTTCATCCCGGTCAGGCTGTAGCCGACATAATGGGGATTGGCGCGGATGGCGTTGAGGCCCAAAGTGCGCTGGCCCGCCATTTTCCGCAAACTTTCCGCGAAGAAATCCTGGGGCCGGGCATACAGCTCGCCCAGCCGCCAGCGCTCCCAGTCCGCCAGGAAGCGATTCAGTTTGTCGCGGTAGAACAGGGCGTCTTCGAGGCTGTCCAGGCCGAGCCGCTCGAAATGGCGCGTCGTGCGCCAGAGATCGACGGCGCTGCCGATGCCATACTCGGAGAGGAAAATGGGGCGGTGGCTGGCCTGCTGGCGCAAGGTCTGCAGGATGGCCGCCGTGTGGGGCACGCGGGGATAGTGATGCTGATCCGTGAGCAAATCCTCCCACTGGACGGAGCCGGGATTGGAAATGCTGCCGAAGGTGGCCTGTTTCCCTGGCTCCGTGTAGCGGGCGAAAGAGGCAGGCTCCGGCCCGGGACCCGGCTTGAACGTGCCGTAAATCCACGGCCCCGCCGGATTGTGTTCCTTGGAAAAACCACCTGCCAGGCTGTAAAGCGGCCCGGATTCCATTTGGATGGCGGCCTCCAGGGCGGTGGTATCGCTGCCATAGCTCCCATTGCCGAAGCCCACGGCGAAATCGAGCGTGTCGCCTTCGGCCACCGCCAGGCTGGCGGAATAAAGGGCGGCATTCGGTTTGCCGTTGAGATTGATGCCGCTGGAGAAAAGGGGATTCCCATTGTGCAGCACGTGGGTGTCCGTCGTGGCGGGGCTTTGCGGCAGCCCGGTGAAGGTGGCGGCCACGGCGGCCCGGCCGGATCGGGGCGCGATCCAGCGCGCCACGCTATACTCGCCTTTTTCCCCGGGGTGCAGGCACACCCGGTGCGGAACCCAGGCGAAGCCGAACGGCGTGGGGAGCGGATCCGGGAGCGGGTTATGGACAATCCACGGCTCGCGCCCGGCCGGGCCATGCCACCAATCAACCCGCGAGAAAGGGCCTTCGGTGGCGGTGGCCAGCCCATCGTAGCGCCCGGCGTTGAGCAACACCAGGCGCGTGGGATCGAGCGACCGCACCAGCGGGAGCATGGTGGTGGCGTGGCGGAAGGCCGGCGCGTCCGGGGCCTCATTCAGCAGGCCCCAGATGACCACGCTGGGATGATTGCGATCGCGCCGGATGAGCTCGGCGACCGACCGGTCGAAGCGCTCCGCCAGCTGCGGCGAGGGATCCAGCGGCGAGGAGGCGAAGGATTCCTCGTAAACCAGCAGGCCGAGCTCATCGCACAAATCGAGCTGATAGCGCAGCGCGCCGCCCCAGATGAAGCGGAGGGTGTTGAAGCCCATCGTCTTCACATCCAGCAGATCCTTGCGCGCCAGGCCGGGATCGTGCGGCAATCGCTGGCCGATGGGGAAATGGTTGCAGGTATGGCTGGAGCGCAGGAAAAGCCGCCGGCCATTGAGCCGGAAATAACCGCCCTCGAAACGGAAATCGCGGAAGCCAAACCGCACGGAGCTTTCATCCCAAGCTGGCGGCCCGCCGGCACTTACCCGGGCGGTGGCACGATAGAGATAAGGATCGTTGAGATCCCACAGGTGCGGTTGCGCCACCGGGAGGCTGGCCTCCACCCGGGTGTCGCCGGTCGGCAGCTCACGCTCGATCACCACCGCGGCCAGGGTTTCCCCGCCCGCGGCCGGCGCGAGCGCCACTTCCAGACGCCCCCGGGCGGCCGCCCGGCCGGCGTTGCGGACGTTGACCTGGATCCGCACGATCCCGTTGGTGGGATGGGCCCGGGCGAAAATGTCCTCGATCCGCACCGCGGGCGTCAGCAGCAGCTCCACCGAGTCGGTGATCCCGCCGCAATCGTAGGCGGCCCCGGCGGAGTAGGGAAGAACCCTGGCCTGGCGCGGGGTCTGGTTCAATACGAGGCCATCGATCGGCTCATGGGTGGGATTGATAATCCGCACCGCCAGCCGGTTGCTGGCGCCCGGCTTGAGGGTGTCCGACACATCCAGGGTGAATGGGGTTTCGCCCCCTTCGTGCTCGCCCACCAGCCGGCCGTTCAGCCACACCGCCGCCTGGCAATCCGCCCCCCAGAAACGCAGGCGGCAGCGCCCCTCTGGCGGGAGCTGCCTGGGGGCCGTGAAATCCCGCCAATACCAGGCCACACCATGGGCGCCGGGGAAAGCCTCCTGGATGATCCCGGGCACCCGCGCCATTTTGGCCTCAGCCACGGGTTTTTCCCACCAGCGCTCCGCGCGTCCCGCGTTTTTCGGATCCAGCGCCAGCCGCCACTGGCCATCCAAAGCCATGCGGGCAGAAACATTTGCAGGGGGCAGGGGATCGGCAGCCGCGGAATGGGGCTGGATGGTGCGCGGTTCCTCCACCGCGCCCCGGGCGGCCACCAATGCCAACGGTTGCAGACTGAGGATCAGGAACGCCATGGTTCGATAAAGCATCCAAACCGATGCCCGAAATATACAAATTGTTTTCATGAGTCCGGAACATCCTCGCTGATCCCGCTCCCGATGGCAGATCAATTCTGAATCAATTCGGAATTATCCCAAGGATTGACCGCTCCATCCGGGTGCGGGAAAAAGTCCTTGGCTGGATTGTATGCCAAGCCCGGGGAGCCCGGCCGGATTACCCTGAAAACACCGCCGCACCCGCACGCCGCCGGATTCGTCCTGGATGAAAAAAATCTGCTGGGACAAAACGGCGGTCACGGCGCCCGCGAGGCGGACGGATTGGTGATCGGAAGGCTGCGGATCATATTGGAGCAGGCGCCGGATCAAGGTCCGCGGGATTTCCGCCGGGCTTTCGGGGCCTTCGGCCAGCACCTTGAACTCCTCCGCCGGATGCACGAACACCCCGGCCGAGGTGGCCTGGCGCAGCTTGTTGAATAAGGGCAGGACCACCCCGCACACGCGGATCCGCGCGCCGGCCAGGCAGGGAGGGAAGCCTTGGGCCGCCGGAGGAGCGCCTCCGGCCGGCTGGCGGCGTGCAGCTTGCCGCAGATGTGCTTCACATGCGCGTGCACCGTGTTCTGGCTGATCTTCAGCTCCGCCGCAATCTCCTTGTAGGACTGCCCCGCCGCCACCAGGCGCAGCAGCACCTGGACCTCCGGCCAATGGCCGGCCGCCGGCGCGGCCTCCGCGCTGAGGTGCGCTCCCGCCACCGCCATCCCCGGTTCGGCCCGCAGCACCTCATCCAGGTAGGCGAGTTGGGTGGGGCTGTCCTCCACTCCTCACGGCGGCGGCTACCCGCGTTGGGTGGGCGAATACTTCCGTTCCATGCGCTAACCTTGAGCTGGTAGCCGCCGAGGTAACGAGGCGGATCTGCCGCGCCGGAAAACGCATCTGCTTTCTGCCGCCATCCCCAACGGAGCGCCGATAATCCAGCTGCGCATCCCCAGGGTTAATCCCCGGCAGAATCCAACTCCAGCGGCCTGAATCCGCGTTTTTTTCGGGAGCCTTGCGCCTTTTGGTGGCGATCCCTAATGCCTTTCGCTTACGGTTCCGGCCGCGGCTCGACGCTGTGCACGACTGGCCACGAGGCGCGGTCCTCGCTTGGATACACGCCAATCTTATCGAAAGGAATACGCTGGAAGCCCAGCTTGAAGGCGGGAGAGTCGTCCAGGAGCTGGAAGTTGCCCTGCGCGGCGTCTTTCAAGCGCGGATCGGCATCCAGCAGGTTGTCCTTGAAGGTGACGCAGGGCAGGGCCTTGGGTTCCGTCGTGCCCCACTTGCCACCCCAGGAAATGTTGCGGGCCACGACGTTCCCCTTGGGGGCCAGCGGCTCATCCTCGAGGAGGTTCAACAGCTCCGGGTAGCGGACCGACCAGGGCGGTTGCTTGTAGTTCAGTGCGATCAGCTCCTTGGTGGCGAAGTCCCCCACGCCTTTGGCCCAGCCGAGGCCGCGGGCGTCGATGCTGAAGGCGCGGCCGCAGTTGATGAACAGGTTGTTGGTCATCGTATTGTCCCGCCCGCCCCCGATCAGGATCGCCGTGGCCACTTCGTAAAAGAGGTTGCAGGAGATGTCGGCCGAGGAGAAGCAGTCGTCCAGGTAAACGCCCAGGCAGCCTTTGCCGCGGAAGCCCTGGATGTGGTGCAGGTAGTTGAAACGGATCCGGTGGCCCCGCATCGACCAGGTTTCATCGGGCGGCGAAGTGTAAATGGCGCCGGCGTCGTTGGATTGGAAGACCGCGCTGTGGATTTCGTTGTACTCGATGACTTGGTCATTGCCGGTGAATCCGATGGCGACATGCGGGACATGGTCAATCAGGTTGTGCGTGACCCGGTTCCCGACGCCAAAGGCGGTGATCCCCTGCTGATAGACCGGGTCCCAGCGGGCCGTGTGGTGGATGTGGTTGTTGTCGGCGTAGTGCCCGGCGGGGGTGAGGCTCGGGCGGTCCCCGCCCTCGAGATGGATGCCGCCCTGGCCGGTTTGGTAGATGTCGCAGCCCACGACTCCATGCCGGTTACCGCCATACACTTTCACCGCCCAGTTCCCCAGGTTGCGGATGGTGCAGCCCACGACGCGCACGTTCGAGCCGCCTTTGATCACCAGCGCACTGCCGCGCCCGGCTTCGACCAGCAGGCTCTGGAAGGAGACGTGGGAGACGTTGTTCAGCTGGAAGGGATCGCGCACGGTGGAGACGATGGCCTGGCCGGAAGCGAGGGGGGCGGGCGGCCAGAAGTAAAGGAGGCCGCTGCCGCGGTCCAGATACCACTCGCCCGGGCTGTCCAGCTCGGGCAGGACGTTCTCGGCGTAGAACCACTGGCCCTTGCGGATTTCGTAGGAGTGGCCCGGTTGGGGCGCCAGGCTGAGGGTGTGGGCAGTGGGATCGGCGGTCCCCAGCGGGATGCGCTGGTCGGCCCAATCCCAAACCCAGAAGCCGTGCAGCCAGATGCCCTCCTCGCCAGCCCAGCGCGCGGTTCGCGGATCATCGCAGACAAACCGGCCTTCGGGGGTTTGCGCCTGGCCGGACTTGACGATGCCATGGGCATCGAGCACGTCCGCGATGCGCAGGTAGCCCGTGTTCGGGTAGCGGGCCAGGGTCATCGGCTGGTCCTGGAAGAACAGCTCCAGGCCGGGATCGGACTGGTAGGTTTCGGCTTTCCCGATGCCCTGGAGATCAGCCAGGCCGGGGGCCTTGAGGCTGGCTTGCTGGACTTTCCCCCGCGCGGCCGGGTCCAGCCGCTTGAGGATGGCCGGATCCGTGACCGGCTGCCAGCCCGTCACCGCCCGCCCGGCAACCATCCGCGCCACCTCCCCGCGCCGGGACCGATAGACGATGGGGGCGGCGGCCGTGCCGCTGTCCTGCTCCGCCAGCTCGACTGGCCGCGCCAATTCGTAAACACCGCCCCGGAGCTCGACGGTGATCCCGCCCGCCGGCAGCGCCCCGCCCGCTTTCAGGCGCCGGATCTCGTCCCGCGCCCGCTCCAGCGAGGCGAAGGGCTTCTCCTCAGTCCCCGGATGTTGGTCGTTGCCGTTGGTGGATACCTGCAGGGTGGCGGCCCGTGCCAGGTGGCACACGGCGAGCAGCACACCAGCAGCCAGGATCAGGGTGCGGTTGGTCATGCGGGAAGACTATTTGAATCCGGGGCTGGACGCACCTCAAATTTGCCGGCGGCGGTCCGGAGCACCTCATTTCTGGGCCGATACAATGATGTAATCCTTGATCTGGGGGTTCCGCTCCGTGCACTGGGCCAGGAACTTCCCGTGCGAGATCATTTGCTGGGCGGTGGGGGCCTCCAGCTTGTTGAAGTAACGGCTGGCCCAGCCGGTGGTATAGTGGCCGAATGCCCTCAAGGTCTGGTCAAGCACACTCTCCATCTTTACATTCCTGAAGCCGGCCACCTCGAGCATGTCCCGATAGACCTCGGCGTTCACGCGGTTCGCCAGCGGGATCTCCTCCAGATCGGAGACCCGCTCCTGCACTCCCACCAGCTCCGGAGGGGTTTCGATGAGGATGTCTGTCAAGGCCAGGCCGCCACCCGGCTTGAGAATCCGGCAAGCTTCCTTGAAAAACCTCAGCCGGGTACGGAAACAGCAGGCCGCCTCGACGCAGAGAATGTGATTGAAGCTGGCGGCTTCGAACTCCATCCGGGCGGCATCCATCTGCAGGCACCGGCTGCCCGGCACCCGATCCCGGGTGCTTTCCGTCTGGTATTTGGATATATTGATGGCGGTGATATCGCCGGGCAGGAAGTGCCGCGCCAGCCGCTTGGTGGAGCCGCCACATCCGCACGCCACATCCAGCACGGTCCCTGACCGGCCGGGAAACGTGGCGATCAATTTGTCCACCAGAGCGTCGCAGGCCTCCACCGCATCCCTGGCGCCCGCGCCCCAGTATCCATAGTTGCTGTAGCCACTGTCGCCGAAAATGGCCCGATGCTTCTTGTCCCGATACCGCTGGTCATAGTCGGCTATGGGATCCCACCGCGCGGCTGGTGGTGCGGAGATATCCGGCGGATTCGTGTTCGTGTTGTCCAATTGAGTATAATTCTCCGCTGGCCGGAGCCAGCCTGGCCAAAATCCATCGGCCAGGACGGCTCTGCAGCCCTCGGCGCAGCAGGTTCATTCCCCTGTTAATGCTCAACAGTGGAATTTTTATCCCACCTTGTCGATGCCGGCCCATAATAACATTCAGGCACTGCGGCGCAAGCCCGGTGCCATTTCAAATGCGGAGGGCAAATGCCTGCGCACCCGCCCGGTTCGCCTCGCCTGCGGTGCGTTGATGTCTCCGCCCGGTTTTGGAGTGCACCGCTCCGCGGCGCTTCGCCACCCAATTGATTGAAATCGTTCCCGCGCAGTCCCCATCTTTTGGAGCGGAGAACATGGAGCAGAAAGGGCCGTGGGTCGAATGGAATCGGATGGCTTTGCCTGGTGCGGCCGATCCGCCTCGTTACCTCGGCGGCTACCCGTCATCGGTTTGCGTTTGCAACGGGATGGATCGTCCACCCAAAGCGTGTAGCCGCCGCCGTGAGGAGAACCCGGACCATGCGGATGGTTATGCGGTCCGCAAATTCTAAATGGCCTCGGGCCTTGGGCCAATCGGGCCCAAAACCAAATTGTTATCCTCAAACCGATGCGCTACCATTAGGCCGTGCCGGTTTTGACAACTGCCCATATTTGGCTCGATGATCGAGGCGCAGCGTGGATTGACAACACGAACACAAAAGTGATCGAGGCCGTGCTGGATATGATTGCCCACGGGTGGAGTCCGGAGGAGATCCACTTTCAACATCCAAACTTGCCGCTGGCGCAAATTCACGCCGCGCTGGGCTTATTACTACGACTACGATCACCAGGTTGAGATGAACGCGCAGATTCAACGCAGCCTGCAGGAAGTGGAGCGCAGGCGAAGCCAGGCCGGTGCATCTCCGCTTTGAAAGCGCCTGCGGGACCTGGGCAGGCTGGCGTGAGTGTCGGCCTCCATATGGATGTGCCTGTGCCGGCGGCTATTACGCGGGGGCTTTTGCTGCGGGAGGTGGATGTAATAACGGCACAACTCGATTCGGTCTTTTTCATGCCAATAGGTAGCGGCCGGATTTGCGCGTGCCGGCTCGCCGCACCAAGCCGGCCTCGACGAGCGGCTGAATCAATTTGATTGCCCCCTGCCGCGTGATGCCCAGCGCGTCCCAGATTTCTTGCGGTGTCATGCTCCTATGGTCCCGGAGCAATTGCAGCAACTGCTCTTGCTTTGGCCGGAGCACCAATTTTTCATTCCGGGACTGGGTGGCAAACCTCTGCACCCGTGTCCACACCCGCTCCAGTGTCACCAACAAACCTTCGGCGGTGTATTCCAGCCAGCGGCTCAAATCCTCACCCTCCTGGCGCACGGCATCAAGGGCCGCGTAATACCGCGGGCGATCCTCCCAGTAGAATTCGTCCACTGAGAATATGTGATGCGTGTCGAATCCGCGCCGATACAGCTCCCAAAGCGCCAGCGCGCGTCCCGTCCGTCCGTTCCCGTCAGCAAACGGGTGAATGTACTCGAACCGGTAATGCACGATGGCGGAACTGAGCACAGGTGATAGCCCGGCCGGCTCCTTGTTCCACCACTCCAGCAACTCGAACATCAGCCCGGATATCTCTTCCGGTGGCGGCGGCACGTGTCTCCCCACGCGAACCTGGATGCTGCGGTAGCGGCCGGCCGTTCCCTGGTCCATCACGTCACCGGCGATGATGCGGTGCAGATCGAGGATTTCCTTGTGAGTGATGGTCTTCTTCGCCGCGTTTTTCTCAACCAAACGCAGGCCGGCGAAATAATTCACCACCTCCCGCTTGGCTCGCGCAGCCAAGGCAGGCATCTCGCGGCCTTCCACAACCGCCCGAACCTGCTCCAAGGTCAACGGATTGCCCTCAATGGCCGTTGAGGAATGGGTGTTGCGTGTTCGCGTGTCCTTTTGGAGCGCCGGAATCCACTGCACCTGCACCGTGGCCGCCAGGATGCGCTCGCGCAGGACGGCGATTTGTTCGGCCCGCGACAATAAAACGGGGCTGATGATGAACTGAGGTTGATAGCTCACGCCCATAGGATGCCCGATAAGTCAACCGTCAGTCAACTGGTTAGACAACCGGCTTTGCCCCGTTTCTGGGCTGGCAAGGATTCCTCTGGCCGGCAGGCAAGGAAACGAGTGTGATCCTCACCAAAGTATTGCCCACCATGCCATTGCTTGTGGGAAAATGCTTTGGTTTTGGCTGGTGGTGACCCTCCTGCCTGGAAAAAATGGGGAGGTTGCGGCCTGCATTCTCCATTCATAAGTGGCTGATTATCAATCTGAGAAGTCCGGCAGGATATGTGGGTTTTCTACCACCATCCCCCCAGTGGACTCATTCTTTGGCTTCCAGTATCAAATGCAGTATCAAATGGACAAAAACGAGCGTGTAATATCGTAGTGTAAAATGTCGCCCGGAGGACATCAGGGCGGCAAGCGGGATCGGAGAAATCCCAAGACGTTGAGTGGTCATCTCGGTCTCTCCATCCCGGAATGTTCCAGTCCGTGCACCCACCAATATAGCCTTCAAACTTCTCTCTGCCTTGCTCGGCAAGCCAGCAGTTGTAGCGGGGTGAAGAAACATTGAACGCCGACCAGAAATGCACATAGTCTTGCGTGTTGTGGTGGCTCAGCGTAACCGAAATATGCTGAATGAACTCGTCTCGTTTGCGCTTGAAGGCGAACTGCGAGCGGGAATAAGCAAAGCCCTCTTGCTCCAATACTGGTTTGATGTTTGCCTCGAATGCGGCCTGTACTGTTTCCTTCGGCGTCATGGCTTTACAGCGAGCCAGCCCCAAGCCGGCATCTGGCACTGATCACCGTGGAATGGCTGTGGTGGTCGGTTGGGCTGAACACGGGGTGACACCTGACCCAGCAGCAAGAAGTCCACAGCACGCATTAATCATCCATTGTAATTTCATGCAAAACCTCCGTTTTGTGAGGCGACCACGTATTTACTGGTGAAGGCAGAGCCATCGTTCAAGGCCACACCCGCATCAAAATGAGCGTTGCCTGCCCGGACAGCGGATGCTAAATTGATCAATGACTGATCTATTTGAGGAGACATTATGGCAACTGTGACTGCATTCCAGGCAAAGACCCGCTTTGGTGAACTGCTCGACCGAGTGGTTCTTGGCGAGGAAATCGTTATCACCCGGCATGAAAAGGTCGTGGCCCGGCTGGTGCCCGAGGGCGGAACGAACCTGAAGCGCATTCGAGCGGCTGTGGCGGCACTTCGCGAGGGCCGTTCTCTCATGGCCAACCGACGCGGGTTTGAGCCGTTGTCGGACCGGGAAATCAAGGATTCCATCGAGGAAGGACGCCCGTGATCAGCGGATTCATTGTGGACTCCTCGGTCGGCGTGGCTTGGGCAGTGCATTCGCAGGCCAGCAAGACTACCGACGCACTGCTGGATGGCGTGGCTTCGGGCGCGCCTTTGATTGTGCCGGCTCTCTGGCCTTTCGAAGTTGCCAATTCCTTGTTGGTCTTGGTCCGCCGCAAGAAGATTCTGGCGGAAGACCGGGACCGGGCATTGGCTGCCCTGGCCCGGATGCCTCTCGTGGTGGACGACGAAGGTTGCCGGCTCGCTTTCGGGAAGATCTCCGAACTGGCGTACAAACACGGATTGTCTGTTTATGACGCAACCTACCTTGAATTGGCTTTGCGACGCAAACGCCCCCTGGCATCCCGCGGCGAAGCCCTCTGTAAAGCGGCTCTGGACTGTCACGTCAAACTGGTGATCTAGCGGGCTGCCTTCCAGAAACATTGAGCATTCATGGGCTTGATAAGGCCTCATCGATCAAAGAAATTTGATTGCTCAGGCATCGAATCCTGAAATTTTTTGTCCAGTCATCCATCGCGTTGCCAACGCTGGAGGCAGTATCCAGTGTTCTCTAACCAACATACTCCACGCTCAACTTCACGATTGCTCCTGCTGCCTCACTAGTGTAGTGTCTCGCAAATAAATTTACATAACCTTCTTTTTGCCTTTCGGTTGAGTACAGCCCGGCTGGATCGCCTCCAGTTTGGCCCGTGCCCGGTCGATTTTCTGGATAATGTCTTCAACTTTCGCCGTCCAGATGAACGGATTGGGCTTTTGGCCAATGCCCGTAGCCCATCGGTCTGCGAAAATGCTGTAGTCCTTGGTGAAAAAAATCGGGACTTGGCAACTTTCGTAATCCCATTGCGGTCAAGTCCTGGTTTAAATTTGTCACTTTTTTCTCGGTGTTTCCCTGTCGGT
>CAYPCQ010000197.1:0-12097 GCA_964409245.1 uncultured Verrucomicrobiota bacterium
CATACTATAAGTCCTTATGAAGGCGCTGATTCAAATCCCTTTTCGGATAAGATCTAGTCAGCGCATGATTACCCGCCGATCCTCCCTGAAAAAACTGGGCGCCATGGGCATGCTTACCGAGCCAGCGGCCAGGCTGCGCGCTGGAGATAATTCAAGCCCGCCACCCATGGCCTCCGGCGTCCAAGCTCGGCCGGCCATGCCTTACTCCTGGCCGGCCCGTTTTGAACCACACTTCCAACACCTGCCAAACTGGTTTTCCAACTTCTCGCCGCACCGGGGGCAAATCCAGGCAGGCCCGGCAATGTCAGCCGGATGTTTCCACTTCTCCAACATGGTCACGGCCGCCTGATAATCCGTATCGTTTTCGATCCAAAGTTCGGCCTGGAAGGGAGCCATGGGGAAGGTCTGGGCTATTTGTTCGTTTATTTCCAGGCATCGAATGCCTCCTTTCTGCAGCATGTTCTTGAGCAAGCCCAACTCCGCGCTGTCTGGCAAAGTCATTACCTGTTTCATAAACAGAACTCCTTTCGGCTGCCTGAGCGCACTTTTGTTATCCAACGGCGGCCGGGACCCGGGCCATCCCGCCCGCCCGTCCGCGATTTAAGCACCTGTGATGCGCTCCTGAACTTACCTTACACCAATAAACCTCCCCGCGCCATGGGGGTAAATAGCCTCCCTGCGCCTGCTGAGCTTGTTCCCCTGAGACATTCCTTGAAGTTTGGAGGGAAAGTGGTTGCGCCGCCAAATTATTGAGCAAGCAGCAGCAAAGTGAGCCGCGAGCATATTTTTCCCAAATCTGAAAGTGGCCAATGACGAATGTTTTAAGCAAAATGACCAAGCCTGCACGACGAACCAATTGCCTGCCCTCGACAGAGGTTTCTATGGACTATCGAACGGCATTTCCCGAGAATCCACCTTGAGGGGACTCCCGCACCTGGAAAAAGCCGAAGGCGGCCGATATGGGAACGGTCAAAGTGGTCGATCCGTCGCCTTCCGAGGGGACCATGCGATAGGATTTCATAGGGGCATTGAGGCTGGAGCCGAACAACACCTCGTATTGGGTTCCCGCAATGCTATTCCAATTCAAAGTCGCGGTTCCCGCCCGGCGGTCGAACGTCAGCACTGCCTTGAGTGCCAGCCTTGGGGAGGCGGGATATCCTCCCCCCGGCAAATCCGCGGCAATGGCGCCATCCCCACTGGCAGGGGCCACTGGGAACGCTCCGTATCCTTGGGTGGCGAAGATGGAAGTGGCCTCAACATTTTTCGCCACATCCCAGGAAAAGGTCGATTTAAGGCCCCCTGGATTCCCGGGATCCGTTGCTGAAGTGGCAAGGTAGGTGACCTGGATCTGGTCGAAGCCAAAGCCCACATTTTCGCTGAACCGATCCTCGCCTGCGGCCCCTCCGGCGCCCAGCGATGTTACCAGCACGTTCTTGAGTTCGATGAGATAGAATTCAGTGGCCTTCCTGCCCGCTTTGCGCACGGTCAGCACAGCCGTGGGGATTCTTTTCCCGCTGGCCAGGGCCGCCATCAGTTTGGGCGTGGCTTGATCCATCCACTTGGTGAAACTGAGGTCTTGAAAAGAGGCTTTGCCAGCGCCCGCGCCCACCCCTGCGTGCGGGGCGCCCGACTGGGAAAGCCCCCAGGACCAGGCCAGGACGTCAATCTCACCGCCGTGCTTTGAGTCCCTGGCCTCCCCTGGGATTTCCGGAAGTTTGAGGAACATATCGACGGCCGCCAATGGCCGTTCATGGCATCCGAGCAAAAGGCCCGCCGTGATGCCCCACAACCACTTCTTGGTCGATGCTCGCAGGAATGGATTCATGGTGAATGTTGGTTTTGTCCCGGGCGGAATGCCGCTTGAACGGGGCTGGTTTGGCTCAAGCTCTATGGCGTGTTTTCCGCCACGTTCCAGGTGAATGTCGTAACATCGGATTTGGTTCCGCCGCCGCCGCCTTTAGCGCTCCTGGGAGTGTAGGTCACCTTCACTTCGGCGAAGTTCAAGGTGATGTTTTCCGTGAAGCGATCCTCCCCGCCCGATCCCCCCGTGGAAAGGCTCGTCACGATTACTTTCTTCAGCTCAATCTTGAGAAACTCCACCGCGCCTTCACCAGCATACCGGAAGGTCAGCACCGCCGAATCGATTTCGGAGCCCTTGGCCAAATTAACCATCAATGCGGTGCTGGAACGATCCACATACTTGGTGAGGCTGATATCCTGAACATTGACTTTTCCCGCCCCCCCTCCCCCACCCATATGGGTGGTGCCCGATTGGGACATCCCCCAGGACCAGGCCAGCAAATTGATTTCGCCCCCGTGTGTTTTATCCGTCGATTCGCCCTTGATGTCTCCCAGTTTCAAAAACATGTCGATCGCCGCCTCGGAGCGCATCGGGAACATGCCCACCGTGAAAACCAGCAGGCCAAGGATCAGGGACTTCATATTGTTCATATTCAACAACCTTTGTGTGCGTTTGGACTCAGTGAGGCCGCATCCAGCCGATGCTGCGCCCCGGTTTAATATGATTATCTTATGAATCATATTACCGTCACTGATTCCACAGAACGGCGGTTTGTCAAATGAACGGCCGCAGAATATTTTGGATATCGATAAATAAAAAGCCGGGGCTGCTCATTTTTCAGGAGTCCCCGGTCCGGCTATCGGGCGGCTGCCGCCCGGCCCTATCCGCACCACAGTCTGGCGCAGGTCATTTGCGCAGCCGGAAATACAAACCGGCGCCCGTGTTGCCGAGCGTCACCACGTAATGGGTGCCATCGCTGATCGGCAGGACATTCATCGGCCGCCAGTCGGCGGGCTGGAGCGTGGTGGTCCCCTCCAGGAAGAAATCCGCACTATTGGCCACCGGCCAGGTGATCGATACCTTCTGCTGGCTCAGCGCAATGGCCAGCGGAGGCGTCTGCCCGGCAATGACCTCGATGGTGAAATCATAAGCCTCCAGGACACTTCCCGGATTCCATGGCTGCAGGTAGGCAAAGGAGAAGATGGTCACTCCCGGCTTCACCGCTAAAAAAGGGAAGCTGCAGGTGCCGCCGCCGCCACCCGTCGTGCCTGAGCTGCCGCCGGTAAAGACATAGTCGCCGGTGGAAACCACCGACTCTCCGCTGGTTTCCGCCACCCGCCACGTAAAGCCGGTGGATGGATTGCCCGCCAGGCGGATGGCCACGGTTTGATCCACTTTGGCCGTCACCTTCTTCCCGGCGTCCGCCTCGGTCAGGACCAGGTCAGGCGAGGAAGCCTGCAAGCAGGGAAGAGCGCAAAGAACCAGGGCGCCGACCAGACCGAGCCAGGCGTGGCGACGAGGCATTAGCAGTGTTGATTTTAGCATGGGTTCAGCATAAGAATCCCCTCCCAATCGACGCAAGCAAATATTACAGGCTATGCAATGTGCCCGAGGGCTGCGTATGCAGAGCCAGACGGGCCATCGCCGCCGGCCGTCGGCGCTATGCAACGCCAGGTATGGCACTCGATAGGGTGCCAAAACCCTGGCACCCTATTCACCGCCACTCGGAAGCCGCCCTGAAAACGGCCAGGGAACCCTACCCCTGCCACAGAATGCCGCCCTGGCTGGCGTTGCTCACCAGCTTCTGGTAGCGGGCGAGCCAGCCGCTCAATTCGCGGCGCACAGGCACGAAGCTCTGCTTGCGCCCGGCGAGCGCCGCCTCCGGCACCAGGATGTCGATGCGCCGGTTGGGGAAATCGATGCGCAGCCGGTCCCCCTCCCGCAGCAGGCCGATCGGGCCGCCTTCCGCCGCCTCCGGCGACACGTGGCCGATGCAGGCCCCGGCGGTGCCGCCGCTGAACCGGCCGTCCGTGACGAGCGCCACCTTGTCACCCAAGCCCATCCCCACGATGTAACTGGTGGGAGACAGCATCTCCTGCATGCCCGGCCCCCCGCGCGGCCCCTCATTGCGGATGACCACCACATCCCCCGCCTTGACCTTGCCGGCCAGGATGCCTGCGCAGGCTTCGTCCTGGCTTTCAAAGATGACGCACGGCCCTTCAAACACAAAGGCCGGTCCGCAGAATTGCTTGAAGCCGTCGCTGATGCCCGCCGTTTTCACCACGCTCCCCTCCGGGGCCAGCTGGCCGTAGAGCACCGCCAGGCCGCCATCGGCGGTATAAGCTTTGGCTGCGGGGCGGATGCAATCCTGGCCGTTGAACAAAAAGGCCGGATCGATGGGCATCAGGCCGGAAGGAACCGCCCTGGCCACCTTGGCGGCGGCGTTGATCCACTGGGCGCGGTGGATGGAATCGTCCTTGAACTTGCCGGGCTTGAGCACGGCGGCGGGCTGCTTGCCGTTTTCCTTGGTATATTCCCAGAAGAGGATCACCGGGCTGGTCCGCAGCATGGCCAGCTCCGCGCGCCAGGCGCCGCCGGCATTCTTGAGCAATCCCCGGAAATAATCGCCGATGGCTTCCCGGCCTTGCAGGATGCTTTTATCCGCGATTTCCAGCTCGCCTTTTTCGGTGAACAACAGGCTCCATAGTTCAAGATCCCCCACGTTCCAAACCGTGGCTCCCCGCCAGAGGGTGACCGCCCGCGCGGCTCCCGGCAGGAACAACAATGGCTTGGGCGCCAGGTTGCCGCTGCTGGTGATGGCGGCCGGCCCCAGTTTGTCGTCTGGATTCACCACCGGCGCCGCCGTGCCGGACACCCGGATCAACCGCGCCTCGGAAGTCACCTGGTCCGAGCGCACATCCCACTCCGCGATGTTTTCGCCCAGCGTCCGGCCCGTGACCGTCTTACACGAGAGGGTTAGGATGCGCCCCGCTTTGGCGGCCGCCTCCTGGCCGCTGGGGGAGTCATCGATGCGGCGGATTTCCCCCAGGATCGTGTGAATGCCCCCGGCCCGGTGGACATCCTGCACGTGGTAATTGGACGACGGGGAGACCTTGCACAAGCACGGCACCCGGCGGGAGATGGCGTCGATCCGTGCGATATCGTAGGGGATGCCGGCCTCGCGGGCGATGGCCAGCGTGTGCAGGATCGTGTTCGTGGACCCCCCCATGGCCACATCCAGCGCGATGGCGTTGTCGAACGCCTCCAGCGTGGCGATATCCCGCGGCTTCAAGTCCAGCTCGATCAGCTTCAGGATTTGCCGGGCAGCCCACCGGTAGAGCGTTTCCCGCTCTTTTGAAACCGCCAGCACGGTGCCATTGCCCGGCAGCGCCATGCCCAGCGCCTCGCACAGGCAGTTCATGGAGTTGGCGGTGAACATCCCCGAACAGGATCCGCACGTGGGGCAGGCCGCTTTTTCCAACTTGTCCAGGTCTTCCGGCTTGATCTTGCCCGCCTGCAATTCCCCCACGCCTTTGAATACGCTGATCAGGTCCGCTTTCTTCAGCATCCCCTGCCCGGTCTGGTCGGCGGGCTGTTCCATCAGCCCGGCCGCCATGGGGCCGCCGCTCACAAACACCGTCGGGATGTTCACCCGCATCGCCGCCATCAGCATGCCCGGCACAATTTTATCGCAATTGGGGATGCAGATCATCCCGTCGAAGCAGTGGGCCTTGAGCATCGTCTCCACCGTGTCGGCGATCAATTCCCGGGACGGCAGCGAATATTTCATGCCCGAGTGGCCCATGGCGATGCCGTCATCCACCCCGATGGTGTCGAACACGAACGGCACGCCGCCGGCCTCGCGGACCATGCGCTTGACCAGCTGGCCGATCTCATTCAGGTGGGCATGCCCGGGGATGATGTCCGTGTAGCTGTTGGCGATCGCCACGAACGGGCGGTTGAAATCGTCGTCGGAATGGATGTTGCCGGTGGCGCGCAGCAAGCTTCGGTGCGGCGCGCGCTCAAAACCTTTTTTGATGATATCTGATCGCATAATAAAATTCTGGCGGCCTGGTTGGGCTCACTCGAATTCGCAGGATAACGGCCTGCTTTCGCGTTGTCACGGGCTTTGTTGCCCCCCCAGGCGAGCCTCCCGGGCGGCCAGCACTGGTGGCGGCATCCCAGCCCCCGCCCCCGGATTTTCCTGGCTCCGGGCTTGGCAAATCCCCCAGCCCGGTTCACAATGGCCCCATGAAATCTTATTTTCCAATGGCGCCTGGCGGGCGGTTGCGCCGCCGCTCTGCTCTCGATGGAACCTCAAACCAATCCTGGATCCTCTGCCTATGAAAAACTCCCCCCATGATCGCCGTCAGTTCCTCGCCCGCCTGCTCGCCGCAGGCGGAACCATCCCACTGCTGCCCTTGTGTGCCGCCGAAGAGCCGCCTCCCGGCCCGCGCCAATTTTCCGTGCGCGAGTGGGGCGCCCTCGGCGATGGCAAGCGCCTGGACACCGCCGCCATCCAACGAGCGATCGACTCCTGCCACCGCGCTGGCGGCGGCACGGTCCTGGTGCCGCCGGGCAACTACCTCACCGGCACCCTGTTCCTGAAAAGCCGGGTCGCCCTGCACCTGGATCACGGCGCCGTCCTCCTGGGCAGCACCCAGCTGAAGGATTATCCGCTCACCCCCGCCGCCATCCGGTCCTACACTGACAACTACACCGATAAATCCCTCATCTACGCCGAGAACCAGGAACGGATCGCCATCACCGGCCACGGGATCATCGACGGCCAGGGCGCCGCCTTCCCCGGCCCCTACAAGGTGCGCCCTTACCTCCTCCGGTTCATCAGCTGCCGGGATGTCACCGTGCGGGACATCACCATCCTCAATTCGCCCATGTGGGTGCAGCATTACCTCGCCTGCGACCGCGTCCATCTGTCCGGCCTCACAGTGATCAGCCACTGCAACTCCAACAACGACGGCATCGACATTGACGGCTGCCGCCAGGTGCGCATCTCTGATTGCGATATCAGTTCGGGGGACGATGCCATCGTCCTCAAAAGCACCTTGAACCGCCCCTGCCAGGACATTGTGATCTCCAACTGCATCCTCAAGAGCGACTGCAACGCCTTCAAGCTCGGCACCGAATCCAACGGCGGCTTCCAAAATGTGGTCCTGAGCAACTGCGTCATCCACGCCACCCGGATCGCCGGCCTGGCCTTGGAACTGGTGGACGGCGGCATGTTCGACGGCATCAGCATCAGCAACGTCACCATGCGCGAGGTCCGCTGCCCCATCTTCATCCGCCTGGGCAACCGGGCCCGGACCTTCGAGGCCTCCCAAGCCAAGCCAGCCATGGGCCGGATGCGCAACATTCAGATCAGCCATGTGCAGGCCGAGGCCACCGACCCCACCGGCTGCTCCATCACCGGCCTGCCCGGCCATCCGGTGGAACATGTAACCCTGGACCATATCCGGCTGCTGCTCCCCGGTGGCGGCACGGAAGCCCAGGCCGCCCGGGAAATCCCCGAGCAGGAAACCAAATACCCGGAATATGCCATGTTCGGCACCCTGCCCGCTTCCGGGCTCTACTGCCGTCACGTGCGCGGCCTGTCCTTGCAGGATTTTGAAATCGATTTCAAAACCCGGGACGAGCGCCCCGGGCTGGTCTGCGAGGATGTGGAACAACTGGAACTTGATGGGTGGAACCCAGCCCAGGCTCCCGCCACCAATCCCGCTGTGCGCCTTGTCAACGTGCGCCAGGCCAATATCCGCTCCTGCCGGAGCCCGCAAGGTACCAAAACTTTTGTCGCCGTCGAAGGCCCGGAATCCAACCGCATCCGCCTCCTCGGCAACGATTTCAAGGACGCCGAAAAAGGCGTGTCGGCTCCCGTGGCAGTGGAAAAACCTCCCGGGCAATAATCCCCAGCTCGCAGTTTGCTGAAGAAGTCACCGGTGGGCAGGGCGCTCTGGAAGAGGTGGAACTCTTGGTCCTGGCGGAAGAACAGCCCCGGCCTGCAGAGGGCGTCCGCAAACGGGATTATAGGCCGGCTGCCCCCAGCCGGGGCTCTTTTACCCGCTGGATCAGGGAACCCTGCCTGTAGTGGCCAAGCGGCGGCCCATCCGGATCTTGCAAGCGGGGAGAGATTACTTTGAATACCAACGATTACGAACCACAAATCAGACCGCCGTCATGGCTTTTAGCCTGTCTTAGCTTGGCCTTGTGGCTGGGCTGGGCTGTTTCGCTTTCTTCTTCCGCCAGCCCGAACTGGGCGGCAATGATAAAGTCAAGGTCAGCAACAGCGTCGGCAATGTCAGCGCTGAAGCCACCCTGGCCGTCAACGCCGACACCAACGCCCCCACGGTCACCAGCGCCCGGGGCACGGAAACCTTCAAACAGGTGATCTTAACCTTCTCCGAGCCCGTCACCGCCACCAACCCCAATACCATCGCCGCCGATACCAAGGCCAGCTTCCTGGCCTTTGTCCTGGCCAACGGTTTCCTGAAACACGAATATTGGGGCGGCATAGCGGATGTGCCGGTTCAGAAATTGCTTGATGACCCTCGCTACCAAGCCAGCCAACCGGATTCCGTCGGCTATTTATCCGCCTTCACTTCACGCACTATTTTCCCGGATGACAGCCATGAAAATTATGGAGCGCGCATCACGGGCTTTCTCATCCCCCAGGAAACCGCCGACTATTACCTCTTCCTCAGCAGCGATGACGCGTCGGAATTGTGGCTGAGCACGGACTCCTCGGCGGACCACCTGGAAAAGATCGCCGAGGAAACCGGCTGCTGCAACGCCTTCACCGAACCGGGCAGTCCCCGCACCAGCGCTTCAGCCATCCACTTGGTGGCGGGCCAGCGCTATGCGGTCATGGCCTTGCACAAAGAAGGCGGCGGCGGCGATTACATCCAGGTTGCCTGGCGCAAAGATGGCGACACCACGGCCGCCGGATCTTTGACGCCGATCCCGGGCAAATTCCTGGCCACCTATGCCAATCCGGGAATTGCCTCAGTTCAGATCTCCAAACAACCGCAAAGCAAAACCGCGGCCGAGAATACTGTGGCGAGCTTCAGCGTGACCGCCACCGGTTCCCCCGCGCCCGTGGCCTACCAATGGCAGCGCGCTGAAAGCGGAAGCACGAGTTTCAAGGATATTGCCGGAGCCACCGGATCGGCTTACACCACCGCCATATTGAAGCAATCGGTTGACAACGGAGCCTCGTTCCGCGTGCTGATCAACGTTCCGGGCGCCAGCGCCACCAGCGATACAGCCATCCTCACGGTCAATATCGACAGCTTGAAACCGTTCCTCACCCTGGCCAGGGACGGCGACGACTTCAAGTCGGTAAAAGTTGGCTTCTCCGAGCCTGTGGATCCGGTTTCGGCCGCGACCATAGCCAACTATGCAATCCAAGGCTTGGCCATCACCAAAGCCACCCTGGTCAATGCATCGAACGTGGTGCTGGCCACCAGCCAGCAAACGGAAAAAACCAGCTACACGCTGGTGGTCAGCAACGTGAAGGATTCCGCCGGCAACGTCATCGACCCTGCGGGCAATACCAAGTCCTTCACCTCCTTTGTTTACCTGGCCGGGCTGGCCAGGTTTGAGGCCTTCACCGGTTTCGGTGGCACGGCGGTCACTGACCTGACCGGCAATGCCAAGTATCCCAATAATCCAGACGATACACGGGTGGTGATGGGCTATGAAGGCATCAATGGTTACGGCGATAACTACGGAGTCAAGCTTTCCGGATTCATCACCCCCAAAACCAGCGGGAAGTACATTTTCTACGTGGCTTCCGACGATAATTCCGAGCTTTACTTGAGCACTGACGATACCGAAGCCAATGTGGCCCCGATCGCCAAGGAAGTGAACTGGGCCAATGCCCGTGAATGGACCGGTGACTCCGGCGGCCGGCGGCCGAGCCTGGAGAACGTGTCGGCCCCCATCCAACTGGAAGCCGGCAAGCGCTACTACACCATGCTGCTTTACAAGGAAGGCGGCGGCGGCGACCACGGCGCGGTGGCCATGAAGCTGGAAAGCGATCCCGATCCGGAGAACGGCTCCCTGCCCGTTTGGGGCGACTTGATCGGCACGGCGGTTGATCCGGCGGTGCTGGTGCAGATGAGCCTGCCCGTGGCCCTGGCTTCGCCGGTTGGCTCCGGTGACAGTTCCAAGCCTGGCTTCAGCGCCCGCGTTTACCAGGTGGGCCAGATCGGCGGCATCATTGCCGACACCCAAATCTCCAGCGCCGAGCAGTTGCTGGCCGGCATCCTGGGACCGAATGTGGCGGATCTGACCGGCTCAGTGAACGGGGTCTGGAGCCTGCCTGGGGTCATCAATTGGAACGTGGAAATGAACGGCGGCGGCAGCGGCACGGAAATCGGCAGCTTCACGTCGGGCGCCACCCCCAGCCGGATGGACGATCCCATGCCCGGCATGCCTGGCACGTTGACCACCCATCCCCGCGACAGCGTGGCTGCGGAACTCATCACCTACGCCGAATTCCCCAAAGCTGGATTATACACCATGGGGGTAAACAGCGACGATGGCTTTAAAGTCACGGCGAGCGATAAAGCACCGGCCTTCAATGGCGCGCTGGTGGTTTCCTCCCCGGCCAGCATCGCCTCGGCCTACGGGGCGGTCTACAGCGGACCGGAAATAGGTGGCGTGTTTAAATCATTCACCGGCACGATCAGTGGCAAACTGGTCTATGCCAATCCTCCGGATGGCTGCTCTGCCTTGGTGAATGCCGATGCCATCAAAGGCAACATCGCCCTGATTGACCGCGGGGTTTGCACCTTCTCGATCAAAGTCGATGCCGCCCTCAAGGCGGGCGCCATCGCGGCCGTCATCGTCAACAGCCGCGATCCGGACAGCGCCGATGGCAAGTGGCCCATCGTCATGGGTGGCAATTATGTGGACTTGCCGGCCGTGATGATCGCCAAAACCGATGGCGCCATCCTCAAGAGCGTGATTGCCAACGGGATTGAAGTTTCGATCACCCGGGACGACTCCCCGGTTTTGGGGCAATTCATCGGCACCCGCGGCTCCGGGGATTCGCTGTTCTCGTTCTATGTTTCGCAACCGGGCCTTTATCCCCTGCGTTGCGCCTGGTTCCAAGGCGACGGCGGATCGAACCTGGAATGGTTCACCCTGGATGACTTGGGGAACAAGTTGCTGCTGAATGACCGTGCCAGCGCCAAGGCCATCAAGACCTACCGGGCCCGCACCTACACGCCGCCCAGCAAACCAACCATCGCCATCGCCAAAGACGGCTCAGGCGTGAAGGTCACCTGGACTGGAAAACTGGAATCCGCGGCCAGTGTGGCGGGGCCATGGGTTGAAGAAACCGGGAACAGCCCGTTGACCATCGCCAATCCGGCGGGGGCCAAATTCTACCGCGCCAAGCAGTAAGATTGCTTCCAGCAATTCGCCAAGGGACCGGACGATTGTCCGGTCCCTTTTTCCTTTGCCTGATCGTGGTCCGGAAAATTCGTCAATAAATCACCGTGATTGCACAAAACATATGGCATGGCATATTTTTATCATGGAACTCTTCAGGCCTGTCGGATTAGGATTTTTTTTATGGATCGCCATCCTGAACTCATGTTCAGCCGCAGCTGCCTGCCGTTATGCTTTGATGGAAGGCAGCCTGCTGGTGGATGACTGTCCGGTTTGCGACCGGATGCCCATCGTCAAACCGCTGCGCGGCACTTTCGATTTGGTGCTGGAAAACCTGGGCGCGGAATTCACCGATTATCGGATCCAGAACGTGGAATTCGTGGTTGGCGGTGGGGAATTCCTGGTGAATGGCGCCGGCGCCTATCGCATCGGCGGCTACAAAAACCTGATCCAACAAGATCTTCAGCTATCGCTGATAATCGATCAGCAAACAGCTTGTTTCACCAACCAGACCCCAACCGCCTTTCGCAAATGGCCCACCATCGAAGCCTCCGTCACGCAAACGAACGGCACCATGGTCAAGCAATATTCCCTCACGATCCTGGCCGCACCGGTCCGGGAATTGTGGTTCTCCACCAGGACCGGGCTGACGCCGGGCCTTTCGCCCGGGAACCATGTCAGCGGCGGGGATTTGATTTCCTTTAATGGCCGGGTGGTGAAAAACAACCAGGATCTGACGCGAAACCTGGGCCTGAAAGCCTCCGCCACCGATCCAGGCCTGGCGGCCTTGGACGTGGGCGGCAGCGGGCAAGTGTTTTTCAGCCTGCCTGAAGGCGGCGCCAGTTCCACCTTGGGCAACATCCAGCAAGGTGATCTGGTTTC
>CAYPCQ010000198.1:0-11930 GCA_964409245.1 uncultured Verrucomicrobiota bacterium
ATGAACGCGGCGAACCGATGGCGCCCGAGCCTTCCCTGAACATCGTCCATGCCAATTCGGACCTTCCTGCGTTCAGCGAAGTATTGCCTGCTGCCGCCCTCTTTCCTATGTTGTCTGGGTGGAACAGGAACAGGAATTGACCAGCAACCCCTCCCCCAGCCCATCCGGATTGGCGGACCCGCCTTGCCGCCCATGACCTTCCAGTTTGCCAATCCTCTTTTTGTCTCCTTATTGCCGCTGGCCGGGTTGCCGATCCTGTTCCACCTGTTTTTCCGGATGAAAAAACGGCCCCAGCCGTTTCCCACGCTGATGTTTTTCCATCGGTTGGATCCCCAACTGAACGCCCGGCGCCGCCTCCGGGAATACCTGGTCCTTTTGCTGCGCTGCCTGCTCATTTTATTTTTGGTGCTGATGCTGGCTCATCCCAAATGGCTGGGAATAGGCCGCCAGGATTCTCTGGCGGTGGTGGTGGTGCTGGACAATTCAGGATCGATGAGCGGTCCTGGAATCAATGGTCCGGCCAAATCGCGGGAGGCCATCAAGGTTGCGCTGGAAATCCTTGGGCAATTGCGCCCCGGTGATCAGGCTGGCTTGGTGCTGCTGGTGGACGATCCGCTTTCACCTATCCCGGATGGTTTGACCACTGATCCAGCCATTTTGAAAAAAGCCTTGCCTGGGGTGCGGGAAACGGAAGCCTCAGGAAGCGTGGTGCGGGCCATCGAACGCGCCATTTCGCTGGCTGAATCCAGCCCGGGTTCCCACCGCGTTATCCATATTATTTCCGATCTGCAGGAGGAAAAATGGAACTCAAATCCGATCGCCTCAACGGCAACCAAAGCGGAAATCCTGGTCCACAAAATCGGCTCGCCAACTGCCGCCAAACCGAATGTTTCCATCCGTTCCATCCGCCTTCCCGATAAAACCGTGCGCTCCGGGCGCCGCATCCCCTGCCAAATCGACCTCGCGGGCGATTTTCCTGGCGAATCCCCTATCCGGTTGTCGTGGACCGACGATTCCGGCAATAAAAACACGCGGGAATTGCTGGTCCCGGGGAGTTCCGGCAAAACGGCCACCATCCTGCTCGAGCCACAGAATCCGGGCTTGCGCTGGGTTTGGTTTTGGATTGAAGGAGATGAGTTCACTGCCGACAACCGGGCAGGGATCGCCTTTTCCTGCACGGAGAAAACCGTGGTGTTTTTTACCGGCCCCAAAAATGATTTTGGCCTGCTTCCGGTGGCCATTTCACCCACCAGCGACGGCCGCCTCTCCGGTTTGATGCCCAAGTTTGGATCCCTTCTTGAACTGCCAGCCGCACTTTCAGGTTCCAATGTGTTCCCGGTGCTGACTTGGGATCTGCTGGCGCAGGCTGGCAAAACACCCGCCATCGGGCAGGCTTTAAAAAATTTCCTCGAGGCGGGGGGCCACGGATTGGTGGTGCCCGGCTTGAATGGAAGCCGCGGGCCCTTGGCTTTGCCCAACTGGCTGGGCACGTTACCCGAATCTTTTCATCAAGAGGAAAAAGGCCTGCCGCTAAGCATCGCCTCCCCCAGTGCCAGCTTGTTCAATGATTTGCGGGAGCCGGATGGCGGAATCGGCCTGCGGAATATAAAAGTCTTTAACAGCCATTTTTTACGCATCCAAACCAATGATCTGCCGCTGCTGCGCGTCTCCGGTGGCGGCGTATTGCTGGCCGACTGCCCGGTGGGGCAAGGGTCGCTGCTGGTGAGCGGCCTGGCCTTTGACCCGGCTTGGAGCAATTTGCCGCTTAAACCCGCCTTCCTGGCCCTGGCTCAGGGCTTGGTTTCAGCGCCCCCCGCAGCGGCCCAGCACCTCGCCAGCGCGGTGGCTGGGGAACCTTTGCGCGAGGCCGGTTCCGGCCAGATCCATATCCAATCGCTGGCCGGCAGTTCCATGGACTGGCAAGGCCGCCTGCTCATGGGTTTGCCGCGATCCGGGATTTACCGGCTGGCGAGTGGCACGAACCTCATTTTTGCCGCCGTGCAAGCTTCCGAGAAAGAGGGCCGCCGTAAATTCGTCAGGGGCGATCATTTGCCTGCCCTGGGATCCCTGGCCTGCTCCGTGCATCCCTATTCCGGCTCCCTCCCACCGATTGCGAGCGGCGGGGCCCCCTCCGTTAAATCCCTGGATCTCGCCCTGCCACTGCTGGCGATGGCCTGGCTCGCCTGGATGCTTGAATCCTGGCTGGCTAATCGTCCTCCGCTTAAACCCAAACCGGCCCAAGCTCCGCCGCAGGCCGTGGTTTCAACCGCATCGTGGACCCGCTCCTGACATCCTTCCTGGCCGTCGTGCAGTGGCGTCCCCGCCTGGAACCCGCCTGGTGCGGGCTGCTCCTGGCGGGCACTGGCGCTTGGATGTGGTGGAACCTGGCGCGTTTGAAACGGCGCTTCCCAGCCGGCCAGGCACGCCTTTTGATGGTCCCCCAAACACTGTTTTCCCTGCTCCTGGCGGTGGCTCTTTTCAACCCGGTAACGGCCCTGGAAAAAAGTGAAAAAGTGACCGGAAAACTGCTGGTCTTGACTGATGTTTCATCGTCCATGGAGGTGGCTGACGATGGCCAAAGAACCCGCCTGGAGCGGGCTCGGAACATCGTGCGCGACTGGAAAAATTCCCTCTCCCCGGATATCACCCTGGACGAATTGGAGTTCGACACCACCGTCGCCAAGCCAGGTTCCCAACCTTCCCGCAGCCCGCTCCGCGAAACTGACCTCGCGGGATGCCTTTTATCCCTGGCCAGCCGGGCGGATATTGCCTCCTATTTGGGCGTCGTCTTGCTGACCGATGGCGGTGATGAACTGGTGGAATGCGCCGCCTTGCCGCCCATCCCCCTATCGATCGTGGGGATGGGCACCGATCCCTCCCGCTGGAATGACCTGGCGGTGGCCAGCCTGCAAGCCCCCGCCACGGCGGAATTGAATGTCGATTTTGAAATGAAAGCCAGCCTCGTTTCCCATGCGGGCGGCGGCGGCGGTTTTGCCGGTCCCCGGCCGGGAGTCCAGGCGGTCTTGGAACTGGAAACCACCAATGGCTGGACCCCCATCGCGAGCCAGCCAGCTGATTTGACACAACCAACCGCCCAGGTTGTTTTCCCGGTTCCCGCCAAGGCCGCCGGGATTTATCGATACCGCCTTAATGTGCCTCCCGTGCCAGGGGAACTATCCACCTTGAATAACACCCGTTTCGCCACGGTGGAAGTGCGCAAAAAAGCCTTGCATGTCCTCTATTTCGCGCTGGAGCTGGGCCAGGAATTCAAAATGCTGCGCAATGAAATCGGGCGCGATCCAGGCCTGTCTTTTACCGCCATGTTCCGGGCTTTCGGTGACAAATTCACCATTCAAGGCAGCCGGGCCCCCGGCGATGAAGGCTTGGCAGCGGGGCTGCCCTCCAAAAAGGTGCTGGCCTTATACGATGCGGTGATCCTCGGTTCCTTTCCCGCCGCCGACTGCTCCGCCAGCCAGATGCGGGAATTGGTGCAATATGTGGATGAGGGGGGAGTCCTGGTCTTCCTGGGAGGCGATAAATCCTTTGGGCACGGCGGCTACGCTCCCTCACCGCTGGCCACCTTGTTTCCCTGGCGCATTGCCGCCTCGGAAGGCGAACCGCGCCTGGGGAATTTCCCGTTGCTGGTGCCTCCCGCCGCCCTGGGCCATCCCATCCTGGCCTCGGTTGAGGACTTGATTATCCAGGCCAATGCGACGCTGGAAAGTGTCAACCTGGTGCAGGATTTGAAACCGGGCGCCTTGGCCCTGATGAACGCCCGGCTTCCGGATCGGCAGCTGGCGGCGGTGGCGGTTCAGCCGTACGGCAAAGGCAAGGTTCTCGGGGTGGCCAGCAATACGTTCTGGAAGTGGGCCACCCAGTCGGAGGCTCTGCGTTTGGCGTACGGTCTTTTCTGGCGCCAGGCCCTGCGGATCCTCACCGGCAAAGAGGAAGGTGGCCAGAATATTCGGGTCCAGTGGGACCGCGAATTTTATCGCCCGGGCGAGCAGGCGGTCGGAACGATCAGCCTGGTGCGTCCCATGAGTCCTTCCAGCCTGCGTTTTTCCGCCTTTCTTGATGCGCGCGAACGCACCAATGCCCAGCCAGTCGCCGTGGAGCCGATGCCAGGCCAAACCAATGTCTTCGCCGTGAAACTGGTTTTCCACGAGCGCGGCGAGCGGAAGTTCCGCCTGGCAGTCTATGAAAACGACCGCGTGGTGGAGACTTGCGAAAAAATGTTCAGGATCGCCCCGCGCGCCTCGGAAGGCAGCCGCTTGGAACTGGACGCAGGATTCCTAAAAAAATTGGCCCGCCAGGGCGGAGGTGAATACCTGCCGGAAGCTGAGGCGGGCCAGTTCGTTCGCCGATATGCCAGCAACCTGACCCGCAAGCGGATGGTGGTCGAATCCGCCCTGATCGAAGCCGGACCAGCCTATCTCTTGCTGATCCTGGTGGTGCTGGGGATGGAATGGGCTTTGCGCAGGCGGATGAATTTGATATAGCATCAGTCTCAATATGCGTGGGATGCATCATCGCCGGCTTTGGAACTGGTTTCTGGCTTGTGCCTGGGGATCAGCCGTCTGCCTGCCAGCGGCCTTGGGCGGTTCCCGCGAGGGCGAAGTCCTTTTTTCGGACGGCTCCGCGCTGGCCGGAGCCATTTCCCTGGTGCCGGGTGGGGAATTGAAAATCCAGGCGCAAAACCAGCTGCGCGTGCTGCCTTTCGAGCAGGTCCGGGAAATCCGCCTGCTTGCCGAACACGAGGAGCTGGCGCAGAAATGGCGTTTCGTGGAAGCGGGCCAGGCCGCCAAGCAAAGGGAAGGAAAATCCTACCCGTTGCGTAACCTTCAAGCCGTGGTCCTGCTGGCCGATGGATCCTCCTCCACCGGCCATTTGCACACCACGGCGCTCCAGGTCGAAACCGGCGATAAAACCCCAAAAATCATCCTCTATTCCAAGCAACGCGGGCGCGAAGGGGAAACGTTGGCCTCCCTCCTTTACCCGGCGCGCATCACTTTTTCTGATGCCCCTCCAGCAAGCTCGGGGACAATGCGTCTGAAAATCAGCCTGGCGGAGGCGGCCAAACCATCCGAAGTGGCGGCCCTGGTGCGCGGCAGCCTGGACCGATTCCATAGTATGAAACCCTCCGCCCCCGGGGAATTCGTCCTGCCCAACACCTTGGGCCAGGCCTTCTTCCTGGCCGCCAGAAGCGGCGCCCAAATCACGGTTGGCTGGCCCCAGGATCCCGGCGCCAGGCTGGCCGCCCTTGTGAATAAGTCGCTGCCGCTCGTGGAGGATTTCTTTGACCAACGCCATTTGCTGGGTGTCTGGGAGGACGCACCCCAGGCGCAGGTTTACTCCTTGGTGCTCCTGGTCCGCCAGGGAAAAACCACCCTTGCCGAAACGCGGAGCCTGCCCTGGCGGCTGGCGGTGTTCCGGTGGAAGCGCCAGGACGAACGCCTGCTTTTGGCCGGCCAAAATTACCTTTTCCGGGGCATCCTGGCAAAAAATGAAAAACCGCCAGCCATTGCCTTGTCGGAGTCACTTTGGAATATCCGGCTCCAGGATGGCGCCTGGGTGGCTGGCCCCCCGGTTCCTTGATGCGTCAGTTTGGATTACCCGGCAGCCACATGCCTCAAGAACCACAACTCAGGGAACTGGTCCAGGAAGCAGGCGCCCAAATCAGGTGGTCGAACCTGCTCCTCGGCTTCTGCGGCTGGTTCACCGTTTGCCTGGGACTCTGGCTGGCCTTGTTGGTGCTGGATGGCTGGCTGAACCTGCCTGCGGGTTTGCGGCTGCCACTGGCGCTGGGCGGCGGCTTGCTGACCCTTGGGGGAGTTCTTAAACGGGTCATTTTGCCCGCCATCATCCCCCCCTCTTTGGAACGGACCGCCGTCCAGCTCGAAGACCAATATCACATTCCCGATAACCTGCTGATCAACGCCATCCAATTCCAAAACCAAAACTTGAAACCCGGGGAGCAGGTTTTCGCCAGCCGCACTCTGGATTCAGCCAGTTCGTTGGCCGGGCGTGTCCGGTTGCCGGACTTGTGGGACTGGGGCCGGCTGAAAATATGGATGCCGGCCACGGCCGGCATCCTGTTGCTTTGGCTCTTGTATATTCTGCTCTTTCCCCGCCAATTCACCACCGCCTCGGCGCGGTATATCAAGCCGCTGGCAGATATCCCCCCCGCCACCTCCGTCATCCTCAAGTTAACTCCGGGGGGCGATATCACCCTGCCGGAAGGCGAAAACCTGCAAGTGTTTTTGGAAATTGCCGGGCCGGGCACCCGCTCCCTCCGCCAGAATCCCGTATTGGTTTGGGAGGAAAAGGCCTCCTTCATTCCGCCTCTGCTGTCCAGCGGCGAGCATGTCCCCATGCCGAATTCCGGGGGCTCCACCAACACCTTTGCCCACACCTTCTCCCGTATCCAAACCCCCTTCGCCTTCAGGGTTTTCGCAGGTGGCAATTATACCCGCAGCATCCAGGTAAAAATCCGCCCCGTGCCGCGCCTCCGGGAATCCTCTTTCCGCCTGATTCCGCCCGCCTACACCGGCCTCAAACCGCAAAACCTGCCTGGCCCCCCCGCCGCAGTCGCGGGCCTCCCTGGTTCCGGCCTGGAAGTTCTATTCGCCACCGATATTTCCATCCCGGGCGCCATGTGGTCCATGCCCGGAAGCAGCCTCCCCTTCGCCAGGGAGAACACCCAATGGCGCGCGGCCTTGATACTGAGCAATGCGGGCCTCTATCAGGTTGTTTCCGCCGGATCCGCCACGGAAAAACCGGTGGCCTTAGCCCAGGGGGAAATGCGGCTGCTCAACGACCATCCACCCGAAATTGAGCTGGTTACTGAAGACCGCAACCGGTTGGTTCATTACGGCGAGAAACTTAAATTTGAACTGGTTGCGCGCGATGATTACGGTGTGCAAGCCATCGATGTCGCCATCACCCCCGCCGACCAGGAACCCTCCTCTGTGCTGGTGAAACGCTGGACCTATCTGGGGCCCCCGGGGAATCCGGGGCCATTCAAAGAAACTTTCCTCCTGGAAATCGATCCCCGCTCCTTCCTGGCTGGCAAAACCTACCTGCTGGAGGCCTTGGCCAGCGATTTCTGTCCCGGGGCCACCGCCGCCAAATCGCGCCCGGTTTTGTTGCGGGTCCAATCGCCTGAAGACCAGTCTTTGCCCGAGGAGGATCCCCTGGCGGCTGGTTTCGCCGGTTTGAAGAAAACTGCTGGAGCCCAGGAAAAAGCCAACCGCCTCACCACCAACTTGAAAACCTACCTGGCGGAAGTGTTGCAAAAAAACCAAATAGCGCAGCAGGCCTCCGAAATGCGCGTCCAGCAGCAAACGGCTTCCTACGCCGGCCACCAGGCCATCGCCGCCTTCAAAAAAAATCCCGAAGGGAAACCTTATCTGGACGCGCTGGTCCCGCTGATCAACCGGGATATGGGCAAAATCCTGGAATTAATCCCCCTGGTTGATGGCCGGAGTGAAAAGGAAATTATTGGCCAATTAATCCCCCTTGAGGGCCGGCAGTCGCAAGTCCTGGCAGCCTTGTTGAACCTCCTCGGCCGCCTGGCCAGTGAGCATCAAAAACCGCCGAACGCTCCCGAAACCGGACCTGAAACCGCCTCGCCACCCATCGCTGCAGCCACCGAAAAAGCCCGTGAACTCATGGATCAGTTGAAAGATTTCCTAGTGAAAGAGGAAAAGATCCTCGAGCGCAGCCGGACTTTGCTGGACCGCAGCCCACAGGATCTCACCACTGCCGAGGAGGAACTGCTGGGTGAACTGGCCAAGGAGGAGGCCCAGTGGGCGAAATACTTTGAGGAGAAACTGAGCGATTTCAGCAAGCTGCCCCAGCAGGACTTTGGTGATTCATCGCTGGCGCGGGAACTGAATTCCGTTTTCCAGGACGTCCAACTGGCGGAAAAAGCGCTGGAGGCAAAAAAAGTTGAGCTGGCCGTCCCCCATGAGCAATCCGGTTTGGAAAACGCCCGCGAACTGATGAACAACCTCGAGCGCTGGCTGCCTGACACCCCCGACCGTGTCAAATGGACCATGGAAGATCCTTTGTCGCCAGCCGATGTCGCCCTGGCCGAGCTGCCGGTGGAGTTGGAGGATATTATCGGCGACCTGATCGACAAGGAATCGGAAATGACGCAGGACGTCGAGGACGCCACCAGTTCCTGGATGGATTCGCCAGATAAAGGTGCCGGCTGGGACGCCATGGATGGCCCCATTTCCAGCATGAGCGCCAAAGGGGTTACGGGCAATTTGCTGCCCAACCAGCAGGAAGTCGGCGGTCGCTCGGGTGAGGGCCGCAACGGCCGCAGCCATGGCCAGATGGCGGCTGATAACGCCGAAGGCAAGGGGG
The DNA here is from genome assembly GCA_964409245.1 of uncultured Verrucomicrobiota bacterium. Classification (GTDB taxonomy): domain Bacteria; phylum Verrucomicrobiota; class Verrucomicrobiia; order Limisphaerales; family UBA1319; genus CAIMWS01. Next base: position 8,374 of record CAYPCQ010000198.1, read on the forward strand.
GCCGTGAAACACCCACCCGCCTGACTCCCAGCCCCTTTGAACCCGGCAGCGTCAAAGACGCCGCCAAACAAGATTCAGGTGGCGCCACCGGCGGCGGGAAATTGTCGGGGGCTGGTGAGGAAGGCCTGCGCGGCCCGTCCTCCTCGGCGGCCGGCCAAAAGCTGCCCCGGCTCGGAGAGCGCCAGGCCAAAATCCGGCAGGAGGCCGAAGCCCTGGCTTTGAAACTGCGCCGCTACCATGTGCCCACCGGCGATCTGGAGGCCTCGGTCAGCTCGATGAATCGGCTGGAGCAGGCGGCCCGCAAGAATGACGGGCTGACCGTCCGCCGCGCTTTCAGCCGGGCCATGGACGCGCTGGGCGAAGCCAAGAATGTGGTCCACACCGAGGCCGGATTGAAACGGGAACAAAACCGCCTGCCTGCCGCGCAGCGGAATGAAATCCGCCTGGGAGTGCAGGATGGCATTCCGCGCGGCTATGAAGAAATCACCAGCGAATATTTCCGCGCCTTGGCGGAAGGCCGGAAATGAGCCATGGCCGCTCCACCTTTTGCAAAACCCAGCCAGGTAATCGGGCATAAAACGCCATGGATTATGCACCGATCAAAACGCCAAAACATTGAAATATTGCCCATGAACCACCTGCCAAAGTTCAAGCTGTTGCCTGCCCTCGCCGGCCTGTTGCTGGCGCCCGGCTTGCATCCCATCAATTCCCCCGCCTTGGCCGCGGAAAAAATCGACGGGCGGAACTTATGCCCGGGTGGGGACTTTGAGCCGGCCGATCCCCACGATGTCACCCGCCCCGCTGGCTGGGACAAACCCGATGGCCTGGGGGTGCAATGGATTGCGGCGCCCGCCAGCGCCCGCCTCCAGGCTCATGGGAAAGCCATTCGCATGGACACCTCCATTTCTGAACAGAGGATGGTTGCCCAATGGCGGAAAACCGGGCTCACCCAATGGCTTATCCCCAAGCCCGGCCCCAACGCGATCGCGGAAACGTATGGCTTGTCCTTTTACTCGGCCTCCCTGCCGGTCAAGCCCGGCCAGGCCTACCGGGTAACCTTCGATTTCAAAGGCCAAAGCGGCGGAGCCAAAGTCTGGGTGCGGGGCTGGGGCCATTTCAACGGCGAGAAAAGGCGGCGCTACGAAAAACTCGTCAATTGCTACAGCAAGGACCAGCAATGGGTCACTATTTCCCAAACCTTTAATCCCACCCGCAACCGCCCGGAGGTCACCGAGATGAAGGTGATGCTGTATGCCTATAATCCACCGGGCATTTACTGGTTCGACAACGTCAAGATCGAGCCGGTTGATGAATCCCCTGCCCCCTCGGCGGCAGGAAAAACGACCCAATAAACGGCCAGCCCGTCAACTGGCGAAGGCGCCGGAATCATGGGAATCCTCCGCCGGCTGGTTCGCCAGCGCTTCCGATCCCGCCTTTTTCATCCAGCCATGCAGGCCAAATAAAACCAGCGCCGTAAGGAAATACCCGGCGGCGAAATGCGGGGCCGCCAGCCACCCAAATTTGTTTTGCACCCCGGCGGCGGTCAGATCATAGGCATGGATCAACCCCACGGCCGAAAAAACGGCAGCGGCCAGGGCCCAAGCTCCCGCCTTGGCGAATTGCCGGTCGATGATGAAGGCCAGGATGGCCGAAAAAATCATGGCCGTTAAAATGAATCCCTGGCTCAAAGCAATGACCCCGTGGATAAACAGGTCCGCGCCGAATTTGGGCGCCGCGTCATGCAGATTGCCGCCCGCCACCCGCAACGCGGTTTCCACCAGGAGCAAGGCCCAGGCCGCCAGCGATGGGATGAATCCCATGGCCACCGCCAGGGCATGTTTCTTGGGGGTTTCCTGGAAGGCTTGCGCGGAGATGATCAAGCCGATCCACAACAGAATCCCCAGGGTCGCTTCCAGCGGCACAAACTTCCGGACCAGGGTGATTCCGCCCATCAGGCACAGGCCGGTGATGACCACCCCATTGATGATGGAATATCCCGACCGGGCACCCATGGCTTTCCAGCCGGGATGGCCGATGTAAATGGTGGTTGGGAAAGCGCTGCCAAAGCAGGCGGCGCACAAGGTTCCCACCCCGTTGGCCAGCAGGGAGGGCCGGGTCTCAAACCGGTCCCCGGCCGCCTCGGCGCTTTCGAGGTTTTGCAGCGAACCAATGACATTGAACAATCCCATCGGGAAAATGACCGCCATATATTTCCAGCCGACGGGCGAGGTGAAAAAGGACCATAATTCACCCACTGCTGGAGTGAAAAAATGAAACCCGAAATGGTATGGATCCGCCAGCGGCTTGAAATAGGCGCAGCCCATGGCCCGCAATCCCCAGGCGATGCCGGTGCCCACCAGCACCGCCAGGAAGCCGCCCGGCAAACCGAACGGCAGTTTCAAACCGGAGGCGTAATTGATCAGGATCAGCATCATGGGCAGCAAGGCGATGAGCGGGCTGTCGAAGATTTGGAAAACAAAACCCATGGCGATAAAGGTGATGGCGATGCCTGCCAGGGCGGACAACAAGGCGGCCCGGGGGGTGTTCCGGCGCAGCCAATCCCCCACAAACGCGCCCGCGGTTTCCATGGCGCCGCTGATGAAACAGGCAAACAGGCCCGCCTTCCAGGCCAGGTCCGGATTCTTAGTCTCCTGGTAAACCGGCCCCATGATGAAAAAGATGAAAGCAATGACGCTGGGGGTATTGATGCCAAACGGCAAGGCGGTGACATCCTGCCGCCCGGTTTTCCGCGCCAGCTTCCTTGCCTGCCAGGCATAGAAGAGATTGCCCAGCAGGATGGATAAGGCCGCTCCGGGCAGGATCCGCTCCGTAATCAGTTCCGGCGGGAATCCGCAAATCGCCTGACCCAGGACCGCGATCAGCATCAACTGCAGCAGGTTATCGACGAACAGTCCGAAAAAACCGTCGAGATCCCCGCGCACGAACCAGCGTGTTTTCATCGGCTGTTTCTAATGAAGGTGGTTTTCAAGAGCCAGCAAAAAGAAAATCCGTCCTTCAATCCTCTATCCAGCCCTCCAATCCTTTCCATTGTGGCGGCCCCAGCCATTGAAGCCCAGGATGAACACGGCCGATCATTCGAGCAGGGACGCTGCCGGCAGTATCTTGAGGGTCGTTTCTGACACCTCCTGCTTTGATCATCATGGCCGTTCCCACGTTTCCGGATGCGGTTCGTGGTCGTTGTTCCAGCGGCGGCGGGCGGATTCGGCCGAGGAAACCCAGTTGTTCTGCCGGGCGGATTCCACGTGGCCGTCACAGAAGACCATGTTCGCCTGCCCGTTGTGTCCTGTGCCAGGCCACCGCGAACGATTGGTTGAGCAGACATCGAAGTGACCTGAACTGTCGAAGGTTTTTCTAATCGAAAACCCAGGAGGCAGTTCGATCGATGCCCCCGGCGCCACGTCGCCCGCGGCAATCATGGCCACCGGCATCCGGATTCGATGCTCGAAAGTCGGGCACAGTTTTCCGTCCATGTAGCCACCCAGCCCTAGCCCTACCTTCGCAGGTTTGAGAGGGAATGGTGGTGACAAGGAGTTAAA
>CAYPCQ010000199.1:0-11928 GCA_964409245.1 uncultured Verrucomicrobiota bacterium
CATGTATCATGCATGCCCGTTCACAGTCAAGCGAATGCCCCTGTTTATGGACGTTATAACTCCTTGTCACCACCATTCCCTCTCAAACCTGCGAAGGTAGGGCTAGGCGGCGTTAGCAACACGGAAACGCAGGAGCGAAATCGAGCGATGGCAGGTGGCGCCCTGAAGACTGGCGGGGATTTATATTGGCATTATTTCCCCAGGACAGTTTTGGCCAACTTTCCCGAGTATTTGAGCGCACAGGTTTCCCCCGCTTTGGTCGCAAACCGCAGACGTTCGCCGCCATAGCGAACTTCACAGGGCCTGCCGAGCTTTGAAAAGACTGAGGCGTGGGTCAATTGGCCGTTGGCCCAGGCAATGTCCACTTCAAAGCCGCCGCGGGCGCACAAGCCTTTAACCTCGCCGGACGACCAGGATTTCGGGATGGCTGGCAGCAGATGCAATTCGCCGCCATAGGATTGGAGCAGCATCTCCGCGATGCCGGCGCAGGCGCCGAAGTTGGCGTCAATCTGCATCGGTGGACAGATGCTGAACAGGTTCGGATAGACGCCACCGCTGCGGGCGCCCTCGCCCTGGTCCTCCTGGCGGATGGGCCGGTAATTCAGCAGGTATTGCAGAATGCGGTTGGCCGTTTCGCCGTCCCGCATGCGCGCCAGGAACGCGATCTTCCAGGCGGTGGACCAGCCCGTGCTGGCCAGTCCCCGATGCTCCAAGGTGACCCTGGCTGCTTTCACCAAATCGGGTGCCGTGTCGGGCGCTATCTCGCAGCCCGGGTACAAACCGTAGAGCTGTGAAGCATGCCGATGCCGGTCCTGGGGATCATCCCAATCCTCCAGCCACTCCTGGATTTGGCCATGCCGGCCCACAGGCGTTGGGGCCAGCCTGGCACGGAAGGCGGCGGCTTGCCGGGCGAAAGCCTCATCGCGCCCCAATTCGCTGGCCGCCACGGCGCAGGCGTCGAAATGTTCGCGCAGGATCTGGCTGTCCATGGTGGGGCCGGCGCAGATGCTGGGCTGCAAGGCCCATTCCTTGCCTTCAATCTTATGATGCCGGTTCTCAGGCGACATCGAGGGATTGGTGACCAGGTATTTTTGCCGGGGATGTTCCTGGAGGGTGTCCAGGAAGAACTCGGCGGAGCTTTTCAGCACCGGATAAAGGCGCTCGAGAAATTTCCGATCGCCGGTGAACCGGTAATGATCGAAAAGCCGGTTGCAGAGCCAGGCACCGCCAGCTGGCCAGACGCTCCAGAAGGAGATTTCGCCCCCATTAGGCCAGACGCCCCGCCAAAGGTCGGTGTTGAAACTCAAGGTCCAGCCTCGCGCGCCAAAGCAGTTTTTGGCGGCCCAGCCGCCCGTCACGGCCAGATCCTCACAGAAAGCCAGCAGCGGCTCGATGCACTCCCCGAGATTGGCGGCGTCCACCGGGAAATAGTTCATCTGGAGGTTGATATTAGTAGTGAATTTGGAGTCCCAGGCCGGATTGCGATCACCGTTCCAGATGCCTTGCAGGTTGGGTGGCTGGGTGCCGGGCCGCGAGCTGCTGATGACCAGATAGCGGCCGAAATGAAAGAGCAGCGCCGCCAGCGCCGGATCGTCCTGACTCCCTTTCATCGCCGCCAATCGCTGGTCGGTCGGCCAATCGCTGGTGGCCGATTTGGGCAGCGTCAACGAAACGCGGTTGAACAGCCGCTGGTAATCCTGGATGTGTTCGGCGCGCAATTGGGCATAGGACTTGTTCGTGCTTTGGCCCAAGTGTGCTTGAATCAAAGGCTCCGGAGGATGGCCGGCGGCATCTTGAAAGCTCTTGAAATTGGTGGCAGCCGCCAGCAGGAGCACCGCTGAATCGGCGCCCTCCACGCGGATGCGATCGCCATCCATGCGCAGCGTGCCCCCTTTGGCCAGCACCCGCAGCCGGACCTGGTAGGCGATCACCCCGCTTTCCACCTTGCCGTGGAGCACCAGTCCACCGGGACCATCCGCCTCCGTGCGAATCTGGCCGATGACCGTGCCCTTGCTCCCATCCTCGGTGATCGTGCCACCCCCGCCGCTATACTCCTTCCCATAATCCATCACACCAGCCAGGCGCACGGTAAACGAAATTGCGCCTGGGCGATCGGCGGTGACAGATCCGGCCAGCACCTGGTCCACTGCGCTGATAAGGAATTCGCGGCGAAACGCGATGTCACCAACCTTGTAGGTTGTGGCCGCGACGGCATGGCCGAGGCTTAATTCCCGGCAATAGTCCCGGCAATCCTCATGACCGGGAAACTCCAGCCAGAGGTCGCACATGGGCTGGTATTTGGAGAACCAGCGGTTGACCATGGCCTTGCCGAACAGAGCCTGGGCCTCGCTCCATTTGCCCTCAAAGACCAGCCTCCGGATTTCAGGCAGCGCCTTGGGGCCAGCGCAGTTATAGTTCGCTTCCTTATCCGGTTCCCCGGTCCAGATGGTTTCCTCGTTCAGCTGCAGGCGGTCCCGGCTTTTGCCGCCGAAGACCATCGCGCCAAGGCGGCCATTTCCCAACGGCAGCGCCTCATTCCAGTTGGCGGCGGGCTGAGCATACCACAGGCGCACAGGGCTTGAGGCGCCAGCAGGTTCATTGGTGGACGCAGCCGGGCTGGACCATCCCGCCAGCGGGGCTGTGCCAAACGCGGCCGCGGCCAGCACCGTGCCACGCATGAATTTGCGGCGTGAAACAGATCTTCCTCGGATAACAATGTGTTTTTTCATGGTAGGATTGGTGGTTTGCCGACAGGCTTCTTCAATGCTTTATTGCGGCACAAAACGGTCCTGCTTCATGGCCGATTTATCCGTTGCGCCGCCCGTTTTCTCCATTCGCCAGCGGGGCGGAATCCATCCCCACCTCCGCGCCCAACAGCGCCTTCGATCTTCGCTCCATGGATCACTCCCCAGGCGCCAGCGTGATGGACTTTATGGCGATGGGCCTGGACTCCTTCGACTTGACCGTCAAGGTATAGAGGCCGGCCTGGCCAAAACTCACGCTCCCCAGTTTTTCGGTCGTCAAGTCCCACCAGGAACCAGTGCCTTTGGCCGCAAAGATTATGGTCTGGCCAGCGATTTCATACGTGCACTGCCGGCCTTGGCATTCGGGCGCACAGCCATAGGTTATCTCCAGGTCATACCTGCCCGGTTTTTCTATCCTGAGATCCCAGGAGATGTAATTGGCCGGATTTTCCCAGTAGGCAAACTCCTTCCAGCAATCAAACCGCTGGAAATCACCGTGATTCTGAATCCTTTTTCCCAGCAGCACGATCCTTCCATCCGCATCCGGCGGAACGAACGTATCGACCGGCACGGGCTTGAGATCCTGGCCGGTGATCTCCAGGGCAAAAACGTATTCGCACGGCTTCTGCCCGGGCAGGTTAACGACCAATCCATGCTCTGATCGCGTCCATGCCAGCCGGCCGCTGTGACCGAGGAGTTTCACCTCGTGGATCGTTCCCACCGAATTATCTTTCGTGGAAGCCAGCGACCTCACCGTCAGCTTCTGATTGGCCGGCCAGCCGAGCGCGAGCGCATACAATTTGTTGCCCTTGATGGTGAAACGAATGTCTTGCGAGGAGCGGGGTTCCTCATATGCCGGATTGGGCTTGTTTTCGCCGCACGCCAGCCACGGCCTGGTGCCGAAGATAGCCGCCTCGTTGACTTTCATCCAGGCCGCCAGATCCTCCAGCAGCTTGGTTTCCTTTTCGTCAATGCTGCCATCGCCGCGCAGGGGGATATTCAGCAACATATTGCCGTTCTTGCTCACCACATCCACGAGCGTCTGCAGCACATCACAAACACTCCGGTAGTTCATATCCCGGCGATAATGCCATTCACCAATGCAGGTGTCATCCTGCCACGGAAACGGCTGCGGATTGTCCATCGAGCCGCCCTCGACATCCAGCAACACGGCCCCCCGGCAGCCGCTGGGCGGATTTTTTATGGTCAGGACGGCTTCCAGTTTGCCGTCATGCCACCGTTGGTTGGCGTTGTAATAATAGGCGGCAAGGGCCAGGCCTGATTTGCCGCCTGGAAGATCCCCATCGTCAAAATAGAGAAGATCGGGCTGGTAGCTGTCAACCAGGTCAATGACACGATTGTAAAACTTCCGGCCATAGGCGCGGAAAGCTTCTTCCGTTCGGGCCGCCCCATGCTCGCCATAGAGGTCCGCCGGATCGCAGCCTTCCCACCACAAGCCTTGGCCATCGGCTTTGGTCAGCGCGCCATCATAAGGGATCCCTTTCATCGGCCCCACCTGGTCCGCGCCGTGCGCGACGCTGTACCATGACCAGGCGCGGGCCGCATGAACCGTCACCCCAAAGCGCAGGTTGTGCTGGCGCGCCAGCTTGCCCCAGGTGCCCACAATGTCCTGCTTCGGGCCGATATTGACCGAATTCCATGGCTGATGCCTGGAGTTCCAATTGTCGAAATTATCGTGATGGTTGGCCATCGCGACAAAATATTTGGCGCCGGCACGTTTATAGAGATCCATCAGTTTTTCGGGATCCCATTTTTCGGCCTTCCAGGCATGGCAAATGTCTTTAAACCCGAATTTCGAGGGGTGGCCATAAGCCGCCAGATGATATTTGTAATCCGGGTGTCCCTCCTGGTACATATGCTGGGCGTACCAATCGCCCTGTTCCGGCACGCACTGCGGCCCCCAGTGCGCCCAGATCCCAAACTTGGCATCTCGAAACCAGTCTGGGTATTGGTAGGCCATCAAAGATTCCCAGGATGGCTTGAACTGCGTCCCAGCTTTACCCGGCACACCACCTGCCTCGCTGCCCGGGCCGCTTCCGGCAAGCGCGAGCCAGGCGGCAAACAAAACAACGTCTGTGTAAGGCCTCATCAGTTAATGGCTGAGGTTCTGGCATTTCACCAATTATCCGTTCGGAAAGGCGAGGCGGGAAGACCTTCGCGGTTGTAGAGGTTGGCGCCATCGGGGTTCATCTGAAACGCGAAGCGGACGGCGACTGGCTCTGCCACTTCGGGGGAGGAAACGACGACGGTGTCGTTCTCGATCACCGCTTCCGCCCAGTGCCATTTCTGGTCCGCGCCAGCGACCGCGAAGCGCTTGAGCTTTCCCTCCTTGTTTTCGACAGCCGCAGCCCGGCCCTCTTTCTTGCCAACCATAAGGCCTGATCCAAGGTGGTCAAAGATCAGGCGCGCCTGGCGGCCCTCGATCTTGAGCGCCTTAAACAGCGGACCCGACACTTCGAGATCCTTTTGGCCGTAGTCCCGGTTCAGGGCCCAGCGGGCGAGGCGCAGGCCCACATCGTATTTGTTCCGCGGGTGGATGTCGCCAGCTTCGGCCAGAGGCACCGTATCGGTGACGACCGCCATGCCCGTATGGGGAATGGAAAGGGACTTTCTCTGCGCCTCGCGGAGCTTGGGCCAGCCATTCGCGTCGGCCGGATCCTCGGTCGCTCCCTGGAAGCTGGCGAGCTGCACGAAATAAAACGGGAAATCACCCTGTCCCCACTGCTTGCGCCAGCCGCCGATCAAGGCTTGCATCTTGTGATAATAAGTTTCGCCCTCGCCGCCGTTGGATTCACCCTGATACCACAGCGCGCCCTTGATTGGCAGATGCACGAAGGGAGCGATCATGGCGTTGTACATGCCGCTCCAACCGTTGCCGCCCGGATGGACGGGGATGACCGGCAGCGGCCCCGTCTCGGCCCCGCCCGCCAGATTCCGGCGGGTCTCGGCGATCCAGGCTTCCAGTTGGGTCAAGGCATTGGGCAACTCGGCGCGATAGGCTTTGATGGCTTCCTGCCTGGCAATGAATTCCGGCTTCAGCCCGGCCACCATCTCGAGGCCCTCGGTCGCCACCCAAGGCTCGATCGGAGTTCCGCCCCAATTGTCGTCCACCAGGCCGATCGGGATGCCGGTTTTCTGCACGATCTCCCGGGCGAAATAGAATCCCACCGCGGTGAATCCACGGGCGGTATCCGGCGAACACACCTGCCAGGAGGTTGCGGCCGGGGCATCCATTACCGGCTGGGCGGCCTGTTCATGATTAATCTTGATGCGGCGGATTTTCGGCAGATCCGCAGCTTTGATATCTTCCGCCGCACCCACGCAGCCGCCCAAGTCCATTTCCATGTTCGATTGGCCGGAGCAAACCCAGATGTCACCGACCAGGATATTCTTCAAGGTCAGGCTATTCCGGCCCTGCACGGCCAGCTCCAGGTTCTCGCCGGTCTTGAGGGGCGCCAATTCGAGCGACCACTGGCCCTTGGCGTCGGCTTTGGTCTCGGCGTGGTTCCCCGCCAGCGTCACGCTGACGGCTTCGCCGGCCTCCGCCCAGCCCCACACCCGCACTGGCAGCTCCCTTTGCAGCACCATGTTGTCGGTGAAGATTTTCGGCAGGCGGACGTCCGCCGTGGCGGGGATGACGGTTGCGAGGGCGAAGGCACACAGGCTCCAGTTGAGCGCATGCCGAGGCAGGAACGTATGGTTGGTTTTCATGTTTTTGCGTGAGGTTCAGTGGGCTGGTTTGGCGGGCGAGACCGGCGCCTCGCAGAAGGTCAGCGCGGCAATGCCATTCTCCCCGTAAAGCAAGTTTTTGTGGTCCCATTTCTTATCCACAAGGTAGGTGATCGTTTTCGCGGTGGCGGGGGACGCCAGTTGAAGGGTGACCCTATTCCCCGAGGCAGAGCCGGAACGGACGAGCCCCTCCTGGCCGTCCAGGTAGAACAGGCTGGCCAGTGCGGGATTCCAAGCCATGGGTTGATCGAATTCCAGCACCATCTCATCGTTCCGGCCTGTCGCATAGTGTGCCTGCTGCAAGTCGGGCGCCGTGACCGGTTTCCTGAAAACTCTCTCGTAGTGGTTGCGCTCCACGAGCCGCACCATGGAAAGCCCCATTTTCTCGTAATCGGCCAGGTTGAAATGACAGCCGGCGCCGGTGGGGAAGTCCAGGGTGGGCATGACGCTCAGGTTGGAGTAGAGGCGGGATAGAAGCCGCTGGACATCCCTCAGCTTGTCACTGTGCCTATTCCCACCCTGGCCGCAGGCATTGGGCCAGATTTGGAAAAGGTAGTAATGCTGAAGGTTGGGCATGTCCTGTTTCCAAGCCGCGGACAAATCCACAAAGTATTGTTGGTGCGTCTCCCATCCGTAACCATTGTCAGGCCCGTCAACTCCCTGGTCGGCTTCGCCTTGATGCCACAAAACGCCGCGGATGCCGTGCGTCAATCGGGCTGCCACAACCCGCTTCAGCAGGTTGCGGTAGATAAAGTGAGCGCTGTTGGCGGTGCCATAGCGATCGGCCGGATCGGGCAGATGCTGATCAATCCGGGTGCCGCCGACAGCCCCGTTAAGGATGCAGATCGGAATCTTCTCGTCTTCCACCAGCTGCCTGGCCAGGACCATGCCCCAAACACCAATAAAATGCACTCCGCCCCGCGAGTTGACAATCCGATTGGTCAGCACGGCATTACCCCAGCCGCCGTTGGTGGTGTCATCGCCAGCCTCGCCGTTGCTGCCGTAGCAGCGTATCCAATCACTCGTATACCCGATCAACGGACTATTGGTGAGGTTGTGGTAATTGTAGGCGACGGCATTAGATTGGCCATCGATGACATAGGCGTCCCCGCAGACCAGATTGTGTGCGGAATGCAGGACCGTCTCCACCTCGCCGGTCTTGGACCCAAACTCAACCTTGTACCGGATCAGCCCCGCCTTCAGTTTGATCGCGATGGCATAAGCATTGCCTGCCTTGAGCGTCTGGCGTTCGGTTTGGATCAGCGTTTCGTCCGCATAAACCTTCAGGAAGACAGAATCGACCGGATGGCCAAGACTCCCGTTATAGTAAAGCGTGCCCTCATTCCCGTCGTCACGGGCGTAGAACTGATTATCCTCAGGCTTTTCATCCCGGCCTGGGGTTCGCTGCACCCAGACATCCTTCGGGGGCTCCTTGACTAGGATCTCGATCGCCTGGGTCACTGATTGGCCGCCGTTATCCACCTTGGTGGCCACGGTCAGTTTGCCGCTGTTTTGCGACCGTTTGAGGATCAGCTTGCCGGGCGCGGTTTCCTGGATCACTGCCAGGCCCGAAACGGTCCAGGAATATTTCAGTTCGCCCGCCCCCTTCGCCGCCATCGCCGTTAAATTGGCGATCTGGGGCACGACTTCAATCGTCCCTCTGCCATCCCAATTCCCAGGCGCCTTCAAGGTGAAGACTGGTTCCGGAATGTCTTCCTGGATTGTGACAGGAATATCCAAAGTTTTCACATCATTGGAGTAGATGGCCTTGAACTGGAGGGTTAGGGATCGGTCGCCCAGCACCCGTCCGGCGTCCAAAATGAAATGAAACCGGTCCACCGCGGCGATGGTGGTTTGGTCCCCGTTTTTCAAAATCCAATAGACCTTCTGGGCACCACCAGCTTGTGCGGATACCGCGGCGCGCTGGCCTTCCAGGAGGTTGATCCTGTTCTCCGAGACTGAAAAGGCTGTGCCGGCGGACATCAGCGGCCCCACCAGGGTTTGGAGGGGTTTCTGGTTTTCGTATTCCATCCTGATCCAGTCGGCTGAACGGGTGACCTTGGAGATGCGCACTTCGTCGATGTCACCCGCAAACCGGTAATTATCATACCAGCCGCCGATATACATCCTCGCCGGGCTCTTGATTGCCAGCGGGGCGCCGGTGGACCTCGAGACACCGTCGAGAACGCCGTTCACGTAAATCCGGGAATCGCCATTCTTAAAGGCGTGGGCCACATGGATCCATTGGGACATGGCCAGCGAGCTGCCTCCCTCGACATCCGCGCCGGAAAAATAACATTCGACTTTCACGTGCGCCGGACTGAAGAACTGCATCATTACTTTGCCCTGCCCGGCCTCGTTTCCCCACGCCAGAACGGTTGCGTTCGGCTTTTCCGGCCTGAACCAGGCTTCAGTAGTATGGGGACTGGAACCGGCCGGGAAGGTGGTGATATTTTCGCCGCAGACGATGCCCTTGCCCTCCGGGAAATGGCGGCTCCTGCCAATCCTGCCGGGAGCGGGCTGGGTGCCGGCATCTTTCGCCGCCAACCCACCGGCCTCCTCCTTCAGCACCCCCCCCATGTGCCAGACGCTGAGGTAGCCGTTGGATTCATTGAAGACCGCCGCCCCATTGGACTCACTGGCGGCATCCGGCTTGCCCCAGAACATTTTTATCTCCTGTTTCGCCTGACCCTGGATGGTGGGTATTCGGACCCAGATGGCAGCCGTGCCGGCGTTAGCGTCCCATTCATCGGTCTGGGAGGCCAGGGGTTCGCCGGTGGCGGTGGTGAAACGGATATCTTCTCCGCCGGCTTTCGCCTGGCTGAAATCGAACCAGTCCTTGTGCAACCGGACCAGCAATGGGAAATCGTGTTCCAACGCGGCGGCTGGCAAGTTTGCTCCCGCGGCGGTGGTCAGAATGTAAAAAGAACCCGAGTGCTGCCAGCCCGGATATTGGGCCGGAGCCGCTGGCAGCTGCGCCAGCAAGGCGAACATGCTTGCGAACAGTAGTTTCATCGTTCAATTATTCAATATTCCAATTTCTTCAAGCTTCACCCTCTGTTTTACCTTTTATTACCACCTCTCTGGCATCTCGCGCGTTTCTAGGGATTCTTGGCATGTCGGATCACCACGTTATCAACCAGGTCCATGCCGTCACCTTCACCGAGGATGACGGCGAGCGTATGGATGCCCCCGGCGACCGCCAGGGCAGGGGAAGTGTGCCTGGCCCAGATCTCGGTGATTTGAGACGATTCCAAGGTGAGCACCGGAACATCATCCAGGGTGATCCTTAGCGGGGCGGCGGCTTTCTCATAGCCGCGGCGTTTCACCACATCCAAACTGAACGTATAATTCCCCTGGTCGAAAGTAATCGCCTGCGAGATGCCGTTGCCGGAACCCCGCATGAAGACGCCATGCCGGGTGCCATCTGGAGGCGGCGGAGCGCTGGGGTGTTCAAGGAGATCCCGGATGCCAAGCTCACCTTCACTAATGATTTTTTTGAAATTCCAGGCCGCACCCGCCGGGCTCCTTTCCATGGTGTCGTCATTTTCATTCAAGCGATCGAACTGCTCAAAACTGGGGTTGGTGAGGGCTACTGCTCCCAGGGTGGGGATGACTGTGACGAGGTAGCGCCGGGCAGTTCCATCGGCCGCAGTGATGGTGAATGTCTGGGGCCGGGTGAAGTCATTGATTGAGCCGGAAGCCGGCTGGCCGGTGACCAAGGGAGACCCCGTGTGGTAGGTGGCCACCACTTTCGTCAGATCCATGGCCAGCGGGACTTTGACACGGACCTCATCCCCGGAAAGCAAGGCGGGCGGCGCACCGGGGATGACGAAGTCCAGGATGGTTGCCAGCGGCCCTCCTTGCAGTTCGGCGACAATCACGGTGGGGTATTCGCCAGAAAGCACCAAGGGAGACTCCGGCACGACGATGGTTTGAATGCCCGTATCCGCTTGCGTCACCGTCAGCGGTTGCTTTTTCGAGTCCTCGATGAAATAGGTTCGGGAAATGCGGGTCGTCATTCCTGGCAGCGTCAGCTTGCGGTCAGCGGGAAGCCGGCTAACCGAAACATAGAGTGTGTTGCCCGCCCGAGTCATGCCGCCCCAAGGCAGGCGGTTCGGGAAAGGCAGAAACTGCGCGGCTTTTTTCACGTCCACAAGCCTGGCCATGTCCCGCATGGCGATCACGTTATATTGGTTGTCCTTCAAATACTGCATCATCCGCGCGCAGGTCGCCGGGTCGAGGCTCACCGATGGATGTTCACCCTCCGGCACGCCGTGAAAGGTGAACACGACGATACGGCCACTGGTGGCCAGTTGCGCATCGCGGACAAAAGCATCGTAACTGACGCGATCATGGATCGTGAACGACGGCACATCGAAGGGATGATCGAAGGAGGGCCGGTAGGGGCGTTCATGGCCGCCCCGCCCAAAGGTGTATTGATGGTTGATCAGGGCCGGGTAAATGCGCGGGTTCACTTGATAGACCGGCCAGCAGAGGGTCGTGGGCTTGGGGATGTTGTTCGATGAAAATTCGGCTTCCATCCCCAGCCAGTCATTCATGGATCCCCCTCCGTGCCCCTTGGTGTGGTTGCCCACCTCAAACCCATCGCCGGCCAGGGATTGGATCTGCGCCCAGGTCATATACCAGTCCTTCCTGGTATTGAAACGGTCAAAGTCGCAGATGTAAAACGAGGCGCCGAACCCGAGTTTTTTCAGGATCGGGGCGGCCACGGTCGCGTGGCTGGCAACGCTATCGTCGAAAGTGAGAACCACGGTTTTTTCGGGAATCGGCTGGATCACGATGCCATAAGGATCCGGCACGTCGGGAGGAAGCGCCAGAACGATGGTTTGCAGCGCGATGACGGCGAAGAGCACCCCGCCGATTAGCAGCATGATGGGTTTTTGTTTGTTCATTGCACGATCTGTTTTTTATCCCTAATCCACCAGCAGCGCCAGATCAATATACTGGCCACCCCAAGTCTGGTGGGTATGCACTGCGAGGGTGTTGGCGCCTTTCTGCAGCGCCTTCTTCAACGGCTCTGTCACCATAAACAATTTGTAGTGGCCGATGAATCCCCTGACGCCAAGGATCTTCTGCCCATTGACATAGACCTCGGTGTCCTCGTCATGGCAGATGACCACGGCGCCGTGCTTCAAATTGCCAATATCGCAATCAAAGGTCTTTCGAAGGTAGATGTCGCTCGTCGTCCATTCCGTTCGGACATTCTGGGGACCGTGGCCAAATGGTGCCATGCCGGTCTTCCAGGATTGGTCATCAAACCCCGCCGCGATCCAGTTGTCAGCGGGCTTTTCCAGAACGAATTTGCAGGGCGTGGTCATTTTTCCATCCTGCACGGCGCCAACCAACACTTTCCATTTGGCATGGACGATGTTCAGGGAAGGCTCGGGCGCCATCGGTTCGCCGCGTTCAT
>CAYPCQ010000200.1:0-11896 GCA_964409245.1 uncultured Verrucomicrobiota bacterium
GGGCTTCGCGCCCGGTCAGCGCGAGGTCGGCCAGAAAGCCGTGCGCCTCGAATTCATCCTTCAGGGCGGCGGCCTGGAGCGGATCGTCCTCCACCACCAGAACGCGGTGCGGCCGCGGTAAAGGTTCTTCCCGGATCAGCCGGCGGGCCAGTTTCCCCAGCTCCGGGCCATCCACCGGCAATGGCAGGAACGCGGTGGCGCCCAAATCGGCGGTGATGCTGGCGGCAGCTTCGCGGTTCAGGATGTCGGACACCACCACGATGGGCACCCGGTTCAGCGGCGCGTAATCCGGGGAGCGCAGCAGCCGACAGAAGCGCCAGCCATCAATCCCCGGCATGCACAGGCCCGTGATGATCAGTCCGGGCGGCTCGCCGGGGCTCAAATCCACCAACGCGTCCGCCGCGCTTTCAAATACCCGTATAGGGATGCCCTCGTCAGCGAGCGGCTGGGATAACATTTCGACCTGCGCCTGGTCATGATTGACCACCACCGCCAGCGCGGTGGGGGCGGTAGTATTGCGCTTATTCATAAGAACCCTTTAATTGCCAGGCAAACATATGGTTCAATCCTTGCGGCCCCGGGCCGCCTTCCAAGTGCTTAACGAATACACGAACCCGATTATTTTTGCAAGCTTG
This sequence comes from uncultured Verrucomicrobiota bacterium, assembly GCA_964409245.1. Lineage (GTDB taxonomy): Bacteria > Verrucomicrobiota > Verrucomicrobiia > Limisphaerales > UBA1319 > CAIMWS01. The sequence continues at coordinate 636 of CAYPCQ010000200.1, forward strand.
GTTATTCATTTGTTTTGGATTTTATAAGGAACCACAAGCCCTCGGCAGTCGCTTCACCCTCCAGCTTCTGGAAAATGCAGCGCAGCCACACCGCGCCGGACGGGGACTTGGTCACGGACAAGCCGTCCCCGGCATATTGCGCCGTGGCCCTGGCCCCCAGGTCTGCCCATGCGCCCGCCTGGGCGGCCTGGGTTCCGGCGGCCGCCGCCGCCGCGCCCCGCGCCAGCTGGGCGGCCAGGATGGCCAGGCCGATGGCGGCGGCCAATCCCCCGGCGGAGATTGCCGAAAGCCGGGGGGGCACCCGTTCCCCGAGGCAGCGGTTGCTCAAAACTGCGCTGCATTTCGTTTCCATAAATTGCTTCTGTTCCCAATGATTTGGCTGGCCGGCACCCCAGACGCTCCAAGCGCTCCGCCACTGACCGGCTGGCCTTATTTCGTCCCCGCTCTGGCAAACCGAATATTAATGATTCGATCTGGCAGTTCATCGCCAAAGATAACCCCGTCGCAGCCACCCGCGTTGTGGAAGCGGCTTTCAAGACGTTCGCCACACTCGCAGCCACGCCAAGTCTCGGCCGGCCAAGACAATTCGCGAATTCCCGCGTTAAGGACATTCGTTCGTTGCGGATTTCCAGCTTTCCGAATTACCTGATTTTTTAATCGCGCCACAGCGGACGGCGTCCAGGCACTGCCTATCTACCACGGAGCGCAAGACCTTGAGCGGCTATTTCAGGATGACGAAATGGGTTGAATCAACTCGAAGCAGTTGCTTGCGCAAACATTGCTACGACAAGGTTTTACGACCGCCGTAAAACCAGGCCGGAGGACAGCCAAACGTTTAAGGTGGCATATTGGGCCAGCCACAGTTCCAGGAATGGGCTTGGTCGATCAAGGAAATGTTCCGGGATTTTTGGACCTGCGCCACCGAGCAGGAAGGCCGGGGTTTGGCTGGCGTTTTTGCAGCGGATTGCGGCCGATTTTCCCAAACGCAGCCAAGCTGAATTGCTGCTTCCCCGGTTATTCCGAAATCGCGGCCTCCAACTATCAAGATCCTCAGCGCGATTCCGTGCCAAAGCCCGGCACTGGTTCAGGAGTAATAGTTTATGATGGTTTTTATGCAGGATGATCAATAACAACCACAAAGCCTGATTGATGAATGCGCCTCGAATCCCAGGCTGGCCTTCATTCTCAACTCACAACCAATTATCCATCAACAGCATACAACGATTCATCCCCATCATTCAAAATGGTGCTTCCAGGCTGGTAACGAAGCGGCACGCGCCCTGCTTGGATGGCGCAGGAGCGGATGAATCCGTCCGGCTGATTTTGGCCGATGCCTCTGATAAGGGCATAACGCGGCCGGCCAAAAACGGCAGGTTGGGAAATCCGGGAACAATGGGAAATGGAGTCATGAACTTTGCGGAATATGAAGTGGGGGATTTTTACGACGAGGTGTTCACCCCGGCGGGACGCCCCCGCGCCTCGGCGGGAACCCTCGTGCGCAATATTGAATCGCTGCCGGAGGGCGAACTGTTGAGCCGCCAGCAGGCGGCGGAACGCGCCCTGCTGCACATGGGGATCACTTTCAATGTGTATGGGGACCAGGCGGAAACGGAGCGGATTTTCCCATTCGATGTCGTGCCGCGCATCGTGGGGGCCCGGGAATGGGCCGGGATCGAAAAAGGCCTGATCCAGCGGATCCACGCGCTGAACCTGTTCATCGACGATCTGTATCACGGGCAAAAAATCCTGCGCGACAAGGTGATCCCGCCGGAGATCGTCTTTTCCTCCAAGGCCTACCGCAAGGAATGCGCCGGGTTGAATCCCCCCGGGGGGATCTGGTGCCACATCACCGGCACGGACCTGGTGCGGCACAGCGATGGCCGGGTGTATGTATTGGAGGACAACCTGCGCTGCCCTTCGGGGGTATCCTACGTCCTGGAAAACCGGCAGATCACCAAGAGCCTGTTCCCGCAGATATTTTCCGAGTCCAAAATCCGCCCGGTTTCGAGCTACACCAGCAAGCTGCGGGACATGCTGGAATACCTGGCGCCGGAAGGGGTCAGCGAGCCCCGCGTGGTGCTGCTGACGCCGGGCACCTACAATTCCGCCTATTTCGAGCATTCGTTCCTGGCCCAGCAGATGGGCATCGAATTGGTGGAGGGCCGGGATCTGGCGGTGATCGACGGGGAGGTGTGCATGCGCACCACCCGGGGCTTCGAGCGGGTGGATGTGGTTTACCGCCGGATCGACGACGACTTCCTGGATCCCCGCACCTTCCGCAAGGACTCCATGCTGGGGGTGCCGGGCATCATGGAGGCTTGCCAGAAGGGCCGGGTGGCGCTGGCGAACGCCCCGGGCAACGGCGTGGCCGACGACAAGGTCGTTTACGCCTACGTGCCGCGGATCGTGAAATACTACCTGGGCGAGGAGATCCTGCTGCCCAACGTGCCCACCTACATCTGCGCCGAAGAGAAAGACCGCCAATACGTGCTGGAGCACCTGGACCAGCTGGTGGTGAAGGCGGCCAACGAATCCGGCGGCTACGGCATGCTCGTGGGCCCGCACTCCACCCGGGAGATGCGGGAGGAATTCGCGCGGCTCATCCAGGCCAGCCCCCGCAATTACATCGCGCAGCCCACGCTGTCGCTATCCCGGGTGCCGACGATCATCGACGGCCGGTTCGAGGGGCGGCATGTCGATTTGCGGCCCTACATCCTGAACGGGAAGGAGATTTTTGTGCTGCCGGGCGGCCTGACCCGCGTGGCCCTGCGGAAAGGCTCCCTGGTGGTGAATTCATCCCAGGGCGGCGGCAGCAAAGACACCTGGGTCCTGGCCGGGGACCACGGCCCGGGCAGCGAAGCCGAGGCCGCGGCGGAAGCCGCCAACCCCAACCAACCATGACTATGACCGCCCACCGCCCACCAGCCCCACGCCCGCCGCAACCGGCCCGGAAACCAGCCCCGCGCCCGGTGATGCCGCACGGCTTTTTCCGGTTCCGCACGTCCACCGCCAGCGCCCTGGCGATGGCCGCCAGCACCCCGCAACCCATTTTCAACCGCCGGGAGGAGGCCTGATATGCTGAGCCGGGTTGCCGATTCGATCTACTGGATGGCCCGTTATGTGGAGCGGGCGGAAAACGTGGCGCGGTTCATCGATGTGACGCTGACGCTGATGCTGGACGATCCCAGCGGCTCCGGGCTGCAGTGGCAGCCGCTGGTCAACACCACCGGGGACCACGAGGAATTCATCAAGCGCCACGGCACGCCCACGCCGCAGAAGGTGATCTATTTCCTGACCTTTGACCCGGAGAACCCCAACTCCATCCTCTCCTGCGTGCGCAGCGCCCGGGAGAACGCCCGCACCGTGCGGGAGATCATCTCCTCGGAGATGTGGCTGCAGCTGAATAAATTCTACCTCATGGTCAATGCCGCCAGCGGCAAAGCCAGGGCCGCGGGCACCCCGCACGAATTCTTCAGCGAGGTCAAAATGGCGAGCCACCTGTTCGCCGGCATCACCGAAGGCACCATGACCCACGGCGAAGCCTGGCATTTCTGCCGCCTCGGCCACATGCTCGAGCGGGCCGACAAAACCTCCCGCATCCTCGATGTGAAATATTACCTGCTGCTGCGCTCGGCGCAGGATGTGGGGACGGCCTTCGACGACGTGCAGTGGGCGGCGCTGCTGCGCTCGGCCAGCGCCTTCGAGATGTACCGCAAAAAACATGGGCGGATCGCCCCCCGGGACGTGGTCGATTTCCTCATGCTCAGCCGGGATTTCCCCCGCGCCATCCACTATTGCGTGCTGGCGGCGCAGGAGTCGCTCCACGGCATCTCGGGCACCCCGGAGGGCACCTTCCGCCATCTGCCGGAGAAGCTGCTGGGCCAGCTCTGCTCGGAGCTGTCGTATGCGCTGGTGGATGAGATCATCGCCCACGGCGTGCACGAATACGTGGATCAATTCCAGACCAAGCTCAACCAGATCGGCCAGGGGATCTACGAGACCTTTTTCATGATCAAGAAACCGGGGAACGGACGCTCCCCGCAAAAAAACGCGGCGCAGGCCCTGCTCCAGGCCTGACCGCCGGAGCGCCCCCTGTCATTTCACCCTCAACGACGCCCCTAACCTGCCTTTCGCATCATGGCCATCCACGTCGCACTCAACCACCTCACGCATTATACTTATGACCGGCTGGTGGCGCATTCGCCCCACGTGATCCGCCTGCGCCCCGCCCCGCACTGCCGCACCCGGATCCTGGCCTACTCGCTGAACATCCAGCCGGCGGAGCACTTCATCCACTGGCAGCAGGATCCGCACGGCAACCACCTGGCCCGCGTGGTTTTCCCGGAGCCATCCACCGAGCTGCGGGTGGAGGTGGACCTGGTGGCGGAGATGGCGGTGCATAACCCGTTCGATTTCTTCCTCGAAGAAGAGGCCGGACAATACCCCTTCACTTATGAGGCGGCGCTCCGCCTGGAGCTGGAGCCGTTCCTGGAGACCGCCGCCACCGGCCCGCTCTTCGAGGATTGGTTCGCGTCCGTCCGGGGCGCGCGCGCGCGCACCGTGGATTTTTTGGTGGGCCTGAACCAGCGGCTGCAAAAGGCGATCCAATACGTGATCCGCCTGGAGCCCGGGGTGCAGGCGCCCGAGGAAACCCTGGCCAAAGGCCGGGGCTCCTGCCGCGACTCGGCCTGGCTGCTCGTGCAGCTGGCCCGCCGGCTCGGCCTGGCGGCGCGGTTCGCCTCGGGCTACCTGGTGCAGCTGGCCCCGGATGTCAAGGCGCTGGATGGGCCTTCCGGCGCCGCCTGCGATTTCACCGACCTCCACGCCTGGGCGGAAATTTATCTGCCGGGCGCCGGCTGGATCGGATTCGATCCCACCTCCGGCCTGCTGGCGGGCGAAGGGCACATCCCGCTGGCCTGCACGCCCAGCCCCCGCGACGCGGCCCCCGTGGCCGGCGCGGTGGACCCCTGCGAAGCCAGCCTGGATCACCAGATGCGCGTGGCGCGCATCCACGAATCGCCACGGGTCACCAAGCCTTACTCCGAGGCGCAGTGGGGGGCCATCAATGCCGCCGGCCGCCAGGTCGATGCCTGCCTGGAGCGGGAAGCCGTGGGCCTGACCATGGGCGGCGAGCCCACTTTTGTGTCCATCGACGATCCGGACGGCCCGGAATGGAACACCGCCGCCCTGGGCGCCCGCAAACGCGAGCTGGCCGGGCAGCTTCTCAAGCGCCTGCGCGCCCGGTTCGCCCCCCAGGGGCTGCTTTTTTACGGCCAGGGCAAATGGTACCCCGGGGAATCGCTCCCCCGCTGGGCCCTGGCGTGCCACTGGCGGCGGGACGGCCAGCCGGTCTGGCGGGAAGACCGCTGGATCGCCGACGAAAGCATCGACTACGGCCACGGCATCGCCGAGGCTGAAAAACTGATGCGGGAGCTGGCCGCCGCCCTGGGCGTCGAGCCCCGGTTCATCCTGCCCGCCTGCGAGGATGCCTGGCATTACCTCCGGCAGGAGCGCCACCTGCCGGTCAACGTGGATCCGTTCGATTCCAAGCTGGAAAACCCGGAGGAGCGGGCGCGGCTGGCGCGGGTTTTCGAGCAAGGCCTGAGCCAGGTGGCGGGCTTCGTCCTGCCGTTGCGCCGGGGCCGCAAACCCGGGGAAGGGGACTGGCAAACCGGCCCCTGGTTCTTCCGCCGCGGCCGCCTGTATCTGCTGCCCGGGGATTCCCCCATCGGCTGCCGGCTGCCCCTGGAATCCCTGCCCTGGGTGGCCCCGGAGGAATACCCCTGGATCCAGGCGCCGGATCCTTGCCAGCCGCAGCCGCCGCCGCCGGCCCCGGTCCGGTTCATCGCGCAAAGCCGGCCGGCCGCCAGCCGCGCCGGCGAGGCGGCGCCCACCGCGGCCCCGGCGGTCCCGGCCCGGGGCGAATCGGCGGCCTGGGTCACGCGCACCGCGTTGTGCGTGGAGCCGCGGCACGGCCGGCTGCACCTGTTCCTGCCGCCGCTGGCCAGCCTGGAGGATTTCCTGGACCTGGTGGCGGTGATCGAGGCCACCGTGCAGCGCCTCCAGATCCCCGTGATCCTGGAAGGCGAGCCCCCCCCGGCGGATGCCCGGCTGACCACGCTGAAGATCACCCCCGATCCCGGGGTGATCGAGGTGAACCTGCATCCCGCCCGCAATTGGGAGGAGCTGGCGGCCAATACGGTGGCGCTTTACGAGGAGGCGCGGCTCTGCCGCCTGGCCGCCGAAAAATTCATGCTGGATGGCCGCCACGCCGGCACTGGCGGCGGCAACCACATCGTCTTCGGCGGAGCCACCCCGGCGGAGAGCCCCATCCTGCGGCGCCCGGATCTGCTGCGCAGCCTGGTCGGTTATTGGCAGAACCATCCCTCGCTGTCCTACCTGTTCAGCGGGATGTTCATCGGCCCCACCAGCCAGCACCCGCGCGTGGACGAGGCCCGCCACGACGCGCTGTATGAGCTGGAGCTGGCCTTCCAGCAGATCCCGGAATCCGGCGCGGCTCCCCCGTGGCTCGTGGACCGCGTGTTCCGCCACCTCCTGGTGGACGCCACCGGCAACACCCACCGGGCGGAATTCTGCATCGACAAGCTGTACGCCCCGGAGAGCGCCAGCGGCCGCCTGGGCCTGGTGGAGCTGCGCTCGTTCGAGATGCCGCCCCACGCGCAGATGAGCCTGGCCCAGCACCTCCTGCTGCGGGCGCTGATCGCCTGGTTCTGGCGCCAGCCCTGGCGCCAGCCGCTCGTCCCCTGGGGCACTGGATTGCACGACCGTTTCCTGCTCCCCCATTTCGCCTGGGAGGATTTCCAGGATGTCCTGGCGGATCTGCGGCGGGCGGGATTCAGCCTGGCGCCGGAATGGTTCGCGCCCCATCTTGAATTCCGGTTCCCCCGGTGCGGCACGATCGCGCAGCGGGGGATCGAGCTGGAGCTGCGCCAGGCTCTCGAGCCCTGGCATGTGCTGGGGGAGGAACCCGGCGCGGGCGGCGCCGTGCGCTTCGTCGATTCCTCCGTGGAACGGCTGCAGGCCAAAGTGCTCGGCTGGGTGGACCCGCGCTGCGTGATCACCTGCAACCGCCGCCGCCTGCCTTTGCACCCCACGGGGGTCCACGGCGAATTCGTGGCCGGCGTGCGCTACCGGGCCTGGCAGCCAGCCAGCTGCCTGCATCCCACCCTGGGCATCGACTCCCCCCTGGTCTTCGACATCCTGGACTCCTGGTCCGGCCGCTCCCTGGGGGGCTGCACCTATCACGTCATGCACCCGGGCGGCCGCAACTATGAGGCCTTCCCCGTCAACGCCTGCGAAGCCGAAAGCCGCCGGCTGGCCCGGTTCTTCCCCGGCGGCCACACCCCGGGCGAGGTGGCGATCCCCGCCGTGGAGCCGAACGCATCCTTCCCGTTCACCCTGGATTTGCGGCTGGCGGCGGGGGCGAAAAAACCGGCCTGACCGCCCGGCGCGCGCCGCAGGAGCGATCGCGGGAAATATTTGTTTCCGGGAAATTTGTGTTATGCTAGGGATCATGCGTGAGCGAAATGAATGCAAGGGCGGGCGAAAGCCGAGGGTGGGGAACGGAAAGCGGCCGGGCTGGACACGGCGGCTGGGCTGATCCCACGCCCACGGGCAGTTCATAGGGCCGCTTCCGCACTCCATGGGCACCTCCCAGCAGCCGGGATTGGGACCAGCCGGTTTATTCGCCGGCTACCCCGTGGCGCCCCACGGCTTTGACGAAGCTTTCGACGCCGGAGGGCGCCCGCGCCCGCATTGGGACACCCTGGTCCAGGCGATGGACCGCTATTCCTCCCGGGACTGGCAGGAACGGGCCGAAACCCTGCGCCGCCTGCAGCGCGACTACAGCCTGCCGGCCGCCCCCGGCGAGCGCCAGGCCCCGCCTTGGGGCTTCGAGCTGGACCTCGTGCCCCTGGTGATTTCACCGGCGGAATGGGCCTGCCTGGAGCCCGCCCTGATCCAGCGGGCCCGGCTGTGGACCGCCCTGCTCGCCGACTGCCTCGGCCCGCGGCGCTGCCCCGCCGAAGGGATCTTCCCCTCCGCCCTGCTCTACGCGAACCCGGCCTTTTTGCGCCCCTGCACCAGCCTGGCGGCGGGGGCCAATCCCCCCTTGTTCATGATCGCCTGCGACCTGGTCCGCTCCCGGGCCGGCCAGTGGAGCGTGCTCAGCGATTACACGCGCATCCCCCACGGCGCGGGCCCCGCCCTGCAGCACCGGATGACCTTGTCCCGGGTGCTCACCGAGGAATTCCGGAGCAACCCGGTGCACCGGCTGGCGGGGTTCTTCCAGAATGCCCGGGATTGGCTGCGCGGCCTCGCCCCCGAAAACCGGGCCTATCCGCTGGTGGCGCTGCTCACCCCCGGCCCCGGCAACCCGGCCTGGCCGGAGCACGCCTTCCTGGCCCGCTACCTCGGCTTTGCGCTGGTGGAAGGGGCGGACCTGACCGTGCGGGACCGGCGGGTCTTCATCAAGACCCTGGAAGGGCTCCGGCCGGTGGATGTCATCCTGCGCTATCTGGATGACAACCTGTGCGATCCGCTCGAATTGCGGTCGGATTCGGTGGTGGGTGTGCCCGGGCTGCTCGAGGCCATCCGCGGGGGCAAGGCGGCCGTGGCCAACCTGCCGGGAGCGTCCCTGCTGGAGGCCAATGCCTGGTTCGCCTGCCTGCCCGCCCTGTGCCACCGTCTGCTGGGTGAGCCTTTGCTGCTGCCAGGGGTGGGCACCTGGTGGTGCGGCGAGCCGGATGGGCTGGCCTATGTGACGGAACACCTCGGGGAGCTGGTCATCCGGCCGGCCTTCCAGGGCCTTGGGCGGCGGATCACCTGGCCCCAAAATCTCACCAGCGAGCGCCGCCGGCGCCTGCTGCGGGCCATCCGGGAAAATCCCCATGAATTCGTCGGCCAGTCCATCATCGATACCGCCACCACCCCCTCCCTGGTCCGGGGCCGGCTGGAGCCCCGCCCGTATGTGCTGAGGATGTTCCTGGCGGCCCAGGGGAACCAATGGAGCGTCATGCCGGGCGGCCTGGCGCTGCTGCTGGAGGAGGCCGAAGGGGACAGCGGGATCCCGATCGCCTCGGGCGCCGCCAAGGATGTCTGGGTCCTGTCGCCGGACGCGGTGGCGCCCGCCACGCTCTTGACCCCGGCCAGCCAGGTGGTGCGGCCGGAGCGCAGCGCGTCGCAGATGCCCAGCCGGGTGGCGGACAACCTGTTCTGGCTGGGCCGCTATGCCGAGCGGCTGGAAGACATGATCCGCGTGCTGCGCTGCGCGCTGGCCCGGCTGGCGGAGGAAACCGGCCGGGAAATGAGCCCGGAGCTGGTGGCGCTCACCCGGCTGCTGGTGCAGCTGGACCTGCTGCCGCAGCGCTGCTGGGATCCGCCCCCGGCGGACGCGCTGCAAAAAGAGCTGCTGCAGCTGGTTTACCAGACCCATTCGCTGGGCACGGTGCGCGAGGTGCTGGGCCGCCTGCGGCAGATCGCCTTCGCCCTGCGGGACCGGTTCTCCGGGGACACCTGGCTGATCCTGGCCAGGCTGAACGAGGAGGCCGCCCGCCCGCCGGCGGGCGTGCCCGCCGCCCAGGCCCTCAACCTGCTCAACAACCTGGTGGTGCACCTGGCCGCCTTCAGCGGCATGGAGATGGAAAACATGACCCGCGGCCACGGCTGGCGGTTCCTGGACATCGGCCGCCGGCTCGAGCGGGCCATCAACGCCACCACTTTGGCCCAGGCCGGCCTGGCCCTCGGGAATCCCCCCGCCTCCACCCTCGAGGCCATGCTCGAAATCGCCGACAGCGTGATGACCTACCGCCGCCGCTATTTCGCCCAGCCCGAATGGGGGCCTGTCCTCGACCTGCTCCTGGCCGACGACACCAACCCACGGGCCCTGGCCTTCCAGCTCCAGGCCCTGAAAAACCACGGGCAGGAGCTGCCCCGCGAAGCCTCCGGCACGGGCTTCAGCCTGGACCGGCTCCGCACTCTGGAGCAGCAGCTGGAACAGGCCGACTGGCCCGCCTTGGTGGCCGGGCGCGGGGAGGCTGGCGGCCACGCGCTGGACCAGCTGCTCCAGGCCCTCGGAACCTCCCTGCGGGAGGCCTCCAACGAGCTCACGCACGTTTATTTCAGCCACGCCGGAATGCAGGTTAATTGATGAACTACCAGGTTATCCACCGCACGGAATATGTTTACGAGACGGAGGTCTCGGTGGCCCAACACTTGTTGCACATGACTCCTTTGGACACCGGCCGCCAGCGCCTCCTGGAGCACGAGCTGCGGCTGGATCCCCCGCCCCGGTGCCGGCGCGCCGGCGAGGATTATTTCGGCAACCGGAGCGTGTTCATCACCTTGGAAAAACCGCACCGCCGCTTTGAAATCGTGGCCCTCAGCCGGGTGGAGATCCAGGCCGCCGCCTGGCCCGCGCCGCTGGCCACCCCGGCCTGGGATGCCGCCCCGCCCGGGGGCGGCCAGACCGCCGCGAGCGCGGCCGCTGTGGAATTCCGGTTCAATTCGCCGCTGATCCAGCAACGCTCGGAATACGCGGATTATGCCCGGGCCTCCTTCCCGCCCGCCCGGCCCTTGCTGGACGCGGTGCTGGATCTGACCCGCCGCATCCATCAGGAATTTGTGTTCGATCCCAAGGCCACCTCCGTGAGCACCCCGATCGAACAGGCGTTCAAGGAACGCCGCGGCGTCTGCCAGGATTTCGCCCAGGTCCAGCTGGCCTGCCTGCGCTCGCTCGGCATCCCGGCCCGCTATGTCAGCGGCTACCTGGAGACCCTGCCCCCGCCCGGCCGGCCCAAATTAGCCGGCGCGGATGCCTCCCACGCCTGGGTTTCCTTTTTCTGCCCGGGCCACGGCTGGATCGAGGTGGACCCCACCAATGACCTGCTGGCCTCCGAGCGCCACATCGTCACCGCTTACGGACGGGATTTCGGCGATGTGAGCCCCGCGCGCGGGGTCATCCTGGGAGGTGGCTGCCATACCCTCAAAGTGGGCGTGGATGTGCTGCCGATGCCAGCCCCGTAATGCAGTTTTCCGCGGGACAGTTGACTCCTCCTTTCCTTCTCCCTGGCCTTCGGACCGCCTTCCGGCCGCTGCGGACCCTGCGCTCTCCGTGATTTCACACCGATGTTGACACTATGCCAGCGGGCGGTAGTCTTTCGTCACGACCCTGACGAGACGTTATTTTGCGATGAAAAGCGAAGCTGACCAGTTCGACAGCCCGTGGAAAGAGGCGCTGGAGA
>CAYPCQ010000201.1:0-11595 GCA_964409245.1 uncultured Verrucomicrobiota bacterium
GGCAAAATTGAAGCTCACCATTCTGCCTTGATTTCCTCTGACGAACTTATCACTCTCCAGTTCCTATTTCACAGGATTCAATTGAAATAGACTCAATATTAATGTCCCGCCATGGACTAGCGTGGGGGACATGAAGAACCGGTTATCGCGAAGGGTGAAGTGTATGCTTAATCAACCATTACCTCCCGGGTGGGGCAACAAGGCCAAAACCATTGGGCTGAAATTCCTGTTCCTGGTTTATTGGGGATTCTGTCCGAACCAAGGCATAGTCCTGGCCCAATATGCTCCACTCGATTTTGGGCAAGTGGTCCGCGGATTCCAGGATGACTTCAACTGTCCCACTCGTGATCCAAACTGGGTATCCGCACCGGCTGAACAAGACTATTACGCCCAGGCGCAAGGCGTGCTCAAGATCACGGTGAAAAACGGCGATCCAAATCATTTGCTCTATGCGGTGCCTGGCTATGACGAAGTGGTTCAAGAGGTTCTGGCCAAAATCAAGGTAACTGCGTTCGGCACTGGTGACGATGCGCGGGCAGGTATTGGCGTCGCGATCAATACCAACGACAGCCAAGGCCTTAACCTGGTTTTATGTGATATGGATAAAGAGGGAGTCCCTGGGCGCCAATGCAAGTTGCTGAATGATTATCTGGCCTGGCAGCCTCGCTTTGAGGTGGAAAACCAATACCTGGTATTGGTTGCGGTTGGGGCAAACCGGGAACGGTGATTTGGGAGCGCCGAATGTCAGAGCCAAGGCCTGGCTGGCCGATGGAACTGTTCCCGAGCCGGCTGGCTGGCAACTAACCTGGAACCAGCCAGGGCGATCCGGTTTGGCTGGCATCCTCGGTTCAGCAGGTGGCCTGTCCGAATTCGAAGTCGATTACATTTTAATCAAAGCCGGGGGATTGCCTGAAATTAAAGTTGGGCCGGAGGATGAAAGCCGTCATTGGCTGCGAACGCTTTATCCACCGCGGGACATCACAGCCGGCACCGGCCAATTGGCGACCCTATCCGTGGCTGTGGACAGCTCGGATCCGCCGGCCTTTCAGTGGGAAGCAGCAGGACCGGAGCCTGCCCGCTTCGCGGCGATTACCGGAGCCACCCAGGCTGATTTCCGCACCCCCATCCTGACCGCCGCTGACCAGGGGACTCGTTACCGGTGTGTCATCACCACACCGGGAAAGCGTTTGGTGAGCCGGGAGGCTACTGTGCGGATCGATACCGTGCCGCCGATCCTGGTCTCAGCCCGGACCTTCGGCTCTTCAAACCAGTTCACTGTGGTTTTTTCCGAGGCCATAGTGGATCCCGCCGGCCAGGCGCATTTTGCCATCAATAACGGGATTCGTGTTCTCCAGTGCAAGCACGAGGCTGGATCAAAGGCAGCGCAGTTAACGATTACCCCCTTTGAGCCAGGCAAAGAATATATGTTAACGGTCAATGGAATTCAGGATGAATACGGCAATGTGATTCATCCGGATTCCACCCGGCCTGTTGACTTGACACCTAAAGATACCTTTTGGTTTATCCCTCATACCCATTGGGAAGGGGCGGTATTCATTACCCGGGCGAATTACCTGGAGATGGGATTGCCCAATATTCTCGCCGCGCTAAAGCTGTTGAAGTCGGATCCTGATTATCGCTTCACCCTCGACCAGGTTTGCTATGTGCGGCCATTCCTGGAACGTTATCCGGAGTTGGTGGCAGATTTCCGCAAATTGGTCGCGGAAGGCCGGCTCCAAATTGTGGGGGGCACCGATACCATGCATGACAACAATATCCCAAGCGGCGAATCGCTGGTGCGCCAGATGCTCTACGGGAAGACGTTCTTTCGTGACCATTTGGGAATCGACGTTACGGTCGGATGGGGTTTGGACACCTTTGGGCATAATGCGCAAACCCCGCAACTGCTCAAGCTGGGAGGGTATAAATCATTCTGGTTTGCGCGCGGCGTCCCGGAAGCCAGCACGCCTTCGGAATTTTTGTGGGAGGGGATTGACGGAACGCAGATCCCGGCCTTCTGGCTGCCCAATTCGTACGCCGTGCTTTACGGTTCGCCGGGCAATCTGAAGGCTTTCAAGCGTTTTTGCGAAGACCGGTTCAAATCGCTCAATCCGTATTCCCAGGGATCTGATCGCGTTGGATTAGCCGGGGCCGATGTCTCAGAGCCGGAACAACATGTCCCCAGGCTGGTCAAAGAGTTCAACGCGCAAAGCGAGGCGCCGTTCAGGCTGCGCCTGGCCGTGCCCACAGAATACGAGTCAGTCGTGACGAACCGGCCGGGCTGGCCGGTGCTGAAAGGAGAGCGGAATCCAATTTTTCAAGGTGGGTACAGCAGCCGGATCGAGCTGAAACAAAAATTGCGCAACGCGGAACGGTTGTTGGTCAGCGGGGAGAAACTCCAGGCCCTGTGCCGCTGGTTTGGGGAGGCCGGTGAGGAGGAAAATATCTGGCGAGCCTGGGAGCCGGTTCTGTTCAACCAAGCCCATGATTTGATGTCCGGCGTAATGACCGACACGGTTTATGAGGACACCTTGAGAGGTTACGATTTTTCTCAGCATCTCGCGGAGGAATTGGTCGATTCTGGATTAAAAAGACTTTCGGCCCAAATCGATACGCAGGGGAAAGGCATTCCCCTGATCGTTTTCAATTCTCTCGGATGGCCGCGCAGCGATGTCGTGGAGGCGGACGTTGGTTTTGCGGCCACCGGGGTCAAGGAGCTTGGCGTCCTGGATTCGGAAGCACGGGAAATCCCCGTGGAAATCCTGGAAGCAGAACGTTACCACGATGGCGGGCTCAAGCGGGCCAGGATCATTTTCCTGGCCCGGGAAGTGCCTGGATTGGGCTGGGAAACCTATCGGATTATGCCCGCGAACACAGCCACGGCTGCCAAATCCCAGAACCAGCCGGCCAGCCAGGAAGGCGTGATCGAAAACGAATTCTATCGTGCCACGCTGGACCTCTTCACCGGCGAGCTGGCACGTTTGGAGGCCAAGCAGGACCGTTGGGAGGTGCTGGCCGGACCGGGCAATGTGGTGGCGCGGCAGCACGACGGTGGCGACCTGTGGGAACTCTACCGGAACCTGAACGGGGGCATGAACATCGGATCAAAGCGTCAACAGCCGGTTCCCAAAACCGGCCAAGCCCTCTTCAGCCAGGAACGGGGGAAGCGTGGCGATATTCGTCGCGGACCGGTTTTCTCTGAAGTCAAGGTGGCGCATGGCTTTGGCACCAACGGAACCTTTGCCACCAGCGTGAGGCTCTATGCGGGAGTGCCGCGCATCGACTTCCGCACCCAAATCCTCAACCAGGAAAAAAATGTCCGCTATCAAGTGCTGTTTCCGAGCACCATTCAAGGAGGCCGAAATATCCAGGAGATTCCCTTTGGAGCCATTGAGCGGCCACTGGCGGTTGAATATCCAGCGCAAAATTGGAGCGACTACGGCGATGGGCAAAAGGGGGTTGCCTTATTAAATCGCGGACTCCCGGGCAATCTGGTGAGTGAAAACACCTTGATGCTTTCTTTGATGCGTTCCGCGCGCATCGCCGCTTATGGATACGGGGGCGGCTATGGACCTGGGATGTCCTCGGATACCGGTTTGGAGCTGGGCAGGGAATTGACCTTCCATTACGCCTTGGCGCCGCATGCGGGTTCCTGGCAGCAAGCCCGAGTGTTTCGCCATGGGATGGAATTCAATAATCCATTGTTCTGCGTCAAAACCGAGCCGCACCCCGGTCCGCTGCCCAAACGGTGGGAAGGCTTGACCGTGTCACCGGCCAACTTGGTTCTCTCTGCTTTCAAACCGGGGCGGGATGGCAGCACCATTGTGCGGGTGTATGAGGCTGCCGGGATCGCTACCGCCGGGGCCGTAATCACGTGCCAATCACCGCTCAGGGCTGCCCAGGCAGCAAACTTGATGGAAGACACGGGTTCGGATTTAGCGGTCGCGCCAGAGAACCAGGTGCGGTTGGATTTCGCGCCTTTTGAAATTAAAACTCTCAAACTGAAGGTGCAGTGATGGTCTGATAATAACTCGTGAATTGTTATTGTTTATAGATTCTGGCCTGCCAGCGGTTCATTGGCCTGGGCAGGTCTCGGCGAGGAGCATCCTTCCGCCAGTGCTTCCTTCCGTCCTTGAATCGATCCTTTGTTTGCGTAGGGTCACCCCATGATTGAGGAAAAAAGGATTACTGACCAGGTGCGCGCAACCATGACGGGGATGGCGCGGCTTTTCGCGGTGGCGATGCTAGTCCGAGCGGGTTGGGCGGCCGAGATCCCCAAGGCAGCGGTGGCCCCCTCCGAAATGCGCGAACTCCAACAGTGGGTGGCGGCGAAATTTGAAGGCGGCCGGCCAGCAAATCCACCTCAATGGGGCTTGGCCATACTGACCAACTTCGACGAGTTGTGCCTGAATACCCGGATGGGCAGGCCACTGACGATCGGCAAAACGGAGTATGCGCGCGGGATTTTCTGCCACGCCCCCAGCAAGTTGGCCGTGCGTTTGCCTGCTCCGGGCAAAACTTTCTCGGCCTTGGCCGGTGTGGACAGCAACACCCAGACGCACGGCGGACACGGCAGCATCGTCTTTGCGGGGACGGCCGCAGGGAAGGCGGGGTTCCGCTCCAGGGTCATGCATGAGGGGATGCCGGCCGAGAGAGTCAGCCTGGACCTCGGGGGCGCGACGGAATTCCTGCTGGAAGTGGGTGATGCCGGCGACGGCAACGCCTGCGACCAGGCTGACTGGGCGGAAGCGAAGATCACTTTGGCCGATGGCCGAATCCTGTGGCTGGGCGAATTGCCGATCATTGAAGGCCAGACGCCGCCTTTGATTGCCACGGATCGGCCTTTCTCGTTCAGCTACGGTGGCCAGCCTTCGGCGGCCTTGCTCCGGGAATGGCCACTGGATCGCCAGGTAAAGCAGCTGGAAGACCAGCGGAAGGAACGATCCTGGACCTGGACCGATCCCCGGACGAAGCTGGTGCTCCGCTGGGTGGCGATTGAGTACCACGATTTCCCGACCGTTGAGTGGACCTTGCACCTCAAGAACGCTGGAACGGCGGATACGCCGATCATCGAGGATCTTCAAGCTTTGGACACGCGTTTTGAGCGGAAGCAGGATGCGGTCTATGCCCGATTCGCCTCGCCCGGTGAGTTTGTCTTGAACCATCACGTCGGGAGCCCTTGTGCAGCCAACGATTACCAACCGCTCCGAACCCCTTTGCCCCACCAGGCGGCCAAACGTCTTGCCACGTCCGGCGGCCGCGGATCGAACAGCGACTGGCCCTATTTCAACCTGGAGTGGCCCGGAGAAGGTGTGATCGCCGTCGTTGGCTGGCCCGGCCAGTGGGCCGCGAGCTTCGCACGCGACGAGGCCAATGGGCTGCGGGTGCGGGCGGGGCAGGAACAGACCCATTTCAAGCTGCTGCCCGGTGAGGAGGTGCGCACACCGCTGATCGTCCTGCAGTTCTGGAAGGGGGACCGGATCCGCTCGCAGAATACCTTCCGGAGCTGGATGCTGGCCCATAACGTGCCCCGGCCCGGTGGCCAGCCGATTCAGCCGATGCTGTTCGGCTGCAGCTCGCACTTCACCCAGGAAATGGTGGACGCGAACGAGGAGAATCAAATCCAGTTCATCAACCGCTACCTCGATGAGCGGTTGAAAATCGATTACTGGTGGATGGACGCCGGATGGTACTTCTGCGATGGCAACTGGACCAAGACCGGCACGTGGGAAGTTGATATCAACCGGTTTCCCCGGGGCCTGCGGGGAATCAGCGACCACGCGCATGCCAGGAACATCAAAACCATCGTTTGGTTCGAGCCGGAGCGGGTGGCCCCGGGCACGTGGCTGGCCGAAAAACACCCCGAGTGGATCCTGGGGGGAAAGGGCGGTGGCCTGCTGAACCTCGGCAATACCGAGGCTCGCGGATGGCTGACCGGCCATGTCAGCAAACTGATCACCCAACAGGGCATCGATCTCTACCGGCAGGATTTCAACATGGATCCGCTCGAATATTGGCGCCGGAACGACGCCCCGGACCGCCAGGGCATCACTGAAAACCACCACCTCACCGGCTACCTGGCCTATTGGGACGAGTTGCTTCGACGGCATCCGGGATTATTGATCGACTCCTGCGCCAGCGGGGGCCGCCGCAATGACCTCGAAACGATGCGCCGCTCGGTGCCTCTGTGGCGCACCGATTTCCGGCTCGATCCAGTGGGCACCCAATGCCACAGCTATGGGATTTCGTTCTGGCTGCCGCTGAGCGGGACCGGCACAGGAATATACGCCGACTACGATTTCCGCTGCAACATGGTCCCGCTCCTGAACTGTATCTGGGACGTGCGCATCAAGGACGCGGACTATGATCTGATGCGCCGGCTGTGCGAACAGTTCCGCCAGGTGGCCGGCTGCTATCTGGGCGACTACTATCCGCTGACGCCATACAGCCTCGAGCCCACCTCCTGGATGGGCTGGCAGTTTGACCGGCCAGACCTGGGCACAGGCATGGTTCAGGTTTTCAGGCGCAGCGAGAGCATCTACAAGGCGGCCGACCTGTGCCTCCGCGGCCTGGATCCCAACGCCCGTTACCGGGTGAAGGACCTGGATTCCCCCAAAACCGACATAATCACCGGCCAGTGGCTGATGGGTATCGGTTTGCCGGTTGTATTGAGCAACCGCCCTGGCGCAGCGATAATTACCTACGAGAAGCTTGCCGAGTAGGCAAGATGGGGGACGGCCACCAAGGTCATGCAAAGCCGATGCAGTTTGAGGCACGATCACCATTTTTCCCGAAAATGTGATCTGAGGCCAACGCTGGGTGGCATTGAAACATCCCCACACCCATATTCGTATTGGGTTTGGCTGGACAACCGCAACCTGGTGGCGACAATCACGCCATCGAACCAAAGAAAGAAAGATCCGCTGCCATGAACGAAAATCCGACACTGAACCGCCGCCAGTTCTTGTGCGCTACCGGTCAGGTGGCCACGACGCTGGCAGCCGCTTCCACCTTCGCGCCCGCAGTGCTCTCCGCCCCGGCGCCCGGCAAAACGATTGGCGTGGGCTGCATCGGACTGGGAACCCGCGGGGGCGACCTGATCGAGGCGGTTGTGCACGCCCCCGGCGTCAAGGTGGTGGCGGTGTGCGATGCCTACGGGCCGCATCGCCAAAAAGGCATCCAGCGCAGCCTCAATCCGGAAGTGAAGGCGTATGTGGATTACCGGGAACTGCTTGCCGACCCGCGGGTCGATGCAGTGGTCATCGCCACGCCGGACCATTGGCACTGCCGGATGGTGCTCGACGCGGTGCAGGCGGGCAAAGACATCTACTGTGAAAAAGGCTTCTCCCGAACCCTGGCCGAGGCCCGGCAAATGCGCGATGCGTTGAAAAAGAGCCAGGTGGTCTTCCAGCTCGGCCACCAGGCGCGCCAGGCCACGTGCGCCTTGCAGGCCAGGGAACTGCTCGCCCAGGGCATCCTCGGCCCCATAACGCTGGTGCGCACCGGGCGTTTCAAGTCCCTCGAGCCGGCGCATCCCAATTGGCGCTGGTATGGCTATTACGATCAGTGGGAACGGCCGGATCCCGCGCAAGTCCTCAAGGAGGTGGATTGGGATCTCTGGCTCGGATCAGCCCCCAGGATTCCCTGGAACGAACGCCACTTCTGGCATTGGCGCTGTTATTACGCCTACGGCACCGGTTATGCGGGCGACCTGCTGTCGCACGAGATGGATTTCGTCCAATACCTCCTCGGCCACGGCATTCCCGACAACTGCCACTGCGCCGGACTGAACGCATTGCTGCGGGACGACCGCGAAGTGCCGGACACCTGGGCCGCGACCTACCAGTTCGAAAAGCTCGGCCGCACGGTCACCTTCACGGGGAGCATGAATACCACGGCCAGCCAGCCGGTGGAGATTTGCGGGCGGGATGCCACCCTGAGATTCGACTCCATCGCGCACGATGTCACCACCTTCGAGATCGTGCCGGCGGAACACAATCAAAAAACCGGCCCGCCCAAAGGCTACGAGCGGGGGAAGACCCCCAACCAGCCCAACCACATGGTGGACTGGGTGAATTGCATCCGCAGCCGCGGCAAGCCGAAATGCTCCGCGGACGAGGCGTTCATTGAAACCGCGACTTTTCTGATGTCTCTGGTGTCGCAGCAAGAACGGCGCCTGGTGCGCTGGGACGCCGTCCGGGAAGAAATCGTGTAAGCCGTGACCAATTGGATCGAAGGTTCCAACCGCCAGGGCCAGCCGCTGGGTCCAGCACAGGCAGGGATGTTCAAACATCTGCGCGACGAACAGCCGGCACCCGTCCCGGAAACCTTGGTGAGTCGAGGCCACCAACGACAAATTCGGCGATCCCGCCCCCAACCAACGGAAGAAGCTCAAGGTCGATTACACCCTTGAATGCGGGAACCAGGAGCGAACCGTGGACGAAGGGAAGACCTTGCCCTCCCCAAGAAGCCGGGCGAGTTGGTGATCCGGAAAACCATCTATGGCGGCCTCCCCCGGGGGGCCTGGAGCGACGTTACCGGGACGGTGAGCAAAATCGCCAACGCCCGCCAAGGCGGCGAGCGCTGGCAAGTGCGCGTTGACGGCCGGCTTCGGGGCCGATAAGAACCTGTTTGGGCCTGAGTTCCAGTTCGGCCAGGTCATGGGCGATGCCCTCGGCGGCCAGTTGCTCATTATCAAGACGGCGTGGGGAGGGAAAAGTCTCCACACGGATTTCCGACCAAGCTCAACGACCGCCGCCTGAAACGCCCGGCCGACTGCAAGAGCCGCTGACAAATTATCCGAACCGTTCGACTGCCCTGCGGGGCGGCGGTTCGCTGCAGCTCCGCCGCCAGCCAGCGTCAGGACAAATAAACCAATAATCCAGACCGCTCCTTCCTCGCCGCTGCCACAAAATCAAGGAAGCCGCCGTATGCCTGCAACAAGTAATCAAGAGTGTCCTCCTCGCCTTTGATACTCCTGGCCCAAATCCGGGGGTATATGTCCGCGTCGAGCATCGCCTTCGGGTCGAACCGTCGCGCAAGCTCGTCTCTTGAAACCTCGGACAGCGCGGCATCCCAAGCCGCGACCTGCTTACTCGTCAGTGCACGTGCAGGGCCGTAGCCAACGTCCACGTCGCCGACTGGTTCGCCACCTGCCAGCAAATAGCAAAGCGGCTCGTCTCCTCCGTCCGCCGAACCAGTGAGCAACCAGTGAATACCGTGCCACGCCTTGTCAAGGTCGGTGCTGGTGCGATCCTCCTCGATGAACTCGTAGATGCATTCCGGCTGAGTGAGCAACTGGCGAATCTCGTTGTCGGTCGCGAACACCATTGAGGAAATCATGCTCATACTCGAAAGGCGCGGAAGCTGGTTAACACAAAGCTGACCGATTTGGTCCAGCGTCTTGTTGGCCGTTCTCATGTCACTCATGGCTTCTGCGGATCGAAAACGCGACAGCCGAGTGACGATGCGACGCTCGAAAGCCGCTGCATGGCCTTCGGGCTCTTGAGCAACTCATAGCCGCAACAAACTGCAGTTCGAGAAACTGTGCGCTCGTCCAAGAAGGTGAATCCAGCCTGGAAGTAACTACCATCACCCTCCCAGTCGAGAGCACTACCACAGTCGCTCACATCGGGAAAGTGCTGCCGGAACGCCTGCTTCGTCTTCATTTAATTCTGGATTCTTTGCACCCGTCATGGCAACCCCATCTAGGCAAAGCCGCAGTGGAGGCGTAGTCTTGAGATTCAGATTAGTTTGGTGTATTTTCCTGAATAGACCGGGGTTGATTGGCTCCGGTTTTTAATTTAAGTCATCAACTCCGCCCGCCAAGGCCGCCAATCCGAACCGCCGTCGATCTTTTTTGTGCTTGAGGGTTGCCTGACTTTTACGCCGTGATAGTCTCAATTACAGGGTTGATACGAAATCACTGCTACTATAATAAATAAAAAAGAAAGGAAACGAAAATGGCAAACATGAAAGCTATCCTGACAACAGCATGCGCATTGTGGATGATGGGACTAAATGCAATGGGAGGAGGAAATATGAAAAATGTACTCACAGATATTCCGTACGCCGATGATCAATTTGGAAAACGGAAACTTGTTGACGAAAAACACCTTTTTGTCATGCAGGTTGGCCTGAAGCCCGGTCAGACAGTTCCACAACACAACGCCAATTCTAATGTCCATCTGCTGATTATTGAGGGCGAGGTCATTGTGACTCTAAACGGCAAAGATATCATCGCAACCAAGGGTGATCTTCTTCCCGTCGCCATCAAAACACCAATGAGTATTCGGAATGCTTCCAAGGTGAATGCATCGTTCATAAACCTGAGAAGCCCGAATCCAAGCGAAATAAAACCATAATGAAAAACACCGGATGGGCCTTAATGACCGCGCCAGCGTCCAAAAGCGATTTCATGGTGCGGGTGTACCATGCGGCGGTCATAAAACCATTATAATATCAGTAACAGCGAAATGCCCTCGGAGCGACCCGTCGCTAGCCTGGATTTCCACGGAAGAGAATCTGGCTAACATCGGATGCCGCCGGCGAATAAATATTCCTTGGCAGGAGGATAGCGGGCGCCTGGGGCGCACCAGGCTCCGGCGCGTTGAAAGTTTCAACGGCCGGTGTAAGTCGTCAGGCGCAAAGGGCGGCCATTCCACCATGGAATGGCCACGGGCTTATCGCACAGATCCGACGCCAGCAGGATCGGCAGATGGGTGCGGCGATGCAACTCCACCCGGACTTCCTGCTCCGAGACGTATACTTCTGCGGGGATATCCACCAAATCGCTGAAAACCCGGCGGGCATGGGCGTCGGCATAGCCGCGCATGCGCCTGGCCAGCAGCCGGTAGAGACCGCTGGCGATGACCAGCAAGGCCCTGTCAAAATCCACTTTGAGCCCCACCGCCGAACTCAGGGCGTTCATTTGGAAAAACCGCACCGCGTCGCTGAGGCTGTTCTCGATGAGCATGCGCTGGGCATAGCGGGTGATCAGGCTCGCCACCGAGGTGCGGAATTGATTGGTCAGCAGAATGGTGGGTTCCTCATGGCCCAAATCCAGGATGAAGAGCTGGCGAAAGCGGTGGCCTGCCAGTTGGACTTCCTGCTCGAAGACCCGGGGAGTCCGGTATTTGCGAGTCGGCACGTCCAACTCCACCTGGCGCCAGGCCGAGCGCGGCAGCCCATAGACTTCCTGGAGCAATTTGGGGGAACGCCGCCGCAGGGTGATAAAGCCGATCTGCAGCTGGTCCAGGCGCGCCAGGTTGGCATAGGTGGTCAGCTTGGAATCAAAGACCAGCTGCCGGGGCTTCTGCCCATGGGCTTTTTCCCAGAATTGGATAAAGGCGAAGATTTCCTGGGCCTGCTCCCCTTGGCGCAGGTTGGCGTTGGCGTAGCAGAAAGTCTGGCTTTGCTGGTCTTGGGCCAAAAACACGAGGATGCTGGGCTGGCTGCGGCTGCGCATGGACACGTAGTGGGACTGCACGATGGGATCCTCCCCATAAAAGGGCACGGAATGGAAATCCAGGTTGAAGGAGTCACGGTCCCGTCCTGGAATAGATTGACACTCTATGAGACGAAAAAGTGGAGTCA
>CAYPCQ010000202.1:0-11592 GCA_964409245.1 uncultured Verrucomicrobiota bacterium
TCCTCCTTTCCTCTATCCCAGCCATTTAGACAGTTTTTTTAATGCGTTTGCCCTGCTATTTTCGCCTCACCAGGGCGCGGCCAGCCAACCTGTGGACAGGTAAAGACAAGACGCGTTGCTCTGCCGTGCTCGTTTGAAAAACCAGTGCGAAATCGCCGCCGGCTGTCCCTGGCCTTTACACTGCTCCGGCTCCGGGTATGATTCCGGAAAAACCATGCGTGCTTGCAACGAAACACCAGTGAACTTTCGCCGGGCTGTGGCCGGTCTCCTTTCGGGCGCCAGTTTATTAGTTTGGGCGGATTGCGCTCCTGCAGCAGAGGCTGAGGGTTCGGCAGTTCCGCCGGGCGTGGTCTTGAAACGGGTTCTGGCCAAACCCACTGCCCAGCAATATGCCTGGCAGGAACAAGAGCGGATCCAGTTCATCTGCCTGGATCCGTGCACCTGGCAGGGGCGCGAATATGACAACCACTCGACTCCGTTGAGCCAGATGCGTCTGGAAAAGCTCGATACGGACCAATGGTGCCGGGCGGCGGTGTCCTGGGGCGCCAAGGAAATCCTGTTCGTGGCCAAACACACTGGCGGCTTTTGTTGGTGGCAGACCGAGACGACCGAATACAGCGTTAAGAGCATTCCCTGGAAAAATGGTAAAGGCGATTTGCTGGGGGAGGTCGCAGAGGCTTGCCGCCGGCATGGGCTCAAGCTGGGAGTTTACGTTTATTCCGGGGATGAGTTATGGGGCGCCATCATGGGCAGCGGGGGACGCACCAAGGATCCCTCCAAGCAGGAAGCTTACAACAAAATCTACCGCCAACAGATGACCGAAGTGCTCAGCCGATACGGGAAAGTGGAGGAAATCTGGTTTGATGGCGGATGCATTATTCCCTTGGAGGATATCATCCTCAAATACCAGCCGGAAGCCATGAAGTTTGGCGGGGCGCTCGAGACGATTCGCTGGCCGGGAACGGAAAGTGGCATGGTGCCATATCCCTCCTGGAGCACGGTGGATGCGGCCGCCCACAAAGCCGGCAAGGGGGACGCGGCGCGAGGCAGTCCGGACGGCGACCGCTGGCTGCCAGCCGAGTGCGATACACCGCTTTACGATCACAATTGGTTCTGGGCCGCGGCCAACGAGCAGAAGCGGAAAAGCCTCCCTCAGCTCATCAATATTTATTATAAGTCAGCCGGCCATGGAGGGGTGCTGCTGTTGAACTCCACTCCCAACACGGATGGTTTGATACCCGAGGGCGACCTGCGGCGTTACCGCGAATTCGGCGAGGAAATCCAGCGGCGTTTCGGGCAGCCCATAGCGGAAACGGCCGGCCGCGGGACGGAATTGCTGCTCGGCCTGGAAGGGCCGCGGCGCGTCAACCATGTCATTCTCATGGAGGACTATCGCGAGGGGCATCGCATCCGCGAGTATGTGCTGGAAGGGTGGCGGGAAGGCCAATGGCAGCCGATGGGGTCAGGCAGCGCGGTGGGGCGGATGCGGATTCAGCCTTTGGCGCCGGTGGTGGTGGAAAAAGTGCGCCTGCGCATTACCCGGCAGGAAGCGGAACCGCTGATCCGCCGGATGGCTATGTTCGATGTGCCGGGCGCCGATCTGGAGATCACGTCCAGCCTGACTACTGGCAAGCCGGCCAAGGCTTCCAGCGAGCACAGCGCACCCTATGCGGCTGAAATGCTGGTGGATGGCGACGAAAACACCCGCTGGGGCGCCAAGGACGATGCGCGAACGCCATGGATCGAAGTGGACCTTGGATCCTCCGTGCTTTTTGGGCGCACGGTTATTCGGGAATTGGCCGACCGGGTGCGGAAGTTCCGCATCGAATACCGGGATACGGAAGCCGCGCCCTGGAAACCGGCCGTGGAAGGCACACGCATCGGGCCGCGGCTGGAGGCCAGTTTCCCCAAAGCTCAGGGCCGTTTTGTGCGGCTGAACATCCTGGAGGCGACTTTTGGGCCAACCTTGTGGGAATTCCAGCTCTATCCTCCGGCCGCGCAATGGGCCACCTGCGGAACCTGGAAAACACAGGAGAAATCGCTGCGGCTTGAGTTGTCACCCCACATTCCTTTGCCCGGCGAGTATGAAATCAGGCTGGAGGCGGAAACCGGCTCGCCCGCCCCCAAGATAAAAAGTGGCCGCTTGTATTTGAATGGGTCGGAGGTCAATCCCGATCATGTCGGCCTGCTGGACAACGGCGGATGCGTGGTGCGGCAAACCCAAATGGTTACCTCCGAGACCAAAATTTCGCTGGAAATGGATTGGGTGGAATCGCCAGTGGGGACGGGGCGTGCGTTGATCCGCCCGCGAGAGTGAACCGGACGGCAGGAAAACCGCAAAAGCGCGGCGAATAACCACCCCCGCTTCCGGTGAAAGTCTGGGGCTTTACATTCAGATGATGTCTGATGCCCTTGGCCTCCGCTATGGGGCAAACACCCCATGGCGCAACTTCAAGGATTGTGCCTATCCTTGCCGGAATGAGAGTCAAAACGCCATGGCCGGTTGCAGAGCCGGCGCATTCCCAATGGCCAGCCGGCCGGTTTGGCCTCGGGAGAGGGAGGATCTCGTGACCATCCCCCCTCCTTTGGAACCTGGGCGATCCGGGCTGGTGGTGCCGCACAGGCCAGGATGGTTCCTGCGGCTGGCATCCGTATTAGCCTATGCCGTGGAGCGCCTTCTGACAACAACTCTGCGTTACGAGTGGCTGGATGCTTCCGGCCTCCAAAATTCGGCCATGTCCCGGCCGGTGATTTTCTGCCTCTGGCACAACCGCCTTGCCCTTTCCATGGCCGTGCACCGGAAATACCCCGGCAAGCTTGCTGCCTTGATCAGTGCCAGCAAGGACGGTGCCCTGCTGATGGCCGTGCTGGCCAGGCATGGGGTGCTGGCGGTGCGCGGTTCGAGCAGCCGCCGCGGCCCCCAAGCGCTGCTGGAATTGGTCAGCCAGGCTGAACGAGGCTATGACCTGGCCATCACCCCGGATGGGCCAAGAGGCCCGCGCTACGTGGTGCAGGAGGGGGTTATCTCGCTGGCACAGGTGACCGGCCTGGCTATTGTGCCGGTGACCTGCAACATCAGCCGGAAGATTTGCGTGAAGAGTTGGGATCGTTTTCAAATCCCCCTGCCCTTCGCCAGGTGCGAAATGGTCCTGAAACATCCCATCCGGGTGCCCCGCGACGCTTCCGCAGCGGGCCGGGAGGAACTGCGGGCCACACTGGAGAACAGCCTTTGCTCCAGTTCCCGGGATTGAGATACGCCCCAAGCGTAGATCCTGTATTCCTTGAAAAATCCTGGTCGGGTGGCAGCCGGCTAGCTTCTCCCGCGCCCCTCTCCACGCGCCTTCCGGCCAATCTCACCATGGGGTGGCTGGTTTTTTTACCGCAAGCCTCTGAGCCGCCAGATTTTGATTTTCCACCTTGTAGAAATCGCGGCCATCCGCAATGAATGGGGCAAATCGTGCATCGGGATATCAGCCGCGTTGTGGATCCATGGAAAAACCGAATCCGGATGGCGAATCGAACTCACTCGGATATGAACATCAAAACCCGCTCTCTAAGCATCCTGGCCTTGATGGCAGGATTATTTTGCCTCAGCTCAGCGCCAGCCACCGCGGCTGCCGATCCTGCCAGGGACAAGGCGCTGGCCCAAACCATCCTGAACGATGCCAATTTAACTGTGGTTCTCGAAAAGGGTAAAAACTTGCTGAAAAGCGGGCTGAATGCCGGCAGCGGTTACGGCGAGGTTTGGATTCGCGACCTGAATACTTTCATCGAATTATCGCTGCAGGTGAACGATCCAAAACCGATCCGGGAAGCGCTGCTGACATTTTTCAAATTCCAAGGAGCCGGAGGCGACATCGTCGATGGGTACATCCCCAAGGAAAAAGGCAGCACTGCTTACAAATACCGGAAATCTGGTTTGGCCCCCAATTTGCTGGCCCACAAAAACACCGTTGAAACCGACCAGGAATCCTCCCTGATCCAGGCGGTGCGCAAGTATATCCAGGCAACGGGCGACCAGGCCCTCTTGGCGGAAGTCGTGGACGGGGCCACCGTGGCCGCGCGAATGGAGCAGGCCTTGGAGTTCCTCCTGAGCCAGCGCTTCGACGCCCAGCACGGTTTGATCTGGGGTGCCACCACCGCCGATTGGGGCGATGTGCAGCCGGAACATGACTGGGGCGTTGAATTGGATGAGAACTCCCATAGATCCCTGGATATTTACGACAACGCCATGCTGGTCATCGCGATTGGCGATCTGGTCCAAATGCGTGCGGGCCAGGCCGCCACCGTGGCCAAATGGGAGGGCATCGCCAGGCAGCTCCGCCATAACATCCGCCAGCATTTGTGGGATGGGAAACGCGGCAAATTCATTCCCCATGTTTATCTGAACGGATCCCCCTTTCCGCCCGGTTTCGAGGAGGCGGATGTCTATTACCATGGCGGCACCACCATCGCCATGGAAGCGGGGTTGCTTTCGCCCGCGGAAGTGGCGGATTCCCTCGCCCAAATGCGCCGGAATGTGCGGCAATCGGGTGCCGGGTCCATCGGCCTGAC
Source organism: uncultured Verrucomicrobiota bacterium (assembly GCA_964409245.1). Lineage (GTDB taxonomy): Bacteria > Verrucomicrobiota > Verrucomicrobiia > Limisphaerales > UBA1319 > CAIMWS01. Next base: position 4,555 of record CAYPCQ010000202.1, read on the forward strand.
CCTTTATCCGCCCTACCCAAAAGGCAGTTTCAAGAACCGATCAATGGGGCCTTATTCCTATCAAAACGGGGGTGACTGGGACTGGTTTGGCGGGCGCACCATACAGCAGCTGATCCGGGCGGGCCTCCTGGAGGAGGCATACCAGGAGCTCAAACCGATGGTGGCGCGGATCGTACGGGCCAATGGTTTCCATGAGTGGTGGTCCTTGGACAACCAGCCGAAAGGATCGGGCCAGTTCCGGGGCGCGGCCGGTGTGCTCGGCCTGGCCATTGAACAGCTGCAAAGCTGGGCCCGCAAAACCGCCGCGGGCGCGTGACCATGCATTCCAACCGGATTTCATCTGCCTGGAGCCGGGTTCAGACGCCGGCCCGATCAGCCACGCCGTAGAACGCCCCGGACCGGAAGCCGATAGCCAATCAACGATATGCCTGCCCTTGGTTCAGCATCACCCAATCCGGATCTTATGCCATCCCAAGCTGTGCCAGATGCCGCCGTGGAGGAAAGGGACGGCCACCCCCGCCGGGCTTTAAACCGTCGCGATTTCGTCAAGCGTGCCCTGGCGGTTTCCGCCAGCGTGGCTTCGGGAGTAGCGGCAGCGGCGCCAGCCGATGCCGAAAGCGTCCGGGAACTGCCATCCCGCCCGCAGCTGGCGGGCAACCGTTTCCTGACTTTGAGCATTCCGATACGGGTGTTCACCTGGGAAGTCTCACGCGATGTGATCCCACTCCGGACCGATGAGTATGAAATCCATACGCTCGAGGTGGTGCGCTCGCTGCGGGAGGCCTTTCGCAGGGGCTGCCCGGAAGGCAGGCTGACCTGGTCTTTCACGATGAATGCGCTGGAAGATCAGCGTCCGCACTATCGGGAGATCCGGCGCTACGCGGTTCGCTGCCAAAAGGAGTATGGGGACGAAGTGACCTATTTCCCCAGTTATTTCGCCGCGCAATATCTGCCTCGGGAAAGGATCAACCGCGAGCTGAGCCAGGCGCTGGATATCATTTCTCGGATGGTGGGTTCAGGGTATCGCCCGCAGTCGGTCATTGTCGGTTTCCTGCCTGCGGCCTGCATGAAATACCTGGCCGAACGTGAAGGCATCCACGTGGCGCATGGCGTGATTTGGAGCCAGCTGGGCGTGGATGGAGGCGATGGTGATGGCTCGCCATCCTATCCGTTTTATCCCTCCGTCGAGCATTTCTGCAAACCTGCCCAAAGCCAGGCTGACTTTGTCGATTGCGTGAATCTGGATGGCTGGACGATGGATTTTATCACCGCCCGGCAGGTGGGATGCAATGGGCACGGATTGAATCACTTCAAGAGCCGGCGCGGATTGGGGCCGATCGAGACCATCGGCGGCCTGGGTTTGGACACAGGCCTGAAATATATGCTGGGAACCCAGGCGGCCTGCCTGGACCGCGGCTTCGACTTGAATGGCTTTGGCTGGGTGACGAGCATCTGGGAGGCGGCGCTGGTTGGGCTTTATTCCGGGACGCTGTATGAGAAGCACCTGATCGTCAAGGGGCTGGAGCGGTGGCTGAAGGAGACTCGCGAACGGTGGCCGCAGATTCGTTGCGTCCCTTTTGGCGAGTTTGGGGAGGTTTGGCGGCGGCATCATCGGCATAACGGAAGCTGGAACTACCGGTTTGAGGCCAAGGGACTCGGCCTTGCCGATTCGCGGGCGGAGCTGGCGGTCAACTGGTATATGAACCAAAAGTTCCGGCTGGGCTTGATCCGCAATTGGCAGAAGGCTGAGCCATGGCAAGTGATGGACCTGACGCGCTACGATCTTCAGGCACATGAGCCTCCCGACCCGTCCCCGGATCGCCCCATCCGGAATTGGAGCCTGGTCAACCGCCTCAGTCAAAAGGGGCTGCGGCCGCAGGACAAACCGGTGCCTTTGAAGGAGCTGGCCAGCGGAGAGCGCCAGCTGATCGGCCCTTATTACCCGGAGCTGTTCCGATAAGAAACCTGAAACCAGGCTCCCCTATCCACTGCGGCCGGAGGGATTAATGCCGGGCGGGAAAAATGGCCGCAAGCTCCCCCTGTAGAAGCTGGCGGCGGCCTCCGCCGTGTCCCTGCAAGCATGGACACGGCGCAAATTGCGGCCAGGAACCGGTTGCCTGGTTTCGCTGGGCCGGGCGTTTATTCCTTCGCTTTCGCCGGTTTTCCGATGAGGCTGATTTCCCGATAGACGTTGAAGCCGCTGGGGCCGCTCTTGAAGGCAAAGCGCACGGCGGTTGCATTCGCTATCAGCGGGCCACTGGTGGCCGGCAGCACCGACACTTCATTAAGCCCGGACTCGGCCTCAAAAGCGGCTTCGGCCAGCTTGACGAAATGCCCGGCATTTCCGGTCGTGGTGGCGAAGACCTCATACTGTTGCGAAGCCCGCGCGTCGGCATGGCCGGAATAGGTGCGGATGGCTTCAATCGCCATTCCGGCGGGCGCTTTTGCGGGATCGAAGACAATATCGAGCGTGTTATCCGCACCGAAACCGACAAAGGTCTTCCCGTCATTTTCGGTGTCCTCGCCCCCGTGGCTATTGCCCGCGGTGCCGTTGAACAGAGCCGCGAAATCCTGGCCGCCACCCTCATGTTCCCGGGAACCAGTCACGGACTTGATCAAGCCGGGCCGGCGCGCAATGTTTTCAGCAGATCCAAGCTTGCGGTCAAAATCGGAGAGTGAGCCGCTGGCACCCAAAACCCGCACTCCGGGCGTTTGCTGCAATGCCTGTTCCCGTTCCTTGCCGCCGGCCGGCCATTCGCGGGAGAGCAACCGCACCGGCCCCAGCAGGCCCGAGGCCGGATCGCCGCGGTAATTGGACGGAATGGTCTGGTAGTGATTGGCCAGGCTGTTATAGACCAGCACCTCGATGGTGTTCTCGCCGTCTTTCAGGAAACCGCTTAGGTCGATCCTCCAGGGCGGCGCCACCCGCACCCCAACTTTCTGTCTGTTGACGTGGATTTCGGCTGTCCCCGCGACTTTCCCCAAATCCAAAACCACACTGGCCTGGGCTTCGTCCTTGGTCAGAACGAGCTTTGTTCCGTAGCGGACTCCGCCTGAATAATTGTTCAGCACTCCGATTTTCGACCAGTCGCCCAGCGCCATCAGGCCACTCCCGGCAGTCTCGATAATCACTGGTTCCGGCAAGAGAGCGCCGCCAGTAAAGCCGGCCTTCGGCTGGATTCGCAAGGCCACCACGGCAGCGTAGGACGACGGCTGGCGGGCGGTGAAACGCCCGTTGGCATCCGCCTGCATCGGTTCACCATCGATCCAGGCTTCGGCCACACCCTGGGCTGCGAACCGGATCGCCGTGGTGCCCGGCGCCGAGAGGAAGCGGAACCATTCGGCCGGCTTGCTGCCGGCTGAAACATCGAAGAAAATGACTCCGGGATCGTTGTGCCAGCGCATCGCCAGCGGCTGCCGCTCCGCCGGTGGCGTAACTCCGGCCCGGCGCAAAACAAAATGTCCGCGCCCGCCCTGGTCATAACGGACCAGGATCGGATTGGAGCCGGCTTTGAGGGCCACCGGCTGGCCAAGATCGGCGGCCAGTTGTCCGTTCACGTAAACGGCGGCGGGAGTGATGACCGGGGAGGTGTGGCTTTTGTCCGCAGGCGCCCCGTGGCTGACGCTGAAACTTCCCTGGGTGGGTTCCGCCACAGTCGCCGCCGTCCAGAGATAATACCGGCCACCATCCGGGACATAGCGGGTCTCATTCAATCCCCCAGCCGCTTTGCCGAGGCAGAGAAAATCGTCGGTGACCGTGCGCTTGAGGCCGTGGTATCCTTGGTGGCCCGAATCACCCTCCTTGCCGTAGCGCCAGGAAAAGTCATAGGACCGCCAGGTGAAGGACCGCCCTGCCACTTGAACCGGCACGGACGGATCGACCTTGCCCAGCCGGGCCAGCTCGGCGTCCAACTGGCTGACATCCACCGCCTCGGGAACCGGCCCCAATACATAGAACTGCGTGCCCTGGCCGTGCAGCTTCTTTTCCCACTGGCGGTCATCGGTTTGCGGCACATAAGCGCTGCGGACGAGCGTTTCCGTTTCCCGTGCCCAGGCAAAGCGGCGCGCTTCAACTCCGATCATTTGGTTGTCCGGCGTGACGGGCATGCGAAAATCGCCGTAGGTGTTATCCAGGGTCGGCTGGAAGGCAACGCTCCAGATCTGCGGCAGGTTCTTGGCCCCTTCGGGACGGGTATCGCACGGGGGCGGATTCACATGCTGCTGGCCGGGCGTGAACAGCACCAGCTGCGCTTCATACGGTTCCAGGGGCAGTTCCACTTGCGTGCCGGTGGCGGTTTCGCCGGCCACCCGCAGGGGCCGCGAGGCGCCGGTCCACGGATCCAGCATCTCCACCGCCCCCTTGGCCCGGAACTCCACCAATGAGTTGGGCTTGGCATCCATGACCAGGTAAACCTCGCGGGGGCCGGCCTGGCGGTGCCTTGCCCGCACCGTCTGGTGAATCCCGTTTACATCCTGGATGAAGGCGCTCCGGATCGCCTTGACCGCATCGGCCGGCTTCGCCAATCGGCTGGACGGCGCAAAGGCCTGCTCATTCAAGGCGGCCAATTCGGGATCGTTGCGCCCGGCATGATCAGAAACCACCGGCAGCGCGCCCACGCAATACACTTTGCCGCCACCTTGCGCGAAAGCCGCCGCCTTCCCGATCGTGGGCCAGCGCACCGCCTCCATGTTTGGCAACACGAGCGCTTGATACGAAGCGCCGGCGGATTTCACAACGAGCCGGCCACCCTCCACCTCCGCGCGCGCCAGCGAATCGTTGTCGATGAACTCGAAGCTGATTCCCGCCGCCATGAGTTGACGGGCCAGGTCAAACGCCGTTTGGGTCGCAGCCTGCCCGTTCAGCTCCGCTTCGTAGGGCGCCACCGGATATACCACGGCCACATCCGCCACGAAATGCCCCTGGCTCAACAAGTAGGACAAACGCTTGAAATAATCGAGGAAGGCGTCCATGTGCGCCCAATAAGGCATGCGGAAATGATAGCACGGCGGCGCCCACTCCCAGTAAGACCCATACGTCGTGTAATAAAGACCATGCAGGTTGAGCAGCGTGCAGCCGTAGAGGTAATTCTCGCGCGTGGCGAACATCAGGCGTTCCGGCGTGGCGCCCCAGCCCAGGCTGTGGTAGCCCTCCAGCCAGACGCGCTGGCGCTGGTAGAGGTTGGCGATGGATGAATCAACCTTTCCCTTGATCAGGTCCGCGGTCCCGCCGGGCGTGTCGTGCCCGGGAGCCGAATACCACCGCGTGGCCCGGAAATAGTCGCCGAACTCGTGGGGGTCGGTGCCCCGCCCGCCCGAATCACAGGCGAAAATCATGCCCCGCGACGCATGCCAGTCATAGACCGGCTTGAAAAAGCGTTCTTCCATCAGCGCCATGCGCACGTCGGCGTAATCCATGCGCACCTTCGGGGTCAGGCTGCCCAGGTCAGCCCACATCGCCGGCAGCACTTCCATAAGATCATACCCTTTCCGCCGGGCAAATTCCCCGGGGAAATCGGGGTTCCACGCAAACTTGCCCACGCCGATGTGCAGTTCGTCATTGAAAAAATAGTTCAGCCCTTTTGCGGACTGGTTGGGATTATGGTCCTGGAACTGCTGGTAGAATCCCCGGATCACCGTTTCGCCCATGCCGGGCATCAGCGGATTCATCGAACCGGCCTGCCTCGCCGCCCGGAAAAGCCAGACCTCCCATTCGCCGTCCGGCGCTGTCCAGGTGATTTTCCCGTCCTTCGCCAATGGCGTCAGGTCCGCTCCACCTCGGGTGAGCTGCTGATTCTCGATCTTGTAGGCCCGTGCCGCAAACTGGTCAGGCAGGCAGTTGATCGTGCGGGACTCCCCGCCTTTGATCCGCACGCGTTCGCCTGCCTCCAGTTGGATCGCGTTCAGTTCCGGCTTGCTGTAGAACAAATGGTAAAAGAGGTTTTTGGCGCCCCGCGGCCAGTCCAGCGTATAGGTGCTCAGGCCGATGCCCATGTCCAGTTCCGAGCAGGCTTGCGAGATCTTTGAATATACCTGCCACCACTCATCCGTAAAAAGGGCCGGTGCGTCATGGTCGGTCAGCCACCCGTCGGAGTCATAGTGCGAATAGTTGACCTGGACCCCGCTGATCCCCTTTTCGTGCAGTTTCTTGATCTGGCCGATCATCCGTTCCACGTCCAGCTTGTCCCCTGTCCACCACCAAAAAGGCACTTCGCCATATCCCGGCGGCGGATTCTTGAAGCCTGGCAGCACATCCAGGTTTGGATCGCGCGAAGGCAGGCCAGGCCCCCCGGCCAGCGCCCAACTCAAGCCACCAACCAAACAACCGACCACCAACATTCCGGTTCTCATCGTCTTCATCCTTCCGTCTTGTCGTTTCTTAATGCAGTCCTTCACCTTTTCGCCCAGGTTCACGATGAGCTTCAGATTAAACAATTTCCCAGGCAAGGCAACTCCCGCGTCTCAGCCCCTAATCCCTGCCTGATTTTTGAAAAATGAAGCAACTGCTCCCGGGCGCATTTGGCAGATTGAATTGAAACAGTATTTGGCATCCGGGATGACGACGACGGACAATTAGAACCGGCTGGGTTCAGGGGCGAGCCTGGCCAGCGGCGGGGCATTGGCCGGTTCCGGTGGCCAATACAACAATCCCAGCCAGAACCATTCCAACCCATGTTAATTTGCCGGTTGGGGCATTTTTTCAACCCCTGAAAGGACGGATTAATCCGGCGCCACGCGTTCCCGGTGGCTGGCCGAATAACGAGGTGGACCAAGACTCGGTCTGGCGATTGTAACCTGGTTATGCCGCCCTTTCAGGGCTGCACGGTTGGTTGGCTTGTGCGTTTCCCAGGGCGCTGGCCTGGGCTGGATTAGCGCCGCGCCGTTGGCGCTGAGGCAATCCCGATTGGGGACGTGCGGCGGCAACCCACGCGCAACATTTGCTGGCAAAATGCAACCTGAATTCAGTTCAGCCCCGAAGGGGCGGCCCTAATCCAGCCCAGGGCATCGCCCCATAAGCGCTAACTTGTTTTAGTCTGCCTC
>CAYPCQ010000203.1:0-11515 GCA_964409245.1 uncultured Verrucomicrobiota bacterium
ACGATTGTTCCCAACCCGCCCGCTGGTTAACATCCAACTATCCTGGCCCACACCCAAAGCGTCCGGACCGCTTAATTGCGGCTTTACATTTTTCCGGTTTAAGGCGATCTATTGGCCAGTGCCCGAAGGTTTTCCTGCCGTCTGGCGGGGCCTGCGCGGGCGGTGCGGCGGCGTGAACGACAGGCATGATTATGAAAAATCGGCAGTGGCGCGGGATGATCATAGTGGCGGTGGCGGCCTTGGCGGCTGCCGCTCCGGCCCAGGCGGCCAGCCCAGCCGCCAAAGATTCCACCGTGGTGGCCCGCTTGAACTCGGATGCCAAGCTGGCCGGCTGGTGGAAATTCGACGAAACCACCGGCCAAACCGCGGCTGATTCCTCCGGCAAGAACCGCCCCGGCGAATTGCAGGGTGGCGTGGCCTTTGAAACCAATTCCGCCGATGGCCGCCTCGGCAAGGCCCTTCGGTTCGAGGGCAAAGGCCTGGTCCGCATCAAGGGCTACAAAGGCGTCACCGGGACGGAACAACGGACTTTGTCGGCCTGGATCAAAACCACCACCACGGAAGGCGAAATCGTGGCTTGGGGAAGCGATGCCCCGGGTAAAATGTGGCGCTTTGGCTTTGTGCGGGGCGGCGTGGGCGTGACCCCCAAGGGCGGCTATTTGTATATGCGGCCCGGAACCCAGGACGGCAAATGGCATCACGTGGTGGTGGTGGTCCGCGAAGCCGCGCCCCCGAACCTCCACGACGACGTCAAGCTATTCAAGGATGGCGAACCCGCTGAGATTGATGACATCGGCCTGCTGGATCTGTGGCCGATCGACACCGGCGACGCCCAGGAGGTGGTCATCGGGCAGCGGTTCAAGGGCTTGATCGACGACCTGCGCATTTATGAGCGCGCCTTGACGGACGAGGAAGTGAAAGCGTTGTTCAAGGCCGCGAATCCGTAATCCAAAAAACCATCACCGCAAACTCCCACCCAGAAAGGAAATCACCATGAACCAGCAACGTAAAACCCGGCGTGAATTTATGCGCGACTCCGCCCTGGCCGCGGCGGGCCTGGCGGCCGGCGTGAGCGCCCTGTCGGACCAGGTCGTCCAAGCCGCCCCGGACAAACCGGTGGATACCTCCAAGATCCTCAATTACAACCAGAACATGGAATACCGCCGCCAGGGGAAAACCGGCCTGATGGTTTCGGCGGTCTGCCTCGGCGGGCATTCCCGGAGCAACGACCAGGAGCGCCACGACATCATCAGCCGCTGCATTGACGTGGGCATCAACTACATCGACGCCTGCTGGGACAACGAGGTGAAGCGCGACGCCAAGGCCCTCAAAGGCCGGCGCGACAAAATGTATTTGGGCCTTTCCCACGGCGCTGCCGAAGTCCGCAACGAAAGCTGCCGCAACGCCAAGAAGCTGGGGGAGGCGCTCGACTGGCTGCTCAAGGAATCGGAGCAGGAATACACCGACCTGTGGCGCATCACCTGCCTGGAGCCGGGTGGCCGGCACACCTTCGACACCGCCTGCGAAATCGCCACCGCCCTCGAGAAAGCCAAGCAGCAGGGCAAAGCCCGGAACGTCGGTTTCTCCACGCACGACCGCCGCTGGATCAAGTTCATGATCGAGTATTTTCCGCAGATCGATGTGGTCTGCTTCCCCTTCACCACCATGAGCAAGGCCGCCCCCAAGGACAGCCTGTTCCCGGCGCTGAAGAAATGCGATGTGGGCGCCTTCGGCATCAAGCCGTTCGCGGCCGGCACGCTCTTCACCAACAACCAGGAGGAGAACTTCAAGAATGCCCGCCTGGCCCTGCGCTACATCCTGCGCACCAATACCGTCCTCCCCATTCCCGGCCTCTGCAGCATCGCCGAGGTGGACAACGCCGCCAAGGCCGTGCTGGAACGGCGCGAGCTGGACGTCCAGGAAAAAGCGGAGCTTGAAACCATCAATGAAACCATGATGGCCAAGCTTCCCGAGAATTATCAATGGCTCCGCCAGTGGGAATTCGTTTGATGGCGGCCTCAGGAAAGCGGCCGCCTTGCATCATGGCCTGGAGAGCCGGTGGCCTTTTACCGGCTCTCGCGGCTGCGTTATGGATCACGGGCTGCGGCAACACGCCGCCCGGAGGCCAGCCGCCGCCCACGGCGCAGCCCCATCCGCCAGCCGCCGCCGCTGCCCCCGCCACGAATGCGCCGGCTGCCACCCCGGCCGCCTCCGCCGTCCCGGCGGCGCCGCCCAAAGCCGAAAAACTGTTGCTGCTCGACGACGGCCCCGAGGATGGGAACCCGGCGGCGGGTGGCGCGGACAACAGCCGCTGCCTTGTCTGCCACATCAACTTCGTGAAGGAGGACTTGACCGCCGCCCACGCCAAGGCCGGGATTGGCTGCGCCAAGTGCCACGGCGCTTCGGATGCGCACATCGCCGATGAGTCCTGGGCCTCCGGCGGCAACGGCACCGCCCCCGACACCATGTTCCCCAAAGCCAAAATCAACGGCTTCTGCCTCGATTGCCATCCCCAGGACAAAATCGCCGGCCAGGCGGCGCACGAATCCTTCCTGGCGGGCAAGGAACCGGGCCAAACCTGCACGGATTGCCACGGCAAACACCGGATGACCGCCCGCAAGTGCAAGTGGAAATAGCGCCGGCTCACGGAATAAATGCAACCGGTTTTTGGCCGCCTGGTTCAAGTTAAGCCGGGCGCAGTCTGGCTTTTGCCGGGAACGGATCGGAAGCCTTCCCGGAGCGCGGTGGTTTTTTAGCTCCGGAACCATCCCAATTTGCGCGCCAAAGAATCCCCCCCAATCCAGCGCCGCTTGCGCAGGAAGGATTCCGGCATTAGGTTAAGGCTGCGAGCAGCACATGCTTGTATTATTTTCTTGCATTTAAATGATGAGAGTATCTCATTAGAGTATGGTTCCGGAAAGCTCATCAGTGCTGGCTGGCGGAGTCGCCCGGTGCTGGTTCACGACCACTCACTGGAGCGTGGTGATGGCGGCCGGCCAGCTCGGGTCCGCCCCGGCCTCCGAGGCCTTGGAGACCTTGTGCCGCAGTTATTGGTATCCCCTTTATGCCTATGTGCGGCGCCAGGGCCATCCGCCGGAGGAGGCCCAGGATTTGACGCAGGAGTTTTTCTGGCGGCTGCTGCGCGGCAACTGGCTCGCCCGGGCGGATCGCCTGAAAGGGCGGTTCCGGTCCTTCCTGCTGGTGATGATGAAGCACTTCCTGGCCAACGAGTGGGATCGCACCCAGCGGATCAAGCGGGGCGGCCGCATCCGCTTCGTGCCGCTGGAGGACGGCACGTGTGAACAGCATTTCCAGGAGGATTCACGCCAGGCGCATTCCCCCGCCCAGCTTTTTGAGCAGCGCTGGGCCATCACCTTGCTGGAAACCGTCCTGATGCGCCTGCGCCAGGAGCTGGCCGCCGCCGGCCGTTCGGCGCAATTCGAGGCCCTGAAACGGTTTCTTACGGGCGGACAGCGGCCGCTGGCCTATGCGGCGGTGGCCACGCAATTGGCGACCACCGAGGCCGCGGTGAAAATGGCGGTGTTGCGCCTGCGCCACCGCTACGGCGAACTGCTCCGGCAGGAGATCGCGAACACCGTGGCCAGCCCGGATGAGGTGGAGGACGAGCTCCGCCACCTGCTGGTGGTGCTGAGCGCTTAGCAGGCCCAGGCGGGCGCAGCCATCCGGCCCGGTTCCCGCCGCGTGTTACTTTCCCGGCGGAATGCTTAAGAACCTGATTGAAGCGGCGCAGTCCCGGTCCCGCGCCGGCTCCAATTTCAACCCTGGTGGCCTTGATCAGTTATGGAACGTCCGTGCGTTTGTGACGAATGCGGTGGAGAGTTGCCCAGCCACGCTCCTGAGGGGCTTTGCCCGGCTTGCCTGCTCCGGACGGGCGCGGCTGAATGGGGCCTGCGCATCACGGCTGCACCCGCCGCGGACCCGCCGCCCGCGCCGGGCCCGGGTTCCCAGCCGGAGCGCACGGCCAAGCCTGGCGGCCGGTTCGATTCCACAGGGATCCGCCTGGGGGATTACGAACTATTGGCGCTCATCGGCCAGGGCGGCATGGGGATGGTTTACCGGGCGCGGCAAATCAGTTTGGATCGGATCGTGGCCCTTAAGCTGCTGCCGTTCGGCCAGTTCAGCCGCGATGAGGTGGTGGAGCGCTTCCGGGCCGAGGCCAGCGCGGCCGGGAGCCTGCAGCACCCGAACATCGTGGCCATCCACGAGGTGGGCGAGCACGAAGGCCAGCACTACTTCTCGATGGACTTCGTGGAGGGGCAAACCCTGGCGGATCTGGTGCGGGCGAAGCCGCTGGCGGCCAAGCGGGCCGCCGGCATCTTGCAAACCATCGCCACGGCGGTCCATTATGCCCACCTGCACGGCATCCTCCACCGCGACCTCAAGCCGTCGAATATTCTCATCGATGCCGCCGGCCAGCCCCGGATCACCGATTTCGGCCTGGCCAAGCGGATGACGGTGGATTCGGAAATGACCGTGACCGGCCAGATCCTGGGCTCCCCTAGTTTCATCTCGCCGGAACAGGCGGAAGGCCGGCCGAAAGAGGTGGGGCCGGCCAGCGATACCTATGCCCTGGGCGGGCTGCTTTACCATATGCTGACGCGGCAGCCCCCGTTTCAATCCGACACCCTCACGACTTTGTTGAGGCAGGTGATCGAGCGGGAACCGGTTGCCCCCAAGCTGTTGAATCCCTCGATTCCCCAAGACTTGGAAACGATCTGCCTCAAATGCCTGGAGAAGGAGATCGCGCGCCGGTATCCGACCGCGCAGGCGCTGGCGGACGACCTGGGGCGCTTCCTGGCCGGCGAACCCATCCAGGCGCGGCCGGTGGGGGTGCTGGGCAAGGGTTGGAAATGGTGCCGCCGCCGCCCCGTGCTGGCCGGGTTGATTGGCAGCCTGGCGGCTTCCGTGCTGCTGGGCACCGCTGGCGTGCTCTGGCAATGGCGGCAAACCCTGGCGGCAAACACGGACGCCCACCGCCGGGAGTATGCGGCGAACATTGCCCTGGTCCAAAGTTTGATTGGCGATAAAAAATTTGACCGTGCCCGGGAGATCCTGGCCGAGGGCACCCCGGAACTCTACCGGAACTGGGAATGGGGGTGGCTCCAGCGCCAGTGCAACCAGGATCTGATGACCTTGCCGGCCAGGACGTTGGTCGTGGCCTTTGATCCGAGTTCACGTTTTTTGGCTACCCAGAGTGTTTCCAATTCCATGGATATGGTTTTATGGGATTTGGCGGCCGGGCAAATCCATCAAACCCTGGTGGGGCACACCGGCGGAGTTTACCGGGCCGCTTTCAGCCGGGATGGCCGGCAGCTGGCCACCAGTTCTCCCTGGGACACCCGGGCCATCATTTGGGATCTGGCCACCAGCCAGGAGCTTGCCTCTCTCGCCCATGCCCAGGGGGTGCGCGACCTCTGCTACAGCCCGGATGGCCAGCGGCTGGCCACCGCCTGCCTGGACGGCCGGGTCCGCCTCTGGGACACCGGGCGTTGGGCCCAGATCGACGAGTCGCCGCCCTATGGCGACCACCTGGTATGCCTCAAGTTCAGTCCGGATGGCCGGCGCATTGCTTACGGCGGCGGCTATATGTTTGAGGCCGACAGCCGGAACACCGCCGTCTGCATCTGGGACTTGACCAGCCGGAAAGTCCAGCCCCCCCTGCCGGGGCATACCCAGGCCGTCACCGGGGTGGCGTGGCGCCCGGACGGCGATCAGCTCGCCAGCTGCTCCATCGATGGGCAGGTCATCCTTTGGGATCCAGCCTCGGGAAAACGGCTGCGCAGCATGGCGCCGGGCGCCCGGCGCGGGGCGCTGTTCAGCCTTGAATTCAGCCCCCCCGATGGCCGCTCGCTCGCGATCGCGGGGGTCGAGGTGCCCAGCCTCAACGCCTGGGCGCAGGTGCTCGAGGCCTCCGCGCTGGGGGTGCGCCACGAGTTTCCCGGGCATTCAAGGCGTTTGAGCTGCCTGGCGTTCAGCCCCGATGGCCGGCGCCTCGCCACCGCCGCCGCCGATGGCCAGGCCAAGGTCTGGCTCGCGGACCCCTGGCCGCCATACCTCAGCCTGGCCGGGCACGACCAGCCGGTCTCCACCGTGGCCTTTTCCCCCAACGGCAAGTTCCTGGCGACCGGCAGCCTCGACCAGACCGCCAAAATCTGGGACGCCCAAACCGGGGTGCTCCTGCGAACCATCCCGGTTGAGTTCCCAGTGATCTCCCTGGCCTTCAGCCCCACGGGAACCCAGCTGGCCACCGCCGGGCCAGACCAGGCGGCCTGCGTGTGGCCGCTCCCGGCCCTCTCCTCTCCGCTCTCCGCTCCCGGCCCCCCCAGACGTCTGCCGGGGCATTCAGGGGCGGTCCTGGCGGTGGGCTGGAGTCCGGACAACCGCTGGCTTGCCACCGGCGGCAAAGACCACCAGGCAATCCTCTGGAACGCCGAGGCCGGCCAGGTGCATCACCGGCTGATCGGCCACACCAACTGGGTTTTGGCCCTGGCCTTCTCCACCAACAGCCAGCTCCTGGCCACGGGCAGCGCCGACTCCACGATCCGGTTATGGGACGTCCAAGGCGGGCAGTGCCTGCGCACGTTGAACGGCCATACGGGTGGAGTTTTGTCGCTGGCTTTCAGCCCCGATGGCAGGCTGCTGGCCACGGGCGGCGGCGACAAGATCCTGCGGCTTTGGGAAGTGCGGTCGGGCCGGGAGCTCCAGGCCATCCAAACCTTCCTTAATGGGGTGACCTCCGTGGCTTTCAGTCCGGATGGCGCCCGCCTGCTGGCCGCCGCCAGCGGTCCCAAGCAGTCCGCGCGTTGGAACCAGGAATCGCGGATCCGCCTGCTGGACGTTGCCACGGGCCAGGAGCTGCTCAGTTTCGTGGCTCATAGCAACCATGTTTATGGGGCCGCCTTCAGTCCCGATGGCCAGCGCCTCGCCACCGGCAGCGCCGATAACACGGCCCGGATCTGGACCGCTTTTCCCTGGCAATCAGCCGCTTACCCCGGCCCGCCCGGGCTTGGCCTGGCGGCCGGGATCGAAGCTTACAAACGGCGGTTCTGGCAAACCAACCAAGCGGTCCGCCAGGCGGCGGATCTCGCCCAAAAGGAGACGCCATTGCCCCGGCGCCTGGGGGTGAATTCCCGGGGGGATTATAATCTGCCGCCGGCGGGGAGCAAAACCCGGCCGTTGCGGCCGATTCCGCCGCGCTCCGCCCAGGCGGGGGCGGGGCAACTCGATCTGACGGCCAGCTATAATGTGGCTTTGAATGAGTCCTGGCAATCGATGGGGATCCTTTACCAGGTGGACTTGAACCTGGCGGCCTTGCCCGCGGGGCAGCAAACCTTCCAACAAGTCCAGTTCGACGTCCGGGGCTTGATCCAACTGCGGCGGCGGGCCGTGGACCACGAGGTTTTTCCCGAGCGCACCCCCATTCCGGTGAGGCGGGCCTTCACCCGGCTGCACGCCTTGCACGGGACGCGTTGGGAGGAGGAGGAGGGGATGGCGATCGCCGAATTCGTGCTGCGCTATCGGGATGGCGCCGCAGAAACCGTGCCCATTGTTTTCGGTGAACACCTGCGCCATGAAAAAGCCCAGAGGGACGCCGATGGGGATTTCGATATCGACAACCATCCGGAATGTCCCCAGGGCACGGTGGCCTGGCTGGGGCCGGCTCCCGAACATCCTGGGGAAGTCCAGCTCCGCCTTTACCAAACCACCTTCCGCAACCCCCGGCCCGCCGTGGAAGTGGTGCAGATAGATTACATCTCCAAGGTGACCCGGAGCGCCCCCTACCTGGTGGCCTTGACCGTGGAGTAAACCATTCAAGCAGCGCGCAGCGGGCAGCTCGGGGGAATTTACGCTTTGCCTCCGCGACGAACTTACACCCCCCAAGCGTATTCCCTCTCCTGGAGGGCGAGGCCTGTTTTTTTGAGGGTGGCAGGTTCAAAACATCCCCCGGTCCGGTTCCAAAAGGTGGGCATGCTCAGAGGTCAATTGCAGGCCGGTTTTCTACGGGCTAGTCCCGGCCTGCCGGGATGGCGATGAGCAACGAAAATCCCCGGGCAAAGGAGCAGTGGAGTGGTTTTGGTTGTTTTTTCCGGCCCCCAATCCCACGAAAAAACCGGCCGGACAAATGCGTCCGGCCGGTGGTGTCAGACTTTCCAGGCCGTTTGGGTGGGATTCGCCCAAACCGCCCGGCCTGCTTTATTGGCGCAGGCGATAGAACTTGGCGCCGGTGGCCGGCACCGTCTGCGGGTTGGCCTGGCTCGCGGAAGTGGCCCAGCCGCCGTTGACGGTGGCGGATTCCTCGAGGGTGCCGTCGCCCGTCCAGCTGATGGTGGCGTTGCCACCGGCCACGGTGATCGCTTTGAACACCGGCGGGGTGCTCGGCGCTTCGCCGCCTTCCTTGCCGGCTTTGAAGTGCGCGGCCACGCGGGCGGCCGGGATGGCTTTATCGAAGATGGCCACCTCGTCGAACTGGCCGGTGAAGAAGTTGCCCGTGGCATCATAGACGCCGCCGCCGCCGATGTGGACGTTATAAACCGATGAACCGTAGCTGGAGGTGGCCGAGCCACCGGTGCCGACCAGCACGCCATCATAGTAGTTCTTGATGCTTGACCCATCGGCGATCGTGGCGATGTGGTGCCACTCGCCATCGGCGAAGCTGTAGGTGGTGTCCAGGCTGCCGCCGCCGGCGGACCAGATCTGGATGGTCGTCTGGCTGATGAACCCGTATTCAACGGCGTCGTTCTGGCCCACGAGGCCGATGCGCGTGCCGAAGGCGGTGGGATCAGAGACCCGGTTGGCGGGCTTCACCCAGTATTCCAGGCTGAACGCCTTGAGGTTGTTCAGGAACTGCTTCTGGGTGTCGATCCACATCATCGAGGCCGGCCCGTCCATGAGCACGGAGCGGTTGTTGGGGTCGAAGCCCAGGAACTGCCCGGGCCGGGGGCCTTCGCCCACCACGGCATCGGTGGGAACGGAGCTGTCCGGGCCGCTGCCGGCCATATACAGGCCGTCCGCGGCGGAGCCGGCGGAACCGTAGTTCTTGGTTGACTGACCGGTGGTTTCCTCGAAACGGTAGAAGCCGATCGGGCCATCGGCCAGGATCACGTCCGCATAGGTCACCACGTTCGCGGTGAAGGAGAAGGTCGTCCCCGCCGGGATGGCGTTGTTATAGAGGTCTTTCACCCCGCCCACGGTCAGCACATAGGCCTGTTTCACCGTCAACCCGCTCACGGTCAGCAGGACGGAAGTATCCGAGGCGGTGGCCTTGGTCACCGTGGCGCCGCCGGAGAGGCTGTAATTGGCGGCGATGCCGGCGGAAGCCTGATCCAGTGATTCGTTGAAGGAGATCACGATCGTGCCCACGGAGGTGGCTTTCACCTTGGTGATCTGGGCCGGCTTGGTGTCGGCGATCACGGTGAGCGTGGCGGGGGCGCTGGCCACCGTCAGGGTTGGCACCGTGCAGTTCACCTGGTATTTGGTTCCGTTGTCGGCCAGCGCCAAGACCGGCGTGGTGTAGGAGGTGGACGTGGCTCCGGCGATATCCGCAAAGGTCGAGCTGCCGGAGTCGGCTTTCTGCCACTGATATCTCACGTTGGTGCCATAGGCCGAGGCGCCGGCGGCCACCACGGTCAGCGTGGCGGTTTTGCCCACTTCCTGGGTGAGGCTTGCGGGCTGCTGGGTGATGT
This sequence comes from uncultured Verrucomicrobiota bacterium, assembly GCA_964409245.1. Classification (GTDB taxonomy): domain Bacteria; phylum Verrucomicrobiota; class Verrucomicrobiia; order Limisphaerales; family UBA1319; genus CAIMWS01. The sequence goes on from CAYPCQ010000203.1 coordinate 9,705, forward strand.
TCACCGCCGCGCCGTTGGGATCCATATAAGTGTTGATCAGCGAGCCGGTCAGTTTCGGAGCGTCGCCATTCACGGGATCGGCTTCGCCTTCCATGATGAAGGTCGCGCTCACGCTGTCGCCGCCGCCGCCTTCAGTGTGCAGGGATTCCATGTAATAGGATTTGCCAGCCGTCAGGGTGATCGTGTTGCCGGTGGCCCATTCGGTGGCCGCGAACGTATCGGACCGTTTGGTGGTCGCGTCGCCGCTGCCAGTACCAACCCAGGTGCGCGCGTTGCTCCAGACCGTTTCCTGGGCGATGAGCTTCTTTTTCTCCGGGGTGTCATCGGTGCTCAGGTAGAGGTTCGAGGGGTCGTCGCTGCAGGTGAAGAAGATGTAATTGCCGGATTTGGCCGGGGTGAACCAGCCCACGAGCTGGTTGCCGTAGGTGCTGCCCGATTCATTGCTGCCATCCGGGCCGTATTCCCAGCGGGGCTCGACAGACACCCAGGAGGGGGCATCCGGGAACCGGGCATCTCCGGTGAGACCGGCGATGCTGTTGTTGTTCATGTTGCTCCAGAACTTATGCAGCACAAAGCCGGCCGCTTGGACGAAGGACTTGAAGGTCACTTTCGTGCCCGCCGCGACGTTGTTCGCGGGCGTCCCGGTATCCTGCACGCCATTAACGGTGAGCGTGTAAACGGTCCCCGCAGCCATCCGGCTGGTGGTGAGCTTGACGGCGGTGGCGCTGAGACGGGCCACGCTGGAGACGGTGACCCCGCCGTCAAGCGCGTAATTCGCCTTGTCGATGGCCGTGTCGGACACGGGTTCGGAGTAAGACAACAAGATCGCCGTGAACGTGCTATCCGGACCCACTTTGGTGATCGTTGGCGGGGTGACATCGGAAGCCACGGTCAAGGCAACTTCCTCGCTGAACTGCTGGAAACCGGGAACCACGACGGCGCATTTATATTTGCCCGCATCGGTGGCTTTGGTGAAGATCAGCGAGTAGGTCTTCGCGTTGGCACCGGGGATCACTGCTCCGTCCTTATACCATTGATAGAATGGAGTCAAGGGGACACTTCCCGCCGAAGGATACGACAGGAAAGGAGTGGTGGCGGTGGCCGCCACGCTGAAGGAGGACGGATTGTTAGCCGGAACCGTCAAGGCCTGCGGCTGGGTCGTTACAGTGACCGTTGCACCCGTGCCATCCGCCTGCGAGCTCAGGAAACGGCCCGGGATGGGGGTCAGGGTGCCAGCCGGCGTGGCATCGCCTTCTTTGCGCCAGGCAACCTGGCCGTAATCACCACCGCCGCCTTCTTTATAGTAGAGCTTGATGAAGTATTTCTTCCCGGCCACCAGGCTGACGGGTTCGGAGGTGCGCGCGGTGCCCGGCTCGGTGAAATTATTGCAGCAGCCGGTTTCCTGGGCGATCACCCCCAGGTTGGCCTCGGTGGCGTCGGTGCTGAGCCACAGTTCGGAGGCGTCATCACTGTAGATGAAAAACCGGTAATCTCCCGATTCAGCCGGGGCAAGCCATCCGGAGATGGTGGCGCCGTATTGTTCGTGGCTGTCGTCGGGGAATACAGGCCGGGAATTAAAGGCGGATGCATAACTCGTGATGCTCGGTTTATTGCCAGCACTGATATAATCCTGCAACAGGCTGACGGGTACACCGCTATCCATGCCGACCCAATATTCAAACTTCAGAAACCCGGTGGTTTCCACTTGTGCGGCGGACGCGCTGGCGGCGGTAAACAAGGCCGCGAGCAGTCCCGCAAGGTCAAGTCCTGGTTTAAATTTGTCACTTTTTTCTCGGTGTTTCCCTGTCGGT
>CAYPCQ010000204.1:0-11367 GCA_964409245.1 uncultured Verrucomicrobiota bacterium
GTCTGACTCCACTTTTTCGTCTCATAGAGTGTCAATCTATTCCAGGACGGGACCTTCATACCTCATACCTCATCCTTTCTACTTTTCCGCAATGGAGTCCACCCAGTCCACTGAAGATTAGCCTCCGCCATTGGTTTGCGCCATATTCAGCCTGCGGATGTGAATCCGGTCCGCGCCGATGCCGGCGCGGGCTGAACCAGGGAAAACAACCCTATGAAACTGACGAAACCAGGCTTGTCTTATTACGCTTTGCTCTGCGCCTGCCCTCTGCGCTGTTGGGCGCTCTCCGCCCTCTTGGCCTTTTGCTTGCTTCCGGTTTGGTTCGGGAAAGCCCGGCTTCTTCCACCCAATTCCACATCTGGGCATTTTACCCCCCCTCTCCGGCTGGCTTCTGGCATTAACGCCTGCCTTTGCCCCAGGTTTAGCTTTGGCCTTTGGCCCGTTTTCGCGCAGAAAAGCCCGTTTTAGCATCATTTTTTGAGAGGGGGCAGGCTGGTTTTCTATCCCAGAAAGATTGTGAAAAGGACAGCGGATGATTGCACCCTGGAAAACGCCGTCGGCCGGCATACTTCAAAACCTTGCGGCGGCCTCAACGCGCCGGAGGCCAGCCGGTTCCTCACTGGCGCCATGGGCAGGTTGGGCTCCGCAAGCATCATCTCGCTGCCGCCAGGATGCCCAGCCTGCTCCAACAGGTTCAAATCAGCTACAGCAATCCCTGGTAGGCGAGCCACAAGGCCCGGTAATATTTCATCACCCGCACCGGGTCGGCGCTCGGCGGGATCTCCGCCAGGCAGCAACCGGAAAAACCGATCTCATTCAGCCCCGTCAGCAGCTTGCGGAAGGGATAATTCTCCAGGAACAGATCCCGCATGTGGACGGTGGAGATTTTGTCCTTGATCAGGTTGAAATTGTGCTCGAAGCCGTCTCCCGCCAGGTCCGAATCGTTGGAATTCCAGCAGGCGGTCACATTCGGATGATTGGCCGCGTCGAGGATGGTTTTGATGTTCGGGACCAGGTTCGTCTCCGACCCATGCACCTCCAGGCGGATCTGGATGCCGCGCTCCGCGCCGAACCCGCCCAGCTCCCGCAACGATTGGCCGATCTGCCCGAGGGTTTTATCCTTGGGGACTTCCTTGGGCAGGGCGTTGGGGCGCACCTTCACGCCATTGGCGCCGATATCCTGGGCCAGGATGATGTATTCCTTGGTGGCCTCGATATCCTTGCGCAGCCGGGCGGCGTCCGGGGTGTGGTAATCGAAGGCGCTGCCCAGGCTCACCCAGCGGACTTTGGAGTTCTGGAATTTCTTTTTGATCTCCGCCCGCTGATCCTTTGTCAGATCGATCTCCACCTTGTGCGCGTGCGTGGTCCGCAGCTCCACGCCTTCAAAGCCTGCGGCTTCGCAGTTCTTGATGATGGTGTCCACATTCCAATCCTGGGCCAGTTGATAGGTCACCAGTCCGAGGTGCATGCGGGGCGTGTGCTGGAGGAAGGTCACCGGGCGGCGGGCTTCGGCGGCCTGGACGGCCAGGTTTTCCAGGGCGGGGGCGAGCCCCACCAGGGAGCCGAGGCTGAACCCGGCGGTTTTCAAAAAGTGACGGCGGCCACTGGCGTCAAAAGGCTGGTTGCGATTCTTCATAAACGGTTTTCAATTGATATGCCGGCCATATTAAGCCCAATCGGCAGGCATGTAAACAGCCTGGTTGAGCGGCAAATTGGCCGCCAGGACTGGGGGGGAAATAAGCTCGGGTCGCTGGTGATCATTGAGCCGCGCCCAGAACTTTGAGCCGTTTTTTGCAGTCGGAAATGGCCGTCAGGCAGCAAAATGCCGGGGATTCGGACTCTGATCGATCTGCGAATGACCGCTGGCGAGTGTTGCAAGTAACTGATGAACAGGTATTTGGGTCACACACAGCTTGGATTATTAAACAACGGTTTATTAATTTGCTCTAAAAATAAAGTGCACTTTTTTCCGGAGGCTGGCAAACCGAAGGGGCATCCACCCGTGCCGGACCGAATTCCCTATGCAGCCTCACCGCTGGCTTTGGACTGGCGGGCGAGGCGGCTCCCACCAGGCTTTTCCCGGCCGCTGATCTGGAAACCAGGTTGGGCAGGCCAGGCATGCCTATATCGTCTGCCGGTGTCCGCGCCCATTGCGGATCCACGAGCAAATCACGGCGCTGCCGTGGTTCTGCTTGTGACCCACTGCAGCGTCCGGCCAGTTTGTGTTTGCGGTTGAGGCCGGGATTTTGCCAATATCCGGCTGTTAATGAAAAGCATTACCAAATCTGTGGATTCGCTCCGGCGCCCGGCGGCGTTCGAGGTGGAGCCGGGCTGCCCGCAAGGCGCGGTTTGGGGGGATGCTGCACCGGAAGGGCAGGCGCCGGCGGTGGCCGGGCGCTACCCGGATCCACTAAAATTATTCGGCCGTTTTGAGGAAGGGAAACCATGAGTGACATGAAATCGCCAGGGGCGCGGCTGCGCCAGGCGGCCGCCCAGGAGCGGCCTTTGCAGGTGGCCGGCGCCGTCAACGCCTATGCCGCGCGGCTGGCGGAGGCATCGGGGTTCAAGGCGCTCTACGTCTCGGGCGGCGGAGTGGCGGCCAGTTCGTGCGGCATCCCGGACCTGGGCATCACCACCATGGACGACGTGCTCATCGAGGTGCGCCGGATCACCGACATCACGGAGCTGCCGGTGCTGGTGGATATCGACACCGGCTGGGGCGGAGCTTTCAACATCGCCCGCGCCATCAAATCCCTGGCCAAAGCCGGCGCCGCGGGGGTGCATATCGAGGACCAGGTGCAGCAGAAGCGGTGCGGCCACCGGCCCGGCAAGGCGATCGTGCCCGCCGCGGAGATGGTGGACCGGATCAAGGCGGCGGTGGACGCGAAGACGGATACGGAGTTTGTGGTGATGGCGCGCACCGATGCGCTGGCCGTGGAAGGCATGGAGGCGGCGATCGACCGTGCCGGCCGGTGTGTGGCGGCGGGCGCGGATATGATTTTCCCCGAGGCGATGGCCACGCTGGAGCAGTATCGCCAGTTCGTGGCGGCGGTGAAGGTGCCGGTGCTGGCCAACATCACGGAGTTCGGCGCCACGCCGCTGTTCACCGTCGAGGAGTTGCGCAGCGCAGGCGTGGGGCTGGTGCTGTACCCGCTCTCGGCGTTCCGCGCGATGAGCGCCGCGGCGCTGCAGGTTTACGAGGCGATCCGCCGCGACGGCACCCAGAAAAACGTCATCGGCAGCATGCAGACGCGCGCCGATCTTTACCGCTATCTGGACTACCACGCCTTTGAACAGAAACTGGATGAATTGTTTGCCCGAAAGGAGCCATAATATATGAGCGAGCAGAACCCACTGAACCCACTGAAAGTGAAAAAATCGGTCGCGCTGTCTGGCGTGGTGGCTGGCAACACCGCCATCTGCACTGTCGGCCAGACCGGCAACGACCTCCATTACCGCGGCTACGACATCGGCGAGCTGGCCACGCGGGCGGCCTTCGGCGAGGTCGCCTATCTGCTGCTCTATGGCCGGCTGCCGAAGCGGTTCGAGCTGGATGCCTACCGCGTCAAGCTGCAGCGGCTGCACGGCCTGCCGGGGCCGGTGAAAACGACGCTCGAGCAGATCCCCGCCGCGGCGCATCCGATGGATGTGCTGCGCACGGCCTGCTCGGTGCTGGGCACGGTGCTGCCGGAGAAGCATGACCACAGCGCCCAGGGCGCGTGCGACATCGCCGACCGGCTCCTGGCGAGCTTCGGCTCGATGCTGCTGTACTGGTACCATTTCAGCCACAGCAGCCGCCGCATCGAAGTGGAAACCGGCGATCTGACCGTCGCCTCGCATTTCCTGCGGCTGCTGCACGGCGCCGAACCCCTGCCGATGCACGTCAGCGCGCTGGACCAGTCGCTGGTGCTGTATGCGGAGCACGAGTTCAACGCCTCGACCTTTGCCGGCCGCGTGATCGCGGGCACCGGGTCGGATTTTTACTCCGCCGTGACCGGTGCGATCGGCGCGCTGCGCGGCCCGAAGCACGGCGGCGCCAACGAGGTGGCGCTTGAAATCATGCAGCGTTACGCCACGCCGGACGAGGCGGAGGAGGACATCCGGGAACGGCTCGCCCGCAAGGAGATTGTGATCGGGTTCGGCCACCCGGTCTATACGGTGTCCGATCCCCGCAACGTCCTCATCAAGCCCCGAGCGCGGCAGCTGTGCGAGGCCGGCGGCAACCTGAACCTGTTCCACATCGCCGAGCGCATCGAAAAGGTGCTGTGGGAGGAGAAACGGATGTTCCCCAACCTGGATTGGTACAGCGCCGTCTGCTACCGGATGATGGGCATCCCCACGGCGATGTTCACCCCCTTGTTCGTGATGTCGCGCATCACCGGCTGGGCCGCGCACATCATCGAGCAGCGCTTCGACGGCAAAATCATCCGGCCCAGCGCCAACTACATCGGCCCGGAAAACCAGGCGTTTGTGCCGCTCGAACAACGCTGACCAGCCTTAAGGCGCCTCCAACTATTGAACCCCTGAACTGCAACTGAAAACATACTCGTGAGCAACCACACCGCTGACACTAATTTCCGTCCGCCCGCTGACCGGGAACTGGTGGATATCGCAAAATACGTTGTCCACCATCGCATCGACAGCCCCGAGGCCTATGACACGGCGCGGTATTGCCTGATGGACACGCTCGGCTGCGGATTGCTGGCCCTGCGCTTCCCCGCCTGCACCCGGCACCTTGGCCCCATCGTCCCCGGCACCGTCGTGCCCCATGGCGCCCGCGTGCCCGGCACCGCGTTCGTGCTCGATCCCGTCAAGGCGGCGTTCGACATCGGGGCGATGGTCCGCTGGCTGGATTTCAACGACACCTGGCTCGCCGCCGAATGGGGGCATCCCTCCGACAACCTGGGCGGCATCCTCGCCGCCGCCGACTTCATCAGCCGCAATAACCTCCTCCACGGCGCGGAGCCGCTGGTCATGCGCGACGTGCTGACGGCGATGATCAAGGCGCACGAGATCCAGGGCGTGCTCGCGCTGGAAAACAGTTTCAACCGCGTCGGCCTGGACCACGTCGTCCTGGTGAAAGCCGCCAGCACCGCCGTCGTCACCCACATGCTGGGCGGCACTGAGCAGCAAATCACCGACGCCCTCTCCCAAGCCTGGGCCGATGGCCAAAGCCTCCGCACCTACCGGCACGCGCCCAACACCAGCTCGCGCAAAAGCTGGGCCGCGGGCGACGCCACCAGCCGCGCGGTGCGCCTGGCGCTGATGGTGCTGAACGGCGAGCCCGGGCTGCCCAGCGCGCTGACGGCGCCGAAGTGGGGCTTCTACGATGTGCTGTTCAAGGGGAACCCGTTCAAGTTCCAGCGCCCCTATGGCTCCTACGTGATGGAGCACATTCTTTTCAAGATCTCCTTCCCCGCTGAATTCCACGCCCAAACCGCTGTTGAATGCGCGATGCAGCTCCATCCGCTCGTCAAGGGCCGGCTCGACCAGATCGATCGCATCGAATTGCGGACCCAGGAGCCGGCCATCCGCATCATCAGCAAAACCGGCCCGCTCCACAACCCCGCCGACCGCGACCACTGCATCCAGTACATGGTGGCGGTGCCGCTGCTCCACGGGTTGCTCACCGCCGAGTGTTACGAGGACGAATTTGCCGGCGATCCACGCCTCGACGCGTTGCGCGGCAAGATGACGATCGCCGAGGATCCGCAGTTCACCCAGGATTATTACGATCCCGCCAAACGCGCCATTGGCAACGCCGTCCAGGTCTTTTTCAAGGATGGCAGCGCCACGCCGCGCGTGACGGTCGAGTATCCCATCGGCCACCGCCGCCGCCGCACGGAGGGCCTGCCGCTGCTGGTGCGCAAATTCCAGGACGCCCTGGCCACCCAATTCCCGGCGCCCCAGGCCGAAGCGATCCTGCGGCTGTGCCAGAATCCCGGGCAATTGGCCGGCACCCCAGTCAACATCTTCATGGACCTTTGGGTGAAGTCATAACGGAAAGCGCCGGGACCTGGCCCCGGCGCTTGCCTGCAAAATTTTTTGAGGTTGCCCCTCTGCTGAACTCAGTTCACGGGTAAACGGCAATGGCCTCGATTTCTACTTTGGCGCCTTTGGGCAGGGCGGCCACCTGGACGGTGGACCGGGCCGGGAAGCCGCCCTGGAAGTATTGGCCGTAAACTTCGTTCATGGCGGCGAACTCGCCGAGATTGACCAGGAACACGGTGGTTTTCAACACATCCACCAGGCCCAGCTTTTGGTGGGCCAGGATGGTTTTGATGTTCTCCAGCACTTGGCGGGTTTGGGCCTGGATGTCGTCCGAGGCCACCAGGCTGCCGGTGGCGGGATCGAGCGGGATCTGGCCGGAGCAGAAGAGCCATTGGCCGGAGCGGACGGCCTGGCTGTAGGGCCCCACGGCCGCCGGGGCATCGGGCGCCTGGATGATCTGTTTGCCTGAGTCATTCATAAACGCGTCTTCCGGATTTTATTTCAACGCCTCCAGCGCCGCCTGGGTCTGGGCTTGCTTGGTTTTCCATTCCGCCAGCCGCTGGCGGCTTTCCTCCAGCACCTGGGGCGGGGCTTTCTGCGCGAAGGCCGGGTTGTTCAAGCGCTGGCCGGCGCGCTCGATTTCGGTTTCGATCTTCGCCAGCAGTTTTTCCAGGCGGGACTTCTCGGCCGCGACATCGATCAATCCCTCGAGCGGCAGGTAAAGTTCTCCCAGCGGCGAATGCAGGGTGGGGGTGCCTTTGGGCGGGGCGAAGCTCTCCACCACCTCCAGGGGATCGGCGTTGAGCAATATCTTAAGCACGTCCAATTCGTGGGCGGCCCACGGAAGCGCCGGCTTGAAGACGAATTTCACCCGCTTGCTGGAGGCGATGTTGCCCTCGCGGCGCAGGTTGCGGCCCTGGGTGACGAGCTCGTATTTGTCGCTCACGAACCGCCCGGCCTCGGGCGTCAGCCCGTAGTGTTCCTTGAAATCGGCGCCCAGCGGTTTGGGCCAGGGCGCGTTCATGATGGTGAAGCCACCCTGGCCGGCGGGCAGGTCGGTGTGGTAGCTCATGCCCTGCCAAAGCTCCTCGGTGATGAACGGCAGGAAGGGATGGAACAGCCGCAGGATATGGGACAGCACAAAATCGATCACCGCCAGCACGTTGGCTTTTTGGGCGGCATCCGGCCCGTAGAGGACGGCCTTGCAGGCTTCCACATACCAGTCGCAATACTCGCTCCAGAAAAAACGGTAGAGCACCTGGGTGGCCTCATTGATGCGGTATTGCTCGAAGGCCACGTTGATTTCCGAAATGGCGGCATCGAGCCGGAGGAGGATCCACTTGTCGTCGCTGGTGAGCAAGGCGGGATTGATTTCACCTTCGACCTCGCCGGATTGCATCTGGCGGAAGCGGCAGGCATTCCAGAGCTTGTTGCAGAAGTTGCGGCCCAGCTCCACGTGCTGATCATCGAACAGCAGATCCTGCCCGAGCGGGGCGGAGCGCATGACGCCGAACCGGAGGGCGTCGGCGCCGAACTTGGCGATGAGGTCCAGCGGATCAGGCGAGTTGCCGAGGCTCTTGGACATTTTCCGGCCCTGCTTGTCGCGCACGATGCCGGTGAGGTAAACGTCGCGGAACGGTTTCTGGCCGGTGTATTCCAGCCCGGCCATGATCATGCGGGCCACCCAGAAGAAGAGGATTTCCGGCGCGGTGACCAGCAGGGTGGTGGGATAGAACTTGGCGAGGGTTGGCTCGTCCATGGTGGCGAAGGGCCACAGCCACGAGGAGAACCAGGTGTCCAGCACGTCGGTTTCCTGGGTCCAGTCCGCACCGGGGGAATCGACCTGGCACTTGATTTCCGGGCCGCGGTACCACACCGGGATGCGGTGCCCCCACCAGAGCTGGCGGCTGATGCACCAATCCTGGATGTTGGCCATCCAGTGGTCGTAAACCTTGGCCCAGCGGTCGGGGTAAAATTTGAGCTCGCCCGAGGCGGCCGCCTCGCGGGCCGGGGCGGCGGACGGGTATTTCAAAAACCATTGCTCGGACAGGCGCGGCTCGATCGGCACATCGGCCCGTTCGCTGAAGCCCACGTTGTTCTCGTAAGGCTCCTCTTTCACCCGGGCGCCCACTTCCTCGAGCAGTTGGAGCGCTTTTTCCCGGGCGGCGGCGCGGTCCTTGCCGGCCAGATCCCGGCCCGCAGCCTCGCTCATGGCGCCGTCCGCCTCGATCACCTCGATGAAGCGCAGCTGGTGCCGCTGGCCGATGTCGAAGTCCGCCTTGTCGTGGGCGGGGGTCACCTTCAGCACGCCGGTGCCAAACTCGAAATCCACCAGTTCGTCGCCCACGATCGGGATCATTTTCGCTTCGCGCGGCAGTTCCACTGGCAGCGGCCGGAGGCCATGCTTGCCGATGTATCGGGCGTAGCGGGGATCCTTGGGGTTCACGGCCAGCGCGGAGTCGCCCGGGATGGTTTCCGGGCGGGTGGTGGCGATGGTCAGGTAGGTGCCCGGCTCCTCGGCCACTTCCACTTTGAAGAAATAGAGGAAGCCTTTCTGCGGCTTCATGATGACTTCCTCGTCCGAGAGGGCCGTCTGGGACACGGGGCACCAGTTCACCATCCGCTTGCCGCGGTAGATCAGGCCCTTGTGGTATAGATCCACAAACGTCTGGGCCACCCGCCGGGAGTAGTCCGCGTCCATGGTGAAGCGCTCCCGGGTCCAGTCGCACGAGCAGCCCAGCTTCTTGAGCTGGTCAATGATGATGCCGCCGTGCTTTTCCTTCCACTGCCAGACCCGCTCCACGAACCGCTCACGGCCCAGGTCGTGGCGGGTGATCTTCTCCTCTTTCCGCAGCCGTTTCTCCACCACCACCTGGGTGGCGATGCCGGCGTGGTCGGTCCCCGGGAGCCAGAGGACTTCCCGGCCCTCCATGCGGGACTTGCGGGCAAAGATGTCCTGGATGGTGTTATTCAGCACATGGCCCAGGTGGAGGATGCCCGTGACATTGGGCGGCGGTATGACGATGGAATAGGGCGGCTTGCTGGAATTGGGATCGGCCACAAAACAGCGGTTCTGGAGCCAGAACTGGTACCATTTCTTTTCAACTTCCTGCGGTTCGTATGCTTTGGGTATTTCTGCCATGATAGATTCGGGGTTGGGATTACTTTTTGCCGCGCTTCATAAGCCGGTATTCCATGCTGTCGGTCAAAGCCTGCAAGCTGGCCTCAATGATGTTCCCGCTGACGCCCACGGTGCCCCATTCCTCCTTGCCGTCGCTGGATTCGATCAGGACGCGGGTCAGCGCGGCGGTGCCGGAGGCGCTGTCCAGGATGCGGACTTTATAGTCGGTCAGCTTGACCTCTTTCAGCTCGGGATAAAATTTCACCAGGGCGGCCCGCAGCGCGGAGTCCAGGGCGTTGACGGGGCCATCCCCCTCGGCCACGGTATGGGCCGTCTCCTCCTGCACCCGCACGCGGATGGTGGCCTCGCAGATGGAGTTGGGGCCGTCGCGGCGCATGGATACATGGTAGGCGTCCACCTTGAAGGCGGGTTGCACCTGCTGCAGGCAGCGGCGGATCAGCACGCTCAGGGAGCCTTCGGCCGCTTCGAATTCGCAGCCTTGATGCTCCAGCTCCTTCACCCGGTTCAGGATCGCTTTGAGTTCGGGGGTGTCGTTGGCCACCGCGAAGCCCAGCTCCTGGGCTTTCATGACGATGTTGCTGCGGCCCGCCAGGTCGCTTACCAGCACCCGGCGGCTGTTGCCCACGAGCGTGGGGTCGATGTGCTCGAAGGTGCTGGCCAGTTTCTGGACGGCATTCACGTGCATGCCGCCTTTGTGGGCAAAGGCGGTGGCGCCCACCCAGGGCTGGTGGGGGTCGTGGCGCAGGTTGGCGATCTCATCCACAAATTGCGACAGATCCTTGAGCTTGGCCAGGGAAGCTTCCGGCACGCAGCGTTTGCGCATCTTGAAAGCCAGGTTGGGGATCACACTGGTCAGGTTGCAGTTGCCGGTGCGCTCGCCATAGCCGTTGATGGTCCCCTGCACATGCATGGCGCCCGCCTCCACCGCCGCCAGCGCGTTGGCCACGCCCAGGCCGATGTCGTTGTGGGTGTGGATCCCGAGGTTCCCGCCCACCTGGCTGGCCATCGTCTGCACGATCCGGGTGATCTCGCCCGGCAGCGTGCCGCCGTTGGTGTCGCACAAGGTCACGATATCCGCGCCGGCTTCGCGGGCGGCCTTCCAGGTGGCCACGGCATAATCGGCGTTGTCCTTGAAACCGTCAAAGGCGTGCTCCGCGTCGTAAATGACCATCCGGCCGTGGCTTTTCAGGTAGCGGATCGTGTCGGCGATCATCGCCAGGTTCTCCTCCGCCGTGGTGCGCAGCACCTCGCGCACGTGCAGGAGCCAGGTCTTCCCGAAAATCGTCACCACGGGCGTCTCCGCCTTCAGCAGCAAATGCACCTGTTCGTCCTCGTCCGGCCTGGCGTTTTTCCGCCGGGTGGAGCCGAACGCGGCCAGCTTGGCCTGTTTGAAGCGTTTGCGCGCCGCCAGGTCGAAGAATTCGATGTCCTTCGGATTCGATCCCGGCCAGCCGCCTTCCACATAATGCACGCCAAAGGCATCCAGCCGCTCGGCAATGCGCATCTTGTCCGATACGGTAAAGCTGATCCCTTCACCCTGGCTGCCATCCCTCAGGGTTGTGTCATATACTTCAACTTCTGGTTTCATAAAGCCCGCCTTAGCGGAACGGATCTTTTACTCCACATCCCGCGGCGTGCAAAGCCGAAAAACCGCGGCCCCCGAAAAACCACCGCTTGCGAAAGGCCAGGCGGCCCCGAATGCTGGCCGGCCTCGTAGTGGCAGGAATGGTTTTATTGCAAATGCCTGATCGCAAGGGTATTGCGTCCTCGTCTTGGTTGCGATGGCGCCCGCCGGGAGCATTGTAGGCCGTCCAATTCCGGTGCTTCCATGAAGCCGGGGGGATCCAAAACAGATCCGTTGAAGTTGGAAATCGCCTTGCAACCAGGAAAGGAAAGCCCGGTGGCTATTCCATGGATCGCGCAGCCATTGCCGATGGGCAGCGCCAATACTTTGCGGAACCGATTGCACGGCATGGTCTGATCCCATTTGCCTCGCCGATATTTTTGAACCAATCCCCACCCCGATCCGTTCCCACCATGGCCACGGCCCGGATTTGGCCGGAGGTTGGCCTGTGGCTCCATCTGGCGCGCACTGAGGAAGCGCCCGGCTCCCAAGCTGGTTTGGCTGCCAATGGATGGTGATATCCGGCTCCCACAGGATGCCCATTTGATGCTCAACAAAAAGCCTCAATAAAAAGGATTGACGCCATCAACCTGGCCCTTTAGGAATAGCC
>CAYPCQ010000205.1:0-11331 GCA_964409245.1 uncultured Verrucomicrobiota bacterium
TGCGCTGCCGCAGAGGCAGACTAAAAGCACGAGCTGCGGCCACCACCGCCCCCATTTTTTCCAATAATTCAACCCCATGATCTGATCCGGTTAAGAGAGTTTTGGCAACTTGGCAGCACCCTTAACAGCGGGACCCGGCCCGTGTCAAACCTATTTCACGATTTTCCCTTTCACTTCCCAATTGCCTGAATCATTCCCGCGACATCCCGCTCATTATGGAGCCAGGAACAACGGCTTCCGTTCGTTTGCGGAGCGATCTTTGATGGCTGTGTTGCCAGATGGCGTGGATGGGCACGGGAAATAGTGTGGAGCGTTAAGCAGAGAACCTGGAGAAAAAGGAAAGCGGTTGGGTTTGCCTGTGCGGCAGATCCGCCTCGTTATCTCGGCAGCTACCCGCCATAGGTTTGCCCATGGTGCTGGAGGTTGCGGCAGCACAACGCTGGACAGACCATCAACGCCTGGCCGGGGTAGCCCAGCCAGCATGGCAATCCCGGCCTTGGTTGCGAAATCCTGTGATGATTCCCAGGGGAGAACACTGGAATCCCCATAAAAAACGCAAATTGAGAAGAAATGCCCGAGATGGGCAAATGGTCTGCCCTGATCATAATCGGCCGGGGGCCTTCGCGCCCGTTTGGAATAACCTGAATTAATCCAACGTTGACACCTCCCGGGCCTTTGTTAGAGTCATGCCCCGATTTAAGGAAATCTTTTCAGTTGATTACGAATCGAGCTTGGAAAATTTATGGCAACTAAGGCAAAAGCACCCAAATACGTTTATTTGTTTGGCAATAAAAAAGCCGACGGCGATGGCACCATGAAAGCCCTCCTGGGCGGCAAAGGCGCCAACCTGGCGGAGATGACCCGCATTGAACTTCCGGTTCCGCCGGGATTCACCATCACCACCGAGGTCTGCACTTATTACTATGACAATAAGCGGACCTATCCCCAGGATTTAACGGCCCAGATGGAAGGCGGGGTGGCCTTCATTGAGAAGCTCATGGGCAAGAAGTTTGGCGACAAGAATAAGCCACTGCTGGTGTCGGTGCGTTCCGGCGCGCGCGATTCCATGCCGGGCATGATGGACACGATCCTTAACCTGGGGCTCAATGATGACACCGTCCTGGCGCTGGCCAAAGCCAGTGGCAATGAGCGTTTCGCCTGGGACTGCTATCGCCGGTTCATCCAGATGTATGGCGATGTGGTCATGGGGGTGCAGAAAACCGGCAACGAGGAACATGAGCCATTTGAAACGGTGATCGGCGGGCTGAAGGAAGAGCGCTATCACGACCACAACGTGGAAGACACCAAGCTGACCGCTGAAGATCTGAAGGAATTGGTCGTCCGCTTCAAGAAACTGGTCAAGGATCGTTCCGGGAAAGCGTTTCCCGCCAATCCGTGGGATCAGTTGAAAGGCGCCGTGGGTGCCGTATTCGGTTCCTGGATGAATGACCGCGCCATAGTTTACCGCCGCAAATACAACATCCCCCACGAATGGGGCACGGCCGTCAATGTGCAGGCCATGGTGTTCGGCAATATGGGCGACAATTCCGGCTCGGGTGTGGCGTTCACCCGCGACCCCGCCTCCGGCGAAAAAGTGTTTTACGGCGAATTCCTCATGAACGCGCAGGGCGAGGATGTGGTGGCCGGGGTGCGGACCCCGCTGCCGGTGGCCAAGCTCGTGGAAGTGCTGCCTTCCGCCTACCATGAACTGGAACGGATCCGCAAGACTTTGGAGAGCCATTTCAAGGACGTGCAGGACTTTGAGTTCACCATCGAAAACAGGGTGCTGTTCATGCTCCAGACCCGCAACGGCAAGCGCACCGGCGTGGCCGCGGTGCGGTTCGCAGTGGAGATGGAAAAAGAGAAGTTGATCAACTGGGAGACCGCAGTCCGGCGCGTGCCCGCGGACCAGTTGGACCAGGTGCTGGCCCCGGTGTTCGACCGCAAGGCGGTCAAAGCGGCCAAGCTGATCGCACGGGGTTTGCCGGCCGGTCCGGGCGCCGCCTGCGGCCGGGTTTATTTCAACGCCGAGCGCGCGGTAGCCGCCGCCGAAAAGGGCGAGAAAGTGCTGCTGGTCCGCCTGGAGACCTCTCCGGAGGATCTGCGCGGGATGATCGCCGCGGAAGGCATCCTGACCGCCCGCGGGGGAGTCAGCTCCCACGCCGCGCTGGTGGCCCGCCAAATGGGCAAAATTTGCGTCTGCGGCGCGAGCGACATCCACATTGATTACGATACCAAGACGCTCAGCGTCGGTGAATTCAAGTGCGGTGAAGGCGGATACCTCTCCATCGACGGCACCGTTGGCGAAGTGTATGCCGGCGAAGTCAAGACCGCACCGTCCGAAGTCATCCAAGTGCTGGTTGAAAAGTCGCTGGACCCCAAGGAAAGCCGCACTTACCAGAACTTCAAGAAACTGATGGATTGGTGCAGCAAGGCCACCCGGATGCAGGTGCGCACCAACGCTGACACCCCGTCCCAGACCCGCAATGCCGTGGCCTTCGGTGCCTCCGGCATCGGTCTCTGCCGCACGGAGCACATGTTCTTCGAGGGCGATCGCATCGACGCGATGCGGGAAATGATCCTCGCGGAGAAGCTGGAAGACCGCAAGCAAGCCCTGGCCAAGGTTTTGCCTTATCAGCGCGAGGATTTCCTGGGGATCTTCAAGGAGCTTAATGGATTGCCCGCCACCATCCGTTTCCTGGATCCGCCGCTGCACGAATTCCTGCCCCAAACCCGGGAACAGCAGGCTGCCTTGGCCAAGAAACTGGGCATCGCGGTGGAAGCCATCGAGAAGCGCGTGGCCGAGCTGCACGAATTCAATCCCATGCTCGGCTTCCGCGGTTGCCGCCTGGGCATCGTCTATTCCGAGATCAGCGAAATGCAGGCGCGCGCCGTCTTTGAGGCGGCGGCTGAGGCCCAAAAGGCTGGCATCAAGTGCAAGCCGGAGATCATGATCCCGCTCGTCGGTTTCAAACGGGAGCTGGATCTGCAGGTGGAAGTGGTGCACCGCGTGGCCCAGGAAGTCATGAAGGAAAAGAAGGTGAAGCTGAGCTACATGGTGGGCACGATGATCGAAGTGCCGCGCGGCGCGCTGACCGCCGACGAAATCGCCCAGACCGCCGAATTCTTCAGCTTCGGCACCAACGATCTGACGCAGACCTGCCTCGGCATGAGCCGGGACGATTCCGGATCATTCCTGGGCAAATACCAGGAGCTGGACATCCTCAAGAAGAATCCGTTCGCCACGGTGGATCAGACTGGCGTAGGCCAGCTGATGCAGATCGCGGTGGAAAAAGGCCGCCAGACCCGCCCGGATATCAAGCTGGGCATCTGCGGCGAGCAGGGTGGCGATCCCGACACCGTCAAGTTCTGCCATCGCACCGGCTTGAACTACGTGAGTTGCTCGCCATTCCGCGTGCCGGTGGCCCGCCTCGCGGCCGCCCAGGCCGCCTTGGAAGAAGCGGCGGCGGCCAAGCCAGCAGCCAAGCCCGCGCCCAAGGCCAGGAAGTAGATCACTGCTGGAATTTATTTCATCACCCAGCCGCCCGGTTCGTCCGGGCGGCTTTTTTACTTTTTGCCCTTAAATTCCGGCCAGTAAGCATGATTTCATCCTGGCCAGGGATGGTTTTCCTTGTTGCGCGCTACTCAGCCCAGTGCCATCTTATGGCCATGGCAATGGTCCTGATCGAAATCGCCCAGGAACTGCTCTCTTTGGCTGAAGTGGATACCGCGCAGGCCTCGCATGCAGCCGCTCAACTGATCGCGCTGGAGCTTTTTCGCGAGGGTCGTATATCGCTGGGCCGGGCCGCCCAATTAGCCGGATCGACCGTGGAAGATTTCATGGATTTTTCCGCTCGCCGCGAGGTGCCTCTGCATTATGCTGAAGCTGAATTGGCTGAAGACCACGCCATCGCCTCCCGGTTGAAGCTGTGATTGTTGTTTCCAATTCTTCACCCTTGATTACTTTTGGCCGGATCGGTCATTTTTCGCTTCTGAACTCCCTCTTTGGCAGAATTCACATCGCTTCTGAAGTGTTTGCTGAAGTGGTTACGGCTGGAATAGAGCGTCCGGCAGCAGAAGCAGTTCGAACCTCCCCTTGGGTTGTCACTCATCCGCCGGTTGAGGAAGATGCTTTAACTAATTGGCAACAACGGTATGGCCTTGGCAAAGGTGAATTGGGAACCATTTTTCTGGCTCGCACTCTGCCTGCAGACCTCGCCATCATTGACGAACGTTTAGCGCGCAAACTCGCAAAGCGTTTCGGCCTCCAAGTTATCGGTTGTGTGGGGTTGCTGGAAATCGGTTACCAACATGGTTTGTTAAGTGACTTGCGTCTGGCCTGCCAAGCGATGCTTGGTTATGGCATCTTCATTGATAAGAAGATCCTGAACAGCAGCCTCGCAAAACTTCAACTGCCCGTGCTCTGACTTCCGTTTCCTCGCCGATCACCATTTTGACGCACGGTGGCCACCAGTGGAAAATGCTGGCTTCAAAAACAGTTTTTCAGTTTTGCGGTTTCTAATGTTTTGGTTTATCACTGGGGCATGCGAAATCCGATTTTGAGTTGTCCACGGTGGCTGCCCGCCGTGTTGGCCGCTTTGTTATCCTGGTCTCCCGCGCCGCCGGCGGCGGAGGTTCCCGGCCCGGACGCCTTGGCCATCCGGGGTCTCCTGCCCTGGCATAATTTCCTCTCCGGGCCGACCGCCTGGAACGAGGATGATTACACGCGTTACCTGGATCGCATGCGGGATCTGGGACTCAATTACCTGGCCTTTCACTGTTACACCGGTGGGGCGGAGCGCTATGCCCCGTATGTGGAGCCGTTGATCCGGATCGAATACCGGAACGTGGTTCCGCTGGCCTCCCTGGACACCTCACTGACGGCGCGGTGGGGCTACCGGCCCCTGGCGCCGGCGGATTTCTTTTTCGGCACCGGCCAGGCGCTGGGCTTGCCGCCCGGAGCCCCGGCCTTCGGGGCGCTCTGCGCCATCCAGGCCAAAGATAATGAAGACCGCTACCGTCAGGCGCAGGGCCTGATGCAGAAAGTGGTGGCGCAAGCCCATGAGCGCGGCATCGCCGTGGGCATGGGATTCGAGTTTGGCATCCACCCCCCGGAATTCGCCTCCGTGGTGCCGCCCGATTCCTGGATCCGGGGCGCCATGCTGCCCGATCCCACGCACCCGGCATCCATTGAGATCCTGCACGCCACTTTGGACAATATCCTCACCGCCTACCGGGATCTGGATTGGATCTGGCTGTGGCTGCACGAACACACGATGTATGTGGGGCAGCCGGCATTAACGGCCGGCTTCCGCAAACTGATGGAAAAGGATACCCCGTTTTTCAAAGACGCCGGCGCGGCCGAAACGGTGTTCACCGGGGTGTGGTCCCTGGCGTATATCCGCGAGGCCAGCGCCTACTTGAAACAACGCGCCCCCAAGGTCCGCCTGGCCATCAGCGGCTGGGGTGGCGGAACCCAGCTGCCGGGGATCTTGCGGGGCCTGAACCGTGCGTTGCCGAAGGAGGTCGTTTTTTCGTGCCTGAACCCGGACCAGGGTTGGTCACCCAACCTGGCGGTGATGGGCGAAATCGCCCAGGATCGCCCGGTGTGGTCCATCCCGTGGCTGGAAGGGGATGCCCGGTTATGGCACCTGCAACCCCGGGTCAACTTGCTGCGCGACCAGGTGCAAATGGCGCAGCGGCAAAAACACAGTGGCGTCCTGGCCATCCACTGGCGGACGGAGGAGGTGCGGCTGAATTTGGATGCCTTTGCCCGGTTTGCAGGCAATCCCGGGGCCGCGCCCGAAGTGGAGGCGGTGTATGCCGGGGATTGTGAATGGCAGTTTGGCCAAGCCGCCGCGGCCAGCGTGGCCCCGATCCTGGTGCGCCTGGATCGCCAGCAATCCTTGAATGCCGCCTCGCCGGAATTTTTCCCTTATGACCCGGGCTGGGGGCGTCTGGCGCCTGCGCTCCGCACCCAGCTGGCCGCCGATCTTGGCGTCCTGGAAGCCCTCCAGGATCCGGGTGCCACCGCCGGGCAGCGCGCCAACCTGGACTGGCTGGCGGCCAATTTCCAAGGCGCCTTGCTGCTGGACGAGGTGAGCCGGCAGCTGGAGCCGGCTTACCGCCTCAAGGAGCGTTTCCTGCGCGGTGAGGCGCTGGATTGGGCTGCGGAAACGCCAGCCGCGCTCCAAGCCTGGTCGGCTGCGCCCGTGGAGCAATTATTCCGCACTTTTGCCCGGCGGGTCCGATCCCAGGGCGAGCGGGGCGAGCTGAGCGCCCTGAACCAGAAAGTCGGGCTGGCCTGGCAGGAATTGCATCAGTTCCTCACCGCCCCGCCGGCCGCCTCCAAGACCGCCGATCCGTGGGTGGTTTACGAAGGGGCAGCCGGCCCGGGCCAGGGCAAACATATCGTTCTGGTTTCCGGGGATGAAGAATACCGCTCCGAGGAAAGCCTTCCCCAGCTGGGCAAGATCCTGGCCCGGCGCCATGGCTTCAAATGCACGGTTTTGTTTGCGGTCGATCCGGACGGCGCCATCAACCCGGACAATCGCCGCAATATCCCAGGCTTGGAAAACCTGCGCACGGCTGACTTGATGATCATCCACACCCGTTTCCGGGAATTGCCGGATGATCAAGTGCGGTATATCGACGAGTATATCAGCGCGCGCAAACCGGTCATCGGGATCCGGGCGGCGGTGGTGGCCTTCGATTTGCCCCCGGCCAGCAAGTTCGCGCGGTATGGATTCCGCAGCCGGGAATGGGAGGGCGGTTTTGGCCGGCAGATCCTGGGGGAAACCTGGATCAACCATCATGGCCTGCATGGCAAGGAAAGCTCCCGCGGTGTCATCGTTCAGGGCCAGGAAAACCACCCGGTGGTGCGCGGCTGCGAGGATATCTGGGGGCCCACTGACGTTTACACGATCCGCATGCCCTTGCCGGGTGATTCCCAGCCCCTGCTTTGGGGGCAGGTACTCAGCGGGATGCGGCCGGGGGATCCACCGGTTGCCGGCCCGAAAAACAATCCCATGATGCCTCTGGCCTGGACCAGAACCTACGCGAGCCCGGGGAGCGGATCCGGCCGGGTGTTCATGAGCACCATGGGCGCCGCCACCGATTTCGAGAGCGAGGGGTTGCGGCGGTTATTGGTTAATGCCACCTATTGGTGTCTGGGGCTGGAGGCGCAGATGCCCGCTCGTGCCCAAGTCGATTACGTGGGGGAATTCAAGCCCCGGCCCTTCGGCTTCGGCGGGTTCAAGAAAGGCGTGAAGCCGGCTGACCTGCGATGAGCCTCAAAACGAATCCTCACCACTCCCGGGGCGCGGCCGCCAATTGACGCGCCAGCTGCAGGGCGGCGAGCATGCTCGACGGATTCGCCTGCCCGGTGCCGGCGATGCCGTAAGCGGTGCCGTGATCGGGCGAGGTGCGGATAAAAGGCAGGCCGAGGGTCCAGTTGATGCCGCGCTCGAAGGCGACCATTTTCAAAGGGGCCAGGCCTTGGTCGTGATACATCGCCACGACGGCGTCGTATTGGCCCTGGTAAGCCTGGTGGAACAGGGCGTCGGCGGCGATCGGGCCATGCGCATCGAAACCTAGGCGCCGGGCGGTGGCCACCGCCGGTTGGATGATCTCCAGATCCTCCGTACCCATCTTGCCTTCCTCGCCCGCATGGGGATTGAGGCCGCAAACGCCCACGCGGGCATGGCCCAATCCCAGTTTGCGGACGGCCTTGGCGGCCATCTCAATGGCCCGGGCCACCGCGGGGGTGGTCACCCGGGAGGCGACCTCGCGGATGGGGACATGAGTGGTGGCCAGCGCCACCCGCAGCCAGCGGCCCCGGTCGTCCGCTCCGAGAAGCATCATCACTGGATCCCGCCTTCCGGCCCGTTCCGCGAAGAATTCCGTCTGCCCCACAAAGGGGGTTCCGCTGCGGATAATGGCGGCCTTGTTCACCGGCGCGGTGACCAAGGCATCCAGCTGGCCTTCCAAACTAAGCCGGGCGCCTTCCTCCAGCCAATGCATGGCTGCTTGGGCGGCGGGCGCCGAGCCTGGCGCCATGGCGCCGGGCAAGGGTTGCGGCAAAGTGTCCAATACGGAGATTGGCCCGGGTTCGGCGAAGGATCGGAATGCTCCAAGCTGCAATCCCAAGCCCAAACGGGCGTTGAGTTTTTCCAGAAGGCCACGGTCCCCGATCACCAGGAAACGCGGGTCGGCTGAGTTCAGCTGGGCCAGTGCCTTCAGAGTGATTTCGGGGCCGATTCCGGTGGGATCGCCCAAGGTAATGCCCACCCATCCAGTGCGAGGCGGGGTGGGTGCTGGCCGCCGGATTTGTGCCTCCGAATCGGGCTGGCCTGGTGGGCTGGGTGGGCCGCTTTCCGCCCCAGGCACGCTGCCCGCCTCTTTCATAACCGGGGAAATAAGGCTAAAAGTAACGGACAAACGCCTTGTTCCGCAGCCGGTCCAGCCATTTCTTGATCAGCCGATCCTGTTCATCGGAAATCAAGACCCGCTCAACTTGGTCGCGGACTTCGGTCAGCGGCCGGATGCGGGCCAGGCGAACCTCGTCCACCGCCATGATGTAACAGGCCAGGGGCAATTCGATGATGCCGCTGCGCTGTCCCGCCTGCAATTTGAACGCCTGGTCAGCCAATTCCTTGCGCAGGATTTTACGGTCGGCTTTGCCATAATCCCCGCTTTTGGCCCGCAGCCCGCCATCCGAATAGGTGGCGGCCATTTCTTCGAAGGATGCCCCGCTGTCCAGCTTGGCCAAGACTTCCTTGGCCAGCTGGGCCGCCTGGGCTGGATGTTCTTTGGATTTGGTGAATTCCATCATGCGCAGTTTGACGGTATCTTCCTCTTTGAAATCCTCCTTGTGGGCTTGGTAATAGGTGTCGATTTTCTGTGGGGAAATGATCAGTTGCTGGCGCACATGCTTGTCACGCAGCACGGACACAATGATGTTTTCACGCAGGTTTTTCTTGAATTGCTCATAGGTCACCCCCTTTTCCTGGAGGGTTTTGATGAGCACCGCCCGGTCCCCGCCATATTCCTGGCGGATTTTATCCTGCACCCGGTCATCGATCACGGATTCGGGCAGGTTGTAACCGGCATTCGTGAAGTCGTTCAGGATCAGGTATTTGTTCACCAGTTCCTCGATCCGCTGCTTTTGCAGGGCGGTGACTTGGTCGCGCAGTTCGCCTTCCGGCAAACCTTTGCGGATGAGCGATTCCACATCCATGCGGATGGCGGCCTCCACCTCCCGGCGGGTGATGACCTGATCATTCACCACTGCCAGAATGCCATTCTGGGGTTCGATTTGCCCCCGGGCGATCCAGCCCATGCCCAAGCTCATCATCCAGATGATTATCTTAATCCTTCTCATATCAATTCACCATCAACCGTTTGGACTCTATTACAGCCTCCTGAAAATAGCCAGTCCTTACCTATGGACACCTTCCAGGTAGCTGATGTTCAATGATTTGTGCGTTTTGTACAGGTGGCCGGCGAGGATGGTTAGCGGTCAAGGAAATACGCAGCCAGGCAAAATTGCTGCCCGGAAAGTCAGGCGCCCAAACCGGCTGTCCGGCACTCATTGGACAGGGGGCATAGTCCCCATAGCGCGTGCAGGGATATCCCGCTTCTGCTTGACTGGCCCGCCAGCGCGGGGGAATCTGGCGCCAAACTATGCGATACCTTCCGAAATTCCTGTTCCTGGCGGCAGCGCTCTGCGCCCAGGCGGCGCCGCCGAAACCCAACCTAGTTTTCATTCTGGCGGACGATTTGGGGTATGGGGATGTGCGTTGCCTGAATCCCAAGGGCCGGATCGCCACCCCCCAACTGGATAACCTGGCCCGGCAGGGCATGGTCTTCACTGACGCCCATTCCAGCTCCTCGGTGTGCACGCCCACGCGCTACAGCATCCTGACCGGGCGTTACAATTGGCGGTCCCGGCTTAAAAGCGGTGTCCAGGGCGGCCTGAGCCCCCGGTTGATCGAGCCTGGGCGTTTGACGGTGGCGGAGTTCCTCCGGCGGCAGGCTTATCACACGGCTTGCATCGGCAAATGGCACCTGGGGATGGATTGGGCGCTCAAGCCGGGGGTGGCGCCCTTTGGGGATGGCATCGAAAAAGGCGAGGACGCCTGGCGGGTGAATTTCTCCCGGCCGATCGCCAATGGCCCCAACAGCGTAGGGTTCGATTATTTTTTTGGCATCAGCGCGTCGCTGGACATGGTGCCTTACACGTTCATCCAAAACGACCGGGTCACCGTGCTGCCCACGGAGGACCGGGCCTTTCCGATGATGCTGGGGCGGCCCGGGCGCTTCACCCGCAAGGGGTCGGCGGCGGCCGGTTTCGAGGCCTCAGAGGTGCTGCCCACGCTGACGCGCAAGGCCATCGAATATATCCGCGAGCGGGCGGCGGGCGCGCGGGAGGGGCGGCCGTTTTTCCTCTACCTGCCGCTGGCCTCCCCGCACACGCCCATTGTCCCTTCCCCGTCCTGGCAGGGGCGCAGCGGCCTGAATCCTTACGGCGATTTTGTGATGGAAACCGATGCGGCGGCGGGATCGGTCATCGAGGCGCTGGACCAGTGTGGGCTGGCGGCGGATACCCTCGTGTTTTTCGCCAGCGACAACGGGTGTTCGCCGGAGGCGAAATTCGATGAATTGATCGCCCAGGGGCACCATCCCAGCCAGGAATTCCGCGGCGCCAAGGCGGATATCTTCGACGGTGGGCACCGGGTGCCCCTGATCGCCCGCTGGCCCGGGCATATCCAGGCCGGATCCTCCAGCCCGCAGATCGTCTGCCTGATGGATCTGTTTGCCACTTGTGCCGGGATTCTCGGGGTGAAGCTGCCTGACCAGGTGGCCGAAGACAGCGTCAGCCTCCTGCCGGTGCTGGAGGGCCGTGATCGGCAGCCGCTCCGGGAGGCGCTGGTGCATCACAGCATCAATGGCTCCTTCGCCATCCGGCAGGGTGATTGGAAATTGGAGCTTTGCCGCGGCTCGGGAGGCTGGAGTGCCCCAACGCCTGGTTCCGCCGCCGAGCGCGGATTGCCAGCCATCCAGTTATACAATCTCCGGGAGGATGTCGCCGAACGGCGGAACCGGCAGGCGGAGCATCCGGAACAGGTTGCCGCCCTGGGCCGGTTGCTGGCCCGGTATGTGGCCGAGGGCCGCAGCACGCCGGGGATCCGGCAGCCAAACACCACCCCGGTAAAAACCGGGTGGCCTGACGAGACACCCAGCCCCGCGGCAAAATAAAGTTTCCGCACCAACGACAGCGATTTCGCATGAGTTTTAAAAAATCCCCATTGGGGGCAGTGTTTACAGGGA
>CAYPCQ010000206.1:0-11121 GCA_964409245.1 uncultured Verrucomicrobiota bacterium
GCCCCCACCCGCCGGATTTCCTGGAACGACAAACTGCCGGACGCACCGAAAATAAAGGCAATGCCATAGACGAGGAAAGCCGAAGCCAGGGCGCCCAGGATCAGGTATTTGATGCCGGCTTCGAGGCTCAAGGCATTGGTGCGCTGATAACTCGTGAGGACGTAGAAAGTGATGGTGATCAATTCCACCGCCACGAACAGCATGGAGAAATCGTTCGCGGAGGCGGCCCACATCATGCCCGCCAGCGCGAACAGCACCAAAACAAAATACTCCGCCACCCCGATCACCAGAAAACGCAGTTGGTTCATGGAAATCTGGAGCACCGCGATCGCCGCCACCAGGAAACACCGCTTGAAGAACAGCGCCAGCTCGTCGCATACATACATTTGCCCGAAGGCGTAACGCGCCGGTTCGCCATCCACCAGGAAGGTTCCCGCCAGAACCAGGCCGAGAACCGCCATTGCCACCAAACCGAGCGCCGGTTTTTGCTCCCGAGGGGTCCACAAATCCAGGAGGAGCAACCCCAATCCGAGGGCGGTCACCGCTATTTCCGGGGCTGTCAAAAAAATGTTCATGGTCACGGAGAAGGCAGTCTTAATACGGCCGCAGCCTGCGGTTTGACCTGATCGACCAGCAGCCGGGGATAGCATCCCAGCAACAGCAAGGCGCCCAGCAGCAGCGCGAAAGGCAGCTTGCGCCAGGGATTCCGGGCGTCCTCCAAGGCCAGCCCCTGCTCGATCACCGGGCCATGCAGGATCTTCCGGATGGCGCGCAACATGTAGACGGCGGCGATGACAAGGGCACCCCAGGTGGCCAGGATGGTCACCAACGGAAACGGCTTCCAAGCCCCGAACAGCACCAGCGATTCACCGATGAAATTGGGGAATCCGGGCAGGCCGCAGCCGGCCATCAGGGTCATCAGCAGCGCGGTGCCCAGGAATGGCACGCGGCGCAGCAGGCCGGACATGGCGTCCATCTGCAAAGTCCCCAGCTGCTGGTGAAGATACCCGCTCAAGGCAAAAGCCAGCGCGGCCAGCAAGCCGTGCGCCACCATGATCACCACGGCGCCCGTCACCCCCAGCAGGCTGCCGCTGGCGATGCCGAGGAAAATGAAGCCCATGTGGGCGACGCTGGAATTGCCGATCAGCAGGTTGAGATCCTTCTGTCGCACCGCCACCAAACCGCAGTAGAGGATATTGCCCAGGCAGAGGAACGCGATGACCGGCAGCCAATGCCGGGCGCCCTCCGGCGCCATGGGCAGGGCGATCCGGATCAGGCCGTAAACGCCAAACTTTTTGAGCACCCCGGCGTGCAGCATCGCGGTGGAGGTGGGTGCTGAAGCATAGCCCAAGGGAGCCCAGGTGTGGAAAGGCCACAGGGAAACCAGAATGCCGAAGCCGAAAAGCAGCAACGGGAAAATCCAGGCCTGGGCCGCCACGGGGATCGGCCGGACCCGCAGCTGGGCGGCCAGCTCCACCAGGTCAAACGTCCGCGCCCCCGCCTGCCAATATAATCCCAGCAGGCCAACCAGCAGGATCAGCGAACCCACCACGAGGTAGAGGGTGATCTGGAACGTGGCGTAATTCTTCCGCTCGCCTCGCCCCCAAATGCCGATCATCAGGAACGTCGGGATCAGCGCCAGTTCATGGAACACGTAGAAGAAAAACAGATCCTGCGCGGCAAAGGCGCCGAGGATTCCTCCGGTCATCACCAGCAGCAGGATATAAAACTCTTTGGTCCGCTCGCGGATTTCCCAGCTGGCACATGCCGCTGAGAAGGCCACCAGCGTCCCCATGAACATCAATCCAGCGTTCAGCCCATCCAGGCCAAGGTGGAAGCGAATATCCAGGCTGGCCACCCAGACCCAGCTCTGCTCGAACTGCAGGCCCGGCGCCCCCGGCTGGAATTGCCAGAACAGGCCGGTCCCGAGAACCATCACCACTCCGGTAACCACCAAGGCCACCCCGTGGAACACCACTCCCCGCTCGCGGGGCACAAAAGCCAGCGAGAGAGCCGCCAGGAGCGGCAGCAGGATGATGATCGTCAGTATGGATAGTCCGAAAAACATGGCCGGGGTTCAGGTTGGAAAATTCATGGCCGGTTAACGCATCAGGGCAAGCCACAAGGTGATGATCACGCCCAAGCCAAACATGAAGCCATAGGTGTGCAGGTTGCCGGTTTGGAACAAACGCAGAATCCGGCCGGTCAGCTCCACCGTGCCGTGCAATCCACGCACGATGACACCCGCCAGGATCCAGCGATCGAAGAAATCCAGGATGGCCGCCACGGCATCCAGCCCGAGCGTGATGCATACCCGGTAAAACTCGTCGATATAGAACCGGTTGCGCAATACCCGGGCAAACGCCCCCCACCGGTTCGGCAGGGAATCTTCCCTGGCCCCGAGGTAAAGAGTGGCGGCCGCAAAAATGCCAAATCCGGCAGCACCCAAGCCGGCGAAAGCGGCCAAGGGCGCGTGGCCAAAGGGGGCAAGCAGCTGTTCATACCAAGGCTTCACGGCCGTGGGGGCGTGGGCGGAGAAGAGCGGCTCGAGATACGGCTCCACGCTCCAAAAGCCCACCAGCACGGACGGAACCACCAGGAACAGCATGGGATAAAGCATCAAGGCAGGGGCTTCGTGCGCATGCCCCGCCTCGGAAGTCCGGGGTTTGCCTGCAAATGCCACAAGCACGAGCCGGAACATGTAGAACGCGGTCAAGCCGGAGGTTGCGACCGCCGCCAGGAACAGGACCGTGTTTTGCTCCAAAACACAGGCCAGGATAGCGTCCTTGCTGTAGAATCCGCTGAATGGCGGCAGGCCACACAAGGCCAGCGTAGCGGCCAGAAATACCGCCGCCGTGACGGGCATTTTCCGGCCCAAGCCACCCATCCGCCAAATGTCCTGCTCGTGGTGCATGGCGTGGATCACCGCCCCAGCGCCCAGGAACAATAGCGCTTTGAAAAACGCGTGCGTGGTCAGGTGGAACATGGCCGGGAGCGGCCCCCGGCAGCCCAGCGCCAGCACCATCAGGCCTAGCTGGGACAAGGTGGAATAGGCCAGGATCCGCTTGATGTCATTTTGCTGGACGGCCATCAAAGCGGCCAGCAGGGCGGTGATCATCCCGATGGCAGCGATGACGTCCAGCGCAGAAATCCCCGATAAACCGGCCAGCATCAGTGGCATGGAAGGCTCCGCCTGGAACACAAAAAAGACGCGGCACAGCATGAAGATGCCCGCCGCCACCATCGTCGCCGCATGAATCAAGGCGCTGACCGGCGTGGGGCCTTCCATGGCGTCCGGCAGCCAGACGTGGAGCGGGAATTGGGCCGATTTGCCAACCGCCCCGCAAAAGATCAACAAGCCGATGATAGTGGACATCTCCCCCAGCAACTTAGGGTGTTCATGCAGCAGTTGTTGAATGGTCCCAAAATGCACCGAGCCAGTGGCGCTCCACAGCAGGATGATGCCCAACAGGAAGCCGGTATCCCCGATGCGGTTGGCCAGGAACGCCTTTTTGCCGGCGTCCGCAGCGGCTGGACGCTCGAACCAAAAACCGATCAGCAGGTAGCTGGACAGGCCGACCAACTCCCAAAACACGAACATCAGCACAAAATTGTTCGCCAGCACAATGCCCAGCATCGCGAAGGTAAACAGGCTCAAGCTGGCGAAATAACGAGGAACATCCCGATCTTCGGCCATGTAACTATAAGAATAGATATGAATGGCTCCGGCCACCCCGGTGACCACCAGCAGCATCAATTCGCTCAACCGGTCCAACCGCAGCCCGAATGCCACCACCAGATTATCCACCGAGAACCACTGGAAGGCGGTTTCCGTGGCACCATGCTGTTTTAAATCCGCTGCGAACCAGAGCAGGAAGCTCAGCCAGAATGCGGCCACCACCGCCCCGATTGACAGGCGGGCGCTCAGTTCCCGCCGGGTCGGGCATAGCAAGGTGATGCTCCCCGCCGCCAGCAGCGGCAGGAACAGGATGATCCATGGAAAGGTTTCCGCCATGCCTATAATTTCATCGCATTCAACTCATCCACCCGCACGGTCTGCCGCAACCGGAACAGGGCCACCATCAAGGCCAGCCCCACGGCAACCTCCGCCGCCGCCACCGTGATAATGAAAAAAACGAGGATCTGGCCGTCCAGGTGCTGGTTGTATTTGGAAAAAGCCGCCAGCGCCAGGTTGGCCGCGTTCAGCATCAGCTCCAGGGACATGTAAACAATCAGCAGGTTGCGCCGCAGCAGCACGCCCAGCAAGCCCAGGCTGAATAACAGCACGCTGACCACCAGGTAATGGTTCAAGCCAATCATCGGGCATCCTTTTTGCTGAGGATGACAACCCCGATGATGGCCACCAGGAGCAGGATCGAAACCACTTCAAATGGCAGCAGGTAATGCAGGAAAAGCATTTTCCCGAGCGGCCCGGCACCCGCGCTCATGGTGGCCGGTCCGGGGGCGGTCAGCGCCGGTGCACCGAGGATGGTCCCGATGAGGAACGAAGCCAGCAAGCCCACCAGCAAGGTGCCTAGAAATCCCTTCACCAGGCTATATTTGCGCCTTTGTTCCTCCCGGAGGTTCAGCAGCATGAGCACAAACAGGAACAATACCATCACCGCTCCGGCGTAAACCAGGATCTGGATCGCAGCCAGGAAGAAAGCCCCCAGCAGAACAAACAAACCGGATAAACCGATGAAAGTCACCACCAGGAACATGGCGCTGGCCACCGGATCCCGGCTGAACGGATTGGCCACCACCAGCACGGCGCCCACCAGCGTCACCAAGGCAAATAATAGGAATAATGCATCCTGCATGACGGCAGTCTCTATTTATGTTTCCATTTCATGATAGAATCCTGATGAACCCCACCCAAGGCGAGCAATTTTTCCTGGTTGTGGATCATTTCCTCCCGGGCCAAACCGCTGAAGGAATAATCCTTCATCAGGAAGATGGCCTCCTCCGGGCAGGTTTCCTGGCAATAGCCACAAAAAATGCACCGCAGCATATCGATCTGGAAATCTTTGGGCCGCTTCTCCACGTTGCCCACCTCCGGGTTGGGCGCCGGGCCCGGGGGGGTGATGCGGATGGCCTTGGGCGGGCAGACAAATTCGCAGAGCTGGCAGGATACACACTTGGTCCGGCCTTCCTGGTCTTTGACCAGGTATGGCGCGCCCCGGTAGCCCGCCGGCACCACCCACCGCTCCTCGGGATATTGCATGGTCACCTTTTTCTTCAAAAAGTGCCGGAGTGTGACCTTGAAACCGTTGAGGATCGCCGGCAGATAGAGGCGCTCCCAAAAGGTCATTTTGCGGCGGGTTATTTGCATGGCGTGGCGGTGGTTCGGTTCAGGCGGTTTTCCATAGCACCAGCGCGGTGATGATGATATTGGCCAAAGCCAGCGGGATGAACCGGCGCCAGCCCAGGTCCATCAGTTGGTCGTAGCGAAAACGCGGCCACATCCACCGCACCCAGATCATCAGGAACACAAACACGACCAGTTTGGCGATGAAGATCAAGATGTGCAGCACTCCCACCAGCCAGCTTTGCGCAGGCTGGTCCAGGCCGAAAATCGGCAAGGTCCACCCGCCGAAGAACAGGGTCACCATCATGGCCGAAACCGCGATCATGTTGGCGTATTCACCCATGAAAAACATCGCGAACTTCATGGAGCTGAACTCGGTGTTATACCCCGCCACCAGCTCGTTTTCGGATTCCGGCAGGTCGAACGGCAGCCGGTTGGTCTCCGCGAAGGCCGCCGCCAGGAAGATGGCGAAGCTGAGCGGGGCGCTGAACACCAGCCAATTATGGAAGCCGCCCGTCTGGTGGGCCACTACCTGGCTCAAGTTCAAGCCACCCACAATCAAAAACACCGGGATCACCGCCAGGCCCATGGAAATCTCGTAGGATATCAACTGTGCGCTGGATCGGATGCCCCCCAGGAATGGATACTTGGAGTTGGAGGCGTATCCCGCCAGCACGATCCCGTAAACCCCCAGCGAGGCGATGCCGAAGGTGTAAAGGATGCCCACATCCAGATTCGCAATCACCATGGGCTGCGATCCCAATTGCGACCCGAACGGGATGACCGCAAAGGTCATCAGCCCCGGCAGCATCACCACCGCGGGCGCCAGCCAGAAGTAAACCTTCCGGACATGCCCCGGCACGAAATCCTCCTTCAAAAACGCTTTGACGCCGTCCGCCACCGGCTGCAGGAGGCCCCAAGGCCCCACCCGGTTCGGCCCCACCCGGTCCTGGATGAATGCCGAGATCCGGCGTTCGGCCAGCACGGCATAAGCCACCATGCCCAGGATGGTCACCACTCCCGCCCCCACCTTCACCAGGGTGATGACCAGGAAGGGCAGCCAGTTGAATGTTTCCGTTGCGGGCATAGCGTTCAGATCGGCAGCGTTGCACCCA
Source organism: uncultured Verrucomicrobiota bacterium (assembly GCA_964409245.1). GTDB lineage: Bacteria > Verrucomicrobiota > Verrucomicrobiia > Limisphaerales > UBA1319 > CAIMWS01. The sequence continues at coordinate 6,424 of CAYPCQ010000206.1, forward strand.
GATCCCCCAGCCCGGCCCAGGTGATTCCATGAAATGCGGGAGTCTCCCGCACCATTTGGTCGAAGATCCCACCCACGCTGGCGGGGATGGATTCACCGCCCGAATCCTGGGCTGCCTGCCGCAAAAATTGCCACTCCGGCTGCGCCTGGCCCGGCGCTTCCACCGCCCGGCCAAACTTTTGCAGGCGGCCTTGGCGGTTCACAAAGGTCCCCCATTTCTCGGCGGGGGCGCAGCCCGGCAATAGGATGTGCGCCTGCGGGGTGCTCTGGTTGGGCAGGATGTCGCACACGATGAGCTGATCCAACCGCTCCACCACGCTTTGCCCCAGGTGCTTCACCGCATCCTCCCCCAAGGCCAGCAAGGTGCGGATGTCCCCCCGGCAGATGCCCTCGGCCATGGCCCCCAAGTTCCCCCCGGGCTGGCTGGCGGCAATCCCCAGCAAGCGCGCCCCCACGGTATTGGGGTTTTTATCCGCGTGCATCAGCAGGCGGTCGTCCGCGCCCGTTCTTGGGGGGCTGTCCATGATCGCCCCCAGCCGGCGCCCCAGCCGGCCCGCTAAAAATAATTCTTCGTTGGTCTGCCGCGCCGAGGCGAGGATGGCCAGCGATCCGCTCGGGATTTTCCGCAGGTGCTGCAATAGCTGATCCATGGCTTGCGACCACGGCACCTGGACGAATTGCCCCCGCGTCTGCTGGATCACTGCATTTTGCAGGCGGTCCTCCCGGCCGATCCACCGGTAGTTGAGCCGCCCTTGGTCGCACATCCAGCACGAGTTCACCGCCTCGTTCTCCCGTGGCTCATACCGGTAAATTCGGTTTTCGCGGGATCCGATCACGATGTTGCACCCCGTGGCGCAGCTCGTGCAAACGCTCTTGGTCCGCTTCAGGAACCACACCCGGGACTGGAACCGGAAATCCTTCGAAGTCAGCGCTCCCACCGGGCAAAGATCCACCGTGTTCAGGGTGTAATTGTTGTCGAACGGCCGCCCCGGATAATGCGTCAGCGTGTTATGGCTGCCCCGGTTTACGATCCCCAGGCAATCATCCCCCCCCACCTCGCGGGTGAACCGGATGCACCGTGTGCAGAGGATGCAGCGCTCGTCGTCCAGCAGGATGCGCGGCCCCAGGTCCACCTGCTTCGGCTTGTGCACCTTCTCCTCCACGAACCGGCTCGCAGTCTGGCCATATTCCACCGCATATTCCTGCAGCTTGCATTCTCCGGCCTGGTCGCAGATGGGGCAATCCAGCGGATGGTTGATCAATAAAAACTCCAGCACCGCCTTCCGCATCGATTCCACCGCCGGGGTGTTGGTGTAAATCTCCATGCCGGGCATGATCGGCGTGGCGCAGGCAATGGCCGGGTTGGGCGCCTTGGAAATCACCGGCGATCCATCGGGATTCTTCAGCGGTTTGCGATCCGGGCCCAGGACCGGCGTCCCGTATTCCACCAGGCACATCCGGCAATTGCCCGCCACCGGCAGTTTATGGTGGTAGCAGTAGTGCGGCACCGCCACCTGGACCGCCTCGCACGCCTGGATCATCGTCGTGGGCACCGGCTTGCCAGTGACCGGATGCGGCATGGTGCGCGGCACCTCCACGGGACGACCGTTCACCTTCACCGTGACCAGGCTGGCCGGTGGTGGGCTGTTGGTTTTTTCTGGATTGGATGCGCTCATCGATCCCGCAACGGTTCACTCTCTCAGGGCCGCCCCTGGCTGCCCCCCTGCGCACCAGCCGCCCGGCGCTGTTCGTCTGCCCGCCCCCGGGCGGCAAACTCGTCCTTGAATTTGTTTAAAAAACTCTGCACCGGCCACGAGCAGGCTTCCCCAAAGGCGCAAACCGTACGCCCGCCGGGGATCTGATTGGCGATCTGCAGCAGGTAATCGGCATCCTGCGCCCGGCCCTGTCCGTGCGTCAGGCGTTGGAGCACCTTGGCCATCCAGAGCGACCCCTCCCGGCACGGAGTGCATTGGCCGCAGCTTTCGTGCGCGTAAAATTCGCTAATGTTAGCCAGCGCCAGCACCAGATCCGCTGTGTCATCCAGCACGATCACTGCTCCGGAGCCGCACATGGATCCCGCCCCCGCCAGGGAGGCGGAATCATATTTAAGATCCAGCAGCGCCACTTCCTTTTCCAGCTCTTTGCCGTCGGGTTGTTTCGCCTTGAACTTATACCTCTCACCGGCTTTCAGGATTTTCGAGGAGGATCCGCCGGGGATGATGGCTTTCAATTTGCGTCCCGGCCGCAAGCCACCTCCAAAATCGTTGATCAGCTGCCCCAGCGTCACCTGTCCGATCTGGATCTCAAAATAACCCGGCTTTTGCACCTGTCCACTCAAGCTGATCACCCGCGTGCCCGGATCGCCCGGCGTGCCCAGCTTGGCATACTCCACCCCCCCCATCTCCAGGATGTGTTTTACAGCGCACAACGTCTCCACGTTGTTCACAATGGTGGGGCATAGATAAAGACCGTAAGCTGCCGGATAATATGGTGGTTTGATCCGCGGATAAGGCCGCTTGCCTTCCAGTGACTCGATCAGCCCTGTTTCCTCCCCGCAAATATACGCCCCCGCCCCCCGGTGGATGTAAATCTCCAGGTCGTAACCGCTTTGCAGGATGTTCCGGCCCAGGAAGTTGTGCTGCCGGGCTTCCGCCAGCGCCCGCACCAGGATTCGCGCCCCCTCCACAAATTCGCCGCGGATATAGATGTATGCCTGGTGAATATGGTTGGCATAGCACGAGATGATCATCCCCTCCAAAAGTTGGTGGGGATCCTTGTAGATGATCTGCCGGTCTTTAAACGTGCCCGGTTCGGATTCGTCGGCATTGCAGATCAAGTAGGCCGGCCGGCCCGAGGAATGATCGATGAACGACCACTTGGTTCCGCACGGGAATCCCGCCCCTCCCCGGCCCCTCAATCCAGATAGCTTGACCTCCCGCCGGACCTGTTCCGGTCCGCTGAGTTCCTTGCCCTCAACCACCGTGGCCCCAAGAGCAATCGCCTTTTTTAACGCTGCGTATCCCCCATGCCCCAAATAGCACCCGATGTCCGGTTGGTAACCGGCTTGATCTATGTTTTTTAAGATGAGGCGGTATTCTGCAGGCATATCAACTCATTCGCGGGGCAGAATGCGTTTTTTCCAGCCGCCATGCCAGTTAAAAATACGACTTTAATGCACTCTCCGGGGAATCCTGCCCCGGGGACCGGATTCCATTCCACCCGATGCCATCAAAGGGGCCGCCATGGCCAGGCCCAATCCGGTATCCCTTTAACCGGCCGCAGCCAGCCAGCTATTAGAACTCCGCAGATCCATTGCGGCCCCCTGCCCTCCGGTTTTCATCGGTTTTGGATAGACGCTCGCGCCCCCACATCCACGCATTTTCAGGCCAAATTCACCACACACTTGACGTTCAGCCCCAAATCAGTAAAAGTTTCTCCACGTTTGCCGAATGGTGTAACGGTAGCACAACAGACTCTGGATCTGTTTGTCATGGTTCAAATCCATGTTCGGCAGCCATCTAAATCCCCCACAATCCCAAGGCGAAACGCCTTATTTTGCAATGGTTTACGAGGAAATGACGGTTCCATATAGCGTTCTATCCTACGCTTGCGTGCTTTTCCATTCTAGCCCGGTTGGAGTCGTTTAAGTCTATCACAAAGCTACCAATTAAAAACGCGGATGGGGCCATTCTGAAACCTCCCTTGATAGACTTGTGATAGACTTTCGTTTCAAAAAAAAGTTCAGAGGGTTTTTTTTAGCAATCGTCGGATGGTGGCAACCGGACCTCCACTAGGAAAAGGTGCTGCGTGAAAATCACGCGTGATCCCCGGCGGATCTGAGGGCGGAGCCGGTGGCGGTGGCGGGGGTGGGGCCACGGCGGGGGCCTGGGCCGGGTGGATGGAATGGCGGACCTGGATGAAAATGGTGTTGCGCGGCGGAGCCGGTGGCGGTATTCGTTGCGCTGTTCACCCCGGATGACCGCCACCAAGAGATCAGATGATTGGCGGCGGAGTTGCATGAAAACTGGTGCTGCCGCACGGAGCTTCCGGGGGGGCTTCGCGGGTGGCGGCGCGAATGGGGCAGGTAATATGGCACATGGTTTACCACAGAAATGGCTAAAGTTAAGGCCGGGCGAGAAGATCGTTTTGGCTTCGATATTTGAGCGCTGGGCGGCGGAACTTCGGCGGCGGGCTGGCCGTCCTCCCGCTCCGCCTCCGCCGCCGCCGCCGCAATGGCCTTGGTATTTGGACCGGAATTAAAAGGACGGTGCTGGTGGTGATCTGAGGTTGGCGCTGGTGCTGGTGGCGATCCCCGGCGGCGAAGCGGTCGGCCTGCGGGCCGGAGCTGAGGATCGCTCCAGGTAGGCCATGGTGGAGCGGGGCCTGCGGGTGGCGGCGATCCCCGGCGGCGAGGCGGTGCTGAGGGCGGAGCCGAGGGCAGGGCGGCGGTGTTGGTGGACCTGGGGCGGTGCCGGTCGGCCTGCGGGCGAGGCGGTGGCGGATCGGACGTTCCCCCGGCGGGCGGTGGAGTTGGTGCCGGGTGGCGGTGGCGAAGCCGGGAGCCGGACGGCGGTTGCCCGGCAGGCCGAGGGCAAGGCGGCGCTGGTGCTGGTGCGGTGCGGGCCGCCGGGGGGGAAGGTGGCGGCGGGCGGGGCCTGCGGGCGGGGCCTGCGGGCGGGGCCTGCGGGCGGCTAAGGGG
>CAYPCQ010000207.1:0-10844 GCA_964409245.1 uncultured Verrucomicrobiota bacterium
CGGCCCGCAGGATGACCGGCACTCCCAGGTCGAATTTAATGGTCCCCACGCCATCTATCGGATTCACCTGGATCACGCCCCGGAGCTTCAGCCATCCGTAGAACCCGCTCAACCTTTTGCGGACTGTGTTTTTCCACTGGGGACACCCCGGCCGGTTGTGTATCCACTTCTCAATCTCACCAGAATCAAGCGGCAGATCCATTTCCTCCCGGCCGCGGGCATAACACCGCATAAGACTCGCCAGGTTGCGCTGATAAACGGGCCGCAGGCCCGCACGTGATTTGGACTCGATAAAATCCTCTACGGCTTTCCCGATGGCGACGATGGGAGATGCGGCGGGCTTGGATGATCTTTTAAAGGACTCCCAAACCTCCGGGAGCGTGATCCCAAAAGCTTTGGTTTCTTCCAGTAACCGGACCAGCATTACCCGATCCTTGGGTGGAACATCAGCCCATGTTCGCCCGGCTTCGACCTCCGCCGCCCGCTGGCCAACCATGGCCGTTTCTGCTGCCGTCTTGGAAGTGTAGAACTTCCGCAGTCGCTTTCCATCAGTCTTGCCGAAATCCACCATCCACATTTTCACCCCGTGGTTCATCACCTGCCGCATTTTCATTGGTTTTCCTCTCTCATTTTGCTGCCATCACGCTGCCGTCGAAACCTGTCCTTGCTGTCCGGTTCGTGTGCAATTTTGATCAAATTAATGCAATAGGGTTTTGGAGTCAATTCCCGATAACACATTGGGAAATAAGGCGATACCAAGGGAAATAAGGTGATTTGAGAAAATGGGGATGGCAGATCGGAAATGACATCAACACTCCCGTTAGGGTTGAGTTGTTGGCCCTGCCGCCGCCACGGAGAGGAATCCCGGCGTTGAGTTTTGGCCTGGTTTGCCAAAGGGGGAAAGGGGCGGAGGGGTTATCCCGCTCTGCCAAGGCTGGGGCTGCATTCTTTTGGGGGCTACCCTGGGCGATGCCCAGCTATAATATAGCCGCCCCCTTGGGGCGAATGGCACTTACTTAGGCCATAAAAAAGCGGCCGGCCAGTTAAAGCGAACCCTGCTCGCGGAGGATCAGGCGCGGCGGGCCCAAAAGCGCCAAGAGCTGGAAGCCCCATTGGCCGCGGAGGATTTGCCAGGCACCCCGCAACCCCGGGCACTCCAGCGCCGGATCGCGGCCCTCAAGGCCGCCGATCAACGCTATGAAAACGCCCGGCAGGAGCGGAGCGCTGACCTGGATGAAATCCACCGGCGCTGAGCAGAAATCCAGGCGCAAATCGCCAAAACCCAACCCACCCAATCCCGCCTGGAAATCATGCTTGAGGGCTAGCTGGTGAAAATGGATGGCCAGTGCAAGCGTTTGCTGGACATCTTGAAAATCACGGCCCGCAATTTGTTCTACCAGGCGCTGCAGCCATTCAAGAAGGCCTATGACAATTACCGCGACGATCATGACCATTTCCGCAAACTGACCCAGTCCCCAAGGGTGTTGGAAGTCAGCGGCCAGCAGATCGTGGTCCACCTCCTGCCCAGGACCAACTACGGCAGCAGGCTCCGGAAAGTGGTCAGCCAAACGCTCGCAGCCATGAATCTCAAAGCCATGGACCATCCCTGCCTGCCGGGCAGAAAACTCAAGTTCCGGCTGAGCCACCGCTCGGAGATGGAAGTGAAAATGAACGTGGATGGCTGACCGTCGCCAGGTTCAATTCGGTCCATCGCGTTTCGCTGCTCAACGGGGCAACCAATGCCAATAGCCCGCAGCTTTTGGCCCAGATCAAGGGATCTGAACTCGCCATTGAATTTCTCTTTATACCCGTCTGATTCTGAGGTCTGAGCTTGTATGTGGGGCGGAGGTATTCAGTTGAGTATTGGATGTCAATTTGCCTCCCACTTGGCAAATGGCGTCTTCACTCTACACCCATTGCTTGGGCGCTGCCCGGCAGTTGGGGATCGCCCGTGCCGCGGCGTAAAGCGGCGGCTTGGACATGGCAGACGCCGACCATGATTGACGGCAGATGGTTGATCAACGAAAACTGGTTGCGGCCGGGGGGTAAGCCGCCTTCGGTCTGGCTAATCCGCTTATCCGTGCCCGGCCATTGGCTCAGGCGTTCCCGCTGGATCTTTTTTAGCAAGACCTCGTCATGCGCCACTTGCAGATCGGTTCAAGATCTGCAAGTGGCTGACCTCTCGTCTCGCGCACCAATTGGCGGTACAACCACTTCCATCCCAGGCGCGGGAATACGGTTAAGCCGGGAACAGTCTGGCAAAGCGGGCATCGGCATCTGCCCACTCTTTGGCCGCCTGGGGGTTGAAAACCAGCGGGGTGACGGAGTTGCGGATCATTTCCCGGGCCTCATCCAAGGACTTGAACTGGCCCATGGCGATGGCCTGGACCAGGAAGTTGCCCATGGCGGTGGCTTCCACCGGGCCGGCCAGCACGGGGATCTGGCAGGCGTTGGCGGTGAACTGGTTCAGGGTGGCATCCTTGCTGCCGCCACCCACGATGTGCAGGCGCTCGATCTTCTGGCCGGTGAGCTTCTCGATCTTCTTAAGCGTGCGGCGATACAGCAACGCCAGGCTCTCGTAGATGCACCGCATCGTGGCGGCGGGATTGGCCGGCGCCGGTTGCCCGGTTTCCTGGAGCAGGGAGGCGATCTTGCCCGGCATGCCATCGGGGCTGAGGAACCGGGCGTCCGCCGGGTTGATCAGGGACACAAACGGCGGGGCGGAATTAGCCATCTGCTCGAGGGCGGCGAAGTCGAATTGCTGGCCGTTCCTGGCCCATTCGCGGCGGCATTCCTGGACCAGCCAGAGGCCGATGATATTCTTCAGCAGGCGCACGGAACCGCCGAAGCCGATTTCGTTGGTGATGTTCAGCTCGCGGCATTCGTCGCTGAGGATGGGGCTGGGCAGCTCCACGCCCATGAGGGACCAGGTGCCGGAGCTGAGGTAGGCCCAGTTTTTGCCGCTGGCCGGCACGGCCGCCACGGCGGCGCCGGTGTCGTGCGAGCAGGAGGCCACCACTTGGACGCCCTTCAAGCCGGTCTGCTTTTCCACGCCGCCTTTCAGCGGGCCCAGGACCGTGCCGGAAGGGACGATCTCCGGGAATATCCCGGCGGGCAATTGCAGCGCCTCGAGCAGTTTTTTAGACCAGTTGCGCGTGCGGGGATTGTAAAGCTGGGTGGTGCTGGCGAGGGATTCCTCGATTTTGGCCACGCCGCACAGGAGGTAGTTGACCGCATCGCCGATGGTCAGCAGTTGCCGGGCGGCGGCCAGGCGGGCGGGCGTTTCGGCCCCCATCTGGTACAGGGTGTTCAGGGCCATGAACTGGATGCCCGTCTCGGCGAAAATGGCCTCCCAGCTGACTTTGGCTTTGACGTTTTCCACCCCTTTCTGGGTGCGCGGGTCGCGGTAATGGTAGGTGGGCTTGAGGATGGCGCCGTCCGCCCCGAAGAGCAGGTAATCCACCCCCCAGGAATCGCAGCTGATGCTGGTGATGGGCAAATTGCGCTGCCCGGCTTTCTGCAGGCCGGTGGTGATCTCCGCCACCAGTTTGTCGATATCCCAATACATGGACTGGTTGTCCTTGATGGGGGTGTTGGGAAAACGATGGATATCTTCCACGGTTAATTGGTTGCCCGCCAGCGAGCCAAGCATCAGCCGGCCGCTATCAGCGCCCAAGTCAATGGCCAGGTAATAGGTCGTCATATTTTTATCGTTTCAGCCTAGGGGACAGGCGGGCTCCCCGGCGGGAGTCCACGGCGCCTGATCCATTTTGAACGCTCCCGTTTTAATCCCTGGGCCGGGCGATTTAAAGCACAAATTTGCGTGCCTGAAGCTGGGCCTGCCTGCTTCAAGCGGCTGGGGCAGCCGGGGCGCCGGGCTGGAACGATCCGAGGAAAGCGAGGTGATTGCGCCAGAGCAGCCGGGCCAGGGCCGGTTCAGACATTTTGAGCCACGCGGCCACGCCCGCCTGGATGGCCCGCAGGTTGGCCGGCTCATTGCGGGCCTTGCCTTGGAACAAGACCGGCTCCACCACGCGGAAATCCGGGGGCGGCAGCAGATCCGGGCTGTCCGTCTCGAGCAGCAGGCGGTCCCTGGGAACCCGCTCCAGGGTCTCCCGCAGGCGGCGGTTGCGCTCCTGCAGGAGGGTGCCGGCAAAGGAAAACCGGGCCTGCCACTGGACCAGGGGTTCGATGGCCTCCACCGGGCCGCTGTAGGCGTGCAGCAACAGCCCCTCGGCTGGTGGCGGCTCTTTCCGCAGCACCTCCAGGAGCCAATCCCAGGCCCGCACGCAATGGATCATGACCGGCAAATGCCGCTCCCGGGCGAGCCGCAGCTGGGCGCGGAAAACCTCCTCCTGGGCGGCTTCATCGCGGGGCTTGATCCACCGGTCCAGGCCGATCTCCCCCACCGCCGAGGGGACGGCCTCCAGCCACTGGGCCAGCCGGTCCAGCCATTGGCCGGAACGGCTGCCGATATGCCAGGGATGCAGGCCAAAGCAGGGAATGACGCCCGGCTGGCGGGCGGCAATCTCCGCCACCCGCGGCCAGTCCTTTTCGCTGGCGCCATTGCACACCCAGGTGCGCACCCCGGCTGCCCGGGACCGGGCCAGCACGGCTTCCAGGCAGCTGGCCAAGGCCTCGTCCTGGAGATGGACATGGCTGTCCACCAGACCAAACGGGGCGGAGGCATCCAGGCCATTATGGAGGGGAATCATCATTTTCCGCGGAGCTTTTCCGGAGGTCTTTCCGCTTGGTCATCCGTGCCCATCCGCCTGGTCCGTGGTCAATCGCTTTTTGGCTGGGGCTGGGCCGGGAGCAAGGGGCGGGGCATATCAGGCCGGCCCAGGCGGCCGCGTATGCGCTATGGTTTCCTCATTTTCGATCTCCGGGAGCCGGCCCAGCAGAGCGGCTTTGGCGTTGGGGAACCGGGCGTCATATTCCGGGTTCACTGAGCCGAGAATGTAATGGGTGCCATTGATCGTCACGAGTTCCTCGCCCCGGCGGTGCTTGATCCGGGAGGTGGTGATCTCGCTGCCATCGGGGTGGGCGGCATGCCCAAACACCATTCCCCGCAAGCGGATTTCGACGGCGGCTCCGGCGTTGTCCGAATTGCGCTTGCCCACCAAGGCCCAGTTATTCAATACCGCCGCGCTCATACATAGGTGCAGATTCCGCCCTCCAATGTGCGCCAAAAAGAGACGCTTGCAAGAGGAATGTTTTCCAGGAGCGCGAGCAGCCGCGGGGCTTTGGCGGCTCCAAGCTCCGCCCGCGCGGTTCGGCAAAAAACGGCCAGGGCCAAAAAGATCAAGCCAGCACACCTGAGCCAATGGCAAGGACATGGCCACGGCCGGCCGGTCCATGGAAGAACAATTCGGAAGCAGTCAGGCGGGGAACGGCGGGGGATTTTTGAAGGGCTGGGCCACCGGAATCACGTTTTTCGTGCCTGGGCGCCAGCGGCAGGGAGTCAGGAGTAGGAATTCCATGCGGCATCCCCGCGCGGCACGTAGGCTTTTTGCACCTGGCGCAAGTTGCGGCTGGTGCGCGATAGCTCCGCCCGCTCGGCATCGGCCTTTTTCCATTGCTGTTCGAGCCACTCGCCGTTGCGTTGCTCCATCGCGATCAAATCGGAAATGGCGCCCCGGAACCGGGGATCCTGGGCGGTTTTCCCCCCCCCAGCCAGTTCCCAGCGGGAGTCCAGCACCTGGTGGGCCTCCACGATCCGGGCTTGCAGCAGTTGTTTGGCGGCCTGGCATTGGCTGACCTGCTGCCAGTCGGCGGACCGGATGGCCGCGCCTTCTGCCTCGGAAAGCTGCCGCCACTCGGCGAGGAGGTTCATGAGATCCTGGAAAGCTTGCATAAGGTGGGATGTTGGCAGCCGGAACGCCGGGCAAAGGCTTAACCCACGGCGCACAATTCGGCGGTCTGGGCCACCCGGGTTTGGCTGGCCTGGGTGAGCATGGAGTTCCAGGCATCCCGCAGCGTGCGGATATGCACCAGCACTTCCTCGATGCCCTCGCTGGTTTTGCGCACGTTGCTTTCGGTCAGGCGGCGGTCAAAATACTCGTAAAGCCCGCGCAATGTTTCGGCCAGGTGGCCTCCTTGACGAAGGTCCAGGGAATAATTCAACTCGTTGATGATATCTTGGGCGCGGAGGATGTTGTTGTTGATGGTCTGAATCCGCTCCAAGGGGTCTTCCACCGGGAAGCCCAGCATGGCTTGCTCCAGGAACCGTACCGCGCCGTCAAACAGCATGAGAACCAGCTGGCCCGGGGAGGCCGTTTGAGTGGCTACCTGGCGGTACGAATTCCACGGATTATTTCGATTCATGTATGGGTTAGCGCCCATGGGTTATTCCTTGTTGTTGCTGACAGTTTTTGCGCTGGTTATTGTCCGCCGCCCTTATGGGAGGCGAGCAGATTCGCGATGCGCCGGATCACCTCGGTAGGTGGCCATTGCACTTGCGGAATCAGGTTCATGGCGCGCTCCACGTATTCCGCCCGGACGTCCGCCTCCTTGGAGAACTCTTGCTCCAGGGCTCGCGCCCGTTCCAAGGTGGCCGTATCGGTCGCTGGCTCGGTCTTCCGGGCGCCGCTAAGCATTGGCGCCATGGACTTTACAGTTTCTATACTTATTCTATTTTCGATTTGCATATTACTGATCCTTTTGGCAGGCAGGGTGCAGTAAACTACGTTTATCTTATCGGCAGGATGGGGAAAAACTTTAGCGCCGATCTACCGCGCGGGCAGCGTGGCGAACAAGGTGTAAAGCGCGTAGCGGGTGAACCAGTCCGGGGTGTTCAAAATCTGCCGGGAATCCGACAGGCGTGGCTGGTGCTGGAGATTGGCCAGGTAATAGCGCCGGGCTCCGGCCGCCACCCTCACCTCGCCGGCATCAAGTATCTCGTCGGCCGACCACAAGATCCGGGCGTCCGCGCAGGATACCAATTTAAAGCTCCACCCCACACTCAGGGGCGGATAGGGCTTGTAAGTGGTCAGGCGGCAAAACAAGATGGCCTCGCAGCCCCAGGTGCGGGACATTTCCTGCAGCAGCTTGGGCGGCAGCGGCTCCTCCGCGGTCAGCGTGAGGCGGCCCGTGGCCAGCTTGAGCTGCTCCGGCGCCATGGGGAGGCATTCAAAAGCTTTCGTCTTGCCCAGCTCCGCCAGCACCAGGGGCGTCAAACGCTCCCGGGAAACATCCGCCACCCCATCCCTGGGATGATTGGTGATGGGCAGGACGGCCACCCGGCGGATACTCTCCGGCAGAAAAGCCTGGGGACGGTAAATGTTGGTGGGCTGGTAGCTGGGGGGGTGGATCACATCCGGATCCTCCACCATTTCAGTGCAGCCGGCTTGGAGCAATCCGATGAGTAAAGGAATCAGGCAAAGTTTTGGTGCGCGGGCGGTTCGGTCATCGTTCATGGCGTTTCTCCCCAATGTTCAAGGCCCTGCTGCAACTCCAGCAGCCAGGGTAAAAAACCTTGTTCCAAAACATCGGAGAGTGCAAGATTATCTTTGGAAAGCTCCAGCGCCTCCACGTGGGCGCACAGCGTCGCCACCTCTTCCAGGTGATTGCTCATCGAATTCCGGCCCAGCACCAAGGCGCTCAACTGGGATCCGCTCAATTCATTGAGGAAGCTGATCAACACCACCAAGGTGCGCAAATCCGCGTGCAATTCCTGCGCCAGGCGGCTCGCCACCGGCCAGGGATTGATCAAGACCAGCAAAATCGCCTGCCGGGTGCGCTCCAGCAGCGTTTCCAGCTGGGCCAGGGCCGAGCTGGCCAGTTCCTGGCCCAATTCCCAGAAACCAATGGACCGGGCCTTGATTTCCCGGAAAGCCCTTCCCTCCTGGGTGATCTCCTCGGTGGTGACCGGCTTGCCATCCACCCAAAAACCGGCCAGGAGGCGATCCTGGCGCAAGGCCATTAATTCCAGATGGGAACGGATGGCGGCCAGGTTCACCAGGGATTCCAGCGGCATGGCCACCGGTTTTCCGTCCAAAATCACTTGTGCCGGTTGCGTGCAGCGGAGGCGTATGTCATTCTCACTCATGCTCTATTTATCGGCTGTTTCCGGGAAAAGTTAAGCTGCCAAAAAAAAGCGCTTGCATTCAGGCCGTCATTCCTTAGATTGTTACCCGTCGCTCATGGAAGCGAGCGTAACTCAGCCTGGTAGAGTGTCACCTTGCCAAGGTGATTGTCGAGGGTTCGAATCCCTTCGCTCGCTCCACTTCTTCCTAATGCAGTTCACTGACTTGCCAATCCCACATCATCCTGTCTGAATATGCGTCTTGTTTGGGTGATGAACTGACTATTAGGAAGCGCCGGAAGTTGGGGTGGAAGTGGTTGCGCCGCAGGCTTTTGAGCCAGCCACGAAGGGAGCCATGGACCGGCCCGCCATGGGCTTGCAAATGACGACGGACAGCCAAGGATTTGCGCAAAAGACCCGGCAAAAAAGCCGATCAAACCACCTGGGCACAGCGCCGGGCGGTTCCCGAAGTCCATCACCCCTGAGCACGCTCCCGCAACCGGGTTGCCTTGCACGGGCAGTCCGGCTGGGATCTTCGCGGACGAATAAGACGCACCACAGGAAATCACATGGCTGAAGAACGGAAATTAGATCTGGCCTGGACGCACTTGGCGAATTCCCAGAACCCGGTACCCGGCATCAATTTTGAAGTGTTCGATGATGCCAAGGAGACAAAAACACCCTACATGCTGGTTTTCCGGGTTTGCCCTATCCCGAGGTGCCCTTGCCTCTCGGTCTGTGTTGGCTGCGCCCAGTGTTCGCCGGATCTGGCCGCCCCGGCGGGGCCGTTGCCGTTGTTTTGGGTGGATGTGCAGAAACGAATCCTGAAGGAAACTCCGGAGCTGAAGGCCGACCCCAGGACGTTTTCGCTGGCGCAATGGATCACCACGCGGTTGAGCGGCCGGGCTTGGGAGGAACTGCACCAGTGGTTCTGGCCGGGCAAGATCAAGGCCATCGAGACGGCGGACGTCTCCCGGATGGATATTTCCCAACTGCCGAAGGCCGGTGATGGGCGCCTGATCCCTTTTAGCGAAGTGTTCCACCTGGGCCTTTCCTTGAACTTTGTCTTCGAGCAGGCGGACTGGGCGGCAGATGAGGCATACTGCGTTCAGCCAGGCTGCGCCTGCCAGGAGATGATCCTCTATTTCCTCAAGCTGCGGGATGCTGGCGGCCAGCGGGCCGGCGTGCTGCGGGAGGTGCCGGCCATCCACTAAAATTACCGGTCGCATACCGTTGTTGAGGTGGTGGCTCTGGGACCGGCGGGAGCGCCCCCGGCCAGCCGGTTGCTGGCCGCGCTCAGGATGGCGCTTACCCCGCTCTGGATTCGCGCCTGGAATTGCATCACCAGATCATGCAATCCCTGTATGCCCGGCACCGCTTGGAGGGCAACCAACTCCGGCAGGGAAGACCGGCAGCCCGGCTTCCCGCCAGGCCGCACGGACCGGGCCGCAACGATCCCTGCCCGTGCGGCAGCGGCAGGAAATTCAAGAAATGCTGCGGCGCCTGAACAGCGGCTGTCCGCATCCCGGTCCTGCTGCCAGGCTGGCGCCCGGATCAGGCTCGGGAAAGCCAGTGAACTCCCGGCGGGGCCTGCAGGCGCACGGCAGTCCCAGCTATTTGGAAGATGGAATTCGCCGTGTGGATCCCCGCGTTCCGCCTCCGGCCTGGGTTTTAGGATCGCGCCTGGCGGCGGCGCAGCCAGGGCGCCAGACCGAGCAGGAGCAATCCTGCAATTGCCGCAGTGGCCGGCTCGGGAACGGGTGTGACGGAGAGGTTGTCGATCAGGAATCCTGGCGCGGTGCCCCCGAATTTGATCTGCAATTTTATTTCATCAAAAGGGGTTCCGGGCGAATAGTTGGATAGCGTCCCCATCGGCAAGGTGTTGGGAGGGGGAAGATCGGGATCTGAGAAAGCCCCCCGGGTAGTGGTGAATCCGACCAAACCCGCGTTGTAATAGGCGGTCAGTTGCACATCGGAGGGAGTTTCGTTGGGAGCGTGATTGTCGGTGGCAAAATCAAAGCTGAGCGAACTCACGGGCTGGCTGAATTTAATGTCCAGAATGTCCACCGGACCATTGGCGTCGGATGAAAGGAACTTTTTGAAAAAAAGGGACAAGGTGAATCCCGGCCCCATGCTGCCGCTAGTCTGAATGGAAAATCCTCCGGAACCTACGGTGAAGGAAGCGGTCAATCCATCCGTAGTCCAGTTTATGGGCAGAGTATTGCCGGCATGGCTGGGGGTGCCGGTGTCAAAATCAAACATCACCGCCGCGGCGGCGTCAAACGCCAGCCCAAATGCTACTGCTGTGAGAATCGATTGCCATTGGTTGCTCATAATTATCCCAGGACCGCAATTAAACTTACTTGAACCATTAACACTTGCGATCCTGGGGGGAAGTTAAACCACTCCCCGCGGCCAAGCAATAAGACCTTGGTCGTACGTACCTGGCAGCGTGGCTCCAGGCTGGGGTGAGCGGCCTGGACCCGGACCCATGCAGGCAACCGAGTGGGATTTGCGCCAGGCGAAGCAGGAGAGGGTGCGGGAAGCAAGGCCATTCCGCAGGGCAGGGAAGAACTCCACCCACCGGCGAAATACCGCAATAGTAATCATGAGGTATTGACATCCAGGCAATGGCATGTTTATTTTCCGGGGACATCAGGCTAACGGCGGCAGGTTGGGTTTGATTTTGCTTTGCCTGGCTGCCTCCTGGCTGGGTGCATGGGAAAATTCAGGCAAGAATAAAGTGGCGGCGGAATGGTTTGCCCCGGTCAAGTCCTGGTTTAAATTTGTCACTTTTTTCTCGGTGTTTCCCTGTCGG
>CAYPCQ010000208.1:0-10841 GCA_964409245.1 uncultured Verrucomicrobiota bacterium
TCCACTTTTTCGTCTCATGGAGTGTCAATCTATTCCAGGACGGGACCCGGGACCCCTTGGCCGAAATCTGAAATCTGCCATTTGGAATCTGGAATCCATCCCGTTTGCTCGCTTTAACGGGCCGCGCGGGTTTGCGGCGCTTTCCAGGTTCAAAAACCCTCCCCCATTCCGGCACCAAAACCTGGGCATGCGCAGAGGCCAGGGGCAGGATGGTTTCCATGTTTCCTGGTCTTCCGGGATCGCAATTTGACAGTGCCCGATTTGCGATTAGGTTGGCTGGAGTTGTGATGCTGTTTAAGCACGAAATCATGAAGATTCCTTTTTACCCATGAATACATTCAAGTATCAGCTGGCCCTGGCCTTTCTGATGGTGTCCGGCATCATTTATGGCCTGAAAGCCCAGGCTCCCAAGGCGCTGGCAGTGGGCAGCCCGGCGCCTGCGTTTGCGGCCGTGGACCAGGATGGCAAGGTGTGGAAACTGGCTGACCTCCTGGGGAAGCAGATTGTTTTGTTGTATTTCTATCCCAAGGACCAGACTCCCGGTTGCACCATCCAGGCCTGCGGCCTGCGGGACCAGATGAGCGAGTTGAAGCAGGGCCGGGTAACCGTATTGGGTGTGAGTTTTGACTCTGCCGAAAGCCATCAGGCATTTATCAGCAAGCACAACCTGAACTTTCCCTTGCTGGTGGATAGGGATGGCAAGCTGGCCGATCTGTATCAAACCCGGAAGAGCCCGGACGCCAAAATGGCCCGGCGGGTCAGTTTCTTAATCGGATTGGATGGCGCCATCAAGCATATCACCGATACCAACAATGCCGCAGTACATTTAACGGAGATGAAAAACGCCATCGCCCAGTTGAAGACGAATTAGGATCGGATCGGTCGCCTGATCTGCGAGCCGGATTTTGCGGGCCAGATTAGCTCTGCATGGGCGGAGGAACGATGGGATTAATGGGTCTTGCTGTGTTTGTTGGCAAAAACCATGAAATACCGTGGAATAGAGAGCCATAGCGCCTGGCTGGTGGATTCCCAGCCGTCCGCGCTCCCCGGTTTATCCAGCTGGTTTTTGGCGGATGGTCATGGATCATGAAAGCGATCTTGAGAATTGCCTCCCTGGCGGTGCTGCTGGCCGGCCTGGCGGTTTGGGTGGCCACCGGTTTTAACTGGGGATGGTCCAAAACCAAGGTGGCCATCCACCGGGTGGACCCGGTTACGGAAATCGAGTACCAGGAATTCCAAAACCGTTTCGTGGCTGGCTGGGATTTTTTGGCCGTCACCTTGCTGGCTGCCGGCAGCCTGGCAGGCGCTTCGTTTTTTTTCGGGAACCGGAAATTTTCCCGCCCGTTGGACGCAATGAATAAACCACCTACCCCATAAACCTATGAAGAAACTGTTGCTGATCGGATGGAGCCTCGCCTGTTTGAGCCAGGTTAATATGGCATCTCCCTTGGTGTTCGATTTCAAGGATCCCAAGGGCGTCAACAATGCGGTGTTCAAATTGGATGCCCCGCTGGAAATCATCCATGGCTCAGCCACCGGCATTTCCGGCAGGATCACGTTTGATCCGCAAAACCCGGGGGCATCCCGGGGCGAGCTGATGGTGGACACCCGCACCTTGACGGTGGGGAATCCCCTGATGAAGGAACATTTGCTCGGTAATAAATGGATGGATACCGCCCAATTCCCGCAGATCGTTTTCAAGCTCGAACGGTTAAGCGATGTCCAGACGGCTGATGCCACCACCACCGCCATGGCCACTGGCACCCTCACCATCAAAGGAGTGGCCAAAACTGTAACCGTGGCCGCCAAGGCTGCCTACTTGAAGGACAAATTAAAAGCGCGGGGTGGCCAGCAGGAGGGTGATTTGCTCGTCATCCGCACCAGTTTCACGATCAAGCGCAGCGATTTCGGGATCAACCAGGGCCTGTTCGAGGACAAGGTTTCGGACGTCATCGATCTCACCTTGAGCATCGTCGGCAGCGCGCCCAGGTAAGCGGAGCTGGTTGAATTTCGCCGTGAGGGCCGCCGGCGTTTTTCCGGCCCTGCTGGCGGGATTGCCCCGCGGATACCCGCTCTTTTTTATTGGAATTCGGGCGGGGATCGATTGGAATACTACCCAATGATTCCTGAGCAAGTTTCCCTTTGGATGCAGACTTGGAGCGGCCAGCGGCGGGCGGATGAGCTGGCTGGTATCTGGAGGCGTTGGGGCCGGGCCGTTTTACGCGGGGGAGCCCGGCGAATCTTCAGCCGGGCCGGTTGGTTGCTGGGGATGGCCCTGGCCGCCGCGCCAGCCGTTGCCGGGACCAATGAGGCGAATTTAATTGGCTATTGGCCGCTGGCCGGGAATGCGGAGGCCGTCGTGGGCAGCCGGGGTGAACTGGCTGGCGACTCCGTGGCCACCGTGGACCATCAAGGACACGCTGGAGGGGCCTTGCGGTTTGAGGGGGCCCGGCGCCAGCATGTGCGGATCCCCAAGGGTGGGGGATTGGACGACCTGGCCAAAGGGACGATCAGCTTGTGGGTCCGATGGGATCTGCAGGCCCAGCCTGCGGGCGCCGGGAAGGTTGTTTTTGGCGCGGTTCTGGGGCGGCAGAAAGACGGTGTCTGGTCCAGCAACCTGCTGGGGTTGAGCGGCCCCGATCCGGGCTCGGCGGTGGTGCGCTGGCGCCCCAGTTTTCAGGAGGAGATGATGCTCGACGGCGCCACGCGCCCGGAGCGTGGGCAATGGCATCACCTGGCGGTCAGTTTCGCCTTGGATGAACAGGCCCTGTATGTGGACGGAAAAATGGAAGCCTCCGAGCCTGGCCTCCGATCCCGCCATTCCGTTGACCATCGGCGCCTGGATTGGTCAAGGCAACTGCTTCGGGACAGCCAGTGTCTGCGAGGTGGCGATTTGGGATGAGGTGCTGTCTTCCGAACAGATCACCGCCCTGGCCCGGCGGACAGCCACGCCGCAAACGCGCTTTCCGAAGGCGGATCTCTCGGACCGGCGCCGGGCGGCGCTGGCCGGGTTTGAGTGGCCGGCCGGAGTGGTGTTTGTGCGCGGCTACGTGCCCATGGAAACCACCGGCTTCGGTCCGGTGTGGATTGGCCGTTCGCGCGCCTACTTTGAGCTGGATCATCTTTCGCCTTCGGCGGTGGGGCGCCAGCTGTTCAGCCTGGCGCCGGCCAAAATGGATGGGGAACTGCGCCTGCTGCACGAGGCCGGCTCGGGAGTGCTCGGCGCCCCCAGCGTCTCTTACGACGGGAAAACGGTTTTTTTCGCCATGGCGCCGGCGGGCAATCCCTTCTTCCACATTTACCGGGTGCAAATCAACGGCGGGGGTTTGCAGCGCCTGACCGATGGCCCCTTCCATGATTATGACCCCGCCGAGCTCCCCGATGGACGGATTGTGTTCAGCTCGACCCGGATCGGCAACCGGGATGAATACCACGGCAACCTGGCCTCGGCGCTGTTCGTGATGGAGTCCGGCGGCGCCGGGATTCGGCCCCTGACGCATCACATTGTTGGCGATCATGAGCCCAAAATAACCGCCGATGGCGGAATCGCCTTCATCCGGCGTGACAACTTCATTGAGCGGGCCAAGGTGGAGACCCGCATTCAGTTCATCCATAGCGACGGCACGGCTGGCGTGGTGCGGTTGGGGGCGGACCGCGGCGCCATTGGCCTGGACCCCGGGACCGCGGCGGAGCGCGACTCGGCCTGGCTGCGGATCATGGGCGCCGGCTGTCCCGCGCCGCTGCCGGATGGCCGCCTCGCCGCCCTCTCGAATTTCGGTTTGGTTTTGTCCGGTTTGCTCGATGCGGGAGCCTCTGAGTTTGAGCGCGTCCGGGTTTCGGCGCCCCCGTTTGACATCTCCCCGCTGCCGGATGGGCGGCTGTTGTGCACCTCCGCCAGGCGCAACACGCTCGCCGTCCTGGATCTGGCCACCGGCCGGGCCACGCCGTTTTACGCGATGACGAATATCCACTCGCCAGTGTTCCTGGGGCCGCGTCCATTGCCCCCCTCCATTGTAACTCAAATTGACCCGGCACAGACGGATCAGCCCGGGCAAACGGGTTGGCTCCTGTGCCAGAACGTCTTTCAGACCAAGCAAATCTAGGCCGACTTGGGGCGCATCAAGGCGGTGCGCATTTTTGAAGGCCGGCCGCTCAAAGTCCGCAGTGTCCGGCATGCCTTGGTGCATTTGGGGGTGGAGGGGGTGGAGCTGGGCAGCGTGCCGCTGGCGCCGGACGGCTCCTTTTACGTGCGGGTGCCGGCCGACCGGCCCCTGGCCATCCAGCTGGTGGACGCCGAAGGGCGCAGCGTAATCAATGAGCTTTCCTGG
The DNA here is from genome assembly GCA_964409245.1 of uncultured Verrucomicrobiota bacterium. Lineage (GTDB taxonomy): Bacteria > Verrucomicrobiota > Verrucomicrobiia > Limisphaerales > UBA1319 > CAIMWS01. The sequence continues at coordinate 4,329 of CAYPCQ010000208.1, forward strand.
CTCTACGTGCGCCCGGGTGAACGCCTGAGTTGCGTCGGTTGCCATCAACCCCGAACCACCACGCCGGACGCTCGCCACCCGCTGGCTGCCCGCTACCCGGCAATTTCGCTGCTCGGCCAGGGCGATGCCCATCGTTTCCGGGCCAACAATGCCGCCAATGGGGGTGCGCTCAATTTGCAGCTGGATCGCTTTCGCGAGGCCTCGAGCATTGACCTTTATGCGCAGCCGGCCCTGGCGCCGGATCTGGCCGGCCTGCCCCTGCCGCCTGGCCGTGCCACCGAAGTCGGGAAGCTGACCCGGCAGCTGGCGTCCGGCCCGGCAGACCTGCGGATCTCCGCCGCGCGCCGGCTGGCCATTTTCCGGGATCGCTCCGCCGTCCCGGCGCTGGTGGCGGCCCTTGGCGATCCTTCAGTGGAGGTGCGGATCAGCGCCGCCCTCGCCCTCGCCGCGGGTGGGGACCGCCGGGCCTTCGAGCCGCTGCTGGCGGGTTTTGGTGATGCACACCCCTTGGTGGCGCAGGCCGCCAACGTCGCTCTCGAACAGCTGACCGGGCATTCGGTGGCTTTAAGTGATCTTGCGGCGCCGGCGCTTAAACAGGCTGCTGCCGCCTGGCAAAGCTGGCTGGGCGCCAACCCTTGGGAAAGCGTGGAAGCCGGGTTGGTGGCAACCCTCTCCGCCCCCGGCCGCCTGGAGCGCCACCGGGCGATCGAAGCCTTGGGGCACTCGGGGACCGGCCCCGCCCGGGCGGCCTTGCTGGACCACGTCTCCCGGCATCCCGATGGCGAGCTCCGCCAAATGATGGCGGCCATCCGTGCCCTGGGCTGCTTGCAGGCCCGGGAGGCAGTTCCCGCGCTCGCGCGCATCCTGGTGGATAACATCCACAAAGATCCGGGGCCCTCGCCGGACTTGCACGAGTTGGGCTGGCTGCAGAAGCCGGGTTACCTCGCTGCAACTGCCGCTGAGGCTTTGGGCTGGATTGGCACGCCTGAGGCCGAGCGAACGTTGCTCGACATTTTCCCGAAGCTCGCCGAATTCTGGCAGTACACTTTTCAGAATGGCGACCACGATTGGCTGCGGGGCTGTCATTCGTCGGTGATCCATTACCGGATTCTGGAGGCGCTCGATGCGATCGGATCCCGCCAGGCGGCTCCCCTGGCCGCCGGAATTTTAAGATCGGTCCCCATTGATCCCGACCGTGCCCTCCTGCTGGAGAACGACAGTTATGAAGCCCTCTGCGGCCGGGTGATGCAGCGAAACGGGCTCGGTCCGGCCGTGGTGGCTGCGTGCCTGGCGGCCCTCGGGGATCCCGAGGCGCGGGCAGTGGCGGAACTGTGGAATGCGGTGACCAATTCGCCTCCGGCCCGGGAAGTGCAACCGCAGGATCCCGAGACCCGCGCGGCTCAGATTCTTTCCGTAGTCTGCCTGGATGATCGTTCCGCGCCCCGGATCCGGGCGGCTCTGGAACGCTATCGTGCCCAAACCCCTTCCCGGAAACGGTCCTATGTCTGTTTTTTCCTGGCCCGGACGCTGGGTAAAATCCGGGATGAAGGATCGGTGGACACCCTGATCGCGGTGCTTGAAAAAGATCCGGCCGAGGCGGCCTTCGGCTACGAGAATCCGCCGCACGTATTTGTCCATAAAGCCATGGCGCCGTTCTACCGGGCGGCCGCCGCTTATGCCTTGGGGGGGATTGCCAGCCGGCGGGCAGTCCCCTGTTTGATCCGGGTGGTGGAGAACTTCGATAATGCCCTGGATGTCCGTTTCGCAGCCGCGCAAGCCCTCGACCGGCTGGCCAATGCCTCAGACCTGCCGCAGTTGCTTCGTCTGGCGGGCCAATACCCGGAAGTATCCACGCGCCAGGCCCTCCTGGCCACCTGTGCGCGGCTGGATCCGGCATCCCGCAGCGGCGGGCGGGCAAACCCTCAGAAGTATGCGCCGAACTCCCGGCCGGCCTCAATGAAAGCCCGGTAGTTCTCCTCGGTTTGGGCGGATAGTGGGATGTTGATCGGTGCGGCGGTTGGCATGAGCACCAAGCCGCCGCCCTCCCTGGCTTGGCGCATGATCCGGGCAATGGCTGCTGGCCGGAATTTGGACGGGGTATGGAGCGGATGGGAATTTGCCCGCAGCCGATCCGCCTCGTTACCTCGGCGGCTACCAGGTTCAGGTTTGCCTATGCAACAGAGGTATTCACCTGTCCAGCGCGGGTAGCCGCCGACGTAAGGAGGCGGACCTGGACCATGCGTATGTCGCTGCGATCCGCAATTTCCGGGTGCCGGGTCTGGGGTGGTTTGAGCCTGGTTTAGAATTCGTCTGCGGCCGGTCCGCTTCGTTACCTCGGCGGCTACCCGCTTCAGGTTTGCCTATGCAACGGAAGTATTCGTCCGCCTGGCGCAAGCCTCGTAGCGCAGCTTTCCAAAGCTGCTGTATCGCCGCCTTCCAAGACGGCGAGGCGTCCCCTGAGCCAGCAGCGGGGAAAGGCTGGCGGATTATGGGGCTTGGGCTGGGTTCTTCTGGGCCGTAATGGCTCGCATCCCAAAACGAAAATCAGGCTTGCCGAACAAGCCAGGCCTCCAGATCCTCCAGCGACTTGAAATCTAAAAGGGCGTCCGCCAGTTTTTCCATTTGTTCCGTGTTCAGCCCCCGCAGCCGCGTTTGCATCACCTCGGGCAAAATCCCGCAGCGCCGCCTTAATAGCTGTTCCAGCAACTTTATTTGGCCTTCCTGCCGGCCTTCTTCCTTGGCTACCCGCTCAATGCTTGTGATGTATGGCATAACATTCTCCAGATTACACTCGCTCAATTCCCGCTTGAATTCAATGTCCAATTCCACGGACAACGTCATCAGCCAGTCCACCAGCTTGAATAACTTCCCAATCTGTTCCCGGTCATATCCTTTGTCGAAAACGCGTTTGATCAAACCGAGCTTGAGCCGTTTGCGCTCCCCCAAATCCCGCCGGGTCCGCAGGGTATTCAAATGGGCTGCGATGACCATCGCCACCGGATTGTCCGATGGTTCGAGCAACCCGGGCCGGGTTTCGAAATCCAGCAGCTTGCACACTTCAAAATCGAATTGCAGCCGGGTGCCCCAAAGGTCTTGCACATACCGGCAGGGACGCCAATCGACCCGATCATCGGCCAGCACCGCCAGGCTCGCCACCGGCAGACCATACTGCTCCGCAATCCGGTAGTGGTAGATGAACATGCGCTTGCCCAGTTCGATCCCTGCCTGGCATTGAATCTCGATATGGAGCAGAATCACTCCCTGCTTTCCGTCGCGGCGATAGACTTTGACCAGCGTATCGGCGACCATTTTTCCGGCGGCGGCATGGGGGTTGATGGCGGGCAGTTCTTTATCCAAAAACTCATGGCCTTTGGCCCACTCGATGTCCGCCGCCACGTCCGGGAAACAAAACTCCATGAAGGGACGGAAAAACAGCTCAATGGTTTCCTTCCATGCGCCGTCAAAATCGGTGGTGAGCGTGCCAGACATATCGCGGCAAATCTTCCGTTAGGCGGGTCAACGATTCAAGGCTTTACTTTTCGCGGAGCTGGCCCGGCTGTTAAGGGTTTATAAAGCTTTGGAAATCCACACCGGCCAGTGGGTGGCATTATCGATTCACAGGGCGCGCACTCCGCTGCGCGCCGGGCCCGGAATGGCCCTGCGGCGACAACTAAACCGTTTTTTCCGGGGCGCGGCTGGCTCGCCGCCGGACTGTTGACCGCTGTCCCGCATGCGGCCGTCGCCAGCCAATCCCGCTGCGGATCTGGGCCGTAATGGCTCGCATCCCAAAACGAAAATCAGGCTTGCCGAACAAGCCAGGCCTCCAGATCCTCCAGCGACTTGAAATCTAAAAGGGCGTCCGCCAGTTTTTCCATTTGTTCCGTGTTCAGCCCCCGCAGCCGCGTTTGCATCACCTCGGGCAAAATCCCGCAGCGCCGCCTTAATAGCTGTTCCAGCAACTTTATTTGGCCTTCCTGCCGGCCTTCTTCCTTGGCTACCCGCTCAATGCTTGTGATGTATGGCATAACATTCTCCAGATTACACTCGCTCAATTCCCGCTTGAATTCAATGTCCAATTCCACGGCCTGGCAATGGCTGCTGGCCGGAATTTGGGCGGGGTATGGAGCGGATGGGAATTCGCCCGCGGCCGGTCCGCCTCGTTACCTCGGCGGCTACCAGCGTCAGGTTTGCCTATGCAACGGAAGTATTCACCCGCCCAGTGCGGGTAGCCGCCGACGTCAGGAGGCGGACTTGGACCATCCGTGTGCCTATGGCCCGCAAAACCCAGCTAACGGCGGGCCTTGGGCAAATTGGTCCTGGTTTGAAATTCGTCCGCGGCCGGTCCGCCTCGTTACCTGCGGGACTTGGATTTGAATATGGCTGCGTAGTCATCAGATTAGTTCTGGCCATGATATTCTGAGACGGCAAAATCGCGTTTTTACCGTTGCGAAAGTTTTCGGGTTTTCTTGAACCTGCAAAAAACACGATTTAAATTGAGGATCAGCAGCGCCGTTTTTTGGGCCGGACCGGTGTTTTCGGGGCTGGGCTGGAGGGGGCAAGGAGCCTTGAGTGGCGTTTGGGCTGAATAGCCGGAGGGAAAGCGCCGCCCCGGCGGCGCAGCCCAAAACCTGGCTGAATGCCGATGGGAATAAAGCGATTTTCGGGCTTGCAAAGGCCGGGCTTGGTCCGGATCATTGCGCCATGCGATGTTCCGGATAAAAATATGGATCACAACCTGGTTTAACTCATGAACACCCTCACCACTTTTTACAATCCGTATCCCACTGGTTCGCCACGGTCGCAGGAGCATTGGGCCAACTACGTCAACGACGCGACGATTGCGAAATACCAGGTTGAGGCCGTTGGCTCCTTCATCGGGCAGGCGAGCCGGGAACAGATCCAGGCCATTGACGACGCCAGCCGGCGCGTTTCCGGCACGATGGAGGCCGGCTTTGCCGCGGTCACCGGCGGACTCCAGGAGGTGGCCGGTGGCATCAATGCCATGTTCTGGGAACAGGCCAAGACGAACGCCAGCCTGAACCGGATCGACCAGCGGCTTTCGCTGCTGGTGGAGGAGCAGCGCATCGGCAATGTGCTGCTGGAGAACCTCGCCCAACTGCTCCGGATCCCCGACAGCCAAAAACAGCGCCAGCACCATATCGAGATGGGGCTGAAGTTCTTCAAGAACGCGCGGAAGGATGCCGACCTCTACCCTGATGCGCTGCGGGAGTTGCTGGCGGCGGCGGCCCTGCAGCCGGGCGACTATTTCGTGCTGCACCGGCTGGGGATGCTTTACCTGTATGCCCCGCCGCTGCTGGACCTGGCCAAAGCGGCCGAATACCTGGCCAAGGCGGGCAAATACGCGGCGGTGGAGAGCGACCCGGAGGCCGTCCGGCTGGGGTTTGTGCTGCAGAAACCGGTTGGCGCCCGCTTCACCGACCAGGCGGACCCTTCCGCCCAGGATATCAGCCTGGTGGCGGCCGAATCCTACCACCACGCTGCCGCCGCCCAGTATGCGCTGGGCAACCTGGCCGAGGCGGTGAAGCTGATCGAGAAGGCGGCCACCCTGGAGCCAAAGGCGGATACCCACCGGTTTTTCAAGGCCAAGTACCTCGCGGCGGCAGGCCAGGCGGAGCCAGCGCTCGCGGCATTGAAAACCCTGCCGGTCATTACCGATTACGTGAACGCTGCCTTGAGCGACCTGGACCTCCTCAAAGGCCCCGCGCTGGGCTGGGCGGATACCTTTGAAGCGGAAAAAAAACGCCTGCTGGGAGAATTCAAATCGGTGGCTGATGCACTACAGGAGGCCATGGCCAAGGATTCCGCCCTGAACTCATTATTGGCGAAGGACGAGGCGGCCCAGCGGATTCTTGCGTTTGCCAAGGCCGAAGCCAAGTCGGTGATGGAGTTGGGCGATTATTTCAATGAGGCATTACCAGGTGACTGGTCCAAGCTTGAGAAAACGCTGTTTGTCGTGGAGCGTATCGAAGAAAAGACGGTGGAGGTTGTCGAGAAGATCCCTACCGGGGAAGTGCGGAGCGTAGCCACCGGAGAGGTTAGGAGAGATCCCACCGGCCGTTACGATTTGGTGCCCACCGGGGCAATAGAGACCTACCTTGAGGATGTCGTAGTCAGGCCGGCCAGTTTCTTGCGGAAGGCAGTGGTGGAGAAAGTCCAGCGCACCCGGCCGGTACTTGCCCAAAGGCCCATCTATCGGGAGGAGCTGGTTTACCAGGAGGAGCCGGTTTACCGGGAAGAACGGAGGCAAAAAGTGGTCTCCACCCGCCGCCTCGCTGGTGTCAACGCTTTTGGCCAGTTGAAGGTCATGTTTCCGGGCAACTGGGTGGATATTTTGCCCGGCACCTTTCAGATGGGCGAAACTGGGAAATCAACAACCGTGGTCTTCACCCGGCCGTTAAGGATGCTCTCGGTGCCGATAACCCAAGCCTTGTATGAGTATTTAATGGGGGCGGATCCATCCAAGTTCAAGGGTGGCGCCCGGCCCGTGGAGCA
>CAYPCQ010000209.1:0-10687 GCA_964409245.1 uncultured Verrucomicrobiota bacterium
CATGGAGTGTCAATCTATTCCAGGACGGGACCCTTTCTCTGCATACTTACTGTTCCTTTCGTGTTTTTATGTGACTGAGATGTTCAGTCAGGCTGTTAGGTTCACAAGCTCCGGGCAACCAACACTATCCCATCACCCCCTAACCAGGAGGATTATGAAATCATTGCAGTAACTCGTGCTTGAGGGCAGAATATGCTTTCCGCCCGGAGGTTCTGCAATAATAAAAAATGACATAAATATGTAGCCTGCCATGGCTCGCGCTTGCCGCCACGTAAAATGCTGATAATGTGGGCATTATGAATGGAGACCGCCCGGATTTGCAGGCCTGTGCCACCCCGGTGCTTAGGCCCACGGCAGTTCAGACGGCAGCTTGTGGAATGCACCTGGATCCGGCCATTGGGATTGTTTTCCGGACGAACCGCCAAGGATTTTTAAGCGGCGCAAACCAGGCTCCCGCCGCCCCCACCCTCTGGTCCGGAGAAAGTTCCCGCTTTTTTAAACCGGAATTGGAGATGCTTTGAACCTGCCACCCGCAAAAGGGATTGGCCCATTTCCCCCGTCGATCCTCCTCACCTTGGTCCTCTCTTCCAGAGGAGAGGGCATACGCCTTGGGAGTGAAAGTTCATTGCGGAGGCCAAGCGCAAAGTCCCCTGCCTCACCATGGTGGCGTGATCCGGGCGGCCGATCCGCCTCGTTACCTCGGCGGCTACCAGCGTTTGGCGTGCCCATGCGACGGAATTATTCGCCCGCCCAACGCGGGTAGCCGCCGCCGTCCGGAGGCGGACCTGAACCATGCGTGTGCCTATGCGGTGCGTAAATCCTGGCTGTTGGGTCTTGGGGGGAACTGAGCTTGGCTTGGAATTCACCAGCGGCAGATCCGCCTCGTTACCTCGGCGGCTACCAGCGTTTGGCGTGCCCATGCGACGGAATTATTCGCCCGCCCAACGCGGGTAGCCGCCGCCGTCCGGAGGCGGACCTGAACCATGCGTGTGCCTATGCGGTGCGTAAATCCTGGCTGTTGGGTCTTGGGGGGAACTGAGCTTGGCTTGGAATTCACCAGCGGCAGATCCGCCTCGTTACCTCGGCGGCTACCAGCGTTTGGCGTGCCCATGCGACGGAATTATTCGCCCGCCCAACGCGGGTAGCCGCCGCCGTCCGGAGGCGGACCTGAACCATGCGTGTGCCTATGCGGTGCGTAAATCCTGGCTGTTGGGTCTTGGGGGGAACTGAGCTTGGCTTGGAATTCACCAGCGGCAGATCCGCCTCGTTACCTCGGCGGCTACCAGCTCCAGGTTTGTGCAGGCAACGGAAGTGTTCGCCGCCCAGTTCAGGCAGAGTGCTCATTCCGCGGAGCGCCGGCTCTGCGCTCTTGGCTTTTTGGATCCGCACCGTCCCTGTGAATCCCCTTCGTTGATGATTCTAAAAGGTGAGCATTGTCCCCGCGAGAATCAGGGCGATTTTCTACAGGCCGGCCGCGACGGATCTGTGCCTCATGCGCGCCTTGCCTTTGGCCAAAATCCTGGCGCGCACCTGGCCTTGACAGGTTGCCGGATCGTTATTGGCCCGTTTTGACGTCCGCGATGAAATTCGCGGCGAAGAGCCTCCCAATAGAGGACAGCCGGGAGAGGATGTTTTCCCGGGCGTTTTCCTTGGCCGTGGTGTCCATGATATCCCGCACCCAGACGATGGCATCGGTGCGCCGCAATTCGCCTTTCCGCTCCAGGGTGACCGAATCGTAAAGCTCCACATGCAGGGTGTAGGTGAGGTTCGTTTGGTCGGCGTCCCAAAATCCGCCGCAGTTGATGCCGAGCAGGTAAGGCGACTGGTCATCCACCTGGATGTTGCCGGTCTTGAGGACGGTGTCGAAGGCGGTCTTGACCAGCGCGGCGCCAATGACCTCCTCCAAGGCGGGGTTCAGGTTGACCTTTACATTCACCGATTCCAGGTCGTAGAGGGCGGCCTCCATGCTGGGGAGATAGGGCGCGCAGAGGTAATTGGAGCCGAAGCTCAGGGCGGTCTGCTGCTCTTCGGTCAACTCCGCCGGCACCTCTTTAGTGACCTCCCGGGTGACCTCCCGGATCCGCTCCATAGGCACGGTCTTGATCACCTCCACGGTGCGGGGCACTTCCCGCACGATCACCTTGGGATCCTTCCACCGCTCGTGGAGCCACAGCGACGCAAAGATGAGCGCGGCGATAGTCATTAAAGTGAAGCGATCACCAGGATTATTCATATGTGCCTCTTCCCAAGAACATAACGCATTCCATCCGGGGGGGCAACCGGGAATGCAAAAAAGGCCGGAGGCAGGGCGCCTCCGGCCTGGGAACAGGTGGAAAACCGGTGGCTCAGCCTTGTCCACCACGAGGTCCAGGCCACCATCCATGCCTGGGGCGCTCTTATCCCGGGAACAATTGCTGCAGGCATTTGCGGTTGGCGATGTAGGATTCGACCAAGCTGCCGCCGGGGGGCACGGCGCCTTCGATCTGCATCCAGCCTTGGAACCCGATATCGTTGATGGCATCGCGCACTTTTTCGAGGTTCACCTTCCCTTTGCCAAGGAGGAAGCCATTTTCCTTCATGTGGAATTCACAGATGTTTTTCCGGCCGAGCCAGCGGATCTCCTGGCAGATGTCGTAGCCGCGGTCGGTGGAGTTGCAGACATCGTAATACATTTTGACCGCCGGGGAGCCGACGCGGTCCATGATGCGCACCGTGTCCTCGGCGCTGAGCCAGGATTCCAGGCCGAGGATCACCCCGGCTTTTTCCGCCTTGGGGGCGGCTTTTTTGAGGCGGCGGACGACTTCATCGGTCCCGGCCGCATCCCCCACGAGGTCGCCTTTGCCGAAGAACGCCATGAGCACCACTTTCACGTTCAGCGCCTGGAGGACATCGACGCAATCGCTCACCCAGGCCTCGGTGCGGGGATCGCTTTTATAAGGTATTTCATTCAGCTCGCCGATGGCCAGCGAACCGATTTCCTGGCCGGCGGCCTGGGCGGCGGCCAGGAATTTCTTCCGCACCTCCGGCTGGCGCAGCTGCATGTTGTCGCCGGCGGTGCCCAGGCTCACCTGGACCCCATCCAGCCCGATCTGGCTGGCCACGGCAAAGGCCTGGGGATTGGCCATTTTGCCGATGGACCAGTCGCAGGCGCCGATCTTGAAACGGCGTTCCTTGGTTTCGGCCAGCAGTTGGGTGAACGGCGTGGCCAGGGCCAGGGCGGCGGCGCAGGGTGTGGCTTGGGATAACCAGGTGCGGCGGCTGATGTTTTTCATAGTCAGAGGGCGGATATCGTTGCTGCTGGGTGGATCACGCTTTCATGCCGCGGGTGTCGAATTCCCACTTCTCGTTGGCTTTGATCATTTCGTCCCACGTCACCTCGCGTTTGTTGTAAGCGGCCATCCGGCCCAGGATGGTGGTGAGGTTGCTCCGGACGCTGGGCGCCACGGTGGGATTGGACCAATCGCCCTGGGTGATGCTTTTATGGAAGGTGGCGATATTGGCGGGCACGCCGTCGGCGCTGTTCCCCTCGAAGGCGTCCTCGCGGCCGCGCACCCAGATCTTGCCGCTGTAATGGGCCTCGGCCGATCCGCCCAGGCCATAGACCCGGCACATGATGTCGTCGTAATAGGATCCGAACTGCTTGGAGCTGAAGGAGAGGATGACCTCCCCCGGGAAGGTGAACACCAGCGCGAAATGGTCCCAGCAATCGCCCAGGAAATCGCGCGCCCGGCCGCCGGAGCCCACGGCTTTGACCGGGGCGGCGTCCAGGAACCAGGTGGCCACGTCGAGGGCGTGGATGTTCTGCTCCGTGATGATGTCGCCCGAGAGCACGCGGTCGATGGCCCAGGCACGGAGGCGGGCGGCGCCGTCCTTGGCGCTCTTGCGGAAATTGGCATCCATATCGGCGAAATAAAGGCTGCATTGGTAGGCGGCCTCGGCCGTCCGGACCTGGCCGATCTCGCCCGCGTGGATGCGCCGGGCGGCCTCCTTGAAGGCGGGCATGGCGCGGGTCTGGAAATCCACCAGGAACGCGAGCCGTTTGGCGGTGGCCTTCCGGCCGCTTTCGGCGATGGTCTGGCAGCCCGGGACATCCACCGCCACGGGCTTGGCGAGGTAAACATGCTTGCCGGCCTCCACCGCCGCCGCCGCGTGCTCGGGATGGAAATACGGCGGGCTTTCAATCATCACCGCGTCCAGGTTTTCCTCGAGCAGCTTCCGGTAGCCATACAGGCCGCTGAACCGCTTGCCTTCGGGCACGCCGAGTTTCTGGCCGGCGCTTTTGGTGCGGTCCTCGAAATAATCGGCCACGGCCACCACCTGGAAGCCGCCGTGCTGATGGAACATCGGGGCGATGCCCTGGCCGCGCCCGCCGCAGCCGATCAGCCCCACCTTGATTTTGGCGGGGGCATCCTCCCCCCGCACCAGCTTGGGCGCGAGGACGGAGAAGGTCACCGCCGCGGCGCTGGCCTCCGCCAGGAAACGCCGCCGCGTGAGTTGGTTTTCGGCTGGGGTTGGGTTTTGATTAGCCGTGGCTGGTAAAAGGTTCGCTTGGTTCTCTTTCATAGTGATTTCAGGTTGGCAAAAATGGCGGGTCATGCGTTGGCAGAATCCGGCTGAGTTTGTTTGATCATGGGCGGCATTCTAGGTTTCCCGGCCGGCTCGTTCAATCCTTTTGTTGGGCCGCATGGCGGGGTGCCGGATGGGTGGTTGACCTCTCGGGCCAGCAGCAAGAGGAGAGGGCATGCGTCTTGGGAGTGAAAGTTCATCACGGAAGCCAGGCGCAAAGTCCCCTGCCTCGCCAATGCGGCGTGATCCGGACCGCCGATCCGCCTCGTTACCTCGGCGGCTACCAGCGTTTGGTTTGCGTATGGAACGGAAGTATTCACCGTCCCAACGCGGGTAGCCGCCGACGTCCGGAGGCGGACCCGAACCATGCGTGTGCCTATGCGATGCGCAATTCCTGGGCGGTAGGGCTTGGGCGGATTGGGCCTGGTTTGAAATTCGCCAGCGGCCGATCCGCCTCGTTACCTCGGCGGCTGCCAGCTCCAGGTTTGCGCATGCAACGGCAGTGTTCGCCCGCCCAGCTCAGGCGGATCGCTGGCTCCTGGCTCTCTGCTTTTTGGGCCTGCACCGCCCGCTGCGGAGGCCCTCGCCTCCCAGCCAAAGAGCGCCTGCTGGCACAGGCGCTCTCGCAACTCGGAAGTATTTGTTGAACTGGCTTTCGGTTTTCAAGTCAGGCCAGGGCTTGGGGCCGCGTGGTTAATAGGAAATGGTTCCTTCCATGGTAAGAATAAAGGGGATACCGGGAGTGGGAACGATGGGAGAGATCGTGGCAAAGCCCGAGCCGGACGCATTAGCAAATCGCCCTGTCCCTCCGATGATGTTGCCTACCCCAAAGCTGAAGTCAGATTCATAATTGAATAGCCAATCCGGGAATTCAAGCTCAAGAGTATCCCCATTGGCCGCCGTCCAAGTAGCCCTGACCTGTAAAGCGCCGCCCTCTACCCAAAAAAATCCCTGGCCGACGTAATTGCCCAGGTGCGTTGCGTTGCCAGTGGCCTGGAAGGTGTAATCCTCATTTTGCGTGTAAATGGCGGTGGCTTTGAAGGGACGCGCCTTTGCCGACGTTTTGGACTGAACGCTCGTGGTCGCGAGGAATACGAGGGCGAGCAGGCAGCCCACAGCCGTGGCTTTGGCCAGGCGGCCAAGGATTGAATGACTGGTTTGTTTCATAGGACTCCGTTTTTGTGCCCTGAGCGCTGGAGTTTGCGGGTGCCTCAGGCATCCGTGAACCACAGGGCGGTTTTGTGTTTTTATTTGCTGGGCAGGCCCAACGTGCCTGCCGTTTTCTCAGGCCAGAGCACTGGCTTGAAAAAATGGCCAAAAAATCGAAAACAGAATCGGGTTTTTGCATACCCGGACCATTGTTTCGGCTTAATAAGACTCTTGGTTTGGTTTTTGATACATTGACTCTCATCTATGTAATTAAGCGGAACGCGGAAATGGTAACGCCGGCAGCAAAAATGATCGTTTGGCGGCCGATTCTTGGATTGGCTCCAGAGTATGGAAACGATTGGCCCGGCGCTCTAAAAATCTCCTGGCCGTGTCCCTGCGGTTAGGATGGAAGTAATTGCGCCGCAGATTATTGTGCAGTCCAAGGCTTTGCCAAAAAGGCCCCGGAAAAAACGACCGATCCCATGGCCTGGACACAGCTCAGAGCGCTTTTTCTGGGTAACCTGGTGAACTTATCCACCACCACTGGGAGTGTGTATGTGGATACCCCACCACAATAGTTGGGGCGAGGGGAGGGTAATCCGCTTTGGCACCCAAACCCACCCATAAATGGGGGGGCTATGCGCTGCCGCCCTGCCGTGTTGGGAAATCCGGCCGCCGACTTAATCCGCATCATGGTCCGCTGGACGGCAGGCACTCGAGTCCAATCAGACGAAACCTTTAATCCCAATCAGAGCAGCGAAACTGCCACCAAAAGGGATTGAACCACGGATCAGACGGATTTCACGGATGAAAGACGGTGTGGACTATCCCGTCCAATCCTGGTCATCGTGCAGTGGCCGCCATGAGATATTACTTGCTTTTGCAGGGTTGGACGCATTCCCCATCCAGCCGAACGCGTCCTTGTGCAAAAAGCCGTTTTCGCACAAGGCACGGTTCCATATCATTGAAGGGCGGAACGAAACCGCCTGAATTACGGCTTGCGGGCGCGGTAAAAGCGATAGGAATTGACACCGGTGTCTGGATCGCTGAACTGGAGCGGCCCCACACTCATTGTGTTGGTCCAGATGGGCAGCCAATTCGCCAGATCGGTCGAAGCGTCCACGACCACCGCCTGCCCGGCCGGCCCCGTAAGCGCAAAGCCCATTTGGCCGCCGCTGAAGCCGAAACTTGGTCCGGAGGAGATAATCGCGAATGCCCGGACACCCTGCCGGATCGCGTTGTTGTCAACTACATAGAGTTTGCCTGCGCTGTCCACCGCCAAAAAGGAGGGCTCAAAAAACCTTGCGGCCCTCCCGGTCCCGTCCGCGCTGCCAGAAGAGCCCACCTTGCCAGCCAGTGTCGTCACCACCCAGTTAGTCCCCACCGGTGTTCCTTTCCGGATCGTGTGGTTGCCTTGGTCCGCCACATACAGGTTGCCCGCGCTGTCCACCGCCGCGCCCCAAGGATAAAGGAACCGCGCGGCGCGATTCGTCCCATCCACGCTGCCCGCCATGCCTGCCATGCCGACCAGTGCCGTGACCACCCAGTTGGTCCCCACCGGCGTCACTTTGCGGATCGTGGAGTTATAGGGGTCCGCCACATAGAGGTTGCCCGCGCTGTCCAATGCCACACCCGTGGGGCCAGGATTGCCCACGTTTCTAGCGAGCGTCGTCACCACCCAGTTGGTCCCCGACGGCGCCACCTTGCGGATCGTATTGTTGCCCCATTCCGTCACATAGAGGTTGCCCGCGCTGTCCACTACCAGGCCGCTAGGATAATTAAGCCGGGCGGTGCTATTTGTCCCGTCCGCGCTGCCAGGATTGCCCGCCTTGCCAACCAGCGTCGTCACCACCCAATTGGTTCCCATTGGTGTCACTTTGCGGATCGTGTTGTTACCAGTGTCCACCACATAGAGGTTGCCCGCGCTGTCCACTGCCAAGGCATTAGGAGAATTAAACCGGGCGGCGCTATTCGTCCCGTCCGCGCTGCCATTGCCGGCCCCGGCCAGCGTCGTCACCACCCAGTTGGTCCCCATCGGAGTCACTTTGCGGATCCTGTTTTCGTCCGCCACATAGAGGTTGCCCGTGCTGTCCACCACCACGCCTCGAGGCCCCATAAACCGCGCGGTGCTATTCGTCCCGTCCACTATGCCGCCAATCGCACGGCCAGCGATCGTGGTGAAGGTGTAAGGCTCATAAATCGATTGGGCCAAAGCCAAGGAAGGGGCCAGGCACCCAAGACACACGCCCAGGACGAGGTTTCTGAAGTGTTTTGTTTTCATAAGGTCGAATTAACTGTTTTCAGGTGACGCGCACCTGAGGTTTTCTGTTTGTTTTGCTCGTTGCCTCACGGAAAAAGACAACGAAGGCCGGGAGTCCCAACGGGATTCCGTCCCAAAGCCAAGCGCCGACACCCGCGCAACTCTTGGAATAAGTGCGCAACCTCGACACCAAAGGGGCCACCCACCTTGGGCGACTGTTTGTGTTCTATACATTAGCTCTCCTCTATTTACTTAAGCGGAATCCGGAAATGGTAACGCGGATCCGAAATGGCCGATCCCTGAGGCGGCTCTGGAGTACGCGGACGATTGGTCCGGCACTCTGTAAATCCCTTAAGCCGTGTCCATGTATTTAGGTTGAAAGTGTTTGCGCCGCAGTTTTTTGTGCAAACCACCAAGTGCGTCCCAAGTGCCGATCTGATCGGGATAAATAACGAACGACCAAGGCGTTGCGCAAAAAGACCCGGCAACAACGGCCGATCCCCTGGCCTGGACGCGGCTCAGGGTGTTTACCGCAGCCGGAAGAACTTGGAAACCTCGCTGGCCGGGATCATCATTTGCTGCATCCCGGGCAGGAGCAAATCCTGGACTGGCGACCAGGGACCCGTGGAGGTAGGTGCGCTTTGGACGGTGTATTTCGCCGTGGCCGAAGCGGGCCACGCCAGCCGCACCGCGCGGTCCACAGCGAGCGGCGGGATTGAATACGTCCACAACTCGAGGTTGTCATAGGTGACCTGGAACGGCGGTTGCTTGCCATCGGTATATTGCCAGGCGCTCAGCATGATCCCAGTGCCGGAAGTGAGGGGGGGAATATTGTCGGTGACGACGTTCAGCTTCATGCCGGACAAGGCGAACAGCTCGGCGGAAGTGAGGGTTGGATCAGCCTTCGGGGTATCCACCACGCTGCGCTGATAAAGAACCGCCTCCTGGTTGTCCTTGTCCAACACGCGGGTGGTGATCACCACATTGGTGTTTACGCGGGTCAGCGCGAGGGAGAGAACCACATTGGAATTCTTGATCACGGTATTTTCATGGAAGAACACGGCCTCTCCGCCAACATATTTGAACAATTGGGTGAAGTCCCGGCCTTTTAAGAAGTTGTAGGATCCCACGTCCGAGCCGTAAAAGTAGAAGACCGAGATCCCCGCCGCATTGGTGGCGTTTTCGCTCATGCTCACCAAATCAACCCGCCATTCCAGGGTTTGGCCATTGGCGACACTCCAACCGCGGTTCACCTGGGGGTATTCCCAGGTGTCCAGGTGCTCGTGGGTGGCCACGCCAGGATAATTATAGACCACGGTGAATTGTTGGTTGGTCTCGCGGGCCACCGCATAGATCCAGCCGGATATTTTATTGTCATCGAAGTTATCCACGACGGTCCTGATGTCCACCGGGGCCGGCTGGATGGTCCCGGTGTATTGGTACGTGAGGTTAGGATCAAGCACCGATCCGGCGGCCCGGATCAATACTTCATCCAAGCGCATGCCTTCGATGCTCCCGCCCGAGCCGGAACCGGCCAACTGCAGCTGGAGGCTGTTATCGGCGCCCATGGTCCCGTGGTAGGTGAATTCCCAAAGCCCGCCCGTGGCGGTGAAATTGGTCCCGGCGGCATCCCAGGTGCCGACCTGGTGATACACCGTCCCCGACAAGTTGGCGGAGCCGTCCGCATTGTAGTCCCCGTTGACGAAGATCATGCGGTTGCCCGTCAGCCGCGCGTCGCTGCTTTGCACGCGCGCGGTGTGGACATTGCCGCGGACGAAGACCTGGCCTTGGCCGTTGGTGCAGGTGATCCCGGGAGACAGCACTCCGTTCACCCAGCCAGTGGCGGTGTAAGTTATTGCCGTGGCGGCCGAAACGGATCCGGCGGCCAGCCACAGCGCAATGGCTGTAGCGGACAGGCCGCAACCGAGTGATTTTGTGCGTAACATAAATGACGATGCTTCTTTCCTGGTTGTCGCTCCCCGGACCGGAGGCCATGGTGCGCGCGATGAGAGCCATCGGTTTTGCCAAGCCCCCAGCTGGTCGGGAACGCTCCATCCAGCTGGAATTCTGGCGCGTGCGCGGTTGGCGCCCGGTCCGGGAGACTGGTTTGTTTACGGGTCATTGGCTCTCACTAATGTATTTAAGCGGAACCAGGAAATGGTAACGCGGGATTCGAAGGTAACCTGGTGAACTCATCCACCACAACTGGGAAGGTATTTATGGATACCCCACCACAATCGGTGGTGTGAGGGGAGTAATCCGCTTGGACACCCAACCCACCCATAAATGGGTGGGCTATGCGCTGCCGCCCTGCCGGGCTAAGAAAAGGCACACCGCCGGGTAAATCCTCGCTTTGGTTCCACTAATGGCGCGCATCCCAGTCCCGTTAGGGACGATAGGTAATAGCCCAGCAATTCATTGCTGGGTTCTTGGCGTCCCAAAACAACCCTTTTTAGTCCCGCAGGGACGGCCGATTAAATGAGCCAAGAGCGCGGAGCAGAGAACAGAGGACGGATTTCGTTGGACGTTCGGCCAACATTATTTTCCACCCAAACCGCGAAAAAACCTTCTGTCGTCCCCCCCAGGGGGACTTTGTAATCCGCTTTGGCGCCCAAACCCACCCATAAATGGGGGGGGCTATGCGCTGCCGCCCTGCCGGGCGAATGGCACTTACTTAAGACCTAAAACTCTCTTGCCCAGTCGCTTGCGGCG
>CAYPCQ010000210.1:0-10397 GCA_964409245.1 uncultured Verrucomicrobiota bacterium
ACGGCCAATCACCTGACGGCCAATCACCTGACGGCCAATCACCTGACGGCCAATCCCATTCCCATTTTGCCCCTACTGAGTCCGCGCATTATATGGACTTCACTTCGGAAAACAAGGCCAAAATCGCGCCAAAATCGCGCCGCTCGGCGCGCGCAGAGAAAGGAGGAGGAGGCTCAATCGGGGTGGCCAGGCTGGTGGGATCCATTTGTGCTGCTCTTTCCAAGCCGGACTTCTGGAGGAAACAAATCCTGCGCTGCCGGAGTGGGAAATGGAACGGACCATTCCTTGGAAGTGGGGAGGAAAGTGATTGGACCGCAGATATTTGCGCCCTCCGCAAAGCAAGCCACCAGTTCCGATCTAATCGGGATCTGGGGCAAATGACGAATGTCTTGCCCAAATAGATCCAGCCCGCACGACTGAGCCAATGGCCTGGACACGGCTCCAAACCTCTTCCGAAAACCTCAGCGAGTCCCGCAAATTGATCCCCACCATGCAGTCGCCGCGTATGATCCTAAAATGAACAGTTGAAACTCGTGAAACTGGATAAGTGTCTGAATCACAATCAGCGGAGAACCGAATCTTTCCGCAATCTGCTTATGCTATGGTGATTGCAGGATGGTGTTTGTCTCCAATTGGTGGCATTTTGGCGGGTGGGTGTTGTTTAAACCGGCTCTTTAATTACCTACAGGCCACTCTGTTGCCCCGAATTTCGCTCCAGGATTGGTTATTGTCGCGTTTGAAATCGCAGACCACAATGGGGGGAGAAAAGGGGAGCAAAACGCCTCATGGAATTGAAATCTTGAGTGCCGTTCACTGGCACTATGCCCTTGTGTTTATTGATGCGTTTACCCCTTCTCCCTTTCCGCCGCCGGACCGCCGCGAATAAAACTCTACAGAATAAATTTTAATGGTCGATATAATAGAGGCTTGCCAGCACGAATGGCATAAGCCTCAACGGGCAGAATGTGGGCCCCTGCCCGTTGGATGTGCAGTCCATTAATGGAACCGGCGGATTTCAGGATAGCTTGTCGGGGAAAAACCAAACCTCTTTCCTCAACCAGAAGTCATCTGGGATCGCGGTCCTAAAAACCTTGCTGAAGATCAATAATGTAATGTTCGGCGAGGCGCTGGCCACCCTGGCCAATGGGAAAGGCTGGCAGCGGAAATGCAGAAAAATCGAAAGGTAAAACGTATGTTCAAGAAACAAAAACTCAGTGTTAAACTCCTCAGCAGTTTTGCGGTAGTGGCCTTCATCACCCTGGCCGTGGGCATTGTCGGTTACTGGGGTGTCAACCGTTTAAGCACCCATCTATATGAGGTCGGCGTGGTGCGTTTGCCCAGCATTGCAGCCCTCGACACCATTAACGAAGCCCAAACCGCCATCAAAGCCGCGGAGCGCACCTTGTTGCTTCCCGGTTTGGCAGAAGCGATGGTGGCCGAACAACTAACCCGGTTGAAAGCCGCCTGGGACCGCGTGGATAAGAGTTGGAAAGCTTACGAACCGCTGCCCCAAACCAAGGAAGAGGAGGCCAAATGGAAACAATTTGACCCCGCCTGGCAGGTTTGGAAAAAAGACCACGAAGCGGTGCTGAATCTGGCCCAGGAAAGCCGCAAGGGGGGTGATAAAACTTTGCTCGCCAAAGCTCAGGAGCTGAGTTTCGCGGCGGCGGCCAAATCCTTCACGGAGGCTGAAATATTGTTGGGGGAAATCCTGGAAATCAACGATTCGGTGGCGGCGGAGGCTCAAAAGACTTCCAGGACCGACGCCTCATTGGCCAAGACGGTTACCTGGGTGGGAAGCCTCGGCGGTTTGCTGGTGGCCCTCACCATCGGCACATTATTATCCCGTTCCATCACCAAGCCGATCAAGGTGGTGGCCGAGGTGCTGTCCGCTGGCGCGGAGCAAACCGCCTCGGCGGCCGGCCAAGTCTCCTCCGCCAGCCAGTCCCTGGCCGAAGGGGCCAGCGAGCAGGCGGCTTCGCTGGAGGAAACCAGTTCCTCCCTGGAGGAAATGTCGAGCATGACCAAAAACAACGCGGAGAGCGCCAGCAAAGTTAAAAGTTTGGGTTCCCAGGCCCGGCAGGCGGGCGATGCAGCCATGAGCGAGATGCAGGCTATGAGCGCAGCCATGAACGACATCAAAGCTTCCAGCGACGGCATTGCCAAGATCATCAAGACCATCGATGAGATCGCTTTTCAGACCAACATACTGGCGTTGAACGCCGCGGTCGAAGCCGCCCGGGCGGGCGAGGCGGGAGCGGGATTTGCGGTGGTGGCCGATGAGGTGCGCAGTCTGGCCCAACGCTGTGCCCAGGCGGCCAAAGAAACGGCGACGAAGATCGAAGACTCCGTGCAGAAGAGCGCCAACGGGGTGCAAATCAGTTCCCGAGTGGCCAAAAGCCTGGAAGAAATTGTGAGCAAAGCCCGCCAGGTGGATGAATTGGCTGGGGAAGTGGCGACCGCCTCGGCGGAACAGAGCCAGGGCATTGAACAAGTCAATACGGCGGTGAGCCAGATGGACAAGGTGACGCAATCCAACGCCGCGAATGCGGAGGAGAGCGCCAGCGCGGCGGAGGAACTCAACGCCCAAGCCGATGCGCTGAAGGAAGCGGTAAGTGACCTGCTCAGCATGGTTGATGGGGACCAGGGTGGCAGGAACACGGCCAAACCTGCCGCTTTGGTGGCGCGATCCACCAAGCCGCACCCCGGCCAGCCAGCCTTTGGCAATAGCCACGCTGCGGCCAAACGCAGCCCCAACGGAACTCAACACAGTGCGGAACTGGCGATGCCCGCCGCCGTCAAAGATCGCGGGGCCATCCCAGGGGAAAAGGACTTCATGAATTTCTAATCCTGGATCAAGACTGAATTATGAACACCACACTCACTGCAGCCACGGGCATCACCGGGCTGGCTGGGAAGTATCTCACCTTCAGCCTGGGTGACGAGACCTACGGCATCTCAGTTCTCAAGGTGCGCGAGATCATCCGGCACACGTACACCACGGTCGTGCCGCAAATGCCGGATTACATCAAAGGAGTCATCAATCTGCGCGGGAAAATCATTCCGGTGATCGATCTGCGCCTGAAATTCGGGATGGCTGCCAGTGGCCATACCGAGCAAAGCTGCATCGTGGTGGTCCAAGTGACAAGACCGGACAACACCAAACTCACGATGGGCATTGTGGTGGATGCCGTGGAGGAGGTGGCGAACCTTGCAGCCAGTGACATTGAGGAGACCCCGGACTTTGGCGTGCAGATCGAAACCGCCTATATTCTGGGCATGGCCAAAATCAAAGGTGTGGTTAAAGCCTTGCTCGACATTGACCGCGTGCTGGCCGCGCAACCGGTCGAAGCTTTGTCGGGCCTGTAGTTTTCAGGACCAGTAAAGCCATTGCCTCAACTGGTCGGTTTATTGAGTTGGTTGCGGAGCCTCGCCGGCTAAATCTGGCGGGGCTTTTCCTTTCCACCAAACAGTGGGACAAGATTGGCCCCCCTCTGCTTCGCCAGTCCATTTTTTAAAAACCAACAGGTGTGCGCCAGTGGTTTTTCCGGGATGAAATATTCCAATGTGTTCTAGAGCCATCTTACGCAAAGGAAAGCCATTCCTACAGCCACCTGCGCGGAGGCTCGTAATTTTCCCGGTTTCAAGGTTTTCAAATCATCCCCCCCTCCAGAACCGTCCGAAAAACGCCCCCTGTGGAAACAACCATTCCCAATCTGCACAACTAATTGCGATGCTGAATGATGCAACCGATTCTTTCCGCAATCTGCTTATGCTAAGGTGATTGCAGGACGGCGTTTGTCTCCAATTGGTGACATTTGGGCAGATGGCTGTTGTTTAAACCGGCGCTTTAATTGCCCGCAAACCCTTTTGTTGCTCCAAATTTCGCTCCAGGATTGGTTATGCCGCGTTTGAAACGGGTGGGTGGCATGTGGAGATGGGGTAAACGACGCCAAAAAATACCAAAAATATATATAATGCATTGCAATAGAGCAGTATGTGCAATTTTCCGCTTACAGTAATATCGCTCCGTTCAAGTCAATCAGGCTAAGTTGGAGTCCCAATCCTCCGCTTTATCTCCCTTTGGAAGGCCACTTCGGTTGCCCGGGGAAAAAGATTTTAACAATGGCGTTACCTTTTCCGGAGATTGCTTAAGTCCATACCTGAGAGCCAATGTGTCGAACAATAAATAGTCTCCTGATCGAGCGGCCACCAGGCCAGCGGCCAAACTCGGCCAGATGGAGTGATCCAGATTGGTTTAGTCTTATTCCGGTCGAAGGCTCTCGTTGGAAGCGCCAAGGCGCTCGGTTCAGGAGCGAAAGCCAAAAAAGGAAGTAAAGTTATGTCAGGCGCAGGAAACAAAATCGTATTGGCCATGGGTGCCGCCCCGGCGGTGCCTGGAAAAACCCCCACCACAGCCTCAAGTCCGGTTAGGATCTGGACGAGACGTTATAATAGATTGCTGGCCTGGCTGGCGGTTTGCCTGGGCACTGTTTTAACCGGTGCTGCCCTTGCGGCGAGTGGCAGCCAGCCTATGGAATTGAATATCCAAATGATTCCGGGGATTTGGATCAATGGGCCCACTGGAGCGGTGAGTATCGAGTACACGACCAACCTGGACCAAACCACTGGGTGGGCGATGCTGGCCACGGTGCAGGCCACGAACAGCCCGTATTTCTATATTGATGCGAGCGCCACGAATGCAGCGAAGCGCTTTTATCGAGTGGCGGGTGAAAGTTCCTCCCCAATAAATCCCGATCCACAGCACTTGGTTTGGATCACTGCGGGTACGTTTACCATGGGGAGTCCCGCCACGGAAAAGGATCGGAATTCCAATGAAGGGCCACAGACGGTGGTGACTATAACCAAGGGATTTTGGATGGCGAAATATGAGACGACGCAGGGGGAGTATCAATCGGTGATGGGGAGCAATCCGTCCTATTTCACCGGTGATCTACAGCGTCCGGTGGAGCAGGTGAGTTGGAGCGATGCCACCAATTATTGCGGGAAGTTGACGGAGCGGGAGCGGGCCGCGGGGCGGTTGCCAGCCGGTTATGAGTATCGGTTGCCGACTGAGGCGGAGTGGGAATATGCGTGCCGGGCGGGGACGATGACACGGTTCAGTTATGGGGATGATCCCGGCAACACGAGCTTGAAGGATTATGCGTGGTATGTCGATAACAGCTATGCCACCATCAAGCCTCCAGGTGTTTCTGAAGACTACTTCGGTGATGGCCACTATTATACCACGCATCCGGTGGGCAAGAAGCTGCCCAACGCCTGGGGTTTGTATGACATGCATGGAAACGTGTGGGAGTGGTGCCAGGACTGGTATGCGGACTTATTGCCTGGAGGAAGTGTGTCTGACCCACGGGGTCCAAATACGGGTTCGTACCGCGTGGATCGCGGGGGCGGTTGGGGCCACTACAGCTGGCGCTGCCGTTCGGCGTGCCGTGACAACGACTGGCCCGTCCTCAGGCACTACGCTCTAGGGTTCCGTCCCGTCCTCGCCCCAGGTCAGTAATGGCGCATTTTTCACCGGAGATTTGCCGTGCCCTTTGGAGCTGGCAAGCTGGCTGGACGCAGCTGGTTTCTGCAAATAATCCTAAAAAGGTGAGTTGAAACAGGCTGACAAACACAAACCTCTGAGCCACTTGAGTTTCAACTGCTCTGCCAAAACCAAAAACGAAAGGCGAAGCCAACTACCGCAGGAAACCCGGCTTGCCGGTTTTTCATCCCGCCAGTATTCCGTGGCCGTTAAGACGGAACTCACTGTTAACAAGCAGGTTGAATTGGAGAGTGTGTCTGGGCCCGCTTGCAGGGGCGGCCAGGCTGCATGAAGCCAGGTTTGCTTAGGCTGCCGGGCGCGGTCCATTGCGCGAAATCCACTGCCATTCAGTGCTTCAGTTGTGCCTTTCCTTCCGATGCCAGCCGCGCCGGCAGGTCGCTCAAGAAATCAGCGTGCTTCATCTTCTACGCCAGGTTCTGCTCGAATTCCGTTCGTGAAATTGCATTCCCCTCCGCGGTGACATACTTGCGAAACACATCCACCACCGTCGCCGGGTTCGCCCGGCCTTGCGCCAGCCCCAGCCAGAGGCCAAACAGATCCCGGCCCTTGCGCCGCTGGTAGAGTGCCCGCAACTTTGTGCCAGGCAATTCTTCGATGGCGAGCGTGGCAATCGCCGACTATCCCGTAAACCAGTGTGACGCCACCGCGCGAGTTTGCTCCACCAGCCCCAGCACCGTGAAGTGCTCCCGCGTGTTGATTTCAATCTTCAGCCGCAACGGCACGACTGGAGCGATCTCCGAGCTGACCCGTTACGTCAGCGTCACGTTGCCTTCTTTCTGTTCGCGGCGCGGCGCTCCCAGCCAGGCATCCAGCGCCTCGTGGACGCCGTCCATCACCGGGCCGATCGCTCCGGCGTTCAATTGAACGAGGTCAATGTCTTCGGAATACCGCGTGGCCGGTTTCAGGAACAACTTGTGCAGTGCTGTGCCACCACGAAAGGCCAGTTGCTCCTTTAGGAGTCGGAAACAAATAAAGGTGGCAAGATCGCGCCGGGATTTTGGCCAAGGGCAAGGCACGAATGAGGCGCTTATCCTTGTGATCTGTAACGAATGAGTAACGAAGTCCTTGGCCAAAAGGACCAGCGAGGTTGCTGCGGTTATTTTTTTTCCGGCTCCCAAGGGCGGCAAGCTTTTGGTCCTGCACAAGGCGGCTGGCATGTCATCGCCAATTCTTCCACCAGGCCATTCTCCAATGCCGGACTCCGGTCTGCGGCAAAAAAAGCGTTGGAATTGTGGGATCCCCAGGCCGGGAAGGCGGCTGTAGCGGCGGGTGTATCTGTCGCCATGGATGGCACTCCGGTCACCCGTCTGCAATTGGCATAGCCGCCCCTTCAATCCCGGCTCCTGGTGAAGGATCCTGAATGATCGAATCGGGGCTTCTCCAGGCGGAAGCTTCCGTTCAGGCGCGGGGGGCGCGTTCCGCCAGCCGGAGTCTTTTTCCGCATTCCAGAGTTCCCCCTGTGAACTTTGCCAACCGCCGAAGTTGTTCGGCGCGATGGGGCGATGATCCACGAAAAAAGCACCGCCATGTTCGAGCCTCTGCTCAAGCCACCCTTTCAACCATGGCATCACTGTTGCCTGGTCATAGGTCACCAATGTCCAGCCTCAAACCGCACTCCCCAGCGCGTGCCGCTGTCCTCGGTCTGGCAGCGCAAGAACTCCCCGCCGGACGCTGCTGGTTGTGGAATCCAATCGCTCATACAGGTTCTTCCTAAAATGCCATTGGCAAACAGGCTGCGCGAACGGCCTGCCCGCGGCAAGGTGGCTTTTCACCAGCACCCAGATTCCTCCACCGGCCCCGCTTCCCGCAACCCGTCCAAGGGAAACCGCTGGCGCATTACGCCCCACCGCCGGCCCACCAACCCGGGTCTTGCCACCGGTGCGGCGGTGAATATATTCGGGCCCGGTATGGGACTTTTCTCCAAAGCGCGCAAGCCGGACCCCAAGATCACGGTGGAGGGGGTTGAGATCACCTTTCAGCGCGATTGTGAAGGCTGGAGCTTCAGCTGGCGGGGCACGGAGTTCCGCGTGTTTGAGGCCCGCCTGGCCTGGCCCGGGAAGGCGAAGCTGGAGGCCCTCCTGGAGGTGTTGGAGGCGCTGAAGCCGGAGCTGCGGGAGCGGCTGAAAAAGGGATTGGCTGAGTGGGGCGGCGCGCGGCTGGATGATGGCGAGACCTTCTTTGTGGATGTGAAAGACTATGCCGCGGACCAGGCGTTCACCGCTAGCTGGTCTGACGGAGCCTCGTGGGGCGACCTGGGCGTGGACTTCACCATCAAAGGTGGGGCCATTATTGACGAGGCATGGGGTGATTGAACTGCGGCGCCACCCCGCGCCGCGGATGGCGGCCATGCCGATCCACCATGAACTGCGAACTGCCTGAAGCCAA
Source organism: uncultured Verrucomicrobiota bacterium (assembly GCA_964409245.1). Classification (GTDB taxonomy): domain Bacteria; phylum Verrucomicrobiota; class Verrucomicrobiia; order Limisphaerales; family UBA1319; genus CAIMWS01. The sequence continues at coordinate 7,955 of CAYPCQ010000210.1, forward strand.
AGGAACTTATGTGGTGCTGGCCCGCCTGGCTGAGGCGCGGCGCCTGGCTATCGGGCGCCTGGGCACGTTTGAACTGATCCCCGGGTATTACGCCTATGTGGGGAGCGCGCACGGCAGCGGCGGGCTGCGCGCGCGGCTGGAGCATCACGTGGGATCCACCGCCAAACCGTTCTGGCACATCGATTACCTGCTGCAGTGGGCGCAGCCGGTGGAGCTATGGCATGCGGCCTCCAGCCGCAAGCTGGAGCAGGATTGGGCGGAGCTGCTGGCGGGCTGCCGAACCTTCCGGCAGCCCATCCCGCGCTTCGGCGCATCCGATTGCCAGCCGAACCGGGCCAGCCACTTGTTTTACGCCCGGCGGCGGCCCGCCTTCCGGTGGTTCCGGCAGAAAATCCGGGCGGAATTCGAGCCGGGATTGGAGGTCCGGCAGGCGGTCCTGGACGCGGCGGCGAATGATCCTCATTGAAATGGCGGCCTTTTACCTTTAGAACGGAGCGCAAATGGCTGCGAAACCAAACAAGGAAAACCAAATGAACGTTATTGAACCACGCAATCGGCTGATCGGTGGCCTGCCCAAGGTGGGCATCCGGCCCACCATCGATGGGCGGCGCAAAGGGGTGCGCGAGTCGCTCGAGAAACAGACCATGGACATGGCCCGCCAGGTGGCGGAGATGATCACCAGGAGCCTGCGTCATGCCTGCGGTTTGCCGGTGGAGTGCGTGCTGGCCGACACGTGCATTGGGGGCGTGGCGGAAGCCGCCATGGCGGCGGAGAAATTCCGGCGGGAAGGGGTGGGGGTGTCGCTGACGGTGACGCCGTGCTGGTGCTATGGCTCGGAAACGATGGATATGGAATTGGGCACCCCCAAGGCGATCTGGGGGTTCAACGGCACCGAGCGCCCCGGGGCGGTTTACCTGGCGGCGGTGAACTCGGCGCACAGCCAGAAAGGCCTGCCGGCGTTCACCATTTACGGGCGGGATGTGCAGGATGCCGGCTCGCAGACGATTCCGGCGGATGTGGAAGCCAAGCTGCTCCGGTTCGTCAAGGCCGGCCTGGCGGCGGCCACCATGCGGGGCAAATCCTATTTATCGGTGGGCGGCGTTTCCATGGGCATCGCCGGCTCCATCGTGAACCAGGATTTCTTCGAGGATTTCCTCGGGATGCGCGTGGAAGCGGTGGACATGAGCGAGCTGATCCGGCGCGTGGAGGAGGCCATCCTGGACGGCCAGGAATTGAAGCAGGCCATGGCCTGGGTGCGCCAGCACTGCAAAATCGGGAAGGATTATAACGAGAAAAGCCAGCAGCGGGACGCCCAGCGCCGGGATTGGGAATGGGAGTTCGTGGTGAAAATGACCATGATTGTGCGGGATATGATGGTGGGCAATCCCCGGCTGGCCGAGCTGGGCTTCGGCGAAGAGGCTTTAGGCCACAACGCCATCCTGGCCGGATTCCAGGGCCAGCGCCAGTGGACGGATCATTTCCCCAACGGCGATTTCCTCGAGGCCATGCTCAATTCCAGCTTCGACTGGAGCGGCATCCGGCAGCCGTACCTGGTGGCCACCGAAAACGACTGCCTCAACGGGGTGAGCATGCTGTTCGGCCACTTGCTGACCGGCACGGCCCAGATTTTCGCCGACGTGCGCACTTATTGGAGCCCCGAGGCCATCCAGCGGGTGACCGGGCAGAAGCTGGCCGGCGCCGCCGCGGGCGGGCTGATCCACCTTATCAATTCCGGGGCGGCGGCGCTGGATGGCTGCGGCTGCCAGAAGAAAAATGGCCAGCCAGCCCTGAAGCCCTTCTGGGAAATCACCCCCGAGGAAGCCTCCCAATGCCTGGCCGCCACCACCTGGCCCCCGGCCATTTACGAGTATTTCCGCGGCGGCGGGTATTCCTCCTCCTTCGGCACCCGCGCCAACCTGCCGGCGACGATGTCGCGGCTCAACCTGGTCAAAGGCATCGGCCCGGTGCTCCAGGTGGCCGAAGGCCAGTTTGTGGATATCCCGGAAAAAGTTTATAGCCGCCTCGAGGAGCGGACCAATCCCACCTGGCCGACGCATTGGTTCGTGCCCAACCTGACAGGCCAGGGCTGTTTCCGCGACGTGTACTCGGTCATGAACGCCTGGGGCGCCAACCACGGCGCCATTTGCTACGGCCACGTCGGGGCGGACCTGATCACGCTGGCTTCGATGCTGCGGATCCCGGTGTTCATGCACAACGTTCCCGCCGGGGAGGTCTTCCGGCCGGCGGCTTGGAATGCGTTTGGCACAGCGGACACCGAGGGCGCTGATCAGCGCGCCTGCGCCAATTTCGGCCCGCTTTATCGGAAAATCTAATCGCCCGGGCGGCGCTGGACTTCAGGGGGGAGGACGGTCAGGCCGTCTTCCCCCTTTTTGTACGCCGGACATGACTCAGGGCTGATGGGGTTGAAGTCCCCTGTAGGCCG
>CAYPCQ010000211.1:0-9619 GCA_964409245.1 uncultured Verrucomicrobiota bacterium
CATTTGCGCTTGGCCTTGGATAGTTAGTCTCAACTTGAAAGCGAACTAGAATAAGTGTGGAAGGCGGCGTTATAAATCGGTCACCGTCGATTTTGCAGATGCCTTGCTGGCTGCAATCGCAGCCGAACGGCAAGTGCCAATCGCCTCCTTCGACCAGGATTTGGATAAGTTCAGAGATGTAATCCGCTTTGAGCCGCCCGGTTAAACCCCGCGCAGGGGAAGCTCCGGCACAGCGGGAAAAATCATTGCCCGCCAGCTGCTTCCAGAATAATGTCTGGCATGCATCATCCCTCAACCAAACCATGGTTTGGCCGGTTCCGGGCGCTGGCCTGCCTGGCGCTGGCTTTGGCAAGCTGCCCGGCGCCCGGGGCTCCCGCTCCCGCCGTTTTCCGGCTGGCCACTTTCTCCGCCGAGGTCACGGTGCCGATGGGCCACGGCATGATGGGCGGATCCTGGCTGTCGAAAAAGGTGGCCGATCCCCTGGAGGCGCGCGGGCTGGTGTTCCTGGGAGCCGGCCGCCCGGTGGTGTTTGTGGCGGTGGACTGGTGCGAGATCCGCAACGAGGCGCTGGAACGCTGGCAGCTGGCCTTGGCGGACGCGGCGGGCACGGAGCGGGAGCGGGTGATGGTATGCGCGGTGCACCAGCACGATGCGCCCGTGGCGGATCTGGCGGCGGAACGCCTCCTGCGGGAGCGGCAGGCGGCCGGCACGGTGTGCGATCCGGATTTCCACGAGGTGGCGGTGCGGCGGGTGGCACAAGCCTTGCGGGAGTCCCTGCCGGCGGCGCGGCCCATCACCGGCCTCGGCCTGGGCGAGGCCCCGGTGGAGCGGATCGCGTCGAACCGCCGGTATCTGCTGGCGGATGGGACTGTGCGCTACGACCGCACCAGCAGCACCCGCAACCCGGCGGCCCGGGAGGCGCCCGAAAACCTGATCGATCCCTGGCTCAAGACTTTGAGCTTCTGGGACGGGGAAACGCCGGTGGCGGCGGTGAGCGGCTACGCCGTTCATCCCATGAGCTATTACGGGCAGGGGGAGGTATCCGCGGATTTTCCCGGCCTGGCGCGCCGGCGCCGGCAGCAGGAGACCCCCGGCGTGATGCAGATCTATTTCACGGGCTGCGCCGGCAACACCACGGCGGGCAAGTACAATGACGGCTCCACCACCAACCGCGCCGCGCTGGCCCAGCGGCTGTATGAGGCCATGGTTCAGGCCTGGCAGGCCACGCGCCGGGCGCCGCTGTCCCGGGCGGAGTTCCGCGTGGAACGGGTGCGCCTGGAGCCGCGGGATGGCGGGGGATTCAGCCCCGCCGAGCTGCGGGCCAGGCTGGCGCCCGGCACTCCGCCCTTCCAGCAGTGCCTCGCCGCCATGGGTTTGAGCTGGCGCCAGCGCGCGGACGCGGGCCACCACATTGAGATCCCTTGTCTCGATTTCGGCCTCGCCCAATGGCTGATCCTGCCCGGCGAATCTTACGTGGAGTATCAGCTGGCGGCCCAGCGCATGCGCCCGGACAGCTTTGTGCTGGTGGCCGGGTTCGGGGAGGGCGCTCCGGGCTACATCCCCACCGCCCGCCAATTGGCGGAGGAGGATGGCAACCTGGCCGACTGGTGCTGGGTGGCCCCGGGCGCCGAAACGCGCCTGCTGGAGGGCCTGCGCCAGGTACTGAGAGTCCCGGCGGCCGCAACAGCCAACGCGCCGTGGCTGGCCAACCTGCCCATCGCCTGGGTGAAAAAGGAGCTGTATCTCCCGCATCCCGCGCCCCGCGTGGCGCCCTGGGCATCCCTGCAATATGTGGGGCCGCAGCAGGAGCTGCGCGAGGTCCGGGGGATCGAGCGGGAATCCGATGTCGGCGAAAACATCCAGGCCCGGTGGTCAGCCGACAATGGCCGCACCTGGACGGATTGGACGGCCGTCCAGTGCTCGAACAAGCTCAGCTATGAAGGCACGCCGGTTTGGGAAGGTGAAAGCGTGGGGGTGTATGATCCCGCCTCCGGGCGCCTGGTGCAGCTATGGCTGCGCCAGATCAACCTCCAGGGTGTATATCACAATTTCACCTACGTGCGCACGTCGCCAGACCAGGGCCGCACCTGGTCCAGCCCCAGGCAATTAAAATACGAGGAGGGCGGGGATTTCGATCCCGTCCACCCGCTGGCGGCAGGGTTTCTCAACCACAACGAAGGCTATCCCGGCAACAGCCTGCTCATCCGGTCCAATGGCGCCTTGGTGGTGGTCCTGGCCCACGCCAATGCCCCCGGCGATCCGAAAAACGACCAACGGCCCTGGCGCATGGGCTCGGCCTGCTTCAACGGCCGTTGGAACATGGCGCAGCAGGAATACCAATGGCACGCCGGGGCGCGCCTGGAGATCCCGCCCGAGCGATCGGCGCGCGGGCTGATGGAGCCGGAGGCGGCGGAGCTGAAGGATGGCCGCTTGCTGGTGGTCTGGCGTGGCTCCACCCAGGGCTGGGACGGCACCTCTGCCAAAATCCCCGGCCGCAAATTCTTCAGCCTCTCCACCGATGGCGGTGGCGCCTTCTCCCCGCCCGCGGAATGGCGCTACAGCGACGGCTCGGAATTCTACTCCCCCTCCTCGTTCCACCGGATGCTCCGCCTGGGAGCCAATGGCAAGCTCTACTGGCTGGGCAACATCAGCGCCACCCCGCCGGCTGGCAATTCGCCCCGCTACCCGCTGGTCATCGCGGAAGTGGACGAAGAACGGGCCGCCCTGAAACGCCACACGGTGACCGCCATCGACGACCGGCAGTTTGGCCAGGGTGACATCCAGTTCTCCAATTTCCCGGTCGTGGAGGACCGTTGCACGCACGATTTGATCCTGCATATCACCACCTTTGGCCAGGAATCCAACCGCGCGGACTGGGCGACTGCCGGGAACTACCGCTACACCCTCACCCTCCGGCCTTGAAACCAGGCTGGGAAAAGCCACCAACACCCCATGAAAATGCAAACCAACCAACCTGCCGGGCCAGCCGGTGTCCAAACCAGCAGCCGGTTTCACCCGCTTTACGCCAGGCTTCAAAACCTGCTCCCAGGTGGCATCCTGGCCGCCGCCTGGCTGTTGCTAGTGGCCGCCCTTCCCGGATCCGCGGCCGAAACTGCCGCTGATCCCACCGCCACCCGGACGCCGGCCAGGAAGCGGTTTTTGCTCAACAATGATGGCACCAACCTGCTTTGGCGGGACGATTTGACGCCCGAGATGGTCCGCCGTCACGCGGCCGAGTGCCCCAACGAAGTGACAACTTACCTCGTCTGCCCGAATGGCATCCAAAAGATGATGTATCCCAGCGCCCAGGAAGAGCTGGCCACCCGCGGCAAACTCCCGGCGCTGGTCAAGTCCGGGATCGATCCCTTCGGTTTGTTCCTCTCGGAACTCAAAACCCGCGGTTTCGAGACGATGATCACCTTCCGCATGAATGAGGTCCATAATGTCAACGATCCGAAGGAACCGGATTTGAGCGCGTTCTGGCACCGGCACCCCGAATACCGGGTGGCGCGGGGCCAGAATCCCAATGATTGGATGTCCCAATGCCTGGATTACTCCCTCGCACCGGTCCGCGAATACTCCCTGCGCCTGCTGGAGGAGCTGATGGAAAAATACCAGCCGGATGGGATCGAGCTGGATTGGATGCGGTTTCCCCGGCATCTGGGCGGCACGCGGGAGGACGCCTGGGGCCAGCGGCAGCATCTGACCGAAGTAGTCCAGCGGGTGCGCGCCAAGGCCCGGGAGCTGGGCCGCAAGCTCGGCCGGCCTTTGCTGGTGGCGGTGCGGGTGCCCACCAGCCAGGCCGGCTGCCGGGAGCTGGGGGTGGATATCGCCGGCTGGGCGGGCCAGGATCTGATCGATTTCCTCACGGCGGCCCCGTTCCTGACGACCGATTTTGCCATGCCGCTGGATGAGCTGCGCCAGGCCCTGGCCGGACGCCCGGTGCCCATCTATGCGGGCATCGAATTCGGCTACGGCGGCCAGCCGCACCGGGAGGAGACGCTGCGCGCGGCGGCACTCGGCTTGCATGCCAGCGGCGCCGATGGCATCTGCCTTTTCAACTTCCCCTGCTGGCGGGAGACCAAACCGCACCCCTATTGGTCCTGGATTCCCCAATTAAACGATCCCGCCCGGCTGCGCGGCCGCGAGCTTCACCTGCCAATGGTGGACGGCATGCACCGGGTGGCAGGCATCGATTTGCCCGCGCCCCTGCCCCTCGATTTGCCGCCGGGCGAATCCCGCAACCTGGTCCTGCGGGTGCCCGGGCTGGCCCTGGCTCCCCAAAACCAGCCGCGCCAGGCTTCGCTGCTGATCGAGCCGGCGGCGGCGATCGCCTGCACTGTCAATGGGACGGCCCTGGCCGAAAACGCCGGCGTGCCGCTGCCCGCCCTGCGCCCCGGGGACAATGTGCTGAGCCTGGCGAACCGTGGCGCCAGCCCCGTGCGGATCACCCGCGTGGAGCTGCGCACGCAATATCCCCTGGTGGCGCCCACGCCGGCCGGGGATGGCACTGCGCGGGTATTCCACCTTTCGCCCTCGGGCTCGGATCAAAACGACGGCTCGCCGGACAAGCCGTTCCGATCGCTGGCCAAGGCCCGCGAAATCCTGCGCCAGCAGCCCCCGTCTGGCGATGTCACCTTTTACCTCCAGGGCGGGATTTATCGCCTGGCGCAGCCCCTGGTTTTGTCCGCCGCGGATATCGGCTCATCGGAACGCCGGGTGCGGTTCCGGGCTTGGGCTGGGGATCAGCCGGTGCTGAGCGGCGGACGCTTCATCCCGGACTGGCGCAGGCAAGCTGATGGGAAATGGATGGCCCCCCTGGCGGAAGGGGAATTCCGCCAGCTCTATGTCAATGGCCGCCGGGCCGTGCGGGCCCGGGGCCAGTGTCCGCCCGGCGTGGAGCGGTTTGGGGGCCTGGATTTCTGCGATGCCGAGGCCGGGCACCTTTTCCCCGATGGCGGGCTGGCGGGCTGGCGAAATCCGGCCGATATCGAGCTGGGGTATTTTAATTCCTGGAGCCACATGATCTGCCGGGTGGCGGAAATCCGGAGCGATTTGGCGGGCCGCGCGCGGGTGCGGATGCAGCAGCCGTGGTTTTTCCTGGCCTCGCGCAAGGAGGGCGTGCAGGCCAAAGACCCGGCTTATATGGAAAACGCCTTGGAACTCCTGGATGAACCAGGCGAGTGGTATCATGACCGGGCCGCCCGGGCCATATATTACCTGCCGCGCACCGGAGAGGATATGGCCACCGCCGAGGTGGTGGCCCCGGTTTTGGAAACGCTCCTGGCCCTCGCAGGGACACCGCCCAACCCGGTGCGCAACGTGGAGTTCGAGGGGATCACTTTCGCCGACGCCACCTGGCTGCGCCCCAACCGCATCGGCCACCCCGATGTGCAGGCCAATTTCATCTTCACGGAACAGCAGGTTTTCCAGCGGGATGGCTGGCTGGTCAACCTCCATAACGAATACCTGAAAAGCCCCGCCAACGTAGTGCTCCAGGCGGCTGAAAATTGCCGGTTCGAGCGCTGCACGTTCACCCGCCTGGGCGGCGCGGGGCTGGATCTGGAGCATGGCTCCCGCAACAACCTGGTCCACGATTGCTCCTTCTACGACATTTCCGGCAGCGCGATCCAGATCGGCAATGTGGATACCCAAAGCCACCATCCCGCCGATCCCCGCTGGATGGTCAGCAATAATACCGTGGCCAACAACCGCATCCACCATATCGGGGTGGAATACGAGGACAGTGTGGGTGTTTTTGCCGGCTACACCCGGGGCACGGTGGTGGCCCGCAATGAGCTGGATCACCTGCCCTACTCGGGCGTCTCGATGGGATGGGGATGGGGCGAGCAGGACGCCGGGGCCGGGTCTTACACGCTCCCCTTCCGCTATCAGAAACCGACCCCCGCCGGCGGCAACCGCATCGAGTGCAACCATATCCACCAAGTCATGCTCCGGCGCCACGACGGCGGCGCCATTTATACCCTGGGCAACCAGCCGGGCACGGTCATCCGCAACAACCTCCTGCACGACAACGGCCCCGGTGGCCCGGGGGGGATTTACCTGGATGAGGGCAGCGGATTCATCGAAATCACGGGCAACGTGGTTTACCAGGTGGCCACGCCCATGGTGTATAACAACCGCGCCCAGGACCGCACCCAAACCTGCTTTGAGCACGATAATTTCTTCAACGTGAAACCGGAGGCAGGCAGCCCCGCCATGGCCGTCGTCAACCAGGCGGGCCGGGAACAGCCTGCGGCCCGTTGAGCCAAGGCGCGCGCGCCGTATCCCACGGGTGCGGCATGCGTCTTGTGCTTGTGCCGGGCCGGGAACCAAGGTAAGTTTCAGGCCAAGAGAACACACATGAAATTTCCGGCCCCAGAACCTCCAGGCGCCCGCTCCGGGCGCGGTGCTTTTACTTTGATTGAACTGCTGGTGGTCATCGCGATCATCGCCATCCTGGCGTCGCTGCTGCTGCCGGCCTTGTCGCAGGCGAAAAACAAGGCCCACCAGATCAAGTGCATCAACAACCTCAAGCAGCTGACCACCGCCGCCTTCATGTACCAGTCGGACACCGGCAAATCGATCGATTACACCATCACGGAAACGCTCTGGATGAAGACCCTCATTGAATACCAGGGGCGCGTCCACGCCATCCGCCTCTGCCCGGGAGCCACGAGCCGGATCCCGGCCCCGCCGGACAACGCCGGCACCGCCGCGGCGCCGTGGCTGTGGACCTCCAGCATCACCAATTACACCGGCAGCTATTCCATCAACGGCTGGCTTTATTACTACGATACCAGCAATCCCAACGGCATCAGCCGCTGGATCACGCCCGACCAAAAACCGAAGTTCTTCCAGAAAGACACCGCCATCCGGTCCCCATCCACCACGCCGTTTTTCATGGATGCGCTGTGGCCGGACACCTGGCCCTCCACCGGCGACATGCCGCCCACGGATTTATTCAAAGGGGACGTGGGCACCAGCCTGGGCCGCGTCTGCCTCGCGCGCCATCCCATCATGCGCAAAGCCAGGGTCAGCCAGGGCCAGCGCCTGCCCGGGGGCATCAACATGAGCTACGCGGATGGGCGGGCGGGCAATCTCAAGCTGCAGGATATCAAACGCGTGACCTGGCACGCCGGCTACACGCCGATCGGCGACCCGTGGCGCTCTGCTCCCTGATCCACGCCTGATCCTAACCAACCACCCATGAACCCGCAACCTCCGCCCATGAATACCAACCCAACCTTCGCCACCCCCCTGCCCCGCCGCCGGTTCCTCCAATGGACCGCCGCGGCGGCCGCTTTCACGCTGGCGCCCCGCCGGGCGCTGGGCGGCGCCGGCCAGGTGGCTCCCAGCGAACGCATCAACCTGGCGGGCATCGGCGTGGGCGGGCAAGGCATGCAGAACCTGGCCGCCCTTCTGAAATTCCCCGAGGTGCAGGTGGTGGCCGTGTGCGATGTGAACCGCGAGAGCGGCCGCTACCTGTCCTGGAACTGGTCCGAAGGCAAGGAAGAGAAGCCGTGCGGCCGTGATCCCGCCCGGCGCGCGGTGGAGGATTTCTACGGCCGGCAGGAACGCTCCGGGAAATTCCGCGGCTGCCACAGTTATGCCGATTACCGGGAATTGCTCGCCAAAGAGGAGGTGGACGCGGTCATGGTGGCCACCCCGGACCATACCCACGCCGTCATCACCATGGCCGCTTTGAAACGCCGCAAGCATGTCTATTGCGAAAAACCCCTGGCCTATTCCGTGTTCGAGGCCCGGCAGGTGGCGGAAGCGGCGCGCCAGGCCGGAGTAGCGACCCAGCTGGGCAACCAGGGCCAGGCCTCCGAGGAGGCTCGGGTGGTCAGCGAAATCATCGCCGATGGCGCCATCGGCGCCGTGCATGAGGTCCAGGTATGGTCCTCAGCCCGCTTTTGGAAATGGCCGCCGTGGGAGGGCCGCCCACCCGAGGCCCAGCCGGTTCCCGAAGGGCTGGATTGGGATCTCTGGCTGGGTCCCGCGCCAGAGCGCCCCTACCATTCCGCCTACCATCCCTGGACCTGGCGCAACTGGTGGGATTTCGGCACCGGTTTGCTGGGGGATCTGGGCTGCCATAAGCTATCGGCGGTATTCAAGGCCCTCAAGCTCGGCCACCCCTCCAGCGTCGAAGCCTGCTCCACCAAGCTGAATCCCGAAACCTACCCGCTGGGTGTCATGGCCCGGTTCGAGTTTCCCCGGCGCGGCAGCCTGCCCCCTTTGGCGCTCGCCTGGTATGATGGCGGGCTGAAGCCGCCCCGCCCACCGGAGCTGGAGCCGGAGGATCCCCTGCGGGATATCATCTACATCGGTGACCGGGGCAAGCTCATGGGGGAGCGGCTCATCCCCGAAGCGCGGATGGAAACCTACCGCCGTCCGCCCAAAACGCTGCCCCGATCGCCTGGGCATTACCACGAATGGGTGGCAGCCTGCCGCGGCGGCCCGCCCGCCGGGGCCAACTTTGTGGACCACGCAGGCCTGCTCACCGAGACCTGCCTGCTGGGCAACGTGGCGGTCCGCGCCGGGCAAAAACTGGCCTGGGACGGCCCCGCCTGCCGCGTCACCAACCACGCCGCCGCCAACCGGCTGCTGCATCGCGAATACCGGCCCGGCTGGAGCTTGTAAATGGGGATTGGGGATTGATCCATGGCCGCTGCGGCGGCAACGAAAGGTTGTTTATTATGAAGGATGATATCCGTGGTCCCGGCGGCCGCCGCCGCCTGGCCTTCACGCTCATTGAGCTGCTGGTGGTGATCGCCATCATCGCCATCCTGGCGTCGCTGCTGCTCCCCGCCCTCACCGTCGCCAAGGAGCGCGCCAAGCGGTCCGCCTGCCAGGGCGGCCTGCGCCAGCTGGGCCTGGCCTTGCAGATGTATGGCATCGACAACAACGAGCGGCTGCCGCAAGGCTACCGGGACGATGGCTTCACCCACACGATCTGGATCAGCACCAACACCTTCAACGGCATCAAGAAATACAGCGGCACGAACATGAGCACCTGCCCCAGCCTGGCCGGCACCTTCCAGTATTACCGTTACCCCTACGGCTATGTCATTGGCTACAGCTACAATGGCGGCCACAAAAAGCCCTGGGCGGGCGAGCCTTCACCCCAATGGGTCTCCCCGCAGAAGACCACCGACAAACCGCAGCTGGCCCTGGCCTGCGACCTCAACGCCTGGGCCGAGGCGGTGGGCGGCGACGGCTGGGTGATCGCCCCGCATTGCCGGGGCGGGGCCGCCCGGCAGGTGGGCATCCCCTTCCTGTGGGTCAAAAAGACGACCACCTCCCGCGAAGTGGGCGCCCAGGGTGGCAATTCGCTCCTGCTGGACGGCTCGGTGCATTGGAAGAAACTCAGCCAGATGACCAATTACTGGGCCGCTCAAGCCGGAACCTATTGGAACATGTGGTAATTCCGCACCGCCTTCCCGATCAGGAACCACGGGGGCTGCCAGAGGGGTGGTCCGCCGGTTTGGGCAGCCAGGCGGGGTGGCGGATTGGCGCCTCCTGGAGATCCTTGGCACAGGATCAGTGCCGGGCCGCCGAGCCTGGAAATCCCTCCTGGTGGCGGGCGGGGTTTTCCCCCTCGATCAATTGCTGG
>CAYPCQ010000212.1:0-9162 GCA_964409245.1 uncultured Verrucomicrobiota bacterium
TGGGATCTTAACTATTTATCGCATTTATTGGGCTTTTAAATGCGTTTGCCCTGGCTGCCGGCATACATGGCGCCGGTATTGTAAATCGCCCGCTGGCCGCCATAGACGAACGTGCAGTCCAACGGGTCGTTGCTCAATTTTTCCCGGGCCGTCCAGCGGTCCACGGTTTTTTTCGTCAGCCAAACGCGGTAGGCGCCGAAGCGGGTGGGGGTGGATGGGTCACCCCAGCGCACCAGGCATTCCTGGCCGGGGGCGCTGGCTGGAAACCGGGTGATGGCCGGGTGCTCGGCGGCATCCTGCGCCTCCAAGTGCCAGGCGGCCAGGCCCGATGCCTGGGCGGGCAGCTGCGCGCTGAAATAGCCGGCGCCATTATTGGTCATCGCCACCACCACCAGGTTCGTGGAGGGGTCCAGGCGGTATTTCAGCACCAGCCTGGCCACGTGATCCGGATCCTCCACCCTGGCTTTGACCCACACCGCCTGGCCGGCCTTGGGCAGCAGGGGCTGGTGGTCCACCTCGACGATGGCCGGGCCGGCATTGCCGGCCCGGCTGTTGGGGGCGCCCGGAGTGCCCAATGCTTGCGTGGCCAGCGCGTTGCCCGGCAGTTCCAACTGTCCTCCGTGGAACCGGAAGAGGATTTCCGGGAATCCTTTCAACCATCGCACTCTGGCCCGGATCGTGGCCGTGGCGCCTTCGGGCAGGGTGCGGTTCAGGCGGGTGCGCACCCGGTTGGCGCCGGTATCGCCCCGGCCCGTGGCCACCAGGTGCAGGCACTGGCTGTTCAAATAGCCCCCGCTGGTTTCCAGGTGCGAGAGATACTGGTTGCCCTGCGGGGTCCACCCGGTGAGCCCTTTCTCAAAATGCCCATTGGATAAGAGGTTCGTGCTGTTCAGCGGGATTACTTCCACCTCGTCCACCAGCATTTCCCCGGTCCCCATGAGGAACACCTGCAAGCCATCGGCATTGGCCTGGCCATTGTCGAGGCGTCCCGTGGTTTCAAGCGTTACCCAGGGGCTTTTGGCGGTCTCGTCGCTGTCCGCCCAGCTGGGGGCCAAAGCGTGGCTGGCACGGGGATCGATCAGCTCCAGGCTGCTGCCGCCGCCCCCGGTCCAGGCGCCCCAGCGTCCGCCGGCCCGGTAGGCCACCCGGTCCACCGGGATCTGCCATTCGGTGGTGATGCTTTGGTGGTCCGTATTGGTGAATGCCACCGTTTCCGGCCGGGTCAGCACCAAGGCTTCCCCACCGCCCGCCAGCCGCCCGGAGAAATTGCCGAAGACATTCCGTGGCGCCAGCCGGGGATAAACCGCCTGCAAGCGATTGGCGTCTGCGGCCACCACCACATATCCGCCGCCATCGATGGCCGCCCCGCCGGGGAAACGCCAGGATATGCCCCCGCTGATTTCCCACCCGGCCAGGCTGACCGCGTTTGAACTCCAATTGAACAGTTCCACAAACTGCAGGGCGGGGTCGCCACCGGCCGGGCTGTGCATGATTTCATTGAGGACGACCTCCGCCAACGCGGGCCGCTCGTTGGGGCCGCCCGGGGTGGGGTGGGAGAGGGATTGGAGCTGGGGATTGCCATCGGGATGGCGCCCCCATGGGCGGTCCGTTGCCTGCGGGCCAAAGCAGATGGCATCCAGGACTTTTTCCTGGTTTGGATCCTTGAAATAGACTGTGTCGCCCGCCGCTTTCAAACCAAAGCCGAGCGCCTCCGCGCCCCATTTGAGCCAGCCTTGGGCCGGGATGGTGATGCCCGGAGGGATCTTGAATTTATCCACGAGGGGATCATCCGTGAGGATGCACCCACCCAGATCCACCGCATTGGCGCCGTAGTTGTACAATTCCACATAATCCGCGGAGGGGGGGGCCGGGCGGGCGAGGATCTCATTGATCAGGACCGTCCGATAGGGATTATCCAGGGAGCTTTCCGGGCCGCCGGGCGAACCGCCGATCCGATCGCTGGGGCCCCAGGCATCCGGGTTGCGCTCGCCCAAAGAAGGGCGCTTGAGCACCAGGGAATGCCCGGCGCCGTCCGCGGCCGGGGGGCAGGACGCCTGCCCGCCGTAGCGGACTTCCAGCAACACCGCATTTTGCCGGTTGCGCAGCCGGATGGCCCCCCCGCTGCGGGGGAGGGAATTGGTGTATGCATAAGTTGCCGTTGCTCCGTAGGCCGTTTGAACATCCGCCGGTCGGGCCGCCAGCAGCAGGCAACTGCGGGCGGGAATCAATAGATTGTCCGGGAAGGTGAATTCCACCGCGCCGGTCAAACGAAAACCTCCCAGCTCTTCCGCCCACTCCTGGGAGTTGTAGATCTCGATGAATTCGGGATTGGCGCCGTCCGGGCGGGCGGGCGGATGGAACATGATCTCGGAAATGACCAGGGGTGTGCGCCGGCTGCAGGGGCCCATCGTCTCGGACACCCCAGTGAGGCGTGAAATATCCAGGGGCGTGAACCCCACTTGGAAGCTTTTCCGGGAGTTTGCCGGCGCCAGATTGGGGACCGCGGCACGATCCCGCACATTATTGACGGTGAGCGTGTAGGTCAGTCCCGGCCGCAAAGGGCTGGTGGCAAGGACCACCGTTTGCGCATCGCCGCTGAGGACCGCGGAAAGGACCGAGGCCCGGTTATCGATGGTATAATTCGTAGCGGCGCCGGCAGTAGCGCTTTCTACTGGTTTGGAAAACAGCACAGACAGGCTTCCATCGTCAACCGGCCTGGTAACAGCCAGCACCACCGGCGGATTGGTGTCGCGGACCGCCGTCAATGCAGCCAGTCCAGGCTGTGCCGGGAATTGCGCTGGATCGGTCGGATCCTCCAGTGCTTTTCTGCCCGGCAGGTTCACCGCCACTTCCTGCCGGGTACCGTTGGCAGGCAAAACCTCCGCCCGGGCGGGCATCGCCAGCCACAGCGTGACAGCCAGGCTCCAGAACCGGAATGATTTCATGCAGTATTGGCTCATATCCCCGATCGTGATGGCATTAATACATGGGCAACGGCCGCCCGGGTCAAGAATCGAAATTCCTTGGGTCAAAATTCCTTTTTGACGTGCGCCTGGCGCAAGCCATGCTGGGGGGAATGGATGCCTTGGGGCGGGAAAATGAAATTCGCGAGTGGCTGGCTCTGGACCGCATCGCCGTGCGGTTCGGAAGCCGGCTGGCTTTTCGACGCGCTTCCTGGCTTTGGCGTCCGGGAGAACAGTGGGCCATCCTGGGGGGCGACGACTCCGGCAAATCGCTGCTGGCCCAGGCTTTGGCGGGCCAGGTTCCGGTGGTGGAAGGCGAAATCCGGTGCCATTTCCCCCGGTCAGAGAAATCCGGCTGCCCACCTGGACCGGACGCTTGGGAATCCTCGGTGGCGTTGGTTTCTCCACAGACCCAGCGCGATTTTGCCCTGCATGAAAGCAGTTTTTACCAATCCCGCTGGCATAGCGGCCTCGACGAGGGCCGGAAAACCGTGGCGGATTACCTGGCCTGGCGCAGCGTGCTGGGGATCAATCCTTTTGAAGTGGGGGCAGCCAATCGGGCGCCACCGGGTTTTGCGCCACGGCGGGACCGGTTGCTGGAATGGCTCGCCATCCGCCATTTATGGCGGCGCAAGCTGATTTTCTTGTCCAATGGCGAACAACGCCGGGTGTTGCTGGCTCAGGCTTTATTGCGCGATCCAGCCCTGCTGATTTTGGATGACCCTTATGGCGGTTTGGACGCGGAGGCGCGGATTCGCCTGGCTGAGGCCATCCAATTATTAATGGCTGATGGGCTCCCGGTTCTCGTGGTGGCCGGCCGGCCTGCGGAAATCCCCCCGGCCACCACGCATCTGCTGTTGGTGGGCCGCCGCCGCCTGGTGGCACAAGGGGCGAAATCCGCAGTGTTGGATCACCCGCTGGCCACCCGATTGGCCGCCCAAGCCGGGCTGCCGGCGCCCTCCCGCATTCAGCGGGGCAAGAGCAATGGTTCGCAAGCCAGTCCGCCCATCCTGGTTGAATTCAACCAGGTTTCCATTCGGGCGGGATCGAAACTGCTCCTGGAGCCGTTTTGCTGGACCATGCGCCGGAGCGAGCATTGGCTTTTGCTCGGACCCAATGGCTCCGGGAAAACAACCCTGCTGAACCTGGTCCAGGGGGATCATCCCCAAGTCCATGCCCAGGACATCCGGATCTTTGGAGCGCCCATTGCCACCACGCAGACACTTTGGCGGAATCGCCAGCGCATGGGGTGGCTGTCGCCGGAGCTGCACCAGCATTATCCCCCCGCCTGGAGCGCGCTCGAGGTGGTCTGCTCAGGCTTCCACAACACCTTGGGGCTCTACCTGCCCTGTTCCGCCCACCGCCAGGCCTTGGCGCGCCGCTGGCTTCGCTGGCTCGGTCTGGCGCATTTGGCCGGTGAACCTTTCGGCGCGCTCCCGCATGGCCGCCAGCGGTTGGTGCTGCTGGCCCGGGCCGCGATCAACCAGCCCCGGCTGCTGATCCTCGACGAGCCTTGCCAGGGATTGGACTCGCCGCTGGCGGCCGTGGTGCTCGATTTCGTGGATGGGGTGGTGGCCCAAACGGGCGCCAGCGTCATCTTTGCGACGCATTCGCCGCGCGAGATCCCCCGGTGCATTACCCATGTCCTGCGCCTGCAGTCTGGCCGCATCCAGGCACATTCGCTGGCGGTTTTTTCCACGCTTGACGGTGGTGGTCCAACCGGAAACCCGCCCTTGGCAGGAGAGTGATGGTGCCGCCGATGGGTGCGCCAAACGAGAAACGCGCCAGGCGTTCCGATCCGATCGGGATTCGTGGCCGCTGACAAATATCTTGCCCCAAAAAACGGCCCGTACCACTGAACCAATGGCCGGGACACGGCCAGGCCGGCTGAATGCAGGAATCCTTGAATCCGCGCAGCGCTGAATCAAGGGAGATCCGGGATGGCTGCTTCCCTCCCATCGGGCAGCACGAGCAACAGTTCGGCGATCCGCACCACTCCATCCGGAATATCCGCCAGCTGGGATTTTGGCAGATCCGCCGGCGGGACGTATACGCGGATGGCGCTGGTTTGCCGGGGGCTTTCCCAGAGGCTGCGAATGGTTTTCTGATTGGCGTTGGAAATGGTTGCGGCCGTGACCCAGGCGCCCTTTTCACGAAGCTCGATCCGCCAGCCTTTCTGCAGGGGGATCACCGCCCGCTCATCGCCGGCGATCACCACTCCCCGCAGCTCAAGCGGCCGGGGCAGTTCCACTTCCAGCCAGGCCGCGGAAGGCGCTTCAGGGGTGCCCCCGCCATAAGGCTTGGAAACCCACGCCGTCAAAGGATCAAGCGAACCATCCACCGCCCCTTCCGGGCCATATTGGGGAGCGTAAACCGAGGAAGCCGCCGCCTTGATTGGCGGGGGAGCGGGCGCGCCGGTGCGGGCGCTGGCGGGGTTGGAGAAGGGGCCTTTCTGGCCGATGCCATCCACCGCGCGCACCTGGTAATAGTAGGTGGTGTGGGGCAGTGCGTTCGTGTCCTCGAACATCAAGTGGTCATAATCCCCGGCGTGGTAATCGATGGGCACGTGTCCGTATTCGGTGGAGCCTTTGATCGGTGAGGAGGCTTCCACCACGCCGATCATGGCGGTGGCGGCCGGATCGAATCCAGGGTTGGTGCTGCGGTGGATTTCGTAGCTCCGCACATCGCATTCGCAGCTGGTCCGGAAGAGGAGATTGACGAAATTGAGGGGAGCAATGGGGCTTACCGGGATGGCCCGCAGGCCTTCCACTTTCAAGGGGACGAGGTTTTTCCCTTCGGCCCCGGCAGTCGTGGCGGCGACGGCTTCGGAAGCTGGCCCTTCCTGGTTCCCGGGGTAAACCGCCGCGACCCGGTAATAGCAGGCCGTGGCCGGGGAGAGCCGGTTATTGATCCAGCCGCCGAGGTGCAATTGCGGTTGATCGACATGCCCGGCGGTGGATGGCCGGGCCACCAGACCCAGGAGTGAGGGTTTGAAATCCGGCGTGGCGCCGCGGTAAACATGGTAATAATTGGCCCCCGTCTGGGCCTGCCAGGCAAGTTTCACCTGCATATCTGAAATGCCCGCTGCGGACAAACCCCGGACCGCAGCCGCGCCGGCCACCGGGGGGCAGGTTACGCGGATGGTTTTCCAGCCCATCGCCGGGAGGGCAATTCGCAACGCGCCGCCTTTTTCAACGGTGAGCGTCTGGGGCTTGTCGTTTTCCACCAAATCCGTCTCGGTGGCGGCGGCGATTTGGCCCGGAAATCCCAGCTTGACGGTGGCCGTGGTGGGGATGCCGCGGGTTTCGTGGAAGCGGAGAATGTAACCGGCGCCATTGGCTTCCGCCGGTTTGATGGTGGTGCAGGCCACATTGGGTGCGTCGATCCCCAAAAAGCCGAAGCTCGGCGGCAGCAGGCCGGCTTTACGGCCGTGAGCCAGTTGTGCCTGCAGCGGATTATGCACTTCCCACCCGAACGTATCCGCCGCGCCCCGCCGCCAATCGCCCGCGTGGCTGCGCAGGGACCAGGTGAAACGCATGGGGCCGGGCTGGTCCCACCGGACGTTGACGTCGAACATGTTGTCCGCCAGGTAAAGGTACAGGCGGCTGTGCGCCGGGTAGCGCAGATCCCGCTCGAACTCATGTTCGCGGCCGCCAATGATCGGGCAGGAGCGTGGGTAGCCGTATTCAACGAGGGAGCTTTCCACCGGCGAGACCGTGATGCCGAATCGTTCGTTGGAGACATCGCTGAAATGCCGCACCGCGTAATAGGCAGTGCACGAACCTTCAAACTGGTCGCGGATCGGCTCCACGACCCCTCCGGGCAATTCGTGTTTGAAACGGAAATCCGGCACCGCGAAGGGCATCGCCACATAGACCGATTCCTTGTGCAAAAGATCCGTGTTTTTCTGCCGGCTTTTCCGGCCGGAGGGGGATTTCACGATATCCAGCCCGAAGTCGATCCGTTTCAGATCATGGTAAAGGAGGATCGTCTGCTGGAGGTTTTCCACCCCTGCGGGTGCTGCTTTGACCGTCAGCAGGGTTGCCACCGGCCCCGTTGAGATGGAAGTCTGCGCCGACTCGACCCGGTGCCAAACCGGCGCCACACCCGCGGCGGTTTGCTCAAACTGTTCATAAAGGTATTCATTGAGATGGTGGGGGGCGGCCTGGTCCACCAGTTCGACGCCCAGTTCCCGGTCCTGGAGGCTGGTCAGGGCGCCGGTTTGCGGATGAAAAGCCAGCCGGTAAAAGCGGTTCTCCAAACGGTTTCCCGCCGGCGCCGCCGCGGATTTGGCGGGAGCGCCGCCCGGCAGCAAAGAGAACACCTTGTACCCGGTGGCGGGAACCTCCCGGGCCAGGAAAATGCATTGCCCATCGGGCAGCAGCTGATGAGGGGTTTCCCCTCCGTCGGAATCGTCCACAATCCGGAAATCGCCAGCCATGGATTCAGGAGTGAAGCGGACCACATCCGTGCGGATGTGGGGCAGGGAATTGAACACCAGCAGGCTGCGCTCGGACTGGGTGGGCGCCAGGCTCTCCACCTTCGCCAAGGCGTCCTCCCGGGCGCGCTGGCAAAACTCCTCAGCCTCGAGGACCATTTCGCGGTTTTCGACCAGCTCGGTTTCGTATTGCCGCATGCGCTCCCGGTTGGGGCTGATATAATCGATGGCGTCTGTGTGCTCATGGTAGAGCAGCAGGCGGTGGTAGGCCTGGTAAAGATCAGTCCATGGGTAACTGCCCCCCGCCAGGGCGCTGGCGATGGTGGACCACTTTTCAGCCGCCGGGATGGCTTCGCCAGCCCGCCGGGCATGTCCCAGGAGCCAGGCGTCGGTGGCATCCTGATCGGCCCACTGGTTGTTGCCATCTTTGGCGAAGGTCTTGATCTGGCGCGGATCGGCCTGGGCGGCGATGGCATCGAAAAACAGGTCCAAAGTGGCGCAGACCAGGTGCGGGTGGGCAAATTGCCGGTTCCAATTCCGGATCTTATCGGCGCTGTCGCGCGTCACCAATTGGAAATCGGTCCCCTCCTGGAGCAGCAGGGTGTCATACGGCCAGTTGGCCCCCAGGGTGGCGATCGATTTCTCGATCCCAGCCGGGCTGGCGTCACCGAGGGAATCCCCGGCGTAGCCGCCATAGGCCACGGAGCGCACGAGCACCTTGGACCGGTCATCGCCGTCCGGGCCGCGCCAGTAAAAGACCGGTTCATTCTCGGCCGGCTTGAGGCAATGTCCACATCCGTTGTAACCGTGGAAAAAATAGGGGAGCCCTGCCTCCTTGAGGGCGGTGGCCAGCGGCCAGGCCAGGCCGATCACGTCGTCGATGAGGGCTGTGCGGCCGCTGGGCACGCCCAGCAAATCCGGGGTGTGGCGTCCGGACAAATAAAACAGCCGGGCCATCAGCTCGTGGCCGAGTTGCTCGGTATTGACGGTGGCCAGCACGCCGCCCACCTGGATGCGGCCTTCCCGAATCCGCCGGGCCAGGTCCGCGGCCTCGGCGGCGCTGTGGCTGCCGAGGAAGCTGGTGATAGGCTCGCTGGTTTCGATCACGAACCGGAATTTGCTGTCCTCATCCCAGCCATCGGTTTCGGCGCAATATTTCAATGGCCGTTCGATGTTGGCGTGGCGGATTTCCGTCCGCAGCCGGTGGGGATAGTTGCCGAATCCCAAGTCATGGTGCGAATAGGAGATGCAATGGATTGTCCATTTCTTTTGCGGCTGCCACGCCATTTCGCGGCGGGCCAGAATTTCCCCCGAGTCCGTCCCGTGGATTTCAACGCGCAAGCTGGCGGGAGCCGCCAAGTCCGTGATGTGGATCAGGTTGGTGGATAGGCCGGCGGGAATCCGGCCCAAGTCTTCCCGGTAAGCCGGGCTATTCCCGACCGTGATCCAGGCCTGAGCGGTGAGGGGTGGGCCGGGATTGTCCAGGCAGAGCCGGGCTCGCTGGCGGAGCGGTTCGCCTTGCGGCGGTTTGGGGAACAACGGGGTGGGCTCGATTTTTTGAATGGTCAAACCGGCAGCACAAACCGCCTGGATGGCCAGCAGCATCGCCAGGCTGCGTCCAAGGTGGCCTGGGAAACGGGAGGTTGCGCCCAAGAAGTTCATCGGGCCGGAAAAAGTCAAGATTGACATAGTCAAAATCAAGGAATGAGGTCCCGTCCTGGAATAGATTGACACTCTATGAGACGAAAAAGTGGAGTCAGA
>CAYPCQ010000213.1:0-6180 GCA_964409245.1 uncultured Verrucomicrobiota bacterium
CTGACTCCACTTTTTCGTCTCATGGAGTGTCAATCTATTCCAGGACGGGACCGCGTTTTGGGAATTTGCTTTTTGTTCGTTCCATTACGCAACCCCGTAGATGACCGCGGCCGAGTAGCGTTGATCCGGGTTTCGGACCAGCCCAAATCCCGATGGCAGCATCGCCACCTAATCCCAATCTGTGCCTGAGTGGTTTATCACCAGGCACGTGATCTGCAGAGCCGTTGAAACCCCGTGCGGCCCAGGAGCTTGGATTAAGGAGAGTGCCTTGACTCAAGTTATCCGGATCATGGGCCTACGGAATGGCCGTGCGAAACCATTGCTGGTCAGCCTCCTGAGGCGGGCAGACCCAAATCCAATTTGTTTGCGATAAGGTCGCATTAGTGGCGATCTGCCATTGCGAAAAATCTCCGCTTTGCAGGAGAGTAAACGCGGCTGAAGCCGGGGTGGCAATCGACAGCTGAACCTGGCCATTTTGCCACCGCGCCAGCAGCGGTGGTGGAACAGGCCGGTTGACACTGGCAGTCTGCCGGGGGTTGGCTCGCGCCATGGGAAATGGGCCATCGGCCAGACCACTTGCAGTCTTGAAAGCATAAAGATTGTTCCCAGCCACCCAGTAAAGCGATCCGTCCAATCCCAACAGGGGCGGCGAGGGCAAGGTTTTCACCTGGGGATCGTATTGCCACAAGGCATTGCCGTTTTTGTCAAAGGCGGCAAAATTCGTCCCGCAGTTCAGGTAGATATTACCATTAGCGGCCAGGGCAAATCCCAGCGTCCCCCGGTCATTGCCGATGTCCACGACACGGCCAGTCGTGCCATCGGGCAAAATGCGGCACCAACGCAAACACAAACGCCGATTGGAATTCGCCTCCAAAGGATCCGTCTGCATTTCAATATCGAATAGCGAACCATCGACACCCAGGGCGAAATGAGCCGGAAAAGGACCGTCGGAGGTTCGCTCCCAATCGGGCTGGCCGCCCGGCTTGAGGGCGCGCAGGATGTTGTCTGTGCCCGCGAAAATAATCCGCCCACTGCCATCCATGGCGAGCGCGGTGGTGATCCGGGCGGCGAGCGGGGACCGCCACTTATCCGTGCCGTCGGGATTGATGGCGTTCAGGGCTATATCGCTCGCATAATAACTGTCAATCAGGATGGTTCCATCCTGGGATATGAAGGGTGTTTGGAGAGTATTTTTAGCGAAACCTTTGCGCCAGAGGTTTGTGCCATCGGGCCGGTAGGCATTCAAAGAGGCCTGGTTGCCGGCAGGATTGCCAGCGATGACCGAGCAGAGGTAAATGGTTCCATCGCCCGCAATCGCAGGCAGGGAATTCAGAAACCAGCTGGTGGGATCGATGGTCGGCAGAACCTGGCCATCCGGGCTTAGAACCCGCAAGCCGCTGGCGGTAGCCACATAAATATTGCCACTTGGCCCAACCACCGGGGTGGTTAATGATTGAATATTCAAGTTGGTTTCCCAGAGCTTGACGCCCGTGGGCGCGATAGCGATGACGTCCGCCTGGCCATTGCACACATAGATCGTCCCATCGAATCCCAGGGCAGGATTGCCGAGTGGCCCCGGATTATTATAGATCCAAAGGGGCATTGGCCCGTCCGGAATGCTCACCGTCAAGGGTTGGGAGAAGGCACCCGTGCCGATCTGGTTTCGCGAACGAAGCCAATAATAGTAGGTTTGACCAGCTGCGACATTGGTATCATAGACAAAGCCATTAGTGGCGGACACCGTGCTGATTTGGACCGCTGAGGTCAAATCCGGCGAAACCGAGCGCCAGACCTCGTTCGTAGTAGCCAGCAAACCCGCATTCCGCCAGGCAAGCCGCGCTTTACCGATGAATGGCGCAACTGAAAGCCGGTCGGGCGGGGAAGGTGAAGTGGGAGTCCAGCCCACGCACCCGGAACCTTGTGGATCGTGGCGTGCCATGGCCCAGGCGCCAGTGGCTGGGCCGGCCGGCACCTTTAAGGCGCGCAGTTCCTTGTGGTTGAGCGCCAGCACCAAAATCCCACCGTCCAGCAAGATGGGGGAGTCATACATGACCGCAGCGAGCGGGTATTCCTGGGCCAGAGTGCCGTCCAAATTCAACGCCACCATGCTGGCACGTCCACCGTAATCTGCGGCTGCATAGAAATAGACCCTGCCGTCCGCCGATAAGACCATGGGATTGGGGCCGGTTATCGCGTCCATGGGCACCCCGCCGTTCGCATATTCCCAAAGCCGGTTGCCCGCCGCATCAAACGCCATGACCGAATAACCATGCCAAATGCTGATGCCATTGGCAGTCACGACTGGCGGGCTCTTGTGCTTTGCCAGTTGTTGCGACCATAAAGTAGTGCCATCGGGCCGCACCGCCATAAACCAACCAGCGATATTGACGGTGTAAATGGTGCCATCCGCACCGACCGAAGGCGCGTAGCAGCGAATGGTGCTGGCCGTCCATTTCAAATCGCCGGTGGGAAATTTCGCCGCCAGGCCGCTTGAGGTGCCGCAATAAATCATGCCGTTGGGGCCGATGGCTGGTGGATAGAGATTCCCATCGGAACCAGACGGGTATTTCCCAAGTTTCTTCCCATCCGGGGAAATAGCATTTAGAAAACTTTCGTCATTGAAGTAAATGGTCCCGTCGCTGCCTACCACTGGCGAACCAGCCGCATTCACTTTGAAAGGCACGCTCCACTTGAGCTCCCCAGTGGGCTTGAAGGCGTAAAGGGTATTGGTGCCGTTGAATGGATTCCAATTAAGGAAAAAAACGGTCCCATCCGGGCCAACCGCCGGCGATTTGGCGGTGGGACCCGGAAAACCGTATTGCCATCGGATCTGGCCATCCGCTGTTAACGATAGGGCGCTATTGGTTCCGCTAAAATCGCGGGTGTAATCCGTGGTTCCCAGGTAAAGGTTGCCTTGGCGATCGGCAACCGGCGCGGTCAAATCGCTCTTGCCGGCAAAAGACCAGAGTTTGACGGTTTGGGAGGCCCGCACCGGGGCGCTGAAGGAACTGGCCCCGGTCATATTGAGCGCGCGCACCCAATAGGTGTATGGGGTGCGGTAGTTGGCGTTTGAATCGTTGCAGGCCAGGCTGCGGGTCAGATTAGTGGCAATCAAGACGGCGGCTGAAAGATCATCACTGGAGCTTCGCCAGATTTCGTAGCTTTCAGCCCACAGCACGTTGGTCCACTCAAGGTGGATCAAGCCCCCGTATTTATCGCCGCCATCGGCGACTACAGATGGCGTTCCGGGAACTGGAACCGGCATGGAACTCTGGCCTCGATGCTGGCTGTCTGCCTGGAACATGGGCCAGCCGTTGGTCGCGGGCCCAGTGCCGAGGTTCAGGCTCAGCAATGCGCCTGCGTCGGTGCCGAAGTATAGGTTGCTGGAGGCGGCAATTACCGGCGCCCCTCGGATTGCCGAACCGGCAGCTAGTTTCCAACGTTGGGATCCGTCCGGATTCAACGCGTAAAAGTTACCCGCCTCGTCGCCGAAATACACGGTTCCGCCGGCGTCGATCGCCGCCGCCGAACTCACCGGGGCCGGGGTGGGAAAACTCCAAAGATAGCTGCCCGTCAAGCTGACGCTCTGGAAACCATTGCTGGCAGTTCCTATATAAATGGTGTTGTCCGGCCCGGCAACAGGTGGCGAGGTGAAGTTCGTCCCCGCCAACTCCCAGCGGGGCGAGCCATTCATCCAGAAGGCCCGCAGCCAGCCATCGGCGGGGGGACGGGCCGCAGAAGCAGCCGTGTAAATAATGGTTCCGTCGCACGCCAGAGCGGGGCCGCCGATCGGGACCATATTCAGCAACAGGGTCCAAACGGGGATGCCGGTGGGACACAAAGCCAGCAGGGCGCCGCCTTCCGGAAAGTATAGCGTTCCAGCTTGATTAGCGCAAAGACCCGGGGGGAAGTTCACGTTGATCCCGAGCGGATATTGCCATTTCGCCTGACCTCCGTGATCCAACGCATACAAATACGCCTGGGACACCGTGCCAATCCCGGGTTGAAATAAACTTGGCGTGGCGCAATAGATCGTCCCATCGCTCCCCAGCATGGGACCCGCGAAAGGGGCATTGGACGCGGAAAAGGTCCACTTCTTTTTGCCATCAGAGCCAAAAGCGTACAGGTTGAAATCCGCGCAGCCGACATAGACCGTTCCGTCCTCCGCAATAGTGGGCGGCGTGGTCAGCGCATTAGTGAAGGGTTGAGACCATTTGAGCGTCCCAGTGGATGACAAGGCGCCTAACCAGCCGTTAGTGGCGGGAGCCATTGAGTTGGTTCGAGCGGCGCTAAAATACACGTTGCCAGCGGTATCCGCCGCCGGAGAGAAAAGGCTGTATCCAGGCAAATCATACTGCCAGGCCACATCGGGAGCCGGCTGCCCTGCCCGAAGGCTAGCCGCAAGACAGCTCCACAGGACCATCGCCCGCCAACTGCAACTCACCCAATGACAACGAACCTCCAAACCCTTGATAGCTTTGTGTTTCATAAGAACAGTGTTGGTCAGTAGGGTGAATTATTCGCAGATATTGTCAATACTCCTCCGAGCGAAATCTGCCTCCATTTGATCATTTGCGCGGTATAAATGGCCCGGATCACCACCGCCGGGGTGTAGCGGGCGTGGTAACCATCACATTTACTGGCCGTTCAGCCGTGTCTCTTCACATGGCAGGGAAATGATTGCGCCGCGGATTCTTTGCACGCCTCGAAGTGAGCCAGAGTGGGGAGTAGCGCCAGGGGCGGCAGGACGCCCCCCTCACCCTAGCCGCCCTGAGGGAGGGGGCCAGCATGAGGGCGATGCTTTTATTTCATCTCAATACCCGGGGTTAGGAATGGCGAATGGCGCAAGCAGTCTTGCATGCTTGTTTTCGGTGTTGAGGGCTTTGCACGAGTCAGAAGAACTTATTGAGGCGGCCTTTCCGGAAAAGCAGCAAGGAGCGCATTGTCTATCTGAGACGGGTTCAGGTATTGGAATCAGCAGCTTTTCCGGTGCGTATAGAATTGAGCTTTGTGCCGCCTCTCCTGTTTTGTGGCGACTTGCCGGAGAGTCATTCCATCCGGGGTAAGAGCGTGACGGAGGTTTATGTCAAATTGACAAAATTCCTACGGAGAAGCGGATTTGCGTTTGGCCGATGATCGTGCTGCCAAGCCGGACGCCACGCTAAGTTTTACAACCAAGCCCCGATCCGCCAGGTGTTTACTCCTGCTCCGGGAATCGCGATTTGAGCCCACACCCGGCCCAGCCTTGGGGTGCTTTTTGGGGAATGCACGGCAACTTGCGGTGCCTCCCGCGCACCGGCCTGCCCATCATGGCGCCACTTGAACTCTATAAAACCGGCTGGTTGAAGTCCTGGCATCGGCCTTGGAGGCGGTTTTATCCGTGGCTACCACATCCCCAGGCAAGTCAGTCCAGGACGCCGATACCAGGCTGGATTTGTACTGCACGCGATAAGTGACGTTGCTGACCGAATTCCATACAATCAGGATATTTGCCGAAAGATCGCTGGTAATCGAAAGTGCAACAGGAATATCGCCAGTGGAAGTAATCAGCAAGTCGCCTGGGATGTAGGTGATCGCGTAATTGGCGCTCGTCAACCCACTGGGAGTGATGGCGTAGGTGCCCACATTCTCCCCGGGAGCCCGCGTGAACACCAACGTTCCGCTCAGCGTCGCCGCCGTCTCGCCATTGGCGAATCCAGCATAAACCACAGTGAACGCCGGATCCGTAGCGCCGTAAGGCTTCGTTTTGGCTTCAGCGGTGACAGTCAAAGCCACCGGGCTGATGCTCAAGGTTGCCGGGAGGAAGGTGATCGTGTAATTGGCGCTCGTCAAACCGCTGGGGGTGATGGCGTAGGTGCCCACATTCTCCCCGGGAGCCCGCGTGAACACCAACGTTCCGCCCAGCGCCGCCGCCGTCTCGCCATTGGCGAATCCAGCATAAACCACATTGAACGCCGGATCCACCGCGCCGTAAGTCTTCGCTTTGGATTCAGCGGTGACGGTCAAAGCCACCGGGCTGATGCTCAAGACTGCCGGGAGGAAAGTGACCGTGTAATTGGCGCTCGTCAAACCGCTGGGGGTGATGGCGTAGGTGCCCACATTCTCCCCGGGTGCCCGCTCAAACACCAACGTTCCGCCCAGCGCCGCCGCCGTCTCGCCTTTGGCGAAACCAGAATAAAC
>CAYPCQ010000213.1:6280-8879 GCA_964409245.1 uncultured Verrucomicrobiota bacterium
TGATCGCGTAGGTGCCCACATTCTCCCCGGGGGTCCGCGTAAACGCCAACGTTCCACCCAACGCCGCCGCCGTCTCGCCATTGACAAATCCAGCATAGCCCGCAGTGAACGCCGGATCCGCCGCACCATAAGGCTTGGCTTTGGCATCGGCCGTGACAGTCAAAGCCACCGGGCTGATGGTTATGGTAAAGGTATTCGTAGCCCTCAAGCTCGGTGTGCCGCTGTCCGTTGCGATCACTTGGATAGGGAAAACACCCGCTTGAGTTGGCGTGCCGGAAAAAGTTCGCGTGGCCCCCACGAAGTCAATGCCGGGCGGCAGCCCTTCGACTGCGTAAGTGAGCGGATCATTGTCCGGATCTGAAAAGATTTGCTCCGGGAACTGGAAGCTGAAGGCCCCACCATAAGCCACAGCAGGGGGATCAACGATTGCATTCGCCACCACCGGCTTAAGGTTCGTGACTTTTACCGAGACTGAGGCCGCATCGTAGCTAACCTGAAAGCCAGCTTCGTTGGTAGGGTAGCTGAAATTTGCGAAGGCACCGGCACGCCCCAGCACCGTGGTGAGGAAAGTAAATACCGCCCCGTTGGTAGGGGAAAAACCGTTGACCAAAGCCACTTTCAGCGTGCCGCCGAGCGTTGCGTTGCGAGAGACGGTGACGAGGTCGAAATTGGCGCCGGCCAAATAACCGCCTAATTCGATGCTCAATACTCCGGAGGCCGTTTGCTGCAAATTCCCCGAGATATCCAATTGCCCCAAAGGCAGCCCGGGGCTGAGCAGGGCCGAATTGATGACATCCTGATTATTCGCCACGGAAACCAGCCCCGTGCCCATGAGTGTTCCACCCAGGAACTGGAGCGGCTCGGCTTGCGCCACCAACCCACCGCCGTTGAGCAAAGTCAGCCCGCCGGTCTGCTGGTTGATCGCCAGGCGCAGGTGGTTGGTTTGCACTTCCACCGTGCCGGAATTGATGAACAGCGAATCGATGGATGTCCCTTGCAACGCCGTCCCCCCGGTCTTGCGGAATACCCCCGCGTTAATGAACTGGGGCGTGGCGCCGGACACGTTGATGTTGCCATCGAAAGTCGTGGTGAACGTGGCGCTTAAAAGGTTGCTGAATACCGCCCCATTGGCGGCGTTGAAATTGCCCGCGCTCCAGAGCGCCGCACCAGGATTGACCAGCTTCCCGCCATCAAGGGTCACATTCCCATTGATCACCAGACCTCCGTTGGCGGTGACCAGCGGATTGCTGACCGTCCCACCCCCCAGTGTCAGGGGGCCGGCAACCACCACCGGGCTGCTCCCGCCCAGATCCCCACCGGAAAGGTTCAACACTGCGAGGGTGCTTTGGGAGTCAAATTTCAAGCTCCCGCCGCCAAGGTTCAAGGTCGTGCCGTGGACGATGCACCCGGCGGCCAGCGTGGCGTTGCCGGCCGTTACGGCAAAGGTTGACCCCGCCGGGTCAAAAGTCCCGCTGGCCACCAGCGAGGCCGCGCCCGCGCTCACCTCCAGGGAACCGGCCCCGGTGACGAGTGATCCGGCAGCCAGCGTATGATTTCCTCCTCCCAGGCTCAAAATGGCTCCGGCTGCGCACTGGAAAACCCCGGCATGGACCCCGCCGCCATCCAAGCTCAACCTCGCCGCCAGCACCTCCACGGTGCCATTATTATTGAATAGCGCATCGATGATGGCTGGCTGGATCCCCGCGGATTTCCGCAAAAGGCCAAAGTTGTTGAAGACCGCTGGGGTCTTGGACACGTTAATCCGGGCGCCAAAGGCAAGGTCAACTACTCCGCCGGCTTGGTTGTTGATGACGGCCCCCTCGCCCATCGTCCAGTTGCCGGCGCTCCAGATCAATTGGCCGGCGTTATTCAGCGTGCGGCCGGCCAGGGTTGCGTTGCCAGTAATCGTCAATATCCCACCCTGGCCAATGGTGGTCGCTGCTAATCCGCTCATGGTGCCACCCATCCAGGCCAGGGTGCCGTCCACAGTCAGGTTTCCGCCGCCGGTGAGAACGCTCTGGGAGACGGTTAATTCAAGCCTGCCGTTGAGGTGGACCAGGCTGGAGCCATCCAGTTGGAGGGTGGCACGGTCGATGGCCAGGGTCTGCGTGCCGCTGGCTCCGCCCACGGTCAGGCTGCCAGCTTGGGCGGTGGAATTCGCGGGCACGGTAACCTTATAGGTTCCGGCATTGGTGATGAAGGCGCGATCACCTGCCCCCGGAACCTGTCCGGGACTCCAGTTGGCGGCCACATTCCAATTGCCGGAGCCACCCACCCAGTTGAGCTCAGCGGCGCGGGCACTGCCGGCGGCCCACCACACTGCGACCAGCAGCGTGATCCATTTTCCAAAACGACGTTCCATAATCGATGCCAGGATAAGGTATATCATTTTTCAAAAGTTGCATTTAAATGCACTACTTCGATTCATTAGAGTCACGAAACCAGTTTAGGTTCCCGGAAATTTTCGCAAAACCGTCCCGTCTGCCACTCCAAACTTGCCTCCCACCGGTGGTTTCCTGATAATGCCAGCCAAAACGAACATGGCAGGTCAAGTCCTGGTTTAAATTTGTCACTTTTTTCTCGGTGTTTCCCTGTCGGT
>CAYPCQ010000214.1:0-8552 GCA_964409245.1 uncultured Verrucomicrobiota bacterium
TCTCCAGCGCCTCTTTCCACGGGCTGTCGAACTGGTCAGCTTCGCTTTTCATCGCCAATGGTCAGTTTGCCAAGGTTGTGCGAAACCCTATCGCCACTTGGCGGATTGTCAATCGGTGGCATTGAAACCCCGCTGAGTGCCTGAACATGGCTGAGGCACCGCGGCGCGGAAACCCGGTTATTTGCGTCCCAAGGGGATGGCGGCGGCGAACCAGAGGACGGCGCCGGCGAGCATGAGCTGTTTGCAGAGGGGCTGGCTGAGCTGGCTGGCGCAAACCAGGCAGGGGGGGATGATGGTGAGGCCAAGGGCCACGGCGCAGAGGAGGGTGAGGATGGTTTTCATGCGGCTTGGGTAGCAAGGCGTTTTTGGAGGGTCCAGCTCAAGGCCAGGTAAAAGAGGCCGGCCAGGAACCAGCCGGGGATGGCGAGGAAATAGATCTGGACGCCGGCGTAATAGTTCAGGAGGCCGCAGGCCAGGAGGGTGAGCAGCCAGGCGGCGCCGGCGGCCAGGTTGAACCGGAGCCCGGTGCGGGCGGCGAGATCCGGCTGGAGGCCGCAGCGGGGGAAGATCCAGAAATCGACAAAGATGATGGCGCCCATGGGCATGAGGATGGTGCCGTAGAGGCCCACGAAATCGAGCAGCTTCATGGCCAGGGCGGGGAAGATGGCGGCGCCGGTGGCCAGGGCGCCCGCGGCGAGGGTGACGGCGAACCGGGAGGAGCGCGGCCAGACGGCCTGCAGGGCCAGGCCGGCCCGGTAGATGGTGGGGTTGGCGGTGGTCCAGCCGGCGGCGATGACACACAGGATGCCCGCAAAGCCGGCGGCCTGCCAGGCCATGGGGCCGGGGGCGACCTTCTGGTTGACGGGATCGTGGGCCAGCTGGACGGCGTACAGCAGCGAGGCGGCGATCCAGGCCATATAATGGCCCACGAACATGCCTGCGGCGGAGGAAGCGCCATACTGCCACTTTTTGGCGTAGCGGAAAAAGGACATGTCCGCCATGCCGATGTGGGTGGCGGCGTTGCAGGTCCAGGCGAAGAACACCACGTGCCAGAAGGTGAATTTGGCCTGGCCTGGGAACGGGGCGCCGCCCTGCCAGATTTTCCGGGTGGCCGCAGGCCAGAAATCGGCCAGGGAATGGATGCCCAGCTGGGGCAGGCAGACCAGGCCGCAGGCCAGGAACGCCAGCACCATCCACGGCACGCAGAGGTTGGCCACGCCCACCATGGAGTCGTAGCCGCGGGCGGCGATGAACGCGAACAGCCCGCCCATGACCAGCACGGCGGCCACCCAGCCCACGCTGTTGGGGAAGCGGTCGTCCAAGGCGGGCATCGTCATGTCAAACCCCACCCCCAAGGCGGTGGCGGACACGGAGATCATGGCGCCGGCCAGAAAGCAGAAGAGCAGGCCGTTGGCCAGGTTGTAGATCGTCACCAGCTGGCTGCCGCAGATCAATTCCAGCTTCCGGTAGAGCGTCAGCCGCACCCGGGTGGCGATGGGCGCGCAGACCAGCGTCCAACTCAGCACGGCGAGCAGGTTGCCGATCAGCAGCCCCACCAGGAGGTCGAACGCGCTGACGCCCGCCGCCAGGAACAGCGGGCCGATCATGAATTCCGTGCCGGCCACGTGCTCCCCGGCATACAGGCCGAGGAAGCTTTTCAAGCCTTTGAGCCGGTTTTCGGGAACCGGCTCACGCTCGAATTCGCCAGTGGCAGCGGCAGTGGGGTTGGGGGCGGTGGCTGGATCAGGCATGGCAATCAAATGGGGATCGGGTTTTTGTTGAGCCAATGGCATGGACACGGCTGAACATCCGGCTGGGGCTTTCCCGGGCCGGGGCGGCGGCGAAAAACGTGGCTCGCGGGGGCGGGACGGAGCGGCCCGCGGCGGCTGGTCTGGCGCGGCTGGATTTCACGGGCGGCATTCTGGCAAAGCCGCC
The DNA here is from genome assembly GCA_964409245.1 of uncultured Verrucomicrobiota bacterium. Taxonomy (GTDB): domain Bacteria; phylum Verrucomicrobiota; class Verrucomicrobiia; order Limisphaerales; family UBA1319; genus CAIMWS01. Next base: position 1,936 of record CAYPCQ010000214.1, read on the forward strand.
CCCGGCAGGCAATGTTTTACTGGGCGCGGGAGCCTTTTCCCGGCGGCGCCGGGGGCGGCCCGGCCCGGAGCGGGCGCTTGCGCTGCCGCCCCGCGCTGCGCTATAACGGGTGGCGGCATGAAACCGACTGGCAATGCAACGTTAACGGCCGAGACGCGGGCCAGGATCGACCTGTTCCGGGTGGTGATCGGCCAGGGCGCGGACAATCAACCGCTGGCAGTGGCGGGGGTGTATGTGCACCACCTGCCCTCCTACCTCCCGGTGAGCGTGATCCAAGCCACGGTCAAGGATGAGTTCGATCCGGCCGATGTCCGTTTCCTGCTCTCACGCCCGTTTGCGGCGGAGATGGACACCGTGGACGCCTGGCTCCTGAAACAGGCGGCCGGGGCCGGCCTCAAACCGCTCCGCTCGGCGGTTTATGAGGCGCCCCCGAGGAGGGTGAAGTGGCATTTCTTCACCGCCACCGCCACCGATCCCCTGGCCGCGGCCATCCGGGGCATGGTGGCGCCCGGTCCGTAGCCTGGCTCACCGGGCGGGGGATTCCCGGCCATCAAGGCGGAGTGGCGCGCTGGCGGCCCTGCCCGGCTGGCGGGTTATTGGCCAGGGGCCACTGGGCGCAGATCGATGCGCTCCCCGGCGCTGGTGCTGAACCGCAGGCGTTCCCCGGCCAGCTTCCCGGCGGCCTGGCCGTGGCGCAGGATCTCCAGCTCCCGTCCGGGCCAGGGGTTTTCCAGCACACAATCCCGGCCTTTTTCGCTTTCGATCACCAGGGAGCGGACTTCGCCGTCCCGCCGCTCCGCGCTCACCAGGAAGGCTCCGGCCGTGCGCAGCCGCCCGAAGCGGGCGGGCTGGCCCTTGGGCCACACCGGGAAAAGGCGCAGCACTCCGGCGTGGGTCTGCGCCAGCATCTCGTTGATGGTGGCCGGCACGGCCGAGCAATTCTCGATGCCGCCCCCGCCTGCGAACACCATGAGGTTGGGGAAGCCCCCTTCCAGTAGCTGCCGGCGCAGCTTGGCCAGGATGTCCCCGGCGTCGTGGCCCACGCGCACCGCCCCGGGGAAGGTCTGGCTGAAGCCGTTGAAATGGTTGATCCACTCCCGGTCCGGCCAGCCGCGGGCGTCGTCCTGCAGCACCTTGAGGAGCGCGGGGTCCGAGCCCAGCCCCACCACGCCGGAGGGCCACACCATGCCCATGAATTCCACCCGGCTGGCCTCCCGGCCCGGACCCAGGCGGCCCGCGGAGGGGCCCGCCTCCGCGCCGCGCAGCCGGCGCACGCCGTCCACCATCGCGGTGGGGAATTCGCTCAGGTGCTCCAGGATATCCTGCCACTGGGGGCGGCGCCCGGCATCGCGCCCCAGCTCCGCGCTCACCTCCAGCATGCCCTGGAAAAACATCCGCACCAGGCCCAGCGACAGGCAGTTGTTCTGGTCGCTGCCGCCGTCGCCCACCTCCCCCAACGCATCCCCGGTGATGACATACCGGTCGTTCTCCAGCTTCAGGTAATCCTCCCAGAAATTAGCCACCTCAATCAGGAACGGGTAAACACGGCGGGCGTAATCCAGGTCGTAAGTGTGGTAAAAGCGCATGAACATGTTCGCTGAGGCAAAGGCGGCGTTGCTTTTCTGCCCCAGGAACATCCGGTTGCCCTCGCCGGGGATGGAGTGGCCCTCCGGCATGAACGAGGTTTCCAGCCCCTTTGGCCCCACGCCCACATCGTAATACACCCCGCGCACCTTCAGGTAATTCCGCGCGTTGGCCTGCGCCGTGGGCAGGTATTCCAGGATCGGCGTGTCATAGGGGTCCGCCAGCTCCGGGTGGTTCGCGGAGAAGACGCCCCACCAGGGGGCCTGGTGGTTGTAGTTCAGGTGGTAATCCGCCTGCCACGAGGGGCCGTCCGCGGTGATCCAATTGCCGAACAGCGAGGGCGGGAATTGCCGGTTGCGGCTGCAGCAGGCCATCAGGTAGAGCGAGCCGTAATAGTACCGCTCGATGAGCGGATTCCCGATCTCCACGAACGATTTGGACCAGAATCCGCGCCACCACTGGCGGTGCGCCTCGCGGAGTGCTCCGATCCCCTCCGGCGTCAACCCAGCCACCCGCTGCCGGGCGGTAACCAGGGGCGTGGGCGATTCCTCGCTGGTCACTATGGCGGCCACGATGATGACCGGGTGCGCCGGGCTCAGCACGAAGCGGTCCGCCGGCCAGCCGTCCCCGCGGCTCCAGGGCAGCCCCGGCTGGCGGTGGTGGAAGAGGCGCATCGCCACGGCGGCTTCGCTCGGCCATTTCGATGGCTTTTGCTCCAGGGCGATGGAGTTCGTCGTGGAGGTGAACCGGCGCACCGCCCAATACCCGTCGGGCAGGTTGCCGGTGGCCGTCTCGGCCTCGTTGCCGGTCATCGGCCAGAGATTCACATCCACCCCCACCAGGTCGGTCGGCTCAAAGGGATTGGCCGCCGCCGGATCGCCCGCCACGGAAAGCTCGATGACCAGCAGGTTCTCCGTGGCCGGCACCCAGGAGCGGAACTGGATGGTGGCCCCCGCCCGCGTGAACGGCGGCGGATCCTCCACCCGCAGCGCGGTCTGCAACGTGTGGACCACCTCGGCGGTTTCCAGGATCTGCTCGGCGTGATACCGCCCGTTGGCCAGCGCCGGGATGGCCACGTCAATGCCGCCGATGGGGCAGGGGTGGCCATTGGGGTAAATGGCTTTGGGCTTCCAGAAATCGTTCTTGGAGATCCAGAACCGGTGCCGCTCGGGGGAATTGGTGACCGCCACCGGGCTGGTGTGGACATTGGCCCCCCCGGACTGGCCAAGGCCAAAAAATTTCTGCCGCTCGATCACCCCGCCAATGGCCACCCCCACATCTCCGTTGCCCAGCAGCGGGCCATCCGGCACTTTGCGCGTGGGCGTCACGATCGGCGGCGCCGTGAACACCCCTCGCTGGCGCGAGACGATGGCGAGCGCCTGGCTGGCGGTGGCGGAAAGATCCGGGAGCGCGGCGGGCGGGGCGGCGCTTTCCGCCCGCGGCCCGCCTGCCAGCCAGGCGGCCAGCAGCCACGCCGCCAGGCGGCCTGACAAAAGGTTGATTTCGGCGTTTTCCGCCCGGTGGTTTGGCCGGTCACAGTTCATGGTTTTTCGGGTTTTCTTTTGCTGGCTGAGCCAAGTGCATGGACCCGGCGGAGTGTTTACCCGAAGCGGCTCCGTGATTCAACTGCGCAATTGGTGGAGCGGGTTCCTCGCCCCCCTGCGGCGAGCAGGCGGCGTTGCCTCCAGGCCATAAAAATCCACCGGTGAAGTTGTTCGCGAGGGGAAGGCCCGGCTTGCCTGGCCAGTTTGCTGGACATCTCCCGTGCCAGCTTTTCCGCTTTGGCCCGCTCTGCGGGCGTGGTGGGGATATCGCACCGGCCCATCCGCAACCGGAAGCTGGCGTCGCTGTTCTCCAGCGCCATCAGCCACCACATCAGAGCCTGGACCGGGTCCGCGTCCACGCCGATGCCGGATCGGTAATGCTGGCTGAGCGCCAGCTGGGCCGGGGCATGTTTTTTCTCCGCCGCCCGGTGGTAAAGCAGCAGCGTTTTTGCGGCCATTTGAGGCGTGCTCGTGCTGGATTCGTAACTGCGCGCCAATTCATATTGTTCAGCGGCGCTTCCGCTCCTTTCGATGCTCAAGGGATGGGGATCGACTTTCACTCCCCACAGCCGTACATACCACGTCACGGCTGCCGCCGCATAGGGGCTGCATTTCATGATCCCCGCCAGGGGTTGGTAGATGCATTGGGCCGTGGGCGACATCTGGAAGGGGCCGTTTCCGAACCGCAGAACCGGCCCGATGGACAAGATATAAAGGGCGGCTCCGGCGCTGAACCGGGCCACCCAGGGCGAGCTGGAGAAACGTCTTGCCCGCAAGTTGGTGGCGGGGGCGCTCATCTTGGGATGGGTGTGCCCCCGCCCCTGGTTTTCGGTGGAATTGCTGGAGCTACTCGAACGCCATGCCGGGCGGATAAAACCGCTGCGCCAACGCGAGGCCAACGCCGTAAACTCTCAGTAACCATACTGCCGAAACCTAATGCAGCCGGCAGCGGGTGTCAGCCAGATAAAGCCCCAGTTGGGATCTGCGAAAACAATCCGGGGATGGATTGTTGCACCGAATTGGCGCGGGATGGGAATTGCTTCGACGAAAATGCAAATCCCAGCCGTTTATGCGGAAACCTGCCATACCTGCATAAAACGGCCATGGGTTATTTTCTGCCCGGCGGGGCGACGGTGATGTGCCAGGTATTGAACCAACCTGTGCCTGCGGCTCCCTAAAATTCCATCCAGTAATCCCAGGAATAGAGCGTCAAGGTGTGCCGTCTGGAGTCCGCGGCACGGGCCAAGGCTTTGGGCAAAACCAAACCCCTTGGCGGTTTTGTCGTCACCTGACTGATAGTTGGCGCCGTCCGCCTCGCACAAAGTATTTACTAACCACCCGCCGCCGCTGGTCCGCCACGATTTCCCTGCCTTCCTCTCCCCCACCTACAGTCTGAGTTGCCGAGCTGCCACGAACATAATCTTGAACTAAACACGGCTTTTAGGCAGGGTTGCAGGCCAAGCCGGTGGATCACCAGCCGGGATAGCCAAAGTGCGGCACGGCGCACGCAATCAGGAGAAATTTTATGATCGAATTAAAGAAACTGGAAGCATGGTTTGTGACGGGCAGCCAGGACTTGTACGGCCCCGAAACCTTGAAGCAGGTGGCGGCGCACTCGCAGCAAATTGCGAAGGCGCTCAATGCGTCCTCCTCCATCCCGGTAAAAATCGTGTTCAAGCCGGTGCTGACCTCGCCGGACGCCATCGCGGAGCTTTGCCAGGCGGCCAATACGGCCCCCCGCTGCGTCGGTTTGATCACCTGGATGCACACCTTTTCCCCCGCGAAAATGTGGATCAACGGGCTCAAAATCCTGCATAAGCCGGTGGCCCACCTCCACACCCAGTTCAACCGGGATATCCCCTGGTCTTCGATCGACATGGATTTCATGAACCTGAACCAGGCGGCCCACGGGGACCGCGAATACGGGTTCATCATGAGCCGGATGCGGCTGAACCGGAAAGTGGTGGTGGGGTATTGGGAGGATGCAGCCGTGCGCAGCCAGTTGGGAGCCTGGACCCGGGCGGCGGCGGCCTGGCTGGATTGGCAGGGCGCCCGGTTCGCGCGGTTTGGCGACAACATGCGGGAAGTGGCCGTGACGGAAGGGGACAAGGTGGCCGCCCAAATCAAGCTGGGCTACGCGGTCCACGGCTTTGGTGTGGGCGACCTCGTGGCGGCGGTCCAATCAGTCTCCAGCCAGGCCGTGGAGCAACTGCTGGGCGAATACGATGAAACCTATGCCGTGGCGCCCGAAATGCGCCAAGGTGGCGCCCAACGCCCCGCGCTGAAGGAGGCGGCCCGCATCGAACAGGGCCTGCGTGATTTCCTGAGCCAGGGCCGGTTCAAGGGCTTCACCACCACCTTCGAAGACTTGCACGGCCTCGTGCAGCTCCCCGGGCTGGCGGTGCAGCGCCTGATGGCCGAGGGTTACGGCTTCGGGGCCGAGGGCGACTGGAAAACCGCTGCCTTGGTGCGCGCCATGAAGGTGATGGCCTCCGGGCTGCCCGGCGGCACCTCGTTCATGGAGGATTACACCTACCATCTGGACCCCGCCGGCATGAAGGTGCTGGGCGCCCACATGCTCGAGATCTGCTCCAGCGTGGCCGAAGGCAAGCCCGCGCTGGAAATCCATCCCCTGGGCATTGGCGGCAAGGCCGACCCGGTGCGCCTCGTGTTCAACGCCCCGCCTGGCGCCGCGCTGAACGCCTCGTTGATCGATCTGGGCAACCGGTTCCGGCTGGTGGTGAACGATGTGCAAGTGGTCCCTGCCACCGAAGCGCTGCCGAAATTGCCGGTGGCACGGGTGATTTGGGAGCCCCAGCCCAGCCTGCCGGTGGCGGCTGCGGCCTGGATATATTCCGGGGGCGCCCACCATGCCGGCTTCAGCCAGGCCATCACCGCCGAACACCTGGAGGATTTTGCGGAGATCGCGGGCCTGGAGTTCCTGCACATCCACGGCCGCACCGAGATCTCCGGCCTGAAAAAAGAGCTGCGCTGGAACGAAGTCTATTACGCCCTGCAAAAGGGGTGGCTGTCCTAAACGCCCCCCTGCCCGATCAAACGGATCCTCGTGGCCGCGTCGGCACCTGGCGCCGGCCACGAGTGATCAGGGAATGGAGCCGTGTCCATGCCATTGGCTCATTTCCCGGCTTTGGCCATAGCCAGCGGTGCAATCATCTCCCTCCCAACTTTCAAGGTCGGGCCAACTCCATTTCTCCTTCCTATAGTGCAGCTGCAGCCCTTGGCCAACCCTCCTCCAATGGGCCTCTGAGCATTCCCACTTTGTGGAACTGAATGGGGAGGTTCTGAACCTGCCCGCCCCCGCAACCGGAAGCCACGTCACGACCGCAGGCAATTCCCGCTGGCGCAAACCCGACCGCGCCGCATGTCAGACGGGCCACGGAGGGTGCGCGAGCTTTTGAATCCTGCTGCACCGCCAGCGATTTCGCAAGCGGCTGCGGATTGCGGAGTGGTGCAGGAACTTCAATTTTT
>CAYPCQ010000215.1:0-8522 GCA_964409245.1 uncultured Verrucomicrobiota bacterium
GGGGATTATCCCGGATATCATCACCAGTTGGTTCATTCCCGCCATTCTACCGGGCGGGGCGGGGCGGGCAATGGTTTTTAATGGTCGCTGGCCTCCCAATGATCACCCCACTTAAAAACGCGCGAACAATGTTTGTTGTCATCAATCATTCTCCGGGTTTCGGCCTCTAATAATCCTCCAGGATGCCTTCCGCCAAAAGTCCTGGCCAGGTGCCCCAGGAACGTGCCGCCGATCCCGTGGTTGAAGAGCGTCAGCGATTCCGGCCCATGCTTCTCCGTGATCTGGAGCAGGCGCTGCGCGATGCAGTCCAGCCAACTTGCAGTTCCACCGGTCCGGCAACCAGGCGCTTTCCCTTCTCCACCAGAGGAAAAGGCCGGAATGCTTGTGGAAAATGGGCAGCAAGTGGTTGGCGCTTGGTGGATTATGGCAGCGGGGGTTGGAGGGGAACAAAAGGTCATCCAAGGGGCGGTACGGTTTCCATTGGTTTCCGCCTGCCGTGCGGTCGCGCCTGGTTTTACGAAAAAATCCGCTTGCAGATCCGCTTGCCGGACAATATCGTGGCTCGGTTCAAGAAAATTACTATGTAAAGGCAAAACGATAAAACTTAATTTAGCGTAGCACGGCTACGGTCTTTGTAGAAAACCGCGAATTTTCATTGGAGAGACCCTGCCCAAGTACGCGCCACAATTGGCGCGGCTTGGAGCATTCTCTCCAAGGGCGCTTCGCGGTGCCTCTACGAAGGGTGCGACAGGTTCGCGCCCTTTTTATTGCCCATACCCGCGCTGGCGCTTCAGATCCTATGGGCATGGGCACAAATAAGGCTGGGGTTTTCCGGTTGGGGCGGATCACGCATCCGAAATCCGGCTTCCACGGTTTTTCATTCAATTCCCCGGACAGGATTCCTGCCCGGCTTGCTGCATATTCACAACCCTCTCTTACATCCTTCAACCCCGCGTTTTCGTCAGGCAGGGCATCACCTTCCACGATATGCGTCAAAATCACGCCAACCCCAATTTTTGCCCAGCTACGCAGCAGAGGGCCTAAACGTTTCACGGCAGGCGCAGATTTCTTAACTTTTTCTTTTTGACCTTAAGCCAGTGAACCCCATAAATCAGCTTATGAACTATGATAAATTATTATCTGGAATCGTCACTGGATCATTCCAGGAGCTCAATATTTATGCATGGACTGCTGTGCAATCCGATTGCCCTGCTGCACAAGCCAATACCCAAAGAATAGTGTCCAGTTATTGGGCATTTCTGTCCATTATTGAGACAGCTATTAAGAGAATGGATTGCAAAGCCAGTTAATCATACATTCCAGAAACCACTACTATTTCCACTTCAGATCAACCAAGTATCCACGAAACATAAACCCGATTAAAAAAGGCAAATCATGAACAGAACCATAAAATACGCAGCAACAAGCCGGCCTTGGCCCGGACGGATCAACTCCACCATGGCCCATTTAGCCTTGGGGGTGATAATGACGCTGCTGGCCGGATTGCTGCCGGTTTCGGCACAGCAGCCAGCATTTTTTACCAATGGCTTGGTGGCCTATTACCCGCTTAATGGGAGCGCCAACGATGAAAGCGGCTATGGGAATAATGGCACTCCAACTTCAGTGTCCTACGCGGCGGATCGTTTTGGCAATTTGGGCGGCGCCGCTCAATTCAACGGCAATACCACATCAATTACTATTCCTAATTCTCCACATCCTAGAGGCGAAGTTAACATTACATATTCATGTTGGGTAAAACCTTCGCAACTTACACAAGGCAAAGTATATATTTTTATGGGTTGTGGTAAATTTGAAAATCTCAATGCCAGGTCGAATTATGGAATATATTTTAACTCATCAGTGCTGAGATTTTCCTATATCGGACAAATGAACGATGCAGCATCAGCCACTTTTTCACAATACAACAATTGGTTTCAAGCAGTATTAGTTAAATCTGGAACTCTTTTGAGTTTTTATTGCAATGGCATATTTCTTAGTAGTGCAACAACTCAACCCGGTCAAAACGTTCAGGAAACTCAATTAAATATTGGATTTAACGGAAATAATAGTTATGGTGAATATTTCTTCGGAATGCTCGACGATGTGCGACTTTACAACCGCGCTCTTTCCTCCTCGGAAGTGAAAGCCCTCTACGATTATGAAAGCACCCCGCCGGTTCCGGTAATCCTCCAGCAGCCGCAAAGCCAGGTGGTTAATGCCGGCGCGAGTGTGACCTTCAGTGTATCGCTTAATCCCGGTGGGGCATTCAACTACCAGTGGCAGCTGAATGGGCAGAACATCCCCGGGGCCACCCAGGCCTCTTTCACGATGAACAATGTCAGTGTTGGCACGAGCACCTACCGGGTGATCATCAGCAACTCCGCGGGCGCGGTGATCAGCAACGATGCGGTGTTGACCGTGAACCCCAATCCGCCGCCCACCATTGCCACCCAGCCGCAAAACTGGAACATCCAAGAAGATGGGAGCGTGGTGTTCACGGTGGTGGCCAGCGGCCCGGGTGCCTTGAGCTACCAATGGCAGTTCAACGGGCAGAATATCCCCGGGGCCACGCAATCCGCCCTGGCGCTGAACGGTGTGAAAGTTTCCGCGGCCGGCCAATACCGGGTGCTCGTGAGCAGCCCCTATGGCCTCACGGTCAGCGCCGAGGCCACCTTGACGGTGAACCCCAATCCGCCGCCCACCATTACCACCCAACCGCAAAGCCAGGTGGTTCAGGAGGATGGCAATGTGGTGTTTACCGTGGTGGCCAGCGGCCCGGGCGCGTTGAGCTACCAATGGCAGTTCAACGGGCAGAATATCCCCGGGGCCACACAATCCGCCCTGGGATTGAACCGGGTGAAAGTTGCCTCCTCCGGCCAATACCGGGTGATGGTGAGCAGCACTTATGGGCTCACCGTCAGCGCCGAGGCCACCTTGACGGTGAACCCCAATCCGCCGCCCACAATCACCGTGCAGCCGCAGAGCCAGCGGCCCGCGGAAGGCTCCCAGGTGGTGTTGAGCGTCCAGGCCACAGGGGTGGGGAGCCTCTCGTATCAATGGCAGTGGAACCAGCAGAATCTCCCCAACGCCACCCAGAACAGCCTGGTGCTGAGCGCCATCCGGCCTTCGGCCAGTGGCAGTTACCGGGTGATGGTGACCAGCCCCTACGGCATGACTGCCAGCGCGGAGGCGGTGGTCACCGTGGTGGTCACGGATGCGGACCGGGATGGCTTGAGCGACTACGAGGAGCTGTTATACGGGACCGACCCGAATAATCCTGACACCGATCGCGATGGGCTGAGCGATGGGGACGAGGTCCGGGTTTACCGCACCAACCCCTTGAGCTGGGACAGCGACGGGGACAGCTTCAGCGACGGCATCGAGGCCCAGCTGGGGAGCGATCCCAACAGCCCGGCGTCCGTGCCGGCCCGCGCGCTGGTGATCCATCCGGCGGTGGATGTGGAATTCTACACGCTGCCGGGGATAAAATACCAATTGGAAGCATCCGCAGACCTGCTCAATTGGGCGGCGGAAGGGGCGGTGGTCACCGGGAATGGCGGGATGCAAAGCCACCTCGTGCGGGTGACCGAAAAGGCCAAGTATTGGCGGCTCAAAGTTGTTCCGTGACCCGCTGGACAAGCGTGCGCGCCGGCCAGGGCTGGTGATCGGGGTTTGGGGAGTTTGGGCGCAACCCCCGTTGAGGTTCCAATTCAAGTTTGGGCCAGTTAACCCGGGGTTGCGAGGTGCGAGCAACCCCGGGCTTTGTTTGGGGACTCCCGTTGGGATTCTTCGCGGATGAGGTGAAGACGAACCAGCCGATGGAAAAGAATGGGCGTATCCCATAACCCGATGCCAGTCCGAAGGACGGCAGATCATAGCCCAGCATTTCAATGCTGGGCTGGCTGGCCAATGGCAAACCTTAAAAGTCCCGCCAGGGACGAACGATTAGTTTTTCAGAAAGCTCAAATTCCAAGGCTGATTCCAAGCCCAATTATTCTTTCGTCCCTGGCGGGACTCATTGCCTATGCCGTGGCCTGCCACCCAGCATTAAAATGCTGGGCTATAACCTATCGCCCTGCGGGCTGGGAACCGGAATGCCGGAGCTCGCCCGTTCGCTATCCAAGGCGGTCGTGACGAGATCCCATTGGGGTTGGCCGGGTATGGGGAAAAGGGGAATTGCCACAAAAGGGCAGAAAAAGGGTAAAGGGCCAAAAACGGAGATCAAAGATTTAAACGGTCGAAGAATTTCTAATTCGGAACCGCCGCCTTGTTTATGGACGTTTTAACTCCTTGTCACCACCATTCCCTCTCAAACCTGCGAAGGCAGGGCTAGAACGTACGGTACTCGTGCTGCCCATTCTTAGCTGTGTCCAGGCAATTGGCTCAATCGTGCAGGCTGGATCTTTTGCACATGACATTCGTCGTCCGCCATTTGCAAATCTGGGAAAGAACGATGGCGTTTAATTGATTGACCCGGAATCTTCGCCACGGCTGAATCATCATGGTGGGTGGGCAGCGGGCCGGGATGCTTCCCGCGCCGGGATTTGGACGGAATTGAATATCGGCCAGGCGCCGGTTTTCCTTCCATCCTGCTTCAGCGTGTGAGGTCTGGGTTCGCGGCCAGTGAAGCAATCGACAACAGACCTGATTTATTATTATGATCAAATTGAAGTTTCGTGGAATGACGGCGCGATGGAACCAGTGGGGAAGGCTGGCTCTGTGCTTCATCGTCACGTTCGCGCTTTTAACGGCCGTGGAAGGCTTTTCAACCGAGGCCACCGGCGCCAATCCGAACCCGGGTGGATTCACCTACTTTGTCGGCGTGGTCGGCAATCCGTCCGTGACGGACATCAGCTGGAGCGATGAACAGTTGGAGCAAATCAAGGCCCTGGGGGTGAACATGGTCCAGCTCAGCATTGCGTGGGGCAACAAGCCAGCCAACGAGGTTTTGAACCTGGAGGATTTGGACCCGGAACAGCGCGCGAAGTTTGCCTTCCGGATCAAGCAGGCAAAAAAACACGGGTTGAAAACCATCGCCCAATTCGGCATTCCGCGCCTGATCTCCTTCAGCCCGCTCCGGCCCGCCTGTGTTCTGGACCCGGCGGTGCGGAAGAAATACCAGGATTTGCTGGGCGACTTCATGAAATCCTTCCCGGAGGTGGATGATGTGCTGGTTTACACTTTCGACCAGCAGGCCTGGCTCTGCAGCGAATTCGGGCCCTGCCCCCGTTGCAGCGGCGTGCCGCTGGATGAGCGCGTGCCCGGCTTTTTGGATATGCTCAACGAGACGATGCAGAAATGCCGTCCCAACACCCGCCTGTGGTGGAAGCCGTGGGAACTCTCCAAGGGGCAGGTGGTGGCCATTCTGGACAAGGTGAATCCGGCCCATTTGGGCCTGGTATTGAATCCCTCCACCAGCAATGAGGTTTATCCGTTCAACGAGCGCGCCTTCAAATCCGACCTGGGGGTCAAACGCCTCGTGCGGATGTCCTTCGAGCGCCATATCCCGGTGCTGGGGGAGTTTGACCACACGCTCTACAAGCCGCTGTATATGATGGAGGATTTTTTCCCGCGCCTGATCCACGAACAGATGGCTGGCTGGAAGGAGATGCAAGGGGTGGTGGGCGTGAAGGAGTATTACGGGTTTGCCCCCTCCACGTTCTCGGTGAATGCCGCGATGCTGAAGGCTTGGATGAAATCCCCGGACGCGCCGCTGGAAAAATTGCTTGAGGAAATTGCGGCGCCCTATGGCCCCCAGGCCGCACCGTTCATGGCGCAGGCGTGGGAATATGTGTCGCAGCACGTGGAATCCTATCCGTGGGATGTCACCTACCTCATCGGGCCGCTGGGGCTCGACCGGCATTGGGACGGCTCGCATGACTGGGAGCCGCCCACCATTCCCAATGCCACCTGGGACACGCCGATCTGGAAAGCGAACCGGCGCGCGAACTTCATGCTGACCCAGGATGGCCAGGCGCATCCCTGGCTGTTTGAAGATGCCGCCCTGCGGCTGGAGGATTCCGCCGCGCTGGCCTTCAAGGCGGTGGATTGCTACGACCAGGCCATCAAAGCGGGCAGCGGCAAGGTGGACGACATCCGCACCCAGCGCGGGATTGTCTGGAAAACAGCGCGCTCGCTCCGGGCGAAAGCACTGCACTTCTTGGAGGCGCTGGCGGCGCAGGATGGGCGGACGGTGCAGGATGATGCACAGCAATTTGCCGTGGTGGTGAAGCGGTTGGAAGGCTTGCTCCAGAAGGATGTGCGGAATCAGGCCGGCCAGGCGGCGGTGGCGCAAAAACTGGCGGAGTTCCAGCGCGATCCCAAGGCTTGGATTGGGGGCAATTTTAATCCCGAGCGGGCCAAAGCCAATCCCGCCAGGCTGCCGGAGCATGAAACCCGGGCCGTGATCGACTGGAGCAAGTGGGTGGCGCCCCGGCGGGATTGAGCGGGTTCACGGAGCAAACAACGGCCGCCAGGGGCCTGGTTCCCGCACCTGGGAAATTCCCGGTGGCCACTGCCGCCGGCCATGCAAATTCCTTGGCCCGGCTTGGTTCTGCTGGTATAGATGGCCTTGGAATTATGATTTTTCATCCACATGCAGTAAAAGGTTGCCGGCCGGCCTCCAACTCAACGGCTCTCAAGGCGGCTATGCTGGTTCATTGGGTCCGCCTGGCGGTGGCCGCCGTGTCGGCTTGGGCCATGGCACTGACGGTGTTTGCCCAGGCGAAAGCCAAGGTGCAGGCGGTGGTGGACCTGGCGCATGAGTTCACCTTTTACGCGGACGGACGGTTCGCCCGGCAGTATCTCAAGGACCAGAAGGCGGTGACGAGCTGGGGAACCTTGTTCAAGTTCGATTTGGCGAACGCCAACCTGCTGGTGTTCCTGGGCTGCGCGCCGCAACTCGCCTACTGGCCGGAGGATGTGGCGGCGATCAACCGTTTCCTGGAGGACGGCGGCGGGGTGGTGATCCTGGGCGGAGCCGGCTCCGGGCCGCAAAATGACCTGGCGCAAAAGTTTGGCGCCGGTTTTGAAAAAGGGGCGGTGGCGCCGCTCCAAGCCGCGCCGGAACTGGATGCGAGCCAGCTTGAAGGCTCGGTGGGGACGAGGCTCACGCTGCAACGGCCTGAACAATGGACGATCCTGATTTCCGACGCGAAAAAACAGCCCGTGCTGGCTCTGCGCAAGGCGGGCCGCGGGCACCTCCTTATGGGCGCCCGCTCGCTCGCGGGCAGCCGGCCTGATGCGAGCGACCCGCTCAACGCCGCCTGGTTATCGCCCCTGCTGGTCCGGATCGCGGCGGGCAAAACGGTGGATTCCGCCAAGCCTTTCAAGGGGAACTGGCTTACCCCTGGGGATTATGTGGAGGACCACGACGGGCTGAAGCTGCACTACAGCGATTATCTGAAGCCGTATGCCAGCGCCATGTTTGCGATTTCCCAAAAGTGCAAGCCGGTGATCGAAAAACGCATGGGGGTTCCGCTGTCGCCGGGGATGGCCTCGGAGATCGGCCTGCTTGCCACTGGCGGGGGCGGGTTTTCCTCCGGCCGCGTGATTGGCCTGGCGGTTTGGTGGGGAGGATTCCCGGAACGGGAAGACAGCATGATTGAGTTCATTACCCATGAGTCTGTTCATTCGTGGGTTCTGCCGTTTGGTGAAATCTGGAATGAGCCGATCGCCACTTACGTGGGCAACCTCGTCATGATGGACATGGGCTACCCGGAGGAGGCCAGCCGGAGAATCAAGCGGACCATTGACCGTGCTTTGAAACATGATCCCGGGATGAAGTTGTACGACATGCAAGGCAACAGCCTTTCCGGCGCACCCAAGCAGAACGGCGGCGCCCAGGTGGATATCCAGTGGGGCAAGGCATTTTGGATTTTTGAGCAGCTGCGCCAGGAAAAGCCCGATTTCATGGCCCGGTATTTCCAAGCCAAACGCCGGCTGGCTTTGCCCGGCAAGATCACCCGTTACGACGGCCACAACACCGTGGCGGTGCTCAGTTCAGCGATGGGGCGGGATTTGTTCCCCTGGTTTCGCGAGCACGGATTCGACGTCAGCCGGGAAAAAGCGGAAATCAAGGGCGACTGATCCCCTGCGCTCCACTTCCGGTTTTCCACCCGGTCAGCGCCCTCGCAGTTCCGCCTGCAGGCTCAGGTTGCGGATTTGCACCTCCACGTCGAACAGGCCAGGCACCTCCCAGCCGAGGTTCATGCCGGTGATGCGGTAGTCCGCCAGATCGCGCGATTCGCGGAGGAAACCGCGCTGCCAGGCGGTCTCCAGCGCTTCGAGGAACAGCGGGCGCAACTCCTTATCCACACTGATCCACTGCCGGTCGTGCGCACTGCGGTCTGCAAAAACTTCTCCACCCGGGGTGAAGATGAACATGGAGGTGCCGCCAGTGTCCTGCTGCTTGTGCTCCTTCGGGAAGGGGGACCGGTCGTCATAAATGGGAATTCCGAACCAAACCAGATGGTCCCGTCCTGGAATAGATTGACACTCCATGAGACGAAAAAGTGGAGTCA
>CAYPCQ010000216.1:0-7337 GCA_964409245.1 uncultured Verrucomicrobiota bacterium
GTTTATGTTCCACCCTCACCTCTCGATTTGGCCGCCTGAACGTATCACTCGCCAGATAGGAATACTATTTCAAAAAGCCTGCAATCCAAATCGCATCTTCCTTTCACACCTGAATTCCGCCCAATATCTTTACACTGTGATGGGAGCAAGGCGGGATCGATGGCCTTAATGATGCCCCCTGTTTTTGCCCAAAGTGACATGGTGTGAAATTTGGAAGTTCTTTTTACATCGTGTAGATAACCTTGGCAGACGGTGCGCACCTGGCCTGGTGGTCGAGGATGAGCATGAACATTGCATGAGGCATGATATTCCAAACATCCATCCGGTGCGCTTGTGCGCCGGGGCTTTTGTTCTTTTGGGTTCCGGCCCCCCCTTTATCAATAAGCGACCATGCAGTGACTCCTGTAATCCGATTCCGTTTCCATCATTTTAGCGCGCTGCCCGCCAACGTGGGTTTTGGTGCCGCCGCCCCTGAAATATTCCAAAACCACCCCCCTTTGACCCACGGAATGAGGGATCCATGGTTGCCTCCGGGGAGATATTCAACCAAAGGGAGGATTGGATTCAGAATGCCAGGAGTCCAATTGGTTGATGAGGTTTTGGCGGCACGGGTTTGCCGAAAACGGCCGTGATACCGGCACCGAGCTGAAGTGATTCATTAACCCATTGCCTGGCCGGCGCTGCCAAGCATGAGAAAAAACCATCCTTTTTGTAGTTAGCAAATGGATCGAACTATGTTAGGTTGCTCCGACATGAAAATTACTAAAAGAATTCAACGGTTCTTATTTTCAGGCACGATATGTGTAAGCGCTTTGTTTGGCAATCAAAATCCGCTAGCGGCAGCGGATAGCACTGCGTCGGCTGAACGCAGCAGTTTTCAGGCCGTCACCTCAAAACTGGATCGGGGTGGCAACCTGTTCCTGTATATGAGCACGGAACAGTGGCTCCAAGGATTGTCGCAAAAGGTTGCGGCCTTGGAGCCAATGCTGGCCGGCCTGGCCGGGGACGATGCCAATGCCGGGCCACAAATCCGCAAGGTGGTCGAGCTGTTGAGCGGATTGGTCAAGAATAGCGGCCTGGAGCAAATCAGCGGAGTTGGCGCCAGCGGCATTGCAATTGAGAAAGGATTGTACCGCACCAAATTCTTCCTGCACCATTACCCGGGGCAAAACGCCGGCCAAATATGGTCCCTTTTTGGCCGGAAGCCGCATCCGCTGGCGGAATTGAATCTGTTGCCGAAGAACACCGCAGTGGCCATGGCCACAGACCTCGACTTGGCTTTGTTGTGGAAAGGCATTCAAGCGGAAATAGAGCGCTTGGGCATTCCAGAGGCGGGCGCGGGACTGCAGCAGTTTTCCGGTGAATTCGAACGGAATTTCGGGATGGCCTTTGGCGGCGTGCTGGATTCCCTTGATGGCGCCTTGGGTGTGGTTCTCACCTTGGACGATGCCCGGACCATCACTATTCCCTTGCCGCCTGGCGGCAGCGGCCTGGAGATTCCCGAACCGGGGCTGGCGTTCCTGGCCCGGGTAAAAACCGATGCTTTGTTCAAGAGAATCGAAGCTTTGGCACAGGGCAAGAACGAGATCTCTAAGGTGGAAAAGGAAGGTTGGAGCATGTTGGTGGCCAATGTGCCGATTCCCTTGCCCGTGCCGCTCAAACCCACCCTGGCGATCGGCAACGGGTACCTGGTATTAGCCTCAAGTGACCGGTTGGTGGAGGAAATGATCGCGGCCTTGAAGGGGCAAAGCCCGGGATTGCGCGAATCGCCAGAGTTCAAACGCCTCTCCAATGGACTGATGACCACCGGCAATCAGTTTGCGTTCGTCAGCGAAAAATATACGCAGACCATCCTGTCCATTGTGCGCAGCGCCATGGCGGCTCAAGGGCCGGAAAATCCGGCGTCGAAAATGCTGCAACCGCTGCTGGCTTCAGCTTATGGAAAAGTGGCGTACAGCGTGGCGGCCAACACCGAAGAAGGCTGGCTGGCGGAATCCAATGGCAACGAGGAACCTGTGGCCGCCTTGGTGGGGCCATTGGTAGTAGCTCCCGTGGCCGTCATGGCCGGCATGACGCTTCCTGCGCTGGGCAAAGCCAAACAAAAAGCCCAGACCATCGCCTGTTTCAATAACCTCAAGCAAATCGGGCTGGCGGCCAGAATTTATGCCACCGATCACGAAGATGTGCTGCCCAAGGATTTCCTTTCCATGAAGTCGGAACTCTCCACCCCCAAGATCTTATTTTGCCCGCAGGATGCGGAACATGCTCCATTTGCCACGGGCAACTGGGGTGATTTAGACCTGACCAAAATCAGCTATGAGATGGTGAATCCCGGTGCCAAGGATAGCGAACCGGAGAAGGTTTATGTGCGCTGCCGGATTCACGGAACTGAATGCCGGGTGGATGGCAGCGTGGTTCAGCGGCCGAAGTAGGAAATTGGATTTCACGGCGAAAAATGCGAAGTCCCGGTTCCTGGAAGATCCGGGACTTTTTTTCGAGGTGGATCAACGGCCTTTGGCGCCAGGGATTGGCGCTTCCATGTTCAATTCCTTGAGCAGGAAGGCCCATTTATCCGCTGCTTCTTCGATCAGCTTGGAGGTTGGTTTGCCTGCGCCATGCCCCGCACGAGTTTCAATTCGGATCAAAGCGGGCTTGGGGCCTTGTTGAGCGGCTTGCAGCGCGGCAGCGAATTTAAAACTGTGGGCTGGCACCACCCGGTCGTCATGATCGGCGGTGGTCACCATGGTGGCGGGGTAGGCCGTTCCCGGCCGGATATTGTGTAAGGGTGAATAAGCCAAAAGTGTTTTGAATTCGTCTGGTTGGTCGGAGGATCCATATTCCGACACCCATGCCCAGCCGATGGTGAATTTGTGGAACCGGAGCATATCCATGACTCCCACCGCGGGAAGAGCAGCGCCATAGAGGCTGGGCCGCTGAGTCATACAGGCGCCCACCAGAAGTCCGCCGTTGCTGCCACCACCAATGGCCAGCCGATACGGCCGGGTATAATGGCTGGCAATGAGCCATTCGGCGGCGGCAATAAAGTCGTCGAAGACGTTTTGTTTTTTGGATTTCATGCCGGCCTGGTGCCAGGCCTCCCCGTATTCACCGCCCCCGCGCAAGATGGGCAGCGCGTAAATCCCGCCCATTTCCATCCACACCAAATTAGCCACTGAAAAGGCGGGTGTGAGGCTGATGTTGAAGCCTCCGTAGGCATACAAAAAGGTTGGGTTGTCCTTGGGGATCAGTCCTTTTTTGTGGGTGATGAACATGGGGATGCGGGTGCCATCCTTGCTGGGGAAAAATACCTGCCTGGTTTCATAGTCCTGGGGGTTGAAATCCACTTTCGGCTGGCGGAACACGGAGCTTTTGGCATCAGCCATATCCAGGCGATAGATTGTGGCAGGCGTGTTGAAGCTCGTGTAAGAGAAGAAAGTCTCCTGATCTTGGGGACGGCCGGAGAAACCCGTGGCTGTCCCGATGCCCGGCAGTTCCACATCGCGCAACCAGCGGCCATCTGTGCCAAAGATTTTTACCACGCTGTGGGCATCCCGAAGACAAAGGGCGATGAATTGATGGTTAACCAGATGGACCTGTTGCAGGGTGTCATCCGACTGCGCTACGATCTCCCGCCAGGAGGCGCGTTCCGGATGATCAAGGGAAATAGCAATGATACGTCCCCGTGGCGCGGCCAGATCGGTCCGGAACCAAAAAGTGGCGCCGTCATTGCCGATAAAGGTATAATCAGCGTCAAAATCCTTCAGCAATTCGACCACCGGTGCGCCGGGCTTGCCGATCTCGCGGTAGAAAACGGCGTTGCGGGTGTCAGTTCCGCGATTCACAGTGATGATCAAGTAGCGGCCGTCGTCAGTCACCTCGCCGCTGAATCCCCACTGCTTCTGGTCCAAACGTTGATAGACGAGTGCATCCTCAGCTTGGGCGGTTCCCAGCCGGTGGTAGTAAAGTTTTTGGTATTCGTTGACGGCCTGCAGTTGCTGGCCGGTTTTAGGCTCATCGTAGCGGCTGTAAAAAAATCCCAGATTATCTTTGCTCCAGGATGCGCCGGAGAATTTTACCCAGCTTAAGACATCGGAAGTGTCTTTCCCTCTCCGAACCTCGCGGACGCGCCAAGTTTGCCAGTCGGAGCCGGCTTCCGAAAGGCTGTAGGCGAGCCAGTTTCCGTCATCGCTGACGGCCATCGCTGTAAGGGAAACGGTCCCGTCCGGGGACAACTGGTTGGGGTCCAATAACACTTTGGGTTCGTCGTTCAATGACTGGGTGGCAAACAGCACGCTTTGGTTTTGCAATCCGTTATTGCGCGTGAAGAAATATCGACCGCTTTCTTTAAATGGAATCCCGTAACGCTCATAATTCCACAAAGTTGTGAGGCGGACTTGGATGGCCTTTCGCTGGGGGATTTGGGCCAGATAATCAAATGTCAGGCGGTTTTCAGCATCGATCCAAGCCCGGGTTTCCGGAGTGTCCGATTTTTCCAGCCAACGATAGGGGTCGGCGATTTGTTGACCGTGATAATCGTCCGTCTGGGTGTCCTGGCGGGCGGGTGGGTAATCCCGTGGCTGGCTGGCTGGTGTGGCCCCGGTTAACGGGGCAGGGGAAAGGAGGTTCAAGGACAAGGAAAAAATAAGGGGCAGGATCGGCTGGTTCGTCCGAAGCGAAGGCAGGCTTTCCCGCACGAATTTGGTTTTATGGCATATCATGCTTGGTGGGATTTTATGGCGGTTTGAGTTCGTCGTGGCGAGTCAAATATTCAGCACCTGGCTTTTCAACGCTGTGAGCGGGGATTGGGCTGGTTTAAAAGCTGGAAGGCTGGACCAGGAAGTCGGGATGCAAGAAGCCGATTAGGAGGGGCCGACATGGAGGTCGTATTTTTATTGGTTCTTAATGAAATCTTAATGTTACTTAAGGTAGATTGGCGATATGAAACGATTTCATTCTGTTGAATCGCATGGACTGAGGCAAACGGCATGCCGACTGGCCGGTTGGGCCACGCGGATGGTTTGGACCGCTGCGTTTACGCTGGCAGTGACCGTCCAGGCACAGGAACCACCTGATGATTTTGGCGGACCGCCGCCATTTGGGCCCGGCGGGCCGGGAGGAGGGCCGGGAGGGCCGGGAGGGCGCGGGCCAGGCGGCCCAGGGGGAATGATGCAGCAAAAAACCAAGCTGGTTAAACAGTTTGACAAGGATGGGGATCAACGGCTCGATGCCGCTGAACGCAAGGCGGCGCGTGAATACTTGACCACCCAAAGAGCCACTGGGGGCGGAGGGGGGCGGCGGGGTGGATTCGGCAGGCGCGACGGCAATCAAGAACCGCCTGGACCAGGCCCGATGCTCAAGCCGGCGGATGTGAAGAATTACCCGGATGCCCCGCTTTATGACCCCACCATTTTGAGAACCCTCTTTTTGGAATTTGAAAATCCAGCATGGGAGCAGGAACTTAGCGATTTCAAATCTACCGATGTATTAGTGCCCGCGAAACTTACGGTGGATGGCAAAACTTATCCGGATGTGGGTGTTCATTTCCGGGGCAACACCTCGTTTTTCATGGTTGGCACGGGCCGCAAGAAGTCTTTGAACCTGTCTTTGGATTACGCGCACGAGAAACAACAGATCGGAGGCTATCGCACGTTGAACCTGCTGAATTCAAACGAAGATGCCACCTTCCTGCGGGTCGTTCTGTATTGCCAGATTGCCCGCGCCTATTTTCCGGCGCCCAAGGCCAACCTGGTGCGGGTGGTCATTAATGGCGAGAGCTGGGGGATTTTCGCCAATGTCCAGCAATTCAATAAAGATTTCATGAAGGACAATTTCAACACCAGCAAAGGCGCCCGTTGGAAAGTGGCTTTCCGCCCTGGCGGAGGCCAAGCTGGCTTGTCTTATGTGGGTGACGACATCGAGGCTTACAAAAGGACTTTTGATATCAAGAGCAAGGATGATCCCAAAGCCTGGGCGCGTTTGGTGCAGCTCTGCAAGGTTTTGAATACCACGCCAGCCGACCAATTGGAAAAAGCATTGGCGCCATTATTGGACATTGAGGGGGCGCTGAAATTCCTGGCGGTCGATAATGCCTGCATCAACAATGACGGTTATTGGATTCGCAACAGCGACTACTCGCTATGCCTGGACGATCAAGGGCGCTTCCACGTTATGCCCTATGACCTCAATGAAACCTTTGCCATACCTGGCGGCCCGGGCTTTGGTGGAGGGCCTGGTGGAGGTGGACCCGGCGGATTCAATCCGGCCATGATGCTGGTGCCTGAAATTCTGAAACAGGGGGATAAGAACCAGGATAAGAAGTTGTCCAAAGAGGAGTTTGCGGCGCTCGCCGAGGCCTGGTTTGACAAACTGGACACAGAAAAATCAGGCAAACTGACCCAGGATCAGTTTGCCGAACGGTTTAACAGTGTTCTGCCGATGCCGGGCGGCCCCGGCGGCCCCGGCAGACCTGACCTGGGGGATCGCGGTGGCCCCGGCGGCAGCGGGCCTGGTGGACCTGGTGGTGGCGGGCGTCGGTTTGGCCCTGGCGGTTTCATGGGACCAGGCTTGTTTGGGCTGGCGGACGGAGACAAAGATGGCTCGGTGACGCGAGCCGAGTTGAAGGTGCTATTTGAAAAATGGCATGGCGATTGGGATAAACAAAAAACGGGCGCCATCGACGAAGAACAACTTCGCAACGGGTTCACCGCGGCAATTCCCCGGCCCAATTTCGGACAGCGGGGTGGTGGCAGCCGTGGCGATGGCTTTGGTGGACCTCAGGGTCGGGGCGGTGGTCCCGGCGGTTCTGGCGGCGGGATGCGCGGGCCAGGCGGTGGTGGTTCTGGAGGAGGAATGCGGGTGAATGGGGTGGAACTCGATCCTCTGATCGCCGCTACTGATCCCAACAAGCCGCTGGCCTCGAAGCTGCTGGCGGTTCCCAGCCTGCGGGCCCGTTATCTGAGCATTGTGAAGGATATCGCGCAAAACTGGCTGGATTGGAAGAAAACAGGTCCGATCATCCAGCAATACGAAACCCTCATCAACGATGATGTGAAAAGCGACACGCATAAGCTCTATACTTACGAGGAATTTGTCAGTGGTTTGGCAGGAACGGCTGAACTCGGTGCTGCACGTGGGCCGGAACGACGGATCAGCCTGAAGGCCTTCATGGAGCAACGCCGGAACTATTTGCTGAACTATTCAGAAACTAAAAACACCACAAAGTAGTGTTCAGCAAAGCACGATCAACGGGAGCTTGTTCAAAAAACAAGCTCCCGTAATTTTTACTAGTACAACGTATCATTAAAAGATATACAGATAAACCAGGTGGGTGGTATGGT
>CAYPCQ010000217.1:0-7236 GCA_964409245.1 uncultured Verrucomicrobiota bacterium
CTGGGTTCATGCACGCCAAACCGCCGATTATGGTCCAACCCATTATCGACAGCTTTCCTAGAGTCTTTAGTTAATACTTAAAAATCTGCTTTCAACCGGCTTCTGCTCCCCCCCAAAAAACCTTCCCAAAACACCGCAGAACCGACCGGCAACTCAAACTGCTACTTCTAAAACTGATCTGCGTTACGCAGATAAATTCCCATACTCCTGCGCAGTGTGCAACAAAAATCGGGAAAAAAAATCCCTACAAACCATTGTAAGCCAAGGACTACAAGAAATTCAGTGGATTACTGGACAATGTCAGAAACGGCTTACGTTGAATGTAGGCCGCGGCCTACAAATCGTGCTTTTTCCGTCAAATTCCTCCACGATTCGGAACATAATATTAATTTCGTTAGTTTTTTTGATGCTGGTTCTACCGTTTGGTTTTTTGGCTGTTTTACTGTTTCAAATCGTATTCTTCAAAATATCCAACCGAGCTTTCGAAATTTCATTACACCTCAAAGACGCTATGGTTTCCCCTCAACTTCCGTCCAATTGCAGACTTGAATCCAACAGCATCAACGGGCTTTTCAAGCGAGCAACCATCCTATAAATTTGAAACGTGAAAGACCAAAATCCCCTATCTAAACGTCATCCGGACACAGGCAAGAACCAAGAATTGAACTGCCAGGAACTTGCCCAGAATGCGAAATCAACCATGAACCGCCGCGAATTTTGTGGCCTTTCCTTGGGGGCGGCGGCGGCTGGCCTGGCCGGAACCGCCTTGGCCAGCATCGAAGAAAAGGAGACCAATCCTACCTCCAAGCCAACCCGGAAGTGGGAGCTTTTCGTGGTTCAGCACTCCCATATCGACATTGGATTCACCGACCGGCAGGAGGTCATCGGGGATTATCATCGGCAGTTTATCCGGCAGGCGGTGCAAATGGCTTTATCGGAACAACAAAAATCACGGCATCCGGATTGCCGGTTCAAATATACCATTGAAGGCTTTTGGTCCTTGGAGCAATTCCTCCGTTCAGCGACCGTTGAAGAGCAAGCCCAACTGGTCAAAGCATTTAAATCGGGCCAAATCGAACTGACCGCCGGCTATTTCCACATGACTGAATTGCTGGACGAGGGACCGCTCCGGGCCACGCTCCAACCGGCGCAAAGGTTTGCCCAAAAGGAGGGAATCCAGTTAAGCACCCTAATGGGCTGCGACATCAATGGATTTTCCTGGGGTTATTGCGACCTGCTGGCGGAAGCCGGGGTGAAATACCTCTCCATGAACATCAATACCCATCACGGAGGGGTGCCTTTTGGGAAACCTCTGACACCCTTTTATTGGGAATCCCGCTCTGGAAAACGAATCCTGGTTTGGAACGGTTTGGCCTATCACCGGGGAAATGTCCTGGGCCTGATGGGCTATTTTTCCCCGGACACAGATTTAGGCATTCCCGGCCTGGATCTGCCGGCCAGGCACCGGTATGAGGAGGTCCGCGATACGAGCTTTGCGGAGCGCAAGCTGTTGCCCACCCTGGCGCATTTGGAGAAGATGGGATACCCGTTTTCCTTTTTGCCCATTATGGGCAACGCGATTTATACCGATAACGGCCCGGCTGGGGATGGTTATTGCGACATTTTGGCACAGTGGAATGAGCGTTTTGGGGATCGCATCCATATCCGGACCGCCACCTTGGAAGAATTCTTCCATTATTTGGAAAAGGCGGTGCAGGATATCCCGGTTTGCCGGGGGGATTGGACCGATTGGTGGTCCGATGGCGTAGCCGCCACCCCGGTAGATACGGCCATTTTCCGCAATGCCCAGCGAAACCGCAACTTGGTTTGCCTGCTGGATCCGGGAAAACGGGTGATTCCTGGCGAACGCATCGAGGCCATTGATCACAAACTGGCGTTGTATGCGGAGCATACTTTCGGTTATTCAGATACCGGAAGCCCATCCCTGCTGACCCACCAGGTTTTCCTGCGAAAAACCATGCATGCGGTGGATGCCGATACCCTGGCCGGACGGGCTTTGGATGATTTGTTACTCCGCCGGGGGCAAGGTGAATTCCGGCCGGACCGGCCCATGACTTACAAAATCATTAATCCGCTTCCCCACCCGGTGAAGGCGGCAGCCTCCCTGCCCTTGGATTACTGGGAGCATAACGTTACTGCCAACGGTTTGCGGGTTTTAGATTCAAGCGGTCAAAGCCTGCCCTTCCAATTGATCCCTGCCCCACGCGGCCAGGCAGCGATCACTTTGGTTGATCTGGGGCCAAATTCTGAAATGCAGGTCCGCATTGAACCCTTTAAGACAGCCAAGCCTGCCGAAAATAAATCGACTGAAGGATTTGAAAATGCGTTCTACCGTGCGCAGTGGAGTTCCGAAAAAGGCTGGTTCAGCCTGGTCGAAAAGACCACCGGCAAGGAGTTATTGGCGCCGGGGAACCCGGCCATGGGCTGCCCGGTTTACCAGATTTACCCAAAGGGCGACCGCGGATCGGCCGCCGGTTTTGGCTATCGGAAACGAACCATCCCCAAAAGCCAAACCACGACCGGCCGGTGCATCGGCGTGCGGAGGATACAAAGCGGCCCGGTTTTTGAACGCTGGGAATTCCGGTTCGAAGTTCCTGGAACCACCAGTTACATCCTTTTGGCGACCTGCTACCATCAACTTCCCCAGATCGAATTGGCAGTGCAAGTGACAAAAACCGACATCACCGATCCCGAAGGTCTTTATGTCTGCTTCCCCCTCGGGGTGGAGGAGGGTGCCTGGTATTTGGATAAAACCGGGGGGCCAATCCGGCCAGGGATCGACCAATTGCCTGAAACCTGTTGCGATTACTATTGCCTCCAGTCGGGAATTGCCATGGCTGGCAAAAAGCTGGGGATTGCCTGGACCACCCTGGATGCCCCACTGGTGCATGTGGGCAAAATCCGGCTGTGGGATTATTCCACCCACATTGAGCCAAACGGCCCGATTTATTCCTGGCTCACCAATAATAAATGGGAAACAAATTTTCGCCTGAGTTGCGGCGGCCGTTTTGAATTCCGGTATATAATCCAAGCCGGACCCGATTTGGCGGACGCCACCAAGGCACTTTCAGTTTGCCGGGGATTGGCGATCCCTCCGGTCGTCGTTCGCGGTTAGCCGCCATGCCTCTAATATATTATAGCAGTGGGGCCAGCCAGGTCCAAAACCCCGGATACCACATCCCAAGCTGGTTTTTGGTCTTTGCTTCGGAAATGGCCGAAGAAAACGCCATAGAATCGGTTTACTCTATATTATTATTGCAGTGTGATCCCAAACACCCGAAATGATCCAAATGAAAAAACGGCGAAACATCCACCCATGGGGAGCGAGCGGATCTTGGTTGATTGGTTTGGCATTAACTTTAACGAGTTGGATAGGAGCCTGCCAAACCACCAGTTTAGCTGGTGAGCCGGCCAGTTTTTCCGGCATCTACCCGCATCTGGCCACGTTCAATGATGAAACCGAATGCGGGACTGGAGCGGTGGTGCCCTGGGCGGACCGGCTATGGGTGATCAGCTACGCCCCCCACAAACCAAACGGGTCCAGCGATAAATTGTATGAGATAACGCCCGATCTCCAGCAAATCATCCACCCGGAAAGCGTGGGAGGCACCCCGGCCAACCGGATGATCCATGCGGAATCCAAACAATTGTTCATCGGGCCTTATGTAATCGATGCCGACCGAAGAATACGGGTGCTTTCGCCAAAGGTCATGCCGGGGCGCTTGACGGGAGCAGCGAGGCATTTGACGGATCCCAGCGGCAAAATTTACCTAGCCACCATGGAGGAAGGTTTTTACGAGGTTGATGTCCAAAACTTAAGCGTCCGGACGCTTTACCCGGATATTCAGGATCAAAACTCCGGTTTGGGGGCCAATCTGCCAGGTTACCACGGCAAAGGACTTTACTCCGGGCAGGGGGTTTTGGTTTACGCCAACAACGGCGAGCGAAGCGCTGAAGCCTTGCGGAATCCCAAAACCACCTCCGGTTCACTGTCGGAATGGGACGGCAAAACCTGGCGGGTGATCCGGCGCAACCAGTTCACCGAAGTCACCGGGCCAGGGGGCCTGGCTGGCAACCGGAATCCCGGCTCGGACCCGGTTTGGAGCATCGGCTGGGATCACCGCTCGCTGATCCTGATGCTGCGCGACCAGGGAATTTGGCATGGTTTCCGCCTGCCCAAAGCGAGCCATTGTTACGATGGCGCACATGGCTGGAATACCGAATGGCCGCGCATCCGGAACGTCGGGACCGGGGATCATCCGGATTTCCTGATGACCATGCATGGGATGTTTTGGCGGTTTCCGGAGACCTTCAGCGCTGGGAATCGGGCAGGAATCCGCCCCCGCTCCAGCTATCTCAAAGTCATAGGCGACTTCTGCCGGTGGGATAACCGGCTGGTTTTCGGCTGCGATGACACCGCCAAAAGCGAGTTTTTAAACTCCCGCAAAGCCAAGGGCCGGCTGGCGGCCCCCGGCCAATCGCAATCGAACCTCTGGTTCACCGATCCCAATGACTTGGATACTCTCGGTCCAACGACCGCGAGCGGAGCCGTCTGGCTCCAGAATCCGGTGAAGGCTGGGGAATATTCCGAGCCGTTCCTGTTCGCAGGATGGGATCAACGAAGTGCTTTCCTGGTGAATGACGGGGACGAGGAGCAGGTTTTTGAACTCACAGCGGATCACCAAGGCAATGGGCAGTGGAGGTTCCTGCGCCAGGTAGCGGTGCCACGGCATGGATCTGCATGGTTGGAATTTGCCAAATCCGAGCCAGGGGAATGGATTCGTGTCCGCGCCTTGCGTGCCGCATCCTCCGCCTCCATCGTTTTCACTTACAGCCAGCCGGCCGCTTCCTTCCCTAAACCGGATGCGCGGTTCAATGGGTTGGCGACGGTCCAGGATGCAGATTCGCAAGGGGGACTGCTGCTCACCGCCGGGAATAACCGGCGCACCCTTTTGGTGGCGGCCATGCGGTCTTCACCTGAAGCTGTGATTGATGCGGGGGATTACGAGCTTGGAACCGATATGGTTCTGCGCCCGGTGGGAAAAAACCCAATCCTCCCTGAAATAAGGCAGCAAACCGCCATACCTCGCAATGTCTGGACCGTGGACAAAGCCTCGGTGCTCGTGGTGGATGACCAAGGCCGGCGCTGGCGGTTGCCAAAAGGCGATCCGGCATTCGACTCGCTGACCACCAACGGCTTATGCCGCTTGATGCGGGAGGTATGCACCGAGCGGGACTTGTTCAACTGCCATGGCACTTTCTATGAATTACCCGCCGAAAACGCCGATGGCTTCGCCAAAGTGCGCCCGATTGCCTCCCACAACCTGCGTTTGATGGATTATTGCTCATACCGGGGCCTGCTGATTTTGACCGGCATCCGGGAATCCGGCGATAACCCCCATATGATCCGGAGCCAGGATGGCCAAGCGGCCATTTGGGCGGGAGCGATCGACGATCTTTGGCGGTTGGGTAAACCGGTCGGCCGTGGAGGCCCTTGGAAAGACAGTGAAATCAAGGCGGGAATCCCTTCCGATCCCTATCTTTGCGCGGGATACAGTGAAAAATGCCTGGAGCTATCTCATCAATCCTCGGATAAAATTAACGTTATCGTGGAAGCTGATCCAACCGGCGCCGGTCCATGGATCAAATACCAAACCGTCGAAGTGCCGCCCGGGAAAACGATCCATCACCGTTTTCCACCGGCCTTCCAAGCCCGATGGCTCCGTTTTTCCGCCGATCGAAATACCCAGGCGACCGCCTGCCTCATTTACCAATAACCTTGAACGGACAGGGGCAGGAGTGTTATCCTAAGGCGTGTCCATGCATAGGGTCAGTCGTGCTTGCTGGATCTTTTTGGGCAAGACCTTCGTCATTCGCCACTTATCCCGGTCAGATCGGGATTCATGGCGCACTTCTCTTCTTGCGCGGAAATCGGCGGCGCAATCATTTCCCTCCCGGATGCATAGGCAGTGCCAAGGCAACGCTTTATGAAAATCACCACTCTCCTCCGATTTACACCCACCCTTTTGGTCTGGGCAATATCTGCGGCCGACCTCGCCGCCGCCCCCCAACCGGCTCAAACCGATGTGTTCGTTTCGGGCAAGGATGGCTATTTTGCCTATCGCATACCCGCCATTGAAACGGCTCCGGATGGCTCCTTGCTGGCCTTCGCCGAAGCCCGAAAATACAACCTCGATGATCCCGGCTTTGGGAAGCAGCACATCGATCTGGTTCTAAAACGAAGCACCAACAACGGCGCCACCTGGTCCCCCATGAAGGTCATTGAGGACGCCGGGGAGTTGTGGTCGGCCGCCAACCCGGCCACGCTGGTGGATCGCGATGAATGCTGGGTCTGGGTTTTTTACCTGCGTGCCAAGCCGGAGCGCAGCACCGACACCTCCCGGCCTGGCACCGACGATATGCAAACTTTGGCCCGATGGAGCAAGGATAATGGCCTGACTTGGTCCGAACCGAAGGATCTCACCGCAGTGGCCCGGGATCTGAAAGACCCCCATTGGCGGGCCAGCGTTCCCGGTCCGGGTGGGGCGATCCAAACCCGAAAAGGGCGCCTGGTGGTGCCGGTTTGGAAAACACCGCCAGCCAATTTTGTGATTTATTCGGACGACCATGGGCAAACCTGGCGCCGGAGCCAAATGGTACCCGGCAAACCAGCCGGGGATGAAAACCAGGTGGTGGAACTGGCCGATGGCCGGTTATTGATGGATATCCGGCAAAATGCCGGGCCCAATCGCTGGTTTGCTGAAAGCGCGGACGGGGGCCAAACCTGGTCCGATCCACGCGCAGGCATCACCGTCACCCCGGTGGCCTGCGCCATCGAGCGGTTTACCCTCACGAATGGCGGCCAAGGCCGGAATCGCTTGGTTTGGACCGGCCCGGCGGGGCCGGCCCGCCGACGGCTGGTGATCCGCACCAGCTACGATGAAGGCCGGTCTTTCACCTATGAACGCCCCATCACGGACGAATACGCCGCCTATTCGGACCTGGCCATTCTGAGGGACCAGACGGTGGGTGTCTTATGGGAAAGAGGCTCCAAACAAGGTTATGAGTCGATTGCTTTCACCCGGCTGGATTTGCCTTTTATCGAGCCGGAATCAACTTCCCAGAGCAAACCGAAGTGAGGATCCCCTCCCGGCAGTCAAGGCGGTCAAGTCCTGGTTTAAATTTGTCACTTTTTTCTCGGTGTTTCCCTGTCGG
>CAYPCQ010000218.1:0-7146 GCA_964409245.1 uncultured Verrucomicrobiota bacterium
CATTTGCGCTTGGCCTTGGATAGTTAGTCTCACCTTGAAAGCGAACTAGAATAAGTCTGCTGGCTGGTCTCCACCACCCCGTCCCACAAGGCAATCGCCACTTCATTTCTTCCGGCAAATGGAGGGGGATGCTTGCGCCGCACATTCTTGGGCAGAACGAGCAGTGAGCCGTGAGTCCCGATCTGATCAGGATTAGTGGCCAACGATGCATGTCCTGTGCACAAAAACCAACCAAGCACGACCGATCCCATGGCCTGGCCACGGCAATCAACCCACGCTCCACATCGGTGGAGCCGGGTGCCGCGGCCTGCCAATACCGGCTCCGCTCAAATAGGCTCACTCAAATCTGCTCGCCTTTTGGCCGGGGTTCAGGAATATTGCCTCCACCATCCAGTTAAACAGGGCCGCCACAAACAGCCGCTGCGTGGCCGGGTTATAAGCCAGGTGGTCAATGCGCCCGGGCACGCCAGCTTCAGCGGCGGCCGCGGGCCATCGGCGCCCTCCGCGCCCGTGCCTCCGGCCAAAACCACCACCCACGCCAGCAGGCATCCCAAAACCGGCCTGGCGCCGGTCTGCCAGCGGCGGATAGCGGATGCTTTGCCCAAAAAGAAATCGCCCGCCCGCCTGGGCCCATTGCCTGGGCATGGCTCAACCCGCTTCCCCCAACCCTAGCCTTGCATGGTTCTCATAATGAATATCGTCAGGCTGGCTGATTTTTATCGCCTTTGCCAGTGCTTTTTCTCGGGCCAGCCGAAAAACCCGTGTCCGCCAAAAAACCAATCATTCAAAACCTCAGCCGGGACTTGACTCGAAAAAAATGCTTATTACGATATATGGTATGCGTAATAATGCAGTACCAGCGAAGCCAAACGCGGTTCCGGCCGGTCTGGCGGGCAGCAGCGCCCAAGCCTGCTTCGGCCCTGGCCGGGCAGCGGCCCGTGGGAATGGTGATTGGCTGGGTCCAAAGCGAGACCGGAGGGGATTCACTCTGATCGAGCTTTTAGTGGTCGTCTCGATTATCGGCCTTTTGGCAGCCCTGATGCTGCCGGGCCTGGCCCAAGCCCGAAACCAGGGCAAGCGTACAGGCTGCCTGAACAACCTGCGGCAGCTGGGCCTTGCCGCCCGGTTGTATGCCGACGAACACGGCTCTTATCCGCCAGCCTGGATCGATTCCGAGACCCGCTGGATGGATCTGCTTAAGCCGCTGCTGAACAAGAAGTCGGGGGGTTATCTCTGCCCATCCGACCTGAAGAAAATACCGGTGGCTTGGGATGCGGAAATTTTCCTGAGCTATGGAATGAATGTTTTCCGGTTTGCGGATACGGATTCATCTTTTTGGCATGGCGTTAAAGCCAACCGGATTCGCCGCGCTTCCGGAACGATCCTCTTCGCCGATTGCACTCCCGGAAAATATTACTGCGGTGGTGGCAGCTCGTTCACCAACCCGGTCGTGGATGTGGATTACCGGCATCCAAAGCAACGTTTTGTCGCGGCTTTTTGTGACGGCCA
Source organism: uncultured Verrucomicrobiota bacterium (assembly GCA_964409245.1). Lineage (GTDB taxonomy): Bacteria > Verrucomicrobiota > Verrucomicrobiia > Limisphaerales > UBA1319 > CAIMWS01. The sequence goes on from CAYPCQ010000218.1 coordinate 1,510, forward strand.
CGTCGAATCGCTAATCACCAGCCAACAGGCGCAATGGGACGCCTCCCGGTGATGGCATAAGAAACAGAATCGATCTCCTACCTCGACGAACCATGAACCACCTGAATCCCATTGCCAGCAACCCTTTGCAGGGTTTTCATTCCCGGACGGCTCGTGCCTGCCTGCTGGCGCTTTTCTTGCAGAACGCTTTTTGCTGCCCTGATGCGTGGGCTGGATTTGTTTCGCCCGGGCAGGGCTTGCAGGTTTTGGCCCAAGAGATATTGGCCAATGGCGCGCTTTTCTGGGAAACCAAGTCCACCTGGACCAATCTGGCCAGCCCTGCAAAGCCATACACTGTCGCGGTTGATTATGCCCTGCCGCCTTGCGCTGCGATAGCCATGGGGCGCTTGATCCTGACGGCTTGGGCCGGCACACCTGATTATACCTGCCGCTTGACGGTCCAAATCAACGGCCAGCATCTGCCGGCAGTGGCGCCCTTGGCCTTTGGCAGCACCCATGACTCCAATCCAGAATTTAACCTGGCGCTGCCGGGTGTTTACGGCAGTGGATCCGGCGTCTGGCTGTTGGCGCTCCCTGTGCCGGGTGGCTTGCTCTCCAGGGATGGCTCGGCGAACCGGGTTCAGATCACGGTCGAAACCCCTGACAATTTCGATGGGCGCATCCACCAGGCCACCCTGGCCGCCGTTTATCAATCCGGCTCCCTGCACAACTCCTTCAGCTATATCCTGGCGGAGGGCAATGGGGATATTTACGGATCTCCCAAACCGCCCCAAGTGGATGCTCGAACCCTCGCCCTCAATTCCGTGGATCCAGCCGGCGCCACCGCCGCCCGTTTGCGGGTGCTCTACACCTATGGCGATAAAGCCCAAAACGACCGGCTCTATTTCAACGGCTTCCAATTTGGCGGCGGCGACGTGGCCGGCTACGATAAAACGGTTGTTGGCCGGGATTTCGGGCCGGATGCGGCCAGCTTCGACGTGTTGAGCACGCTGGCCGCCAGCAACACTGTCAAGTTCTCGGTATCAGCCATGGACGTGCCGGGCACACGCGAAACCAGCCTGCGGCCTCAGCTAGTTATCCTGGAAGTAACGCACCCGCCAGCCGAACCGCCCCCGGCGCTGGGCATCGAGCTGAACCCTGTCATTACCTGGCCAGTGTCCACCGCCACCTATCAATTGGAGTACCGGCCCAGCGCGGATTCAGGCGCCTGGACCCCATTGACCAACTTGCCGGCCGTGCTGAATGGCATGAATACGGTGATTTTGCCCCGCAGCAGCCCGCGGGAGTTCTATCAGCTCCGGAGGACGAATTAACTCTCGCCATGGCACCTCTGGATCTGATGAGCATCCTCAAGCCATGACCCGTCGCTGGCAGGTGAGCCTGGTGGTGGCCTCGGCGGCGCTGGCGCTGGCGGCCGTGGTTTTGCTGGCCCGCCGGCCGTGGGAGCCCGCCTTTTCCCACGGCGGGCCCAGCCCCCGCGAGGTCCAAGATTCCTCCTTGCGGACAGTGGCCATCCCCAGCCACCCCAAGCGGATCCTCAGCCTCTGCACTTCGGCGACCGATACTTTGATCCGCCTGGACGCCCGCGAGCAACTCGCCGCCATCGACGAATTCAGCCGGATTGTGCCGGGTGTGGCCAACCCGGTCATCATCGGCCAGGGCAGCGCCATTTCACGCGAGCAGGTGCTGGCATTGAACATCGATCTGGCCCTGATTTGGTGGTATCAGGATGACGCCGCCCAATTGCTCCAAGACCTCTCCGTGCCCGTCGTCCGCCTCCGGCCGGGGCGCGCGGACGAACTGCCGGAGATGATCCGCATCGTCGGCCAGTGTGTGGATCGTGCCGCCCCTGCCAGCCGCCTGGCCCTGGAGCTGGCCACCAGCCTGCGCCGGTTGACAAACCAGCCTGCCGCCTCCGCGCCGCGCATCTATTTTGAACTTTACGGAGCCTGCAAGACGGTCGGTCGGGATTCGTTCATCAATGACCTTGTCGAATTGAGCGGCGGACGCAACATCGCGGCTGACGCGCGCGGCAGCATCCTCCTTTCCGCCGAACGCCTGCTGCTGGCCGATCCAGAAATCATCCTTTTCGTCAACGGCTTTGCCACCGTCAACTCCATCATCCAGCGGGCCGGCTGGCAGCAATTGTCGGCGGTGCGGAACGGCCGCGTCCGGGCCGTGGACCGCTCCTGGCTGGTGGCCGGCGCGGGCCTGCCCGCGGCAGTGGCGAAATTGCGTGCCCTGATTACCGAAACCACCCTGGCGGAGAAATAATCCATGCCCTTCTTTAAAATCACCCACAACCCGAAATACGGCTTTGCCACCTTGCACAACTACGGCTGCACCTTCCGCTGCCCGGTCTGCAGTTACAAGCTCCTCAGTGGCGCCGATGGCAAACCAGGGTTCTCCCACCCCAAACCGGCGGGCTTTCTTACCCTCGGGCAGATTCAATCCTCCCTGCGCAGCCTGCCCATTAAAACGCTCCGTTTCATGGGCGGGGAACCGACCGTGGCCCGCGAGCTGCCGGAGCTGCTCGCCTTCGGCAAACACCAGCTCGGCGTGCGCACCTTCCTGGGCCACACCAATGGCTCGCAACTCCCTTTGCCAAATCTCGATGGCGCCAATGTCGGCCTGAAGGCGTGGGATCCGCAGGTCCATCTGGCCTGCACGGGACACAGGAAGCAGCCGATCTTCGGCAATTTCGCCCGCGCCTTTGAAGCCGGCCTGGAACTCCACGCCAACGTGGTCTATGTGCCCGGCCTGGTGGACCTCGACCAGATCGAAGCCATCGCCGCCTGGCTGGGGACGCTCAGCCGCGAGATCCCTTTTCATATTATGGGTTACATTCCGGTGCCCGGGCAGCCCTATCCGCGCCCGGCCTCCGGCCAGATGGAGCAGGCGGCCGCTTGCTGCCAGCGGCATCTCCGCCAGGTGAGGATGTCCCACATTACGCCCGAAGAGGCTCTGGGCCTCACGGCGCGCGACGACCGCTTCGCCGTACAGCGGATTGCGTGAATCAGCAGAGGCGGTGCCAACCACGTCCCGCCCTTTTGAAATGACCCCGCATCCTCCATGGCGCGACCGCTGGCTCGTGCTCATTTTGTTTTCCGCACTCCTCCTGGCCAGCCTGGCGGGCCTGATGGCCGGAAGCGTAAAATTGCCGCCCGGCGAGGTCTTGCGGCGCCTGTTTGGAGCACTTTCCGGGCACAGCGCCAACGACACGATCGACCGGATTCTATGGGCCGTTCGAATGCCGCGTCTGGTGCTCGCCGCCACCGTTGGAGCCACGCTGGCGCTGGCCGGCCTGGCCGCCCAAACGCTCTTCCGCAATCCGCTGGCCACCCCGTCCATCATTGGCGTCTCCAGCGGCTCCGCTTTGGGCGCCGTGCTGGGCTGGCTGCTCCTGGGCCGGGCCGGCTCCCACTCGTCGCTGGCCATGCCCCTGTTCAGCATGGCCAGCGGGCTGGCGGTGACGGCGCTGGTATTCGCCCTGGGCCGGCGGGGCCGCTTCTTTGGCCACGCGCTCCTGCTGGCCGGGATTGCAGTCAGCTCCCTTTGCTCCGCGCTCACCACGGGTTTGCTGTATCTGGCCGGCGAGCGTCTCCAGGCCATTGTCTTCTGGCTCATGGGTGGTTTATGGCAGGCCAATTGGCGCGATGCGGCCATTATGCTGCCGCTGGCCGCCACGGCTTTGATTGCCTTGATGCTGCTGGCTCCCTCCCTCAACGTTGCCCTGGTGGGGGACCGTTCCGCCCAGGATCTTGGCCTGAACCTGCCGCGCTTGCAGCGCCAATTGCTCATCCTCATGGCGGCCACCACTGCGGTGGCTGTCAGCCTGACGGGGGTCATTGGCTTCATCGGACTGGTCGTCCCGCATTTGCTGCGCCTGGTCATCGGCGCGGACCATCGCCGCCTGGTGCCCGCGGCCGCGGCGGGTGGCGCCTTGTTGCTCATGGTGGCGGATACCCTGGCCCGCACGCTGGCCGCCCCGGCGGAGATTCCGGTGGGCATCCTCACGGCGTTGGCGGGCGCCCCGGTGTTCCTTTGGTTATTGAGCCGGCGCATGGGAAGGATGATGCCGTGAGCCTGCGGGCCGAAAACCTTTCCTGCTGCTATCACCCCGGCTGCCCGGTGCTGCAGGGATTGAGCCTGGAAATCCACGCCGGGCAAGTGACTGGTTTGTTCGGCCCCAATGGCAGCGGGAAGAGCACCCTGTTGCGCTGCCTGAATGGCGCCCTGCGGCCACAAGACGGCTGGGTCCTGCATGAAGGCCGGCGTCTCGATTCGCTGTCCCCTCGCGAAATCGCCTGCCGCATTGCCGTCGTTCCCCAGGACACCCCCTCCAGCGTGCCGCTCACAGTTTTTGAGATGGTCATGCTGGGCCGGTTTTCGCACTGGAACCTCTGGGGCCAGGAATCGCCTGCCGACCTCCGCGCGGTTCACACCAGCTTGGAACGTGTTGGCGCACAGGCCTTGATGAATCGGCACTTTGACGAACTCAGCGGCGGCGAACGCCAGCGCATCATCATTGCCCGTGCCTTGGCCCAGGAAACCCGTGTTTTGTTGATGGACGAACCGGCCAGCCACCTGGATATTGCCCAGCAAGTGGAAGTTTTCGGCCAGGCCCGTGGGCTCGCCAGAGAGGGGTATATCGTGCTGATGGTTTGCCACGACCTTTTGATCGCGCCGCTGTTCACCGATCACGCCATCCTCATGAAAGCCGGACGGATATTTGCAGCCGGGCCGCCGGCCCGCGTGTTGACCGGAGCCAATCTCGCCGCCGTCTTTGGCTTGAAACTAAGCCTGAACTGGCCCAATCCCGGCACGGTGACCGCAACTGTTGACCCCCCGGCGGATGTAGAATACGAAGCTTGAATGGACACCCGCTTGGCGCTCTGCAAATCCGAGAAAGGAAGCCATGCCGATATAAACCCACGCTCCACGTCGGTGGAGCCGGGTACTGCTTAACCAGCCAATTAAGCCTGGTTGCCAACGTGTCCGCCAGGGAGTTCACCCCAATGGTTACCCTGGCTTTTGGCTTCCAAAAACCGTCGCCCGCGAACCGCAAGAAATTCGATGTGAACTCGTCGTTAATCGAGGATCTGACGCACACCAATATCGAATGCCAGGGGACTAACTATTATTTTTAAGTGTTTGACCTGTTGGACCAGAATGGCAACCACAAAATCGATTGCGACATTTATGCCGAACCCAATCTCAAGCATGTGCGCGCCATGGCCACCATGGCGCTCATCAAGCGCAATCCGCAATTGAAATATTTTTACGAAGCCATGATCAATCTGCTGACCGGAAAAACCGCCGTTGCTACTCATGCTGCCGAACCATCGCCTTTGAACCTCACCAAACTGATCCTCCCCAGCCAGGGGCTTTCCCATTCTAATGGCCAGCCAGCCATGAGGCGGCCACGCTCACGTTGGAACAGATCGGGAAGACCTGCGGAACTCCTTGGTGGGTGGCACCCGGCAAATCCTGATTGGTTCGATACCCAGCCTGAAAAACCCGGATTGATAAACGGGGCATGCCGCCCCTGTTCCGCGGCTGCCGATCACCAGTTTTCCAGGGCCTGGCGCTTGGGGGCAGCCGCCCGGCCACGCTGGGGCTGCCCAAATGGCACCA
>CAYPCQ010000219.1:0-7137 GCA_964409245.1 uncultured Verrucomicrobiota bacterium
CAGCGTGGTGGGCGAGGGCATCCGGGTGGGCCTCGAAATGGCGGGCGGCCTGCCGTTGGTGTCCGCCGACGCGGGACTCCTCGAGCACTGTGTGATGAGCTTGTGCCTCAACGCCCGGGCGGCCATGCCGCGGGGCGGCCGCCTGACCCTGGGGGCGCGGCCGGCGCAGTTCACCGCCCAACAGTGCCAGTGGCATCTGACCCGCCAGCCGGGCCGGTATGTGTGCCTGTCGGTGGCGGACACCGGGTGCGGCATGGATGCCGCCACAGTTGCCCGCGTATTCGAGCCGTTCTTCACGACCAGGGAGGTGGGCCAGGGCACTGGCATGGGCCTGGCCAGCACGCATGGCGCGGTGGCGCAGCACCAGGGGTGGATCGAGGTGGAAAGCCAGCCGGGCCAGGGCAGCACCTTCCAGATCTTCCTGCCAGAGCTGGCCGGAGCTTCCGCGGATCGTGACGCGGTGGGAGCCGGGGCGGAGGCCCCGCTGGCGAAGGTCACGGTATTGCTGGTGGAGGACGACGCCGGACTGCGGCGCGTGCTGGCCTGCTACCTGCGCCACGAAGGCTTCGAGGTGCTGGAGGCGGGGGACAGCGGCGAGGCGCTGGAGTGGTGGGAAAAGCGGGGATCCGATATCGGGCTGCTGTTCTCCGACATGATCATGCCCGGCGAGTGCGACGGGCGGCAATTGGCCGAAAAGCTGTGCGCCAGCCGGCCGCAATTGAAGGCTATCCTTACCAGCGGCTACCATATGGAGCTATCCCAGCTGGGATTGCCCGCGGGGACCGATATCGTGTTCCTCCCCAAACCGTATGAGCTCACCGAGCTGGCCAGGACCATCCAGCGGTGTTTGAATCCAGCGCGGTAAGTCCCGCCCGCCGGGTTGCGCGGCGCTCCTGGCGGCGGGGCTGAAAAACCGGTTTTGCATGCCCCCCGGCCGGCCGCCCGGTATTACCCGGCCGGTGGCGGCAAACGGCCCGGCAGATGCTGCTGGCATTGCTGCCCTTTGATGACACCTAACCATGGTTTTAGCTGCTCCAGCGCCCGGTTAATGGCTTCCGCTTCGCCTGGCAGAACCCGGTATTCATAGTTGCCTTGGCCACACCGTTGTTCCAGGTGCTTTACGATATAGCGGGCGCGCTCTTCGGTTTCACTGGGGCCGCGCCGATAAAACGGTTTGCCTTGATCGCCGAACGTAAACTGGCAATCACAGGGCCCGGCGCATACGCCTCCGAATACCCTGGCCGGCTTCCGGTAGTCCGGGTGTGGCCCCAGCCCTAAACCATCAGCGTATTGGACGGCCTGCTCCACCAATTTGCGGACGCACCAAGGTGCGGTGGCCGTCATGGCAAACTTGGAACAGTAATGATCCCGAATGCGCTGGCGATAATCTTCCACGCCACAGAGTTCATAAACCACCAGCTTTACCCCAGGCAGAACCCATCCACCAGGATGATTCCTACCTCCACCCGCCGCCCGGCCGATTTGAACCGGGCTACAATGATCAGCCAATGCCATCGGTGAAAAGATCCCTGGACCGAAACGCCTCGTGGGTTATCCGGTGGGAGTGGCTCATTTCAACAGCCATGCGCCGTCCATACTGCCGCCCTGTTTTCAGCTCAAGCATCGGTTGCGGTTCCTTAATCTCATGGCTGAATTCGGGATACTCCCTTCAGCCATTGTTGATCAAAATTCTGAAATTACAGGGCATCCTGGAGCGCAAGCGGGGAGCTTTAGGGTTTTTGAGGGATTTCCGGCAGCTTAAAACCGGCCGAATTCATGGCGGGATCAGAGTGTGTCGTGATTATTTGACTTGCGTCTGCGGGGGTGAGACCATGCCGCCCAAGGCGTGAAAGATAACATCCTATCTCATGGCATTTTGAACTGGCCTCCATGGCGGTATGGTGGGCGGAGAACCCTCCCCGGCCGCCAGAGACAATGCGCATGCCCATGGCTTATCCTGCTGGCTTTGGTGATGGCGATGGCAGGGTCTCCGGTGTCGGCTCAGCTGAAGATCACCGAGTTCATGGCGGCCAATTCCAAGACGCTTAAGGACGACTTCGGCGAATATTCCGATTGGATTGAGGTTTTCAATGCGGGATCCGCCGCCGTCAACCTGCAGGACTGGGGGCTGACCGATAGCGCCTCCCAGCCCTTCAAATGGCGCTTTCCCGGCACGAATCTGCCGCCCAAGTCGTTTTTGGTGGTGTATGCCTCGAATCGGGACCGGCGCCTGCCTGGCCAGCCGCTGCACGCCAATTTCAAGCTCGAGGCCGCGGGCGAGTATCTGGCGTTGATGCATCCGGATGGCACGGTGGCCGCCGAATTTGCGCCCGCCTGCGCGCCTCAATTCGACGATGTTTCCTATGGCTATGGGGTCAGCAATGAAGGCCGGCTGCTGATTGGCACGAATGCCACGGGTCGCCTGCTGGCGCCCGTGAGCGGGATTCAGGGCGCCAATTGGCTGGCTCCGGGATTCGACGATTCGGCCTGGCTTCCGGCCACTAACGGAGTTGGCTTCAAAGCGGGATTGAATGACGATCCCGGCGTGCTCTCCGCCTATGTGTTTGCCGATCATCCGGCGGCTTACTGGCGTTTTGAGCAGACCAATGAAACCAGCACCTTGAATTCCGGGTGGCAGGCAGCCGCGGCAAACGGCCAATTGCTCGGTGGGGTTATTCCCGGCGTCCCGGGGCCGGGCACTCCTGACTTCGGGGGATTTGAAGCAGGCAATCGCGCGATCCGGTTGAACGGCACGGGGGCCCGGGTGGAGGTGCCCTTCATTCCCGATCTGAATCCGGGTGGAACGTTCACGGTGGAGGCGTGGGCGAAGCCTGCCAGGTCCGGAGGTGCGCCCGCCTGGATTTTTTCGTCGCTGGATGTCGCCAATGGGCGCAGCGGCTATGCCCTCGCCCAGGATTACTCCGCCAAGAACCAATGGGAATTCCGCCTGGGCGACGGCCAGGGGTATATCTCGATGGCCTATGGCGGCACGGTGGACACGAACCACTGGCAATACCTGGCGGGAGTCTATGACGGCACGTCCGCCCGGCTGTATGTCAATGGCGCTTTGGCGGCCTCAGCCTCTTTGGCCCGGCCGTTTGCGGCTAATACCGCCCAAAAAACGCTCATCGGCGGGCGGATTGATGCGGCCAATCCCTACTATTATGCCGGGAATGTGGACGAGGTATCGGTGATGGCCCGCGCTTTGACCGCCCAGGAAATCGCCACCCGCTACCAGCGGGCGCTAAAAACCACCGGGCCAGCCAGCGGTCCCACCTACGGGAACCTGGTGAGCACCGACCTCAGCGCCGAAATGTCCGGCCGCAGCGCTGCGGTTTGCCTCCGCCTGCTCTTTACGGTGACCAACGCGGCGCCCGGGGACCGGCTTATCCTGCGGATGAAGTATGACGACGGCTTTGCCGCGTTCCTGAACGGGAACCTGGTGGCTTCCGCAAACGCTCCCGCCGAGCTGGCGTGGAACTCCACCGCGACGGCGCGGCACTCTGCCGAAGCGGCGGTGCAGTTCGAGGAATTTGACCTCAGCGACAAAATCGGCTGCCTGCAGGAGGGGGGCAACGTGCTGGCCATCCAGGGTTTGAACCTGGCTGCCACCAACAGTGATTTCCTCCTGCTGGCAGAATTGGAGCATGCCAGCCAGGAAGGCTTTTTCGGGCAAACCCGCTACTTCTTGCAGCCGTCGCCGGGCAGTCTCAATGGAGCCGGCGCCAAGGATTTGGGGCCGATCCTCAGCCTGGCGGGACACCTGCCCCGCGTCCCCGGCACGAATGACAGCATCACGGTGACCTGCCGGGTGGCGCAGGCATTCGCTCCTGTCAGCCAGGTCAGGCTCCATTGGCGGACGATGTTCAACACCCTCCGAGAGGATCCCATGTTCGATGACGGCCAGCATGGGGACGGTGCGGCGGGTGATGGCATTTTTGGCGCCAGCATACCCAGCCGGGAAGGCAATGCCTGGACTTACTCCGCCGGGCAGATGGTCCGCTGGTATGTGACCGCCGTGGACTCGCTCTCCCGGACGTCGCGCTGGCCCCTGTTTGAGAATCCGGCCGGCTCCGCCGAGTTCCTGGGCACGGTCATCCAGCCCGATTCGGTCACCAGCAAACTGCCGGTTTTCCACCTTTTCGCTCCGGTTTCCGTGCTGCAGCCCGGGCCGGCCACCCAGCAAATCGGGGCCGATTCCGAGCAGGGCGGCCGGGTGGCCTTGTTTCATGACGGGGATTTTTACGACAATGTCTATATGGAATTGCGGGGCAACACCTCGGCTGGGCTCAACAAAAAGGCGCACCGGCTGGAATTCAATGCCGCGCAGCCGTTCCGCCATCCCGGGTCCGGCCTGCTCAGCCGCAAAAGCTCCCTGCTGGCTGAGGATCTGGATCCCGCCTATCTGCGGCAGCACCTTTGTTTTTGGCTCCTGGAGAAGCAGGGCGTGCCCGCCCCGTTCGATTACCCGGTGCGGCTGCAGCTGAACGGATCCTTTTACCAGCTGGCTTTCCACAACGAGGTGCTCGGCGCTGAACAATTGGACCGCCTGGGCTATGCCTCCTCCGGGGCCCTTTACAAGTGTGCCGGCCAGGTAAACCCACAATTCAGCAGCACGGGAGGGTTCCAGAAATTGCTGCCCAAAACCAACCTGACCGCGCGCGCCGATTACCTGAAGCTGGCCAATGGCATCAACGAAACCAAGCCGGAGGCTGTGCGGCGGGCTGCCGTGTTTGACCTGCTCGATGTGCCCGAGGTGGTCAATTACCTGGCGGGTGCGCGATTCTGCGCCGAAAACGACGATGTCTGGGCCAATATGTGCCTTTACTGCGACACCTATGGCGATGGGCTTTGGCGGGTCGTCCCCTACGATATGAACGCTTCCTGGGGCCAGCTTTACGGCGGCAGTTCGCCGTTGCAGGCGACCATTGATAATAGCAAGAGCCACCCGCTTTATGGCGGCTCCCAGGTTCAGGAAGGGGGCAATTCCGCCTGGAATCGCCTCTACGATGTCATCATCGCCTTGCCGGAAACCCGGGCCATGCTCCTGCGCCGCGAGCGCTCCCTGCTCGACCGCTGGGTGCTCCCGCCCGGAACCGCTCCGGAGAACCTGATCATGGAGAATTACATCAAACAGATGACGAACCTGATCGGCGCCGAGGCGGCTCTAGACCGGCAGAAATGGGGGTATTCGCCCTGGGCGCCCGGCAAGACTTTCACCCAAGGCATCTCCGATTTGCTGACCCAGTTTGTCGGGCCGCGCCGGACGCATTGGTATAAGACCCACTCCCTCACCAACACCACCAAACCGATCGGCCTGGGCAATAACTACAACGCCGGCATCCCGCTCACGCAGCCGGCCCAGTCGGCGCTGTCCTTCGTGGCGTGGGATTTGAACCCAGTGTCGGGGAATCAGGACGAGGAATTCCTCTGCCTGACCAACGGAAACGCTTTTGCCGTGGACATCTCGGGCTGGCGGTTGGACGGCGCCATCCGGCACACCCTCCAGCCGGGCACGGTCCTGCCGCCCGGAGGCGCTCTATATTTATCCCCCAACGCGGCGGCGTTCCGGGCCCGGGCCACGGGGCCCCGCGGCGGGTTGGGGTTGTTTGTGCAGGGGGGGTACCAGGGGCATTTAAGCGCCTGGGGGGAATCGCTCGCCTTGTCTGATGAAACGGGTCTGCTCATCGCCAGCACCAATCTGCCAGGCCTGCCGACCCCGGCCCAGAGATGCCTTCGCATCACGGAGATCATGTATCATCCGGCTCCGTCACCGGGAGCCACCAACTATTCCCGAAAGTTCGAATATATCGAGCTAAGAAACATCTCAACGAACGAAACGCTGGACCTGGCCGGCCTCCGGCTGGATGGAGGCGTCGCTTTCAACTTCCCGGCTAGCTCGATCAAAAAACTGCTGCCCGGACAGATGCTGCTGGTGGTGTCCGACACCAACTCCTTCGCGCAGCGCTATGGCGGCGGACTCAATGTGGCGGGGCAATTTGCCGGCACGCTTGAAAATGCCGGAGAAAAACTCCGGCTTTGGGATGCCTCGGGCGAAAAGATCCTGGAGTTTGCCTTCGACCCCAAATGGCAGCCGCTTACCGACGGCCCCGGATATTCCCTGGTAGTGGCCGATGAACTCGCGCCCCCTTCCGCCTGGGATCTTAAAACCAACTGGCGTCCCAGCAGCCATCCGCAAGGATCCCCTGGTGTGGTGGATCCCGCGCCTCCTGGCTCGCTTGATCCCTTCCTGGCTGGCATTGCCCGCAATGGATCCGCAGTGGAAATTTCGGTGGCCAGCCAGCCGGGCTTTCACTATGTCCTGGAATATAAAACTGATCTGCGGGAGATTGCCTGGCTTCCCCTTTATCCGCCAGCGCCTGGGACGGGTGAAATCCTGGTATTAACCGATATAACCGCGCCCGGGAGTTGCCGTTATTATCGCATCCGCGCCGAATAACGCCTGAGCCGCATCCTGGCGTGCGTTTTAATCGACACGTGGACGTCAATCATTGCGTTACTCACAAGCAGTTTTCACAACCCCATTCATATTACCCCATCCAATCCTTCACCGATGCCCATTTGGGCCGGGGGATTTCCCTGTTGGAGATGGAACGTGACCAGTATTTCGGGGAGGGATTGAGCCGCTTTTTTAGCGGCACCAAAGCTCATAGCGGCGGACGATTCCATTGGCGCAGACGGCGAAGCAGATGGCCTCGGACAAGTCGATGCCCCCGGCGAAAGTTGCGCGACACTGCGGATTTCGAGGGAGGCCTTCCATCGATATTTGGCGACAGGTTGAACTCTCAGGATAAGGCTATGAGCCGATACCCAACCCCAGGTTCCGTGAGGATGAGTTCCGGGCGGGTGGGGTCGTGCTCCAGTTTTTCGCGCAGATGTGCCGCATACACCCGCAGGTAGTGGGTTTGTTCCACCGCTTTCGGCCCCCAGACCTCGGCCAAGATTTGCCGTTGGGTCACGATCCGCCCGGCATTCCGCACCAGCAGGCGCAGGAAGGCGTATTCCGTGGGTGTCAGCTTGACCTCCTTGCTCCGCACAGTGATCTGGCGGCTGGCTAAATCCAATGCCGTTTAGGAATTGGACAACTATTTCAGGCTGAAAGGCAAAAAAAAGTTG
>CAYPCQ010000220.1:0-7133 GCA_964409245.1 uncultured Verrucomicrobiota bacterium
GAAAACAAGATACAAGCCTACTCACAACTTGTAAAGGTTAATTATTTACACGCCCATGGCCAAAATGAGTTTGACTCGTCTGAACAGGATTTTGAATAGTCAGTTCATGGCAGCAAGTCAGATTCCCCCTGCGGGAGGAGCGCCCACAAAGTGCTTTGCGCGGGGGGTGCGCGTTTGCCAGCCTGTCCATGCAGCAGTGAACAACATAGGGATCAATCATATGAACATAGTGAGCAAAATGCCGCTGGCCATCGCTTGTGCGTTGCTTGCCGCCGGCGCGCCAGCCTTCTCCGCATCGGTGGGAGAGGTGGTCAACCAGGTCAGCAAGGCGCAATACCAGGATTACCTGGATAATAAACTCTACACGCACAAAGGGGATGAGCGGGCCTACGGGCCCCAGCACGACCTGGCCTTGACCAACATTTACAACGCGCTGGCTGGCTTCGGCCTGGAGACCACGATCGAGCCGTTCATCTACGAGAATGAAACCTGCCATAATGTCGTGGCGGTATTGCCAGGCTCAACCGCCCGGTCCAACGAGGTTTACCTGGTGGCCGGCCATTATGATTCCGCCCAAACGGCGGAGGGGCTGGGGGTGCCGGGCGCCGACGACGATGCCAGCGGTGTGGCGGGCATGCTGGAGGCGGCCCGTGTCCTCTCCAAATACCGGTTTGGGGCGACCCTGGTCTTTGCCGCTTTTGACCGCGAGGAGGATGGCTTGGTGGGCAGCGCGCAGTATGTCGCCACCCATACAGCACAGGCCATCAAAGGCATGCTGGCGCTGGATATGATTGCGAACAATAATACCCCCGACCAGCCTGAGATCTACTGCCAGGATCCATCCAAGCCCATGATGCTGGCCTTGAGCAACTCGGTGGCGCTCTACGGCCAGGGCTTGCAGGTGAAATATGGCGGGCCGGAGGATCGCGCCGACCATTACAGCTTTGAACTGGGCGGCTTCCAAGCCTGCCTCTTGATCGAGGGTGGCAATAACACGCTCTACCATAAGCTCGAGGATTCCACGGACACCCCGGGATACATCGATTATGATTTTGCCACCAAAATGACCCGTTCCGCCGTGGGCTGGCTGGCGGCGGAAGCCCAATTATACACTCCCAAGACGCTGGCGATACCGGCCATTGCCGCCGCGGAGGCGGTGACCTCCACGAACTTCCTGGCGGTCTGGCATCCGGTGCAAGGGGCCACCAACTACATCCTCCAGGTATCCACCACAGCCGCTTTTGCCACGGCTGACCTGGTGCCTGATTATGACCACATGAACGCAGGCTCAGACACCAACTGGCTGGTGGAAGATTTGACGCCGGGCACGAAATATTTCTACCGGGTGCAGGCCCAGGACGATCAAACCGTGAGCGGATTTTCCTCCGCTGCCAATGTCCAGACCCTGCCTGGAAGCTCCTCCGGCGGGGATAATTCCTGGACCATCCTGGTCTATGGCCATGGCGACCATAACCTGTCCTCCAGCCTCATCACGGACATGAACGAAATGGAGCAGGCCGGCAGCGGGAAAGATTTCAACATCGTGGTGCAGGCCGATTTCAACGCCTCGGAACCGAATGAAGGGCTGCCCAAAGAGCTGGCCAGCGGGGTGACGCGGTTCCTGATGCAGAAGGATGACGACACTGAGAATATCACCAGCCCGGCGGTCGAGCGGCTGGCTGAAGCCAACAACATGGATGATCCAAAAACCTTGACCGACTTTGTCACCTGGGCCATCACCAAATACCCGGCGCGCCGCTACGGGCTGGTGATGTGGGACCACGGCGGGCAATGGATCGGCTTCGGTGGCGATACTCAGGATGGAACGGTGGAGAATACGGGCACCCTCACCACGGCGCAAATCCGCCAGGCCCTGGCTTCCGCCGTGCAGGCCACGGGCGTGGCCAAGTGGGAGTTCATCTCCTTCGACACCTGCCTCATGGGCGGCGCCGAAATCCTCTCGGACATGGTTCCGCTGACCGATGTGTTCATTGCCGATGCCGAGCTTGATTATGGCGACGGTTGGGAATACGGCGCCGCACTGGGGTATCTCAAAGCGAACCCGGCGGCCAGCGCGCTGGATTTTGGCATCCAGGAAGTCAAAACCTGGCGTGACCATCATATGCGGGCGGATTCACCAAAAAATTTGGCGCTGGCGGCGCACGCGGCTTACGATCTCACCCGCTTCACCGATTTTTCCCAAAAATTCAACGCCTTCGGCGTGGCGCTTAACCAATCCGCCACGGCGCAAAGCACTTGGATTCCGCAGGCCGTCCTGGAAACCACCCATTACGACATCAGCAAAATTGAAGAAAGCGGCCAGGCGACCGATTTCCTGGACCTCGGGGAATTCGCGCAAAAATTGGCAGCCAACTCCGCCGCCAGCGCCGGGCTGAAATCAGCCGCCGATGCGCTGGTCTCGAGCATTCAGAGTTTGGTGGCGGCAAAAGTGGTGGGCACCGCCAAAACCAACTCGCTCGGGCTGTCGGTTTATTACCCCGTCGCAGGATCCAAAGACAACCAGGCTTACCTGGGTTTGAGCTTCTCCCAGATGCCCAATGCCTCCTGGCCGGCCTATCTGGCCACGGTGGCGCAAATCCGGGCCGGCGATACGACGCCCCCGAAAGTCACCGACACTGGCTCTGGCGGCAGTGGCGCCACGGTTTACCTCACGGCTTCAGCCCAGCAGCCGGCCGTGATCCGGTTTACCACTGGCGCGGACAATGACCAGTATGCCTACCGCGCCGCCATTGTGGACCGGCGCCTCGCCAGCCAGACCAATGGCTTCGTGTTCCTTGGTGAAGTAGCCTTCACCCAGCTCAAAGCCGCCGGGGACCAGAGTTTCCAGTGGAGTTGCTCCCTGCCTGTGCTATCCGTTGAGGGCGGCTCGGGAACTGCCTTCCTGGGGGGCTTTTTTGACGACCCCAGCGGCAAAACCATGACCAGCTACGCGAGTTATTCCCCGCCTGGTTCGCAGGATAATTTCCTGGTGGCGCTGATCTCTGAAATCAATGCCGATGGCAGCGGACGCCTGATTGGGGCGCTGGATGCCGACACCGACAATGGCAACCTGGCTCCTGAGGGCATCGAATTGGAGCCGGGAGGCGTTTTGAAGCCGGTTTACTATGTGGAGCGCCGGTCCGATGCGACCCCCACCAACTGGGTCGAGGACCAGTATATCTCCAATACCGCCCTCACCATTCCCGCCACGGGCCTCGCCGGAGTGAAGTGGACCCTGCAGCCGCTCCCCAATGGCGTTTATGACTTGGAAGTTCAAGTGGAGGACAATTTTGGGAATGTGAGCGTGCCCATGGATTACCAAATCACCATCGGCGCCGCTGTCCCGAGCCCCACACTCCAGATCGCCTCAGTGGCTGGCGGTTCGGTGAAAATCGCGTGGCCGGCCGCGGCGGCCGGTTTTGTGCCGCAGGTTGCAACCGATCTGAAGGCAGCCTGGGCTGACCTGCCCACGGCGGACATAGCGGCTGAAGGCGAAAATAGCGTCTTGATCCTGCCCAAATCGGCGGGAGCGCATTTCTACCGCTTGATCAAGAAATGATCCCAACCTGGCCGGCAATTCCAGCCAGCTGACAGCAAACCCCGCCGCAAGGCGGGGTTTTTCGCTGGCCTCAGCCAGAAATGAGCGCGGCCCGGTCACCACCCGTTTTGCTTCAGCACGTCGGCCAGCTTCACGGGATGCCCCCCCTGGCGCTTGCTCTCGTCGGCGGCTTCCATAAAGGCGAACATTTCGACGGTTTCTTCCGGTGCGACCGGGGCCACCCCGGTTTTGAAGAACTGCATGATTTCCCTCACCAGGGGAGCGTAATCGCCGCTGCCCTGCTGCTCCACGATGGTCTGGTCGCCAAAGACGATTACTTTGTGGGGCATGGCCCCATTGCGCAATCCGTGCAGGATGCCGATCCGCCCATCGGCCCACAAGCCGGTCGCCACCTCGGTATCGGCAGAGGTGGTGCGGGCCACACTTTCACAGCCCCGGCCCAGGATGGTGAACAAGGCTTCCGTGGGGTGCACCCCATACCAGAAAAAGTCCGGATGATGCGGCTCAGTGGGGGATGGCCCGTAGGACAGCACGCTGCGGATGCGGCCGGCCTTGGCTTTTTTCACCGCCGCCAGGCTGTCATAAAACCGGTAGGCGGAGGAGCTGAACCAGGGGGCCTGGTGTTCCTTGCCCAGGCGATAGATGGCGATGGCGTCCCGCAGGCTGCCCGCCACCGGCTTGTCGATGAACACCGGCTTGCGCGCCCGGAAAACCGGCCGGGCTTGCTCCAAATGCGGCCGTCCGTCCACGCTTTCGAGCAGCACGGCGTCCACCTGCTGGCAAAGCGCATCGATGCTGTCCACCAGCGTTACCTGGTAATCCTTTTGCAGTTGCCGGGCGTAATCTTCCACCCGGGTGCGGCTGGATTCGATATCCGCGCTGGAGCTTTTGTAGGCGGCCACCACTTTGCCGCCCGGCACATGGTTGGGGGCTTTTTCGTCGTTCAGCAATTTGGTGAAGGCGGTGACATGGGAGGTGTCCAGCCCGATGATCCCGATGCGGATCGGGGCGCCCTCGGCGGCGCGGGCCTGGCAGCCGAGCGAGGTAGCGCCGATCAGCGCGGCCAATCCCAAGGCGGTGGCCAAGGCGTTTGGCGGACGATTTAATATGGTTTTCATAGCGTGCATTCCTTGTTTTTAATGGTGGTTTGCGGAAGTTGTTATTTGAGCGTTTTGACGAGCCATTCGGCGGCGCCTTCGCCAGCCCAATCCGGGCTGCCCGAGTAAACGGTGATTTGCTGAAGGGCCTGGGCGGCCTGGTAGATCTTGGAGGCCAGCGAAGGCGGTTCCCCGCCTTCACCCGCCAGCCAGGTTTTGCCGGGAGCCCCCAGGGCGAGCAAGCCGGGAAGGTCGCCGTATTTGGCGCCACCGGGGAGGAAATCCACATGGTGAATATCCAGGATTTTTCCGAAGCGAAAGCCACCCGTATCCGCCGCCAGGCACGCAATGGCCTCCCGCGCCTGCGCCCGGGCCGCCACCGCCCAATGCCCCGCTCCGGCCAGGCCGGCCAGGCCGATCATTTCCGGCTGGGGATCCTGGCTCCGCGCATATTGCAGCACCGTCAGGATGTCATGCACCCGCTGGGCAAACAAGGCGTGGTTGTAGCCGAACGTATAAGCCGCCGCTTCCCGGGGGTTCTTGACCCGCCGGGTTTTGGTGGCCGGGGCCGCGTCCGGCGCCAGCTCACCCTGAAAAAGCATATCCACCCCGAGGACGGTGATGCCTGCATCCAGCAGCTTGCGGACCTCCGGGCGAGGCTGGTAGTCGTCTCCCTGGGCACGCCGGTATAAGCCCTCCTTGCCGTGGGTGCTCAGCCAGATCACCGCCCGCTTGTTCCCGGCGTGGGGCTTGAGGATGACCAGGGGCAATTCCTCCTGGTAGGTGCGGTTGCGGAGCAGGCCCGTGGTTTCCATAAAAGCGTCTTTTTCAGCTTTGCTGGCTTGGTGGAATTCAACTCCGCCGGCCGTAGCCAGGCTGCGGCCCAAAACGATGTCCACACCCGCGCCAAAGACCTTTTGGCAGTCTGCCACCGATCCTTGTTTTGCCGCCAGTTGTTTATCCGCCGCCTCGGAAAACCAGTTCAGCAGGGAACGCTCGAATTCAGGGCTGCCCCGCGGCGCCGGGTGGGCGTCGTCCCAAACGGAGAGTTGTTCCCTGGTGAAACGCTGGAAATCGGGTTCCACGATCGGCTCCGGCAGCCCCAGCTTCAAATGCTTGTTGATCCAGGAATACATGGCGGCGCGGCTGACGTAGTTGTAATTGTGGCCGAAATGGAGCAGCGGCTTGAGCATCACCAAGTCCGGCTGGCCCAGCAATTGGTAAAGCTGCTTCAGCTCCGGGAAGCCTTTGGTGGGCATCTCGCGGGTCCAATCGTCGGCGGCCGTCATGCCGAGGGGCTTGGGCGCGAACAAACCGGTGAATTCGATGTTGCCGGTGTTGACGCGCAGCAGGCTGGAGTTTTCACAGGTGCAGCCGCCTTGCATGCCCGTGGACACCATCACCGCCGGGAAGGCCACCGCCGGCCGCGGATCGATGGCGCACAGAATGAAAGTCTGCGTGCCGCCGCCGCTGGCGCCCGTCACCGCGATCCGCCCGGGATCGACATCGGGCAGGTTGCACAGGAAATCCAGGGCGCGGATGGAATCCCAGGTCTGGAGGCCCATGACACTTTGCAGATGAGCTTCGGCCTGCGGGCTGAACAAGCCCCAGTTTTCGGTGGTATTCATTTCCGGCCGCTGTTTGGCGAAGCCGTGGGCCAGGGCCTGGCTGATTTGGACGCTATCCGCATAGCCAATCATGTCGTAGTGGAACACCACGCAGCCCATGCGCGCCAGCTGGATGCAGCGGGCCTGCAGCGGGCTGCGGCCGCCCTCCTCGAACCGTTCCGCCCCGGCGACAATGCTCTGCCGGACCTCCGGCGCGCCGGAATCCAGGAAACGCCCATTGGCCCAATGCCCGTGGGGGCAGAGCACCGCTGGGCGGGGGCCGCTTTTGCCTTTCGGCCGGTAAAGGTTCCCGGTGACATAAAAGCCGGGAACGCTCTCAAAATAGACTTTTTCCATGGTATAGGAATCCCGTTCAATCCGGCCATGGATCACTGGGTTCAGCGGTGTTTTGGGCGGCATGGGCCATAACCCCTGGGATACCAAAATCTGCCGCCGCACGTGCTCCGAGCGCGCCGCCCAGGATTCTTTGGCGGCCGGCACCTGGAAAGGAAAATAACCATCCAAATCTTTCAAGGGCTGGAGCCGGAGGTCGTTGGTGGCCGGCGCGGTGGCCGCCACGCGGGGCCCAAGGGCCGGGGAGGATTGGGTGGTGGTTATCCAGGCCGCCAGGCCGAGGCACAGCTTGGTGGTGTGCCTGGCCAGGAGGCCGCCGAGTCGCTTCGTGTTTGTGATCATGGGCGCACTATAACAACCCGCCTTTCCGCTGAAAAGAGAATGTGGCGGGGATTCTTGGCAGCCGTGAAGTAAAGTGGCGCACCCGGTTTCCCCGGAATTTGGGCTTTCTAAGCGGTGGCAACACCGTTAGGTTTTGAGCATGGCGCGCCACTTCAATACCACCGGACCGTGCAT
>CAYPCQ010000221.1:0-7025 GCA_964409245.1 uncultured Verrucomicrobiota bacterium
CATCCTTCATAATTCATCCTTCATAATTTTCCCCAATGGAGTCCACTGAGTCCATGGAAGGCTGGCCCTGTTTGGCGGTTTGCTGCATGATCCTGTCTGCGGATGGCGCTCGGGCGCTGTCTCCGGGGGATGCCCTTGTTGCGGTGGCATTCCCCTCCTTTTCGCGATGCACCAAAATTGGAAAACATCGATTTCGCCGCTGGCGCGAACTGCTCTGTGGGGCGGGGGGCGCGGTGGGTGGCAGGTTGGCCCTCCGATCCGCTCCTGGCGCCTTCCCCTGCTTTTTTCCGTGTATTCCGTGTATTCCGTGGTTGTTTTTCTGCCCTGCACCCTGTGCTCCTCACCGTCCCAGCGCCCGGCCTCGCCTGGCTGTTCCGTATTTTCGGCGTTTTTCGGTCAAAGCCGGTTTTGGTTCATCCCGTTGGCCCGCCAACCCCGCCCTTAAAGGCTTTTAAAGGCTCTTAAACTTTATTTTACCCTGTTCAACCCAATTATTTTTCCCTGAAATATGAAGCCTCGTTCTGATGCTGTCCTCTTGAACCTGCCCGCGGATCAACAATCCCTCCTGGCTGAATGGCTCCTGGGTGGCCTCAGCTATCAGCAGGCCCAAACCCGTGCCGGGCGCGAGTTCGGTGTGCACGCCAGCCTGCCCGTGTTCTCCAACTTTTATCGCGTCGTTTGCCTCCCGATCCTCCAGGCCCGGCGGGCTGATCTTTTGAAAGCCGCCAAATCCTTCCAGCCCGATTCCGGCGGCCAGGCCGGCGCCCTGGCTCGCTCCACTTGGGAGCTGCTCCAGCAAAAAATCTTCGAGCTGGCCCTGGAGTCCGAGCCCCGCGTTGCCGATTTGAAAGCCCTTTGCCCCCTGGTGCTGCGGGCCCGCCAGGTCCAGCTCCGCGAGCAGGAGCTGGAGTGCCAGCGCCAGAAACTCGCGCAGCAGGCAGCCGAATTGAAGGATCGCCAGGAGGTTCGCCAACAGCCCATGCGCGAAAAGCTGACTCAAAAAGAACTCGAAATCATCGTCGCCAACGTCGATGCCATCCTGGGGGTTACCTGAGTTGATCGTTTTGGCGCAGGGTGGGAATGGGGTTGCATCCCGGGCGGTGATTTGGCAGGATTGGCCATTATGAACCAATCTGGATGTGAATTGCTGGCCCGGTGCCAGGTGATCCTGCGGAACTTAATCGTGGTGGCGATCGGGGGATTTATGGCCACTGCGGCGGTGGGAGCCGCCACTGAGGGGACCCCGGCTCCGGCCAATCCCGGAGCGGCCCAAGCGGCGGTGTCGCCCGGGGAGCTGGGCTTCGAGGAGATCCTCTTCGTCAAGCGCAAGCCGTATTCCTCGGACCACTATTATACCGATATCAATAATGGCACCAGCCCGGACCGGTTTCTGCCCGAAAACGGCATCTATATCTGCAACCTCCGCACCCGGACGGAGCGGGCCGTGGTGACCGCCGCCAGCCTGCCTGGAGGCAAAGGCTTTATCGGCAAGATCAGCCTGTCGTTCGATGCCCGTAAAATCCTGTTTGATTTCCGGCAAACCCCCGCCTCCGGTTTCCGCATCTGGGAGGTCGGCGTGGATGGCAGCGGGCTGCGCCAGGTATCGTTTGCCCCCAAGGACGAAGCCGAAAAGGTGGCCCGGTGGGCTCCCGGCTGGCATACCGACGACATCCACCCCAACTATCTGCCGGACGGCCGGATCATTTTCTCCTCCACCCGCAATGAGCATACGGTGCTGTGCGGCGGCTCCTCCCACCTGGTGGCGCCCGGCCTGTACCGCATGAATCCCGATGGCACGGAGGTGGAGCAGTTGACCAAGAGCCCGGTGAGCGAATTCTGCCCCGTGGTTTTGGATTCCGGCCGCGTCATGTATCATCGCTGGGAATATATCGACAAAGGGGCCCGGATCGCCAAGACCGTCTGGACGATGAATCCCGATGGCTCCCGCCCCGAAGAGGTATTTGGGTTGGCGGAGGATACCACCACGATTTACATGTATCCGCAGCCGCTCCCCGGCAGCGATCATCGCTTTGTCTGCGTGGGCACCTGCCATTTCCCGCAAGGGGGTTGTTTGGGGTCGATCATGGTGGTGAATTACGGCATGGGCGTGCGGGAGCGCGGCCCGGATCCCAACCAGGCCGAATACATCCAGGCTGACCCGCGGAATCCGGTGAACAACATCACCCCCGAGGTGTTCGTCCAGCGCCGGACCGAACCCGGCTGGCATTTCAAAACCGCGCAAGGCACGTATGTGCATGACACGGAGGGACGGCGCGGCCACCTTTTCACCCATCCTTTTCCTGTCAACGACCACCAGTTCCTGGTCTCCTACAAGGTCAATCCCACCGACCATTACAAAGAGGTTCCGAACGCATACGCCCTGTACCTGATCGATACCGAGGGCAGCCGCCGCCCGGTGCATGCGGATCCCAAGCTCTCCTGCTGGCACCCGCTGCCGCTGGTGGCCCGGGCGGTCCCGCCGCGGATACAAATGGATCGGAACCCGCAATACGCTGCCAGCAACCAGGCCGTTTGCATCCTGGCCAATGTTTACCATGGCATGGAGGGGGTCAAACCGGGGCAGATCAAGTGGCTGCGGATCAACGAGGCGCTGCCGCGCTACTGGTCCACCGGCCGGCGGTGGGAGCCTTCCCTCAGCAGTTCGAGCTGGAAGGCCGCCCTCTGGCCGCGCGTGCAATGGGGTGTGGTGCCGGTGGAAAAAGATGGCTCCGCCCATTTCCTGGTGCCGGCCCGCCGGAGCATCTTTTTCCAGGCCTTGGATGAGAACTTCCGGGAAATCCAACGCGAGCGGACCTATGTGAATTATGCTCCCGGCGAGGTTCGTTCCTGCGGCGGCTGCCATGGCCAGGCCCATCGCTCCGCTGGCTTGGAGGTTGCCGTCACGCAGCCGGTCGCCCTTGCCCGCGCGCCAAGTGTGCCCCAGCCGCAGCCTTGCGACCTGGTCGAAAACGGGGGGGATGGCCACGCCGGGCAAGTCATCCATTATCCCACCGACATCCAGCCGATCCTCGACGCCAAATGCGTGTCATGCCACGGAGCGCAAAAGCCCGCCGATGGCTTGCGGCTGACCGGTGAGGTCACGCTATATTACAACACCTCCTATGAGGAAATCGCCCGGAAAGAATTGGCGGGGCCTATCATTTCCGAATTCACCTCTTTTCTCCGCGGCGATCAGGGCAATTTCAACGGGGCCTATCGGCAACCCAAAAGCTTGGGCTGCCCCACCAGCAAGCTGATGGCCGTGCTGACCGATCCGGCGAATCCGAAAAACACCAGGGATAATCACGCCAAAATGCTCACCCAAATGGAGTTGATGGTCCTCAGCCGGTGGGTGGACAGCAACTACCAATTCTATGGCAGCTACTTCGGCCGCCAGCATCCGCAATGGGCCAACCGGGATGCTGCCGTTCCCGCCTACGATCCGGCCGATTTCCGCCGGCAGGCGACGTTTGAAGAGGCGGTCAGCTTCCTGGCCCCAACGTGGCACCGGTAAACCGGGCCGGCGCGCGGCGTTGATGAAACGCTGCGCGCCTTTCACCAGCGCAGCCCGGATTAAACCAAAAACAAGTGGCCTTGGGCCGCTCCGGGCTTGGCCTCAAAACAGAGGCAGCCATCCTGGATCGTGCTGGGGATCTCCCGGCCCGGCGAGTGGGACCGCCGGTTCTGGGAAACCAGCCGGCCTTGGGCGATGCCCGGGGGCAAGGGTATCCTGACTTTGGCTTCGCCACCCACCCACAGTTCCAGGCGGGCGCCACCAGGCACTTGGCGGTTTTCCGCCACGGGCGCCCAGGCTAGCTGCCCCAAGGGGCGGTCTGCGAATGCGTATTCCCGCCCGTCCACGGTGATGCCCCGGCAATCGTAACCGCCGAAGGCCAGCAGGCTTTTCTCCGGGCCGGGCCGGAACGCCACCACCAAGCGGCCTTGATAGCTGACTCGATGGCCTTGAATGGCGAGGTTGTTCAGTTCCAGCCGGTCCGAGGCCAGAGGGTTCCGCTCCACCGCCGCCTGGTCCTGCTTGGCATCGCGGTGGAAACCGCCGGACCAGCTCTCGACGTGGTGCCGGTAGTGGACCGCCACCGTCAAGGTGCCGTTGGGAAAACGGCAGGCCAGCCATGGGGATTCGCGCGAGATGATGGCCGGGTTGTCCGCCACGCCATCTTTGGGATCACTGGCCGGATAGGCGCCCAGTTTCTTCAGCACCTCAAACCAGGTGCGGACTTCGTAACCGAGCGATGCGGCCTGGTCGTCCCGTGGCCGGAAACCGAGGAAGACCACCTGTCCGGCCGGCCGGCGGACCCCCACGATTTGCCGGCCAACGCGCGCCACGATTTCAGCGCCCTCGGCGGGCGCCACCGGGTATATGTGGTCCACCAGGAAATCGGTGAGGATGGTTTGCGCCGGCACCTTGGCCAGCAATCCGTCAAACTGCACCATCTCCCCGGGAGCCAGGATGCCCTGCTGCTGGAAACCAGGGGCTTTCACCCCGAACAGCGCCATCCAGCGGGCCAGGATGCCCGCCCCGGCCATATCCAGGCGGGGTGGGGGACCGGACCACACGAGGCGGCCGCCCGCCGCGGCGAACATTTCCAGGAATGGCAGCAGCCCCGCCGGCGGCAGCGGCTCGAACAAAACCACCACCGTGGAGAAGGTACGGCCCGCCATTTTGATTTTGCCCCCGGGCGCGACTTCGCCCCGGGCCAGCAATTGCTGCGGGGTCACGTAATTGGCGTAGCCGTATTGGACCATCCAGCTGCCAAACCGCTCCTCGCAAGCCACCAGCGATAACGGGTAAAGCATCAAGACTTCCGATTCCCGGTGCTCCGAGTTTTCGATCGCCTGGAACGGCGGGCTGGCGGCGGCGCCATAGGCTTCCACCAGCGCCTGCCGGCGCTCGGAAACCGCATTGGGCATGCCCCAATGGGCCGCATAGGCGTAGGGCACGCGGTTCAAAAGCCCCGTGGAGCAGGCCAGCGCCAGCGCGTAATAATCGCGGTCCAGCCAGCCGCCTTCAGTGTGGTCGTTGCCGCCGCCGGTCAGAAAGTCGTTCCATAGGAAATAGTCGTCGCAGGCTGCGGCGGACTGATGCACCGTGTTCGACCAGAGGAAGTTGGAGGTGTATTCGTATTGGCGCGGGGCGTGCGGAGTACTGCCGGAGACCCAGCTGTCAATGGTGGGGCTTTGGGCCCAGGTGGCGTGGGCGCGGGCTTCCAATTCGTGGCCGTTTAGCTGTTCCGCGTGGAGGCGGGCGGTCTGGAACAAGCCCACCACCGTCCGGCCCAGCAGGTCGAAATATCTGCGGCGCAGCAAAAAGGTGCGCTGAATCTCGTCCGGCTGTGAACCCAGCACATGCTGGGCGGGCAGCCGGGCCTCCAGGTTGCCGTAAAAGCCATGCTGGCCGTAGGCGAAATAGACCAGGTATTTCTCCAGATCCGCAAATTCCGCGCCGTATTGTTCGGCGAATGATTTCGCCATGTTGGGCGTGAGGTAGCGGAAGGTGAACTGCCCTTCGTCATGGTGGCCATGGTAGGCCCAATCCTGCTGGATGTGCATCTCATCCGAATAAAGCCCGTTGAGCGGAATGCCGGCGCGGTGATAGCGATCCACCAGGTCTTTCAGGAACGGCAGCGCCTTGGGGCTGAAGTAATCCAGTTCCGGCGTTTCGTAGGCCGCTACCACCACCACCCGGTCCAGGCCCCCGCCTTCAGCCTCGCCGGCGCCGGAGATGCTCAGGCGCGTCACCGGGATGCCATTGCCGGCGGTCACGGATGGCCATTCTTTGACCGCCGGTGGCTGGCGCAGCTCGCGGATGTCGTCCGGATTCACCGCGTAATAGGGGGTGCCGCCCACGCGGCGCTCCCGGAAGGCGAAAACGCGCAGGCCGGTCCGTTTGATCTCGATGGTTCCTTTGTTGTTCGTCCATTTATTCTGCTGCCATAGCTGCACCTCATAGGTGCCGGTTCGGGGATCTCGCAGGCCCTCCCGGTATTGCACCCAGCGGCCTTGCTCGCCGGTTCGGTTGCGGTATCCGGGGCCCAGTTCCAGCGGGCTCAACAGGCTCAGTTCCAATCCCAGGCCGTATTTTTTCAGCGTCTCGCTGATGCGTCCCACGACCCGGATGTAATCATCGGTATCCGGCATGAGACGGCGCGGTTTCTCCCCCTGGCCCGCCCGGTATTGCGCCCAAAAATGATCGAAGGCGAGGATCAAGGTTTTCGCCCCATTGGCCTGGTTTTGCTCGCAGATTTTGCGCAGCGTGGTGCGGTTGGGCGTGGCCGTCAGGCTGATGTCCACCTCCTTGTCCGGATCCTGCAGGTCTTCCAATTGCTGGTCGTTGACCAGGATGATGGCGCCTTTCGGCAGATTGAAGGCCCACGGTCCCGGGAAGGTCAGCAGCGGATCCGGCAGTGCCGGAGTGGGGGTTTCCTCGGCTTGGGCCGCTGGCCAGAGCGACAGGGCCACCCCGGCTTGGGCCAGCCGGGCGGCGAATTCGCGCCGGGTCAGGTGGTGAATCGTGTTGGTCATCATGAAGGGGATTATGGGCAGGCTGGACGACAATGGCAATGTTCTGTTGTGAACGGCGCCCCGTCTTTGCCCAAGACTTTGTTGAACGGATTAAGAGTCAGTTACGATGAGGACGGGAACGGGAACGGCTAATCAACCACTGGCTGCCTGGCAGCCGGCACGCCGACTGCGAATCTTGCGGTTGAGCTTTCCGGCCACCAGGTTTAAGATCCGGCCATGAGCATGACGGTAGAACAGATCATGGACGAGGCCTTGGGGCTTCCGGATGAAGTCCGCGCACTTCTGGCAGACCGGCTGCTTGAGAGCTTGGATCCCGCAGAGGATGACCATGATCTCCAGCTCTGGATGGCGGAGGCTCGGCGGCGAGAGGAAGTACGGGAGGGGCGGGTGCGGACAGTGCCCGGGGATGAAGCTTTGGCGCAAGTTCCCTGAATTCCACCCGGTTTTTATACACTCTATGAGGTGAGCAAGGCGGGATCGAT
>CAYPCQ010000222.1:0-6709 GCA_964409245.1 uncultured Verrucomicrobiota bacterium
GTTTATGTTCCACCCTCACCTCTCGATTTGGCCGCCTGAACGTATCACTCGCCAGGGCACAATAATGGAAAAGGAGATAAACCACACGGATAGGGGTTGGAGATTTCAGTGGCAAGGAATGGAACATTGAGGCCGAACCAAAGCGGCGCAGCCGCGCACGCGCTCCCAAAGCTCGCGCCCCTTCCATGGACCGCATCGCCTCCGGCGCGTTGAGGTTTCCGCCAGTTTTGGAGTGCGCCGGCCGGCGGCGCTTGAGATGGATCCTTTTGAGCGAAAGTCCATCCCGGAGGCAGAGCGCAAACCAGCCCGCACCGCCCGCCGCGGATCCCCCCGCCCTGCTGGCGGGGAGAGGGAACGGCACTTCGGGCGCCCACGCACCGCCGAAGGAAGGCGGCAATCCACCCGGGGCTGGCCCCGGCGAGGCGCAACCGCAATTGCCCTAGTGACAATCGCCCCTCGTTCAGCCATAGTTGACCCATATGAAATCGATTAAATTATTCGTTTTGATCTGCCTGCTGATGCCGGCCCTGACTGGATGCGATGGGACGCAGCCCACCCAGACTGCGCCTCCCGTATCGCCACCGGCTATCAAGCCGCCGGCCAGCAACACCAACCAACCAACCCCGGCCAATAAAGAAAATAACATGCCTAAAACCAACCAGCCCGCTGCCGCCCAGGCTACCCCTGCGCCGGCCGCCGTCACCCCGCCCGCCCCCGCCGCCAAGGAAGTAGCCGTCATCAAGACCGCCGCCGGCGACATGGTCGCCGAGTTCTGGCCGGATGTGGCGCCCAAAACCGTCGAGAATTTCAAGAAGCTTTCGAAAGACGGATTTTACGATGGCACCGCCTTCCACCGGATCATCAAAGGCTTCATGATCCAGGGTGGTGATCCATTGAGCAAAAAAGACGATCCCATGGTGGGCACCGGCGGGCCTGGATACCAGATCAAGGCTGAATTCAGCGACCGCCCGCATGTCAAAGGCGTGTTATCCATGGCGCGCTCGCAGAATCCCGATTCCGCGGGCAGCCAGTTTTTCATCTGCCTGGGGAATGCGGCTTTCCTGGACGGCCAATACACTTGCTTCGGCAAGCTGATCAAAGGCGATGATGTGCTGGAGAAAATCGGCAATACCCCGGTGGCCAGCCGCGGCGGTGAAGCCAGCCAGCCCACCGTCCGCGTGGGGGTGGAGAGCATCAAGATCGTCCCGGCGGATTCCATCAAGTAAGCCAGTGATCAAGCCCTGGCCCAAGGAAGGTTCCCGGTTGGTGGGTGACTACCGGATTTTCAAGATCCGGAGCGACCTGAAGAAGTCCCCCCTGACCGGGAAAACCCACGATTTTTTCGTGATCGATACGGTGGACTGGGTGAACGTGATCGCGCTCACCCCCCACCGGGAATTGGTGATGATTGAGCAATACCGCCACGGAACCGATAGCGTGGAGCTGGAGATCCCCGGGGGGATGATGGACGCGGAGGATGCGGATCCCGCCGCCACCGGGGTGCGTGAATTGCGCGAGGAAACCGGCTATGAAGGCCGCCGCGCGCGGGTCATTGGCGACATTTTCCCCAACCCCGCCATCATGAGCAACACTTGCCATACGGTGCTGGTGGAGGATTGCGAATTGAAGCACGCGGTCGAGTTCGACACCTGTGAAGATGTGGCCACCCGGCTGGTGCCGATCGGCGAAATACCTGCCTTGGTGCACAGCGGCAAAATCAAGCATTCACTCGTGGCGGTGGCCCTCTACCATTTCGACCTGGCGGCCCGTTTTGGCTCCTTATAATGGGGTGATCACCAGAGTTCGGAAGGCCATCGCAAGGATGTCTCGGTCGTCATTCCACAATTTTGGCACCCCTGCCGCCGGGGGCGCTCCGCTGCGGCCGGTTCATCCCCTGCTTCAGGCGAGGACAATCCGGCTTGTCACGTTCAGCCAGCCGCTTTAGTTTCTCGCCCGGTGTACGAAGTTGCTTTAAGATTAGGCGGTTTAACCATTTACTGGTATGGCGTCCTGGCCACGCTCGGTTTCTTTGTGGGAATCTGGCTGGCCAGCCGGCGGGCCTTGCTGGTGAAAGTGGCGGGGGAGCAGGTGGTGGATCTGGGCACCTGGCTGGTGCTGGGCGCCATCGTGGGCGCGCGGGCGTTTTATGTGATCTATTTTTACCCGGAATTTGCCGGCCGCGGCATGTTCTGGGAGGTTTTCAAGATCTGGCATGGTGGCATGGTGTTCCACGGCGGTTTGGTGGGGGCGGTGGCGGCCGCTTTTTTCCATCTGCGCCATCGGCGGCTGCCCTTTTGGCGCATGGCCGACATCATGGCTCCCAGCATCGCTTTGGGGCATAGCTTCGGGCGCATTGGCTGCCTCCTGAAAGGTTGCTGCTATGGCAAGCCGGCCGGGCATTGGTGGGCGATCCACTTCCCCGAGGGCCATGTTTCCCACGGCATCGGGGTGCACCCCACCCAAATCTATGAGACGGTTCTCAACCTGGGGCTATACCTGGCTTTGGCGTGGTGGTTCCGGCGTCGGCACCATGAGGGCCAGATCTTTGCAGCCTACCTGGCGGGCTATGCCGTGCTGCGGGCGGTGGTGGAATTATTCCGGGGCGATTTGGAAACCGCCTACGGTTCCTTGCTCACCCCCGGGATGATGATCAGCGCCATTATTTTGCCCATCGGGCTGTTCCTGCTTTGGCGCCTGCGCACCCAGCCGGTGACCATTCCAGATGGGCCAGGCGGCCGGCCGGCTTGAAGGATGGATGACCACCTCCCGGCAGGAATCCTTCACCATCGAGTCCGCCCCCAGGAACGGGCGGTTGGATCATTTCCTGCATGAGCGTTACCCGGCGGTTTCGCGCGCTTCCCTGCAAAGATTGATCGCCGAAGGCCGGATCACCATCAATGGGAAGGCGGTGAAATGCGCCCATTCCCCCCGGGCCGGGGAATTGGTGGAACTTTGCTGGCCCGAGCCGAAGGTTGCCGAAGCGCAGCCGGAGGATCTCCCGCTGGAGATCCTCTACGAGGACGCCGAGCTGGTGGTCTTGAACAAAGCCGCCGGCGTGGTGGTGCATCCCGCCGCCGGCCACCAGGAACACACGCTGGTGAATGCCCTGCTGCACCATTGCGCGGGCCAGCTCAGCGGCATCGGGGGGGTGGCCCGGCCGGGCATTGTGCACCGGCTCGACAAGGAAACCAGCGGGTGCCTGGTGGTGGCCAAAAACGATGCCGCCCACCTCGCCCTGTCCGGCCAGTTCCAGCAGCGGGAGGTGGAAAAAACCTACCACGCTCTTTTGTGCGGGAGGCTGCCCGCTGATCGCGGCGAAATCCAGGCCCCGATCGCCCGGCATCCCCGGGAGCGCAAGCGCATGGCGGTGGTGGCGGAAGGCGCGGGCCGGGAATCCTGGACCAGCTACCGCGTGCTGGAGCGCCTGCGCGGAGCCACCTACGTGGAAGCCCGCTTGCACACCGGCCGCACCCACCAGGTCCGGGTCCATTTCCAGCACCTGGGCTGCCCGCTGGCTGGCGATCCCACCTATGGCAGCCGCCAGAATGCCCGGCTCACGGAAGCCACTGGCTACGCCGCCCCCCGCCTGATGCTGCACGCCTGGCGTTTGTCCTTCACCCACCCAGCCACCGGCTTGAAATTGCATTTTGAAGCCCCGTTGCCCCCGGTTTTTCCCGAAGCCTTACAATGCCTGCAGCCAGGCGAGTGAAGGATTCCGTCGGCAGGTTGGGTCCGCCATAGGCATGGCTTTTTTCACCGGTAAGAATCACTGCCAACGTCGGCGGCTACCCGCGGTGGACTTGCGAATGCTTCGGTTGCCGACGCAAACCTGAAGCTGGTAGCCGCCGAGGTAACGAGGCGGATCGGCAGCGGGCGATTTCCAAACCAGGCCCAATTTGCCCGGAAACCGAACCCACAATTTGCGCACCGCATAGGCACACGAATGGTCCAGGTCCGCCTCACGTCGGCGGCTAATCGCCGTGGGTTGGCGGAAGGTTCCGTTGCCTGGGCAAACGCTGGCAGCCGGGGCTTTAGGCTTGACTTGGCCGTTGGAAAGCCTTGAATGCCTGCAAAATGAACAGGAACGCAACACGATAGAGAGTAAACCATATGCCAACACCCGCTTTTCCAAAAATATCCAAAATCGAATTCGAGGGGCCGCAGTCCAAGAATCCGCTGGCCTTCAAGTTTTACAACCCGGAGGAAGTGGTCGAAGGCCGCACCATGAAGGAACATCTGCGGTTTTCCGTGGTTTACTGGCATACTTTCCGCGGGCGCGGTTCGGATCCATTTGGCCCCGGAACGGCCATCCGCCCCTGGGATGATGATTCCGCCTCGCTGGATAACGCCCGCCGGCGGGTTTACGCGGCTTTTGAGTTCATGGAAAAGCTCGGCGCACCATTCTATGCTTTCCATGACCGCGACGTGGCTCCCGAAGGCTCCTCCTTCAAGCAGACCAACAAGAACCTGGAGGCCATCGTCAAGACCCTCAAGGAAGAGCAGAAACGCACTGGCATCAAGCTGCTCTGGGGCACGGCCTGCCTCTTCGCGCATCCCCGGTATATGCACGGCGCCGCCACTTCCTGCAACCTGGATGCGTTCGCCTACGCCGGGGCCCAGGTGAAAAAGGCCCTGGAAGTGACGCACGAGCTCGGTGGCGATGGCTATGTATTCTGGGGCGGCCGCGAAGGCTATTCCACGCTTTACAATACCGATATCAAGCGCGAGCTGGATCATTTGGGGGCCTTCCTGCAGATGGCGGTCGATTATAAGAACAAGATCGGCTTCAAGGGCCAGTTTTACATCGAGCCCAAGCCCAAGGAACCGACCAAGCACCAGTATGATTCAGACGCCGCCGCCTGCCTGAATTTCCTGCGCCAGTACGATCTGCTCAAGGACTTCAAGCTCAACGTGGAGACCAATCACGCCACGCTGGCCGGGCACACCATGCAGCACGAGCTGGAGGTGGCCATCGCCGCCAAGGCTTTGGGCTCCATCGACGCCAATACGGGCGATCCGATGCTGGGCTGGGACACGGACCAATTCCCCACGGACGTTTACCTGACCACCCAGGTCATGCTGTCCATCCTGAAGATGGGCGGCTTCACCACCGGCGGCGTCAATTTCGATGCCAAGGTGCGCCGGGAAAGCTTCGAGCCGATCGATTTGTTCTATGCGCATATCGGCGGCATGGACACCTTCGCCCGCGGTCTGAAGATCGCCGCCGCCATCCGCAAGGATGGGCGCCTGGATGAATTCGTCCGCAACCGCTACAGCTCCTGGGATTCGGAACTGGGCAAGAAAATCGAGAAGGGCAAGGTCTCCTTCAAGGATCTGGAAGACTACATCGAGAAGAAAGGCGAAGCTGCGCCCAACGCCAGCGGGCGCCAGGAATACCTCGAAAACCTGATCAACGAGTTTATCTGATCGGCCAGGCTCCGCTTGGGGATTGGAAACGGTGAAGGAATGCTCCTTCACCGTTTTTTCATTTATTCATTCAGGCCCCAATGAACCGGCGGCCGGAGCGGGGGATCGGCAGCGGGGCCGGGACCGATGGCTTCGGCCAGGCCGGCCACCACACCCGGAAGCCGCAGGTCATCCACCGTGATGGCTGGCGTATCCGGGGCATCCTCACCGATCAAAACCCACCGGGATAGGAAATCCATCTGGGCCAGGGAGGCCACTTCCTTGAGGTAAAGATGCATGGGGGTGGCTCCGCCGGATTGCCCCTCATGGCATTGCAGCAGGGACAGCAGCCCATTGGGCCGGCCGGCGCGCTGCTTGAGCCAGATTTTATTGAGCATCTGGAGTTCGGGCGCCACCTCCAAATGCGCATAGGTTGCGAAGACGATCAGATCCGCCTTGGCGGCCGTGTGGGCCGCCAGGCTAAGGATCAGGTCATCCTGAAGGAATTTGAAGCGCCACCAGGTGGCGTCGAATTCAATTTCCGTGTCGAATTTCCGGGAGAGCATCCGGTCCAATTGCAGCAGCGGCTTGCAGGTCACGGCATCCTGGTAAAAGTAAGCCACCCGGCATTCGCTTCCGGTTTCACCCCAACCCTCCTTGAACCCAATCGGCGTTAACGTTTGTATCATGACCAACTCCTCATTGGCTCGTGGTTGTCCACTCATTTGGGCCTCTCCACAATCTCGCCCATAAAAGGGGAATGTCAAAAGGAAAAGTTATTCACCATTTGCTAAGGGTGTGGGCCAGGATAGTTGGATGTTAACAAGCGGGCGGGTTGGGAACGATAGTAATCTGGAATTCCCGCGCATGGCAGCGGTCCCAAAGCAGGTCAAACAAGTCGCTGGGAAGCGTGCTGTGAAAGGGCAAGATCAGCCCATCCTCTCTTCCATACTCCAGGGTGAGCCGGTTTGAGGCATTGGACGGCCGCCGGTTTGTGTGCCGAGTGGGGCTAGACAATATTTCACGCCCAAAAACCTTTGTTTGCAGGCCTTTTTGCGTTTTTCCCCGGTTCGTTAATTTATTTTTCTCACACCCATTTGCTAATAAGCTAATGCTGCTAATGTTCAACGGGTTGCGGTGACAAGCCCAAGGCACCGGATGGCGTGAAAATCTGGCAATCCAAATACCCAGCCAGCAACCCGGCCTCACGGAGGCAGTCACGCCTTCGCCCACGGAAGTGGGCGAGGGTCTGGAGTTTGGCAGAAATTTAGTAGTGCATGGGATGGAATTTTAAGGATTCCAG
>CAYPCQ010000223.1:0-6221 GCA_964409245.1 uncultured Verrucomicrobiota bacterium
GCGTAAATGGCTTCGTGCTGGCCGCCTACCGCTTGGAGGATGTCGATCTCGAGGGCAACCTGCCGCAAGTGGGCGCCACCAATGTTGTGGGCAACCGTTGCCTGATCCGATTTCCCGCCCAAGCCGGAGCCAAATACCTCGTGGGCTTGGGAATCGCGACCCGGCAAACGGCCATCTTTAATACCATCTGGACGATGGATGCCACCCCGATTGTCTGCGTGCAGCCCGAGCCACAATCAATTCCGGAAGGACAATCCTTAAGTTTGGACGCTTGGGCAGCGGGATTCAGCATCCAGAGTTATCAATGGCGGTTCAATGGGGTTAACATCCAGGGGGCAACCAATGAAACCTACACCCAGTCCAGTGCGCGGACCACCCTCTCCGGGCTCTACGACCTGGTGGTTTCTGGAGCGGGCGGTTCCGCGACCAGCGCAGTGGCTCGGGTAATAGTAAAAGCCGTCAGCCCGCTCCAGCCCATCGCCTTCAAACAGGTAATGCAGTTGTCTGGTGGACAATTGCAGATCAACTTTACGGGTCCAGCGGGGCTTGCTTACACATTAGAGTCGGCCACCAATCTTTTTAATTGGGAGCGCGTTTACCACGGGGTATTTGACAGCCAGCCTGCCCAATGGATTTGTTCTCCTCAAGAAAAGTTGAAATTCTATCGCGTGACATCGCCTTAGCTGGGCGGCACGCGGAGTGAATTCCGGCTTTACGGGCTGAACGGGAAATTTCGGTTGGTTGCCAGGCAGGCGCCTGAACCGCCTGGAAGGTCCGTCCAACTTTTTGCCTCCCCTCTGTTTCGGGTCCGCGGTGGTTTTTGAATTAAGCCGGCGTGGTGCTCAGAATCTCCTGAATTACCGGATTGACAGGCGGGCCATCCGGCGGTAAGTTGGCGCCATGAGTTGGGAGATCGGCAACCTGTCCCTGCGGAGCGCGCTGCTATTGAGCGGCGCGGCAGCCGGGTTGTAACTTTCCCAAAAAGGTAATTTGCGCCCCACTGCCGACCGCGGCGGTGGGGCTTTTTGTTTTTGGGTAAATGACAGGATACATATGAAAAAAAATCGCATCATCATATTCGACACCACGTTGCGCGATGGCGAGCAATGCCCCGGCGCATCCATGAACTTGCGGGAGAAGCTGGAGGTGGCGCGCCAGCTGGCCCGGCTGAAGGTGGATGTCATCGAGGCGGGGTTCCCCATCATCAGCGAGGGGGATTTCACGGCGGTGAAATCGATCGCCCAGGAGATCAAAGGGCCGATCATCGCCGGGCTGGCCCGGTGCGTGGACAAGGATATCGATGCGGCGGGCGCCGCCGTGAAAGCGGCGGGGGCCAATGGGCGGATCCATGTCTTTTTGGCCACCTCGAAAATCCACCGTGAGTTCAAGTTGGGCAAGGCGCAGGACGAGATCATCCGGTTGGCGGTGGCGGGGGTGAAGCGGGCCCGTTCCCTGGTGGCGGATGTGGAATTCTCCCCGGAGGATGGCTCGCGCACGGAGCCCGAATTCCTGGTGCAGGTGTGCCAGGCGGTGGTGGACGCCGGCGCCACCACGGTCAACATCCCCGACACGGTCGGCTGGGCCATACCGGACCAATACGGTGCCTTGATCAAACGCCTTTACGAGGAAGTGCCCGCCTTCAAGTCCGGCGCGGCGGTGATCAGCGTGCATTGCCACAACGACCTCGGCCTCGCGGTCGCCAACAGCCTCGCGGCCGTGCGCGGCGGGGCCCGGCAGGTGGAGTGCACCGTCAATGGCATCGGCGAGCGGGCCGGCAACGCCGCCCTGGAGGAGGTGGTGATGGCCATGAAGACCCGGGCGGATTTCTACGAGGGCTTCCAATGCGGCGTCAACACCCGGGAGATTGTGAAATCCTCCCGGCTCGTCTCGCGCATGAGCAGCCTCCTGGTGCAGCGCAACAAGGCGATTGTGGGTGAAAACGCCTTCGCCCACGCCAGCGGCATCCACCAGGACGGGGTCCTCAAAAAACGGGAGACTTACGAGATCATGGACCCGCAGGAAGTGGGCTGGGGCGCCACCGAGCTGCCCCTCACCAAGCACAGCGGCCGGGCCGCGCTCGCCGCCCGGCTGAAAGACCTCGGCTTCAAATTAGCCGAGTCCGATGTGCAGGCCATCTTCGCCCGGTTCAAGGACATCGGCGACAAGAAGAAGTTCGTCTATGACGAAGATTTGACCGCGCTGGTGGGCGGCCATATCACCGAGGTGCCGGAAACGTGGTCGCTGGACTACCTCGCGGTGGTGAGCGGCAACCAGACGGTGCCCACCGCCACCGTGCGCCTCAAGCGCGTGGACGGCAAGAAAGCCGACGCCATCTACCAGGACGCCGGCATCGGCGACGGCCCGGTGGACGCCACCTTGAAGGCCATCGACCGTCTCACCGAAACCCGGGGCGAGCTGATGGAGTATTCCTTGCGCGCCACCTCCCAGGGCCACGATGCCCTGGGCGAAGTCAACATCAAGGTCGATTTCGGGGATCGCCAGCTCGTCCCGGGCAAAGGCGCCAGCACGGATGTGATCGAGGCCAGCGCCCGCGCCTACCTGAACGCCGTCAACCGCCACCTCTTCAGCGGTGAGGAGCGCAAAAAACGCTCCGAACCCTGAGCCGGATGATCGCGATCGCCAATGAAAGCCGGTGCTCCGGCGCCGGGGCTGTGGCCCAGCCACCGCCGGGCCGGAGCGCCGGAACGAAAGCGGCAGCCAGATGAGACGCGGAACACGCTGGCCGGCCTGGCCAGCGGAGTGGCTGCCATGGGTCGCGGCCTATGGATGGTGATCGCCCCCCTCAGTCCCGCTGCGCGGCGCCTTTGGGCATATCGTTTACTGCGCCAGTTTCTCGATCATTTGCGCCACCCGGTGGCGGTGCTCCAGGATCAGTCCCGGCTGGGTGGTGAAGTGTGTCAGGTCGGTGGCTATGGCGCCGGGTATTTCCAGCAGCTTCCGGGCTTGCTCCACCAGGTTTTCACGACCGGGCCCGGCGCGCTCGATGGCTTGCCGGAGCAGCCAGAAATATTCGTAATCCTCCATGCCGTCGCGCAGGTTTTCCCAGCGCACGGAGTTGATGGGGGCCTCCAGGCAGGGCTCCTGGGCGGCATCCGGATCGCGGCGGGGCGGGTAGAGGAACCGGCCGTCGCCATTGCCCCAATACGCCACATGGCCCACCGGGTTGCCATAGCCGGTCACGTAGCTCATGGGATCGGCCCAGGGATTCTGGAGCTTGGGCGGCGGGAACACGAGGTCGCTCGTCCAGTAGAGCGTCTCCCAGATCAGGATCCCCGTGACGCCGTATTGCCAGGATTGCCACGGCCAGAGGCGCAGCTCCGTCCCGGGGTGGTCGATGAACTCGGTGACGTACGGCGCTTTGGGCGCGCAGCAAATATACCACCACACTTCCTCCCCGGCGGCCTTCCGGGCGGCCACTTTTTCCCGTGACCACTCCGGCGTGAGGCCGCACCAGATTTCCACGTGCCCCTGCAGCTGCGGCTCGGGCTGCTCGGTGAGCAGGCGCTTGATGCCCGGCGCGGCGGCCTTGATGCGCTTCATGCCGTCCACCACGAACTCGTAATCTTTGGGATCGGGCTCATCGAACCAATAGGTGAAGGCGGCCCCCAGCCAGCCGTTTTCGCGCAGATGTTTTTCGATCTGGCTCAGATAGGATTGGAACAGCCGGGCGTGCCCGGCGGTGCCCTCCTTGAAGCCCTCCAACTCACCGAGGTGCCGGCTGTGGAAGGTGCCGCCGCCCATGCCCCGCAGCGGCAGCTGGAAGCTGTTGAAATGCTTCAGCCATTTTCCCGCCGCCTGGTCGAACCGGGTGAAATCCAGCACCGCGTGCCTGGCCTCGCCTTCGCCCTCGAACCGGATGCCGATGGGGGCGTAGGGGAAAAACGAATACGGGCTGATCCGGTGGTCGGCGAAATTCTGCAGGTATTTTTCATGCACGGATTCCTGGTCGCGCGCCGCTTTCAGCCGGTGATATTGGTTGATATACCCGGTCCCCAGCCCGAGGGCGCTGCGCAGATGGGTCTCCACCGGCAGCGCGAATCCGTAAACCTGCACCTGGATCGGCACCCGGCAGATCCCCAGCGAGGTTTCCAGCTCGAGTTCGCCCTGGTATTCGCCGGGCTCGCACTCCGGCGCGGTTTTCACCTCCACCCAAAGCGGCTGGTTCCGCCCCGCGGAGAGCGGCAGCGGCGTCCGCAGCGGCGGCAAAGGATCCGGGAACGAATCCCGCCCGCCGGTGGCGTCGGTGGGGTGGGTCACTTTTACATAGGCCACTTCGTAAAGGGTGAAATCCAGCCTGGCTGGGCGGCCCGCCCGGTCCTTGAGCGCCGGGAGTTTCACCGCGTTGAGCGTGGCAGCGGCGTGGGGGCGCAGCACCAGCTGCGCGGCCTCGAATTCATTGCGCGCCAGCCGGAGGCTCAACCCCGCTGGCGGCGCCTGCCCGGCCACTCCGGGCGGCAGGCCGCGGTCGCGGCCCACCTTCCACTGGCTCTCGCACCACCAAAGCCCCAGCTCCGGCGTGCCGGTGAGCGGGTGGCCGAAGGTTCCATCGCTCAGGAAGCCCAGGCGGAAATGCGTCCGGGCCGAGAACACCGGCCGGTCCTGCGGATCGGCCAGCACCAGCTCCAGTTCGTGGTCCCCGGCTCCGGCCACCGCCAGCGGCGCCGTGAAGACCGGGGCGGCGCCGGGTTCCACGCGCCAGGGGCCGCCCGCCCCCGCGCTCAAAGCTTTGCCTGCCTCCCGCCAGCGCGGGCTGAGCTCCACCGCCTTCGCTGTGCGGTTGGCCACCGCCACGGAGATCTCTCCCGGCCCCACGCCACCGGGCGGGTTGAAAGACCGGAGTTCCACGCTGATCCCGGGATCCTGCCGGTCGATCTCGAAGAAATAGGTGTGGCCTTCGGCCTCCGCCGCCGGATCCGCCAGCCCGGCTTCATACCGGTATTGATCGACCTGCAGGTTGCCGCCCGCGCCGCCGCAGGAGAGCCGCACCTGGATTTCCGGGGCCGGAAAGAGATCCGCCGGCAGTGGGATGTCCCCGGCGCGGTCCTTGTCCCCGAGCGTCTTCAGCTCCCGCCATTCGCGGCCGTCGCGGCTGGCCTCGATTTTCAAGGCGCCGGACTCGTAATAATTGATGGCCACGCGCACGCGTGCCTCCTTTTGCCGCAAGCCGGGCAGCGCGTGGCGGTAAACCACCTCCGCGCCGGGCTGGAACAGCCACCGGTTGGAGTTGAACCCCGCCCGGTTGCGCAGCAGGGTCCGGTGGTAATTGGCCCCTTCGCCGTTCAAGTCCGGCTCGCAGCGGTAGCGGCCGCCTTCGATGGCCTCCCCGGAGCCCAGC
This sequence comes from uncultured Verrucomicrobiota bacterium, assembly GCA_964409245.1. GTDB lineage: Bacteria > Verrucomicrobiota > Verrucomicrobiia > Limisphaerales > UBA1319 > CAIMWS01. The sequence continues at coordinate 5,357 of CAYPCQ010000223.1, forward strand.
TCCAGGCCGCCCCCGAGCCGCTGGTGGAGGGCCGCCACCGGCGTCAGCTCCACATCGTCGAACCGGGCCGTCCCGCCCAGGTGCCACTGCCCCAGGCGCAAAAAGGCCCGGTCTTCGTCCGCGGGCATGGAAAAAACAAACGAGTATTGGGACCAGGTTTCGCCCAGCCCAAAATCCCGGTTCACGCGGCTCGTTCCGGCCACGGCTGATCCCCCGCCGCCTCCCGGCCCCCGCCGCGCGTAAAAGGACCAGCGGTAAAGCCGGTCACGGCCCAGGGCCAGCTCGTCGCTATGCCAGGCCGCCTGATCGTTGCCGTTGCCATCGGCCCGCAGGCACCTGGCCCCCTGCCGGGCCTCGCCCGACCACTGCCCCTGGCCCGCCGCCAGGCGCCAGCCCGCGGGTTGCCCCGTGCCGGCTTCAAAGCCCGCATTGGGCGCCAGGTTCTGGGCCGCGGCCCGCTCCAGGGTAAACAATCCTTGGCTGACCAAGGTCAAGCCAAGCCAGGTGATCAACCGGTTTTTCATATGTCGTGTTCCCAAGCGACACTGAACCATCCGGCTGGCCGCGGCAAGGATTTTCCCCCCTGGAAATTTCCTCCTTGATTCGCCCGGCGCGGCGGGCACCGGCGCCCCAGCTCACCGGCGAGCGAAAACCAGTGGCGGCACCGGTGATTGGATCAACTTGGGCGGCCGGATTACCTGGCGAAGGCAAACCAATTACTGATCAGTTAATGGTATAAGACACACTTTCAGCTCCAAAAAAAGAACGCACTAACTTCTTATCATTTTTGATTTTAGCCAAATCGTTTGTCAGGGCAAACGCATTTAAAAGCCCAATAAATGCGATAAATAGTTATGATCCCAGG
>CAYPCQ010000224.1:0-6160 GCA_964409245.1 uncultured Verrucomicrobiota bacterium
CATTGCTGTAGGTGATGCCCACCAAATCCCCATGGTCGTTATTGGATACGCCATCATCGAAACCATAAGTATAAGTCGTCACCACCCGGGGATTGCCACGGGCCCAGGTGCGCGTTTTCAGCCGCCCACCGGCGGTATAGGTGTAATCCGGTCCGGTGCTGTCCGGATACCGCTTGCTCTCCAGCCAGCCCCGATAAGCGTTATAATTCCAGGTGGTTATCCGCGCCCCGGCCCCGCTGGCGAAACTGGTCCAATTGGTCATCGTCGTTAGGCGGCCCTGGCTGTCATAGCCGTAGCCCACCGGGTAATTGCGGGAGCCATAACGCCGTTTCAATTCGCCAGCCGGATGATAGTCATTGTACAGCATGGCGCCATCCGGATAAGTGGTGGCGAGCAACCGCCCCTGCGAGTCATACGCGGTGGCGGTAGTCTGCGCGCTTTGGCCATTGCCGGGAGCGGGCGCCGTCACACTGGCCACTTGATCGGCCGCATTGAAGCCATAGCTGGTGGCCCCATTCCGGGCATCCGTGACGGAACTTTGCCGTCCGTGGGCGTCATAGCTGTAATCCACCCGGCTCAACTGGTTTTGGCCCTGGCGATGGGTCACCGAACTGAGCCGGCCATAGTTATAAACACTGGCCACTTCACTGTAATCGGGCTGGCTGACCGTGACCGTGCGTTGTCCCCCACTATACGCGGTGGCAGTGGCGGTCACCGCCTTAACCTGGGCACCTTCATTGCTGGACCAGACCAGCCACTGGGTTTGCCAGGTTTGCAGCCCGCTGGTGGAAACCTCCGTCCGGGACACCGTCTGCGAAGCGCTTTGGTTATCCCCGCCCCAGACGAGGGTATCGGTGCGGACCAGGTCCGGTTTGGGCGAGGCGGCGGCCACCATGGTTTTGACGGTGCGGGTGACGCGGTCGGTGGTGCCCAGGTGCGTGGCCGGATTGAAATTGGTGTAATTCAGGTCCGCATAGCTGGTGCCAGCTCCATAGAGCTGGGAAGCCGCTGTCACGGGCATAACGGTATATTCCATCTCTGCCTGCCCAGTGAATTTCCGCAGGGTGAAGACGCCATCGGGATCGCGTTCTTTCCATAACTGGCCCTGGAGATTATAATAAGACAGCGCATAAGGGCTGGTGCTATCCACCCCGGGGCGCGGGGCATAAACCACCTTGTACGACCGGCTTTGGCCGTCCTGGAAAGTCTGGGTCCATTCGTTCAAATCGGAGCCATTGGCGGCCAGCTTGATTTCCTTGGTGAACGAACGGGCCACTCCGTCATCGAGCGCCACGCCATACTCATAGCGAACCGGATGCGTGGCGGTGCCAGTTACCTTTTCCAGGCGTCCATCCCGGTAATAATCCTCGATCCGCTGGCCGTTATCGGGATAGGTGATGGTGCGCTGGAGCTTGCGGCTCGTGGAATTATACGTTTCACTATAGCTGGTGACACCGCCCAAGGCATTGGTTTCAGAGAGGCTGCGCCCGGCCGCGTCATAGGAAACCTTTTTTTGGACCTGGACACTGTTATCGCTGCCTATGCGCGTGGTGGTCAACACCCGCCCGGCAGCATCCAGAAGGTTGGTCTGGCGGACAGTGGCGCTGCCATACACCCGGGTATTGCCCACCTGGCGGCGCAGATAATCGTATCCATACAGGGTGGTTGCTCCTTCCCGGTCCACCGTGCTCTCCAGTCCGCAGCAGCCATAGTAGAAGAAATTCGTGCGACCAGTCAGATCCTTAACTTGGTAGTCGCGCTGGAGCCCTCCGCTGGCATAGGTGTAGGTATCCTGGGACAAGGTAATGGACTCGGCATTGCTCACCAGGGCCACGGATTTAACCAACAAAACCCGCCCCAAGGCATCGTAATCGGTTTGCTTCTTAACACCATTAGAAACACTTGTGCCACTATACGGCTCGCCATGCTGCTCGATGGTGGAAGTGGTGCCATTGGCATTGGCCAGGTAATCATAAATCGTGCGGGTGCCGTCCGGAAGGTCGATTTGTTTGACCCTTCCTTGTTTTTGGGACTCAGCCGCACTGTCGTAATATTGGGTGTAAGTTTTGAGATTGGTGGCATCGTCCCAACCGGCACTGGGGTTGATAGCTTGCTGCTCCTTGGTAATCCACATCGAGGGCTGGGAAAAGAACCGCTTGGAGACGGTGGTCAATTGCCAGGAACCTGCTTGATAAATCGGCGCTTTAACCACCACGCTGCGCGGGGTGGAACTGCTCAGAAATGCCGAATCGCCGCCATCAACCGGGACGTAAGAATATTCCGTTAATTGGAATAGGCGCTCTTGGAGTAGCGGGCGAGAGCCGTCCGCAGGCGGGGCGGAGTCGCCCCAGCCGGAATATTGATTGGTCGCCCGGCCTTGAGAATCGTAATCCGCAAAATATTCCCAGCGTCCGCCGGGATATTCCACCTGGCGCAGTTGATTCGTATTGAAGCCATTGGTGGCATTGGTTGAATAATAAGTATAAGTGGTGGTTTTGGCGGTGGCGCCGGAGCCGAGGATGATTTGTTTGGGAGCCTGCCGATTATTGAGGTAATAATAGCTCTTTTCCTCCTTCTCGACGAGGGTGTTCCCGGCCCAGATTTCCCGAACGTAATTGGTGGTGGTCCCATCCACCGTGATCCAGCTCAGGTTGGTCTGGGTCAGGGCCTCGTCCACCAATTGCCACTTATAGACTTGGTTGTCATTGATAAAAGCGTATTTGAACAACCGGTTGGTAAGACCCGGACGGGCTTCGGTAAGCCACAGGCGATGGTTATCGGAACTGGTGTCCGGATTTTCGACGGTCCAGGTGGCAAACGCGGCCGCCCCGGAATTGAGGGTATAAACCCCATTGCTAAAACCAGCCACATCCTGGGCGTAGTAAGTGAGCAGTTGGTATTTGTAATCATTGACCACCGAGACTTGGACCAGTCCTTGCGGGACCCTGACCTGGTAAATGCCGCTGGCATTGGTAACTACGACATTATTATCCTTGGTATAGGGCAGGGCCAGCAGGCGGGGCTTGGCTAAATCAGCGGAGTTCGTGCTGCCAGTAAACCACAAAATTCCCGCCGTCTCCACTTCGGAATAGCGCCCCAAATCCAGGCAAAAATCCGGCCCGGGCACATTGTCTAAATGAGCCGCCCCGAAATTGGATTCCTGGGCATTTCCACAACAGGAAGTGCAGCGGTTGTCGGGGCTGGTCACCTGAGCGATGGCAAAAACGTTGTTAGTCCAGGCGTTGGTACATATATTACACGTCATTTTGACCACCGCGTAAACGCTGATCGTCCCGCTTTTACAGGGCGGATAAACCTTGAGTGTCGCCCGGCGAGTATTAGTAGTATCGGGGATGAGTTCATACGGGCTGAGCCGACTATTGCTGGACCAGGTTATTTCTGTGGAAATACTGACGCCTCCAGAGATATCGATCACAAAATTCTTCTCAGGATCACAAAGAACATTCAAGGATGGCCGGCTTGGGCTGAGTTTATCGGTGGGTGTCGTGCAAATATGTTGGTACGCTTGTGACCAGCCGGGAGTAATTAAGATCCAGACCGCCAAGCAGATCAGCCATAACCGGGGCCGCCGAATGGAACGGAGCAAAACAACCAGCCAATGGTTAGATTGGAGTTTCATAAATAAATAATTCATTGAATTCCAAGGAACGGTTCGACACTGACGTAAATTTTATAATCCTTGATGCGTCCATTGGGCTGATCCGCCCGGGGCAGATACCAGAAGCCCGAAAAGTATTCTTCACGGCCCAAATCCAGCACTAACTGATGGGGTGGCTGAGCTTTGGTCCGGCGCCATTGCGAGTGCCAGAAAGTGGCTGGTTCCCCATCCAGGACGTTGGCGGCGCTGCCGTCCTCAGCCCGCAACTCTTCGCTACTGGCATAAACAATTTTCCAATTGGTGCGCGATATTTCCGATCCGTCCAGGCTCAGCAGGCCCAACTCTGCGCAAGTGGCATAACCGTCGCCCGTCTGCGAACTCAGCGCTTCCAGGCAGACATAACGGCCTTTGGCGGGCGCAAACCGCACGATTTGTTTTTGCGAGCCGGGGGGGGCGAAGGCGCCACTCTGAAAAGGCTGCAAATCCGCCAAGCGCAGCTCTTGTCCAGCTTTCCGGTGCTGGCGGGCATATGAGCGCAATTGGCCCTGGCTGAGCATCGGCTGGTTGGTTCCGGCCACCCAGCGGTTCGTCACGCCCTGCAGGTCCAATATAACCAGCTCATTGCGCCCGGTGCGCAGCCAGGGAGCGGGACAATACAAGGTCTGTTGAGGGCCGATTTGCCAGAACCGGCCCAGGTTGTGCCCATTGATCCAAACCACTCCTTTGCCCCAGGCGCTCAGATCCAGAAAAGTGTCACCCAGCGCGCGCAAATTGAACCAGCCCCGGTGGAAGGCGGGCTTATCAGTTCCGCCCATCTTGAACTTCAACCCTTTGCGCTGCGGCTCATCCAGCGGCAGGCTGAACATTTCCCAGCCCAGCAGCTCCCGAACGGAACTTCCCTCGGCTAATTCCACCTTTTCCGTGATGCCTTTGCGGTCGTGCATCTGCTCGCCGTAATTAATCCGGCCCATCGCTTCGACCAGGATGTCCAAAACACTCTCGCGTTTGCGCGCAGGCAGCCGCACCGTCTTGGGGCCCCAACCCCGCTCCAATATCCCCACCCGCTGGCCATCGACAAAGATCCAGCCGTTATCGCGCAAGTCCCGGATTCGCAATTGCTCGCCGCCCCCAGGCGGCAGCTTGGCTCGATACAGCACGCAGCCCCCACCTTGATCCAGGTTTTCCATGGCCAAGGGCCGCGCCGCGCCCGCGGCTTTGGGCAGGTTGTCCACCAGGCTCGCCCATTCGGTCATTTCGAAGCGTGGAATATTGATCACCAGCGGACGCTCCGGAATGGATGGAAGCGTCTCGTCCGCTGGGAGTTGCTGGCTGATCATCTGCCGCAAACGATGGAACAGCGGCGTGTCCCAGCCCGCTTCCGAAATCGGCGCGCCGTAATCGTAGCTGGTCATCGTGGCCTGGTACGGCGGCCCATTGGCCCCCGCTTGCAGCCCAAAAGTGGTGCCGCCATGCGCCATGTAGAGGTTGAAAGAGATCCGGTTTTTAAGCATCCATTCCACCATCGACGCGCTGCGGAAGTTTCCCGCTCCAGCCTGGCCATCAGCGCCCCAGATATCGAACCAGCCGGTGTAAAGCTCTCCGCAAAACCAAGGGCCATTAGGCCGCTGGGCCCGGTAGCGGGTCATCCAGGTTTCCGGATCGCTACTGCCATTCAGGGCGTTGAATAAACCGGCGATATTCGGCGCCTGCTGCCCCTCGACCTCGCACAGATACAGCGGCACTTCAAAGCCCGCCGCTTTAAGTGCTTCCGCCAGTGCGGCCAAGTATTGGGTGTCAACCCCGTAACTGACATATTCGTTCTCCACCTGGACCAGGATAATCGGACCACCCCGCGTAATCTGCAGCGGCGCTAATTGCCGCCCCAGTTCGCCGAAATAATCCCGGCTGGCCGCCAGGTATGTGGCGTTGCGGGTCCGCAGCCGCACGGTGGGGCTTTTAAGCAGCCACCAAGGCAGCCCGCCCATATCCCATTCCCCGCAGCAATACGGGCCGGGCCGCAGGATGACTTTCAAGCCTTCCGCCCCCGCCAGCCGGCAAAACTCCGCCACGTCGGCATTACCCTGGAAGTTAAATTGCCCTGCTCGGGGCTCATGGAAGTTCCAGAAGATATAGGTGCTGACGGTGTTCAGCCCCATGGCCCGGGCCATGCGCAGCCGGTGCGCCCAATACTCCCGGGGAATCCGGGCATAATGCAGCTCGCCACTGCGAATGAGAAACGGCTGGCCGTCCAATTGAAACTCCGGGCCGTTCGCCGTAAAACTGCCAGCCCTCGTCGTCAAGGGCCCAGCCATAACCATGCCCAGCAGCCAGCCGAACCAAACGGTTTTCTTCATAGCGACAGTCAATTTTTCAGCGGAGTGAAGACTTGGAAATAAGCGCCCGCTGGCAGGCCGTTATCTGGGGTTTGCCAATTCGTCTCGGCTGTGCCGCTGTCAAAGACCCCATCCCCATCCAAATCCTCGAAAATATCCGGGATGCCGTCGCCGTCGGTGTCATAGAGGCGGTCAAAGGGGGCCTGCT
>CAYPCQ010000225.1:0-6159 GCA_964409245.1 uncultured Verrucomicrobiota bacterium
AGAGCGGGGCTATCTGTGACGCAAAAATAACTCAATTTAGCGCCAAAATGTCAGTGTTAAAACACGGCTGGGCGAAAAAGGGTGCCACCCTGAGTTTTGTTTTTGTCCCTGGCGCGCTCCCTCGCCGGACGGTGAAGGGGTGGAGATCGTCCAATATTTCGTGGATTTCCGGGCTGGGTGGATTCAATATGGGGGGCATGAAAACAAACCATTCGATCGCTCCCGGCCGGGCCGCGCTTTTGGCTGGCACTCTGGCTGTATGTTTTACCGCGGGTCTGGCGGCGGCCCCGGAGGCGGTGGCCATCGCCCGGCGCCAGATTGAAATCCCCACTTACCGGCTGGGGCCGCCGGATCCCAACCCGATCTTTTATGCCCAGGAATCGTATCAAGGGGCGCAGAAGCGGGTTTATCCGTATGCGTTGCAGGATCAGCTGACGCACGAATTGACCAACCAGGTTTACACGCTGCTGAGCCTGGAGAACGAATACCTCAAGCTGGGCGTGCTGCCGGAGATTGGCGGGCGGCTGTTTGAGGCGGTGGATAAATCGAACAATTACGATTTCTTTTACCGCCAGCACGTCATCAAGCCGGCCTTGATTGGCATGCTGGGGGCGTGGATTTCGGGCGGGGTGGAGTTTTGTTGTTTCCATCACCATCGCAACACCACCTTCATGCCGGTGGATTACACCCTGGCGGAGAACGCCGATGGGAGCAAAACCATCTGGTTCGGTGAAACCGAACGCCGGCACCGGATGAAATGGCTGGTGGGGATCACGCTATATCCGGGCAAGTCGTATCTGGAGACCACGGTGAAATTCTTCAACCGCACGCCGCTGCCGAATTCCATCCTGTATTGGGCCAACGTGGCAGTCCACGTGAACGACGATTACCAGGTGATATTCCCGCCCAGCGTGGAACTGGCCACCTACCATTCCAAGGTGGACTTCGTGCATTGGCCCCTGGCCGCTGGCCGGTATCAGAACTTCAACTATCAGAATGCGGACATCAGCTGGTGGAAAAACCATCCGAAGCCCGTTTCGTGCTTTGCGTGGGATATGCGGGAGGATTTCATGGGGGGCTACGATCACGGGAAGGAGGCGGGGGTGGTGCATGTGGCCGATCATCATTTTGTGGGGGGGGCCAAGCTGTGGGAGTGGAGCCCCGGCGCGGAAGGCCGCATGTGGGACAAGATCCTCACGGACACGGATGGCCCGTATGCCGAGCTGATGGTTGGCGCGTGGTCGGATAACCAGCCGGACTATAGCTGGATCAAGCCGGGCGAGGTCAAGGTGATCAAACAATACTGGTACCCGGTGCGGGACATTGGCGGATTCAAAAAGGCCAATCTCAACGGGGCGGTGAACCTGGAGGTGCGCACCAACCAGACGGTGCTGCTGGGATTCCAGACCACCAGCCGGCAGACGGGCGCCAGGGTGACTTTGCAGGCCCGCGGCCAGGTGGTTTTCCAGACGAATGTGACCGTTGCGCCAGGAACGCCGTTCCGTCGGGAATTGGCGCTGCCCGCGGGCCTGCAGGCGCCAGACCTGCGCGCGGTCCTGGCCAGCCGCCAGGGCGAAGAGTTGGTGGCCTGCCAGCCGGCCGCGCCGAAGCCCAAGCCGGACCTGCCGGCGCCGGTGCAACCGCCCCCGCCGCCCAAGGATCTCAAAACGGCGGAGGAGTTGTATCTCACCGGGCTGCGGGTGGAGCAGATCCACAACCCCACGGTGAGCCCGCTGGCCTATTACGAGGAGTCAGTGCGGCGTGATCCCGGCGACACCCGGGCCCATACCGCCCTGGGCCTGAATCTCCTGAAGCAGGGCCGTTACCCGGAGGCGGAGCAGCATTTGCGCACCGCCCTGGTGCGCCTGACGGCAGCCTACACCCGGGCGATGAACGGGGATGCCCATTATTACCTGGGCCTGGCCTTGCGGGCGCAGGGACGGCTGCCGGAGGCCATGGACCAATTCCATCGGGCGTCGTGGGATGTGGCGTTCCACAGCGCGGCCTTCAACCAGGCGGCCGAGTTGTCCTGCCTGCGGGGGGATTACCGCGCGGCTCTGGGGCAGCTGGACCGCTCGCTGGCCACTGGCCAATGGCAAACCAAGACCTGGGATTTGCGGGCCGCCGTGCTGCGGCGCCTGGGCCATACCCGGGAGGCCCTGGCGGCCGCCGAGCGCGTTCTCACCGACGATCCGCTGGATTTTCTCGCCCGGAACGAACGCCAGCTGGCCCTGCACTGCCTCGGGCAAACGGATGAGGCGGAACAAGCTTTGGGTGAGTTGAGCCGCCGGATGCGGGATGAGGTGCAGTCTTACTTGGAAATGGGCGTGGACTATCTCAATGCGGGGCTATACGACGAGGCCTTGGGCGTGCTGCAGCGGGCGGCCGGTTCGCGTGTGGCGTTTACGGCGAACCATCCCTTGGTGCATTACTACCTCGGCTATCTTCAGCAGCAAAAAGGGGACACCAGCCAGGCCTTGCGCCATTACCAGGAGGCCGCCACCAAGCCGGCTGATTATTGTTTCCCGTTCCGCCTGGAAACCGCCACGGTGCTGCGGGAGGCCTTGCGGGCCAATCCCGGCGATGCCCGCGCCTGGCTCTACCTGGGAAATTTGTATTATGACCTCCAGCCGGAACAGGCCATGGAGTGCTGGCAAAAGGCGCGGAATCTGGATGGCCGCCTGGCCATGGTCCACCGCAACCTGGGCTGGGGTTATCAACATTTCCACAAGGATCTCACCAACGCGGTGGCTGCTTATGAAAAGGCGGTTGAATATCAGTCCACCGATCCGCGGTGGTTCCTGGAACTGGATTCCTTGTATGAAATGGCCAATGTGGATCCGGTCCGCCGCCTGGCTTTGCTGGAAAAACACCACGGCCCGGTGGCGGCCCGGAAAGAGACTTTGACCCGGCTCCTGGCGGTCCAGGTCTTATGCGGGCAATACGATTCCGCCATCGGCCAGTTGGCGGCCAATTTCTTCCACGTCCGGGAGGGCGGGGGAGAGATCCACGATATTTTCGTGGACGCGCAGCTGCTGAAAGGGCTGCAACTGCTGCGGCAAAAACAATTTGAAGGCGCCCTGGCCCATTTCAGCAAGGCCGCGGAATATCCTGAGAACCTCTCCGTGGGCCGGCCGCAAAACGACCGCCGGGCGGCGCAGGTGGCCTACCACCGCGGGCTGGCCAGCGCCGCCTTGGGCCGGGCCGGGGAAGCCCGGGATTTCTTCGCGCAGGCGGCCGGGCAGAAAGAGGCTGATCCCTGGCCGGAAGCGCGTTTTTATCAGGCATTGTCCATGGTGGAACTGGGTCAAACCGAGGCCGCCGCCAGAATATTCGACCGGCTGGTGGAAGAAGGCAGCCGGCAGCTGAAGTCTGATTCGGGCGCGGATTTTTTTGCCAAGTTTGGCGAACAGGAAACCCGGCAGGCCCGCAAAGCCGCGGCCCATTTCACGCGCGGGCTCGGCTGGCTGGGAAAAGGCCAGGCCGCCGCGGCCCGGGAGGCCTTTGCCCAAGCCGTCCAGTTCAACGCGAGCCAGGTGTGGGCCAGGCATCAATTGGAGGCCGCCCGGTAAGCCGTGTCCCCGCATTGGAGCGGGAAGTGATTGCGCCGCAGGTTTTGGCGCAAGCCGCGAAGTGAGTCATGAGTCCCGATCTGGCCCGTGGAAAACCATCCTGCAATTGGCCTCTGAGCATGCCCGCTTGAGGGGGCCGGAATGGCGGTTGTTTTGAACCTGCCCCCCTCAAAAGGGGGACGTCCTGCTGCCCCCGGGCGTTCCGCCTGACGGGGACTTGCACCCCTCTGTGTGAACGCCTTCATCCACTTCCTCCTGCAAAATTCATCCTTCATACTTTTTTGCGCAATGGAGTCCACCGAGTCCATGGAAGGCTGGCCATGGCGGCCATTTCCCGGCATGCTCCCGGCTGCGGATGGCGCTCGGGCGTTGTCTGCAGGGGATGCCCCCCGGTTGCGGTGGCATTCCCGGTGGTTGCGTGATGAACCAAAACTGGAAAACATCGATTTCGCCGCTGGCGCAAACTGGCCTGTGGGGCCAGGGGTCGTGGTGTTCGGCGGCTGGGCGGCCCAGGACGGAGTTGCTGCCATCCGCTCCGCTCGTGACCTTCACCGCCCCGTTCGGTCGGCACCCCGGCGCCTGGCCTCCTTTGCCTGGTCCGCATCTTCGGCGTTTTTCGGTCAACGCCCGTTTTGGTTCCTCCCGTTGGCCCGCCAGCGCTGGGGCCAATCTATATCCACCACTGGCAAAGACCCCGTCCTCTCCTGCCCCCCCCGCCGATCGGAAAACGCGGCGGTCTTAAACGCTTTTAAAGGCTATTTAACCCTGTTAAACGCTATTCAACCCAAAAATATTTCCCGCTGGATTCTGGCTTGCCAGCGGGGCGCGGGGATTCGCGCCGGCCGGCTCCTTCGGCAGGCTGGTGGAAGTGGAATTCCCGCAATCCGCACCGCGCCACAATCCGCACCGCGCCTTGACACTGGCCCGGCCCGCTTACACTTTGATGGCCGGCAAGCGGCCGGGAGCAAAGTTGAAAAACATGGAATCAAATCGCTGGCGGGTGGCCCTGGCGGGCACACTGTTGCAGGTGTGCCTGGGGACGGTTTATGCCTGGAGCTTTTTCCAAAAGCCGGTGGTGGCGGAGTTCGGGTGCAGCCAGAGCCAGGCGGCCTGGGCTTTCAGCCTGGCCATCTGTTTTCTCGGGCTGGCGGCCGCCTGGGGCGGGCTCAACCTGGGCCGTCATGGCCCGGCCCGGCTGGCGGTGGCTGGTGGGGTGTTGTATGGCCTGGGTTACCTGGCCGCCGCCGGCGCTTTGGCGGTGGGCAGCCGGGCGCTGTTTTACCTCGGCTTTGGGGTGGTGGGCGGCATCGGCTTGGGGCTCGGGTATGTGACCCCGGTGGCCACGGCTGCGAAATGGTTTCCGGATAAGAAAGGGCTGGTCACCGGCCTGGTGGTGATGGGCTTTGGCCTGGGGGCGCTGGTCATGTCCAAGGTGCTGGCCCCGGTCTTGATGGGCTGGTTTGGGGGCAGCCTGGTGAAGGTGTTCAGCTGCCTGGGATTGGTGTTGCTGGCCGGCACGGTGGGCGCCGGGATGTTCTTGCAGAATCCACCGCCCGGTTTCACGCCGGCGGGCATGCCCGCCAGCTCCGCTGGCCACGCGGCCGGACCGGATCCGGGCGGCCACTGGGAATGGCTGCGTTCCGGGAAGTTCGCCCGGATGTGGCTGGTGTTTTTCGGCAATATCACCGCCGGCATCATGTTCATTGGCTTCCAATCGCCCATGGTCCAGGAGTTGCTGAAAGCACGCCAGCCGGGGCAAACGGCCGCCGGGCTGGCGGCCGCGGGCGCCACGCTGATCGGCGCCAGCTCGTTGTTCAACGGCCTGGGCCGGTTGTGGTGGGGCGGGCTTTCTGACCGCCTGGGTCGGGCCCGGACCTTCCGGATCATTCTGGGCTCGCAGGTGGTGGTGCTGGCCGGTTTGCCCTGGGTGCAAAGCCCATGGGTATTCGGCGCGCTGGTTTGCTACATCCTGCTCTGTTATGGGGGCGGTTTTGGCACGATGCCGTCGTTTGTGCTGGAGGTTTACGGGGCGCGCCGCATGCCGGTGGTCTATGGGGCGATGTTGAGCGCCTGGTCCCTGGCGGGCATCCTCGGCCCGCAATTGGCGGCCCTGATCAAGGACCATTTCCCGGCGCGCGCCTCCGCCTTCACTTTTGGCGCGGGCGCGGTCATCCTGGCGGCCGCGCTCCTCCTGGCCTGGGGCTTGGACGACCAGCCGCCAGCGCCGCGCGCCAACGCTTGATGGGGAGGAAATCCGGGCCTCGCGAGCCCTGTCCAGGGGATGGTGGAATCGGGTGCTTTCAAACCATTATTATTTCTCCTAAGAGGTGGTGAAGTGAAGGGTGCTAAAATCGTCCATTACGCCAACACGCCAAATGATGGGCGTTTATCAGATTTGACAATCTGGGGATTCAGTTCAGAATACCCATCATGGGAACCACACGCAGCAAGAGATTATTCGTGTCTGTGACTTTTCACGTGCGCATGGTTCTTGCCTCTGCCAGATCCCATCGATGGGCCGTTAACCGGACCCTAGTACAACGTTTCATTAAATGGTATACACATTAGGCAAGCACCAGATCCAACT
>CAYPCQ010000226.1:0-6035 GCA_964409245.1 uncultured Verrucomicrobiota bacterium
GTAACCCGGCCAGGCGTTGGAGGTGTTGAGGAACAGCCCGATGGTTTGGGTGGTGGACGTGCTGCGCACCGTATAGGAGCGGGTGGTTCCGGGCGCGCCCGCCGGATCGGTGGCCGTGGCGCCCTGGTTGTCCACCGCAGTGAGGTAGTAGGCCACAGTGGTCCCGGCGGCAAACCCGGGGATCTGGCCGCCATAGACACCATCGCCTGCCGCGCCGTCCTGGTGCGCGCCGTCGTCGAGCATGGCGACGCTCACGGTGCCCGCCCCGCTGTTGTAGGCCAGCGTAACCCGCGCGACGCTCCCATTGTCGGTGACGCGGGCGGTGACCCATGCGGGATTCAGCGCGACCGGGGCTGTTGGTGAGAGGGTGGCGCCAAGAATCGATGGCGGTGAGTTCGAGGCTCCCGCCTGCACGGTGTAAGAGAAGGTGTTGGCGGGGGCGCCTGACGGTCCCGTCGCGACATTCCCCTGGCTGTCGCTGGCCGACAGGTAATAATTGACCGGCGTGCCGAGGGGGAGGGCCGGAATGGCGGCGCCATAGACGCTGTCGCCCGCCGCTCCGTCCTGGTGCGCGCCGTCATCTAGCATGGCCACCTGGGTGTAACTGCTGCCACCAGCGGTGGCCACCTTCACGGAAACCTGATCCAGGTCGATGCGGTTGGTGCTTTGGCCGCCGCGGAACTGCCAGCGCAGCTTCAAGCTGCTGACCAGTTCGCCCGGCTGGAGATTGTAGCGGTACAATTGCCAATCGTGGTTCGTGCCGGTCAGTTCGCTCAGGCGGGTTGCATAGCCGCTGCCGGCATCGAGCTGGAAGGTCCAGCCCGCGGCGCCATTCAGGCCATTGGCCCAGAGCCAGAATTCCACAACGCCGGAGGCGCCTTGGGCATCGATGGCCTGGGTGGGGGCCACCATCGAATCGGTCAGGTTCGTGGTGCCCTGTTTGAACTCCAGGCCGTTGGTATTGCCGGCGCCGTAGGTGGCCCCGCCGCGCTGCTCGAAGGGATTGCCGCCCGTGAAGGTGACCGTCCAGGCATTGTTGCAGCCGTCGCCGGTCCAAGGTTTGGCCAGGTTCGTGCGCATGGTTTCCAGGAACACCGTGTTCGTCTGGCCGGAGCCAGTGCCGGTGGCGCCCGTGCGGTAGTTCAGCATGACTTGCGATACGGCAAGATCGTCGGTGACCTTGGCGGTAACCCAGACCGTGTCGTTGGTGGTGGGCGCCGATGGCGTGTGGCTGGCGCTGGCAATCACGGGGGGGGCCTGATTGGCCGCCGCACTGCCCCGGCGCATCACCCGGAAGCCGACATGGAACCATGGGCCATTCGGATCGCCCGGGCCGCGGAAATAGGAGGGATCCCGGTTGGACACCCGCCCGTGGCCGTATTGGTCCTGCCCATTGAACCAGTTGCCGCCGCGCAGGCCGCGATACGGTTTGCCATCCGGCATGGGGGAGCCGGCCAGCGGGCCGGGTGGATTGGTGACTATGTTGTTCTGAACGCACCAGGTGTAATAATCGCTGGCATACCAGTCGTTGACCCACTGCCAGACGTTGCCGGACATGTCATACAGCCCGTAGCCGTTGCCGTTATTGCGGGTCTGGTAGGTGGCGCTGGCGCCGGGCCAGTGCCAGTTGGTCTGGTATTGGATCGAGCCGTTGTAGAAGCCCGCCGGCGTGGTCCACGGATAGGGGCCGTCGGCAAACGGATTGGTTTTGCCGGCCCAGTTCGCCAGGGTGCCATCCGTGTTGGTGTCGCTGCCCCACGGGAACATGCCATAGGGATTATAAAGCCCCCCCCGCGCGGCGTATTCCCACTCCGCCTCGGTGGGCAGGCGATAGCCGTTCTGGGACAGGTCGCAGGCGCCGCTGGCCAGGTTGTAGCAGGCGGCGTAGCCGTCCCGCGCGCTGGCCCAATTGCAGTAGGCGGCCGCCCCCAGCCACCGCACGCCGGTGATGGGGTGCAGCCCGCGGTCATCCCGGATCGTGAACTTGCCACCGGAATACTCGACCCGGCTGTTGGTGTCCGAGCCGTAGGTGTCGCAGTAAATGTTTGTGCCGCCTTTGCCATAGACAAAATTGGAGCGAACCTCCACCAGGCCTGAAGCCAGGGCCGAGTTGAGGAAGCTGGCGTATTCGCTGCCGGTCAGCAGGTTGGTGGCCATTAGGAAGGAGTCCAAATACACGCTGTGGACGGGGATCTCGTCGCTCGGGTGCTGCGGATCGACAAAACCGAAGTGGTCGCCCATCTGATATTGCCCGGCTGGAATCCGCGCGAGCTGCGATTCCACACTGTTGGTGGGGGAAGCGGTATTGGTCACCCCGCCCCGCACGCAACGCACCCACAGGTTGGTGAGCTTGCTGTCATAGCCCACGATGCCAAGCTGGAAGTCCACGAACCAGGCGCGGTTCGTGCCGTTGATTTCGGTGGTGGCCGACCAGTAGCGATCCGGCCGGGAGGCGGGGAAATAATTCGTGTTCACGCTGGGGCTGGCCAGGCTTTCATCATTGATGGACTGCAGTTCCTTGATATTCGGCAGCCGCCAGTCGGTTTGCCCGGCCAGGGAGAGGCTTTCGGCATATTGCAGGGCGCCTTCCCACGACAGCGCAGCCACGGCTCCGGTTTGCTGCCAGGTCAAGCCGGTGTCCAGGTCGGTGATGGTGCCATCCTGGTTGTTTTGGAAGTGATGCAACGGGCGGCCCGCAAGGCTCACCCCGCGCACACAGCGGGCGTGGAACCGCTTGGCGCCTCCGGCGCTGACGGTTTCGGTCTTGGGATGCGGCCCGATGCCGCCGCCGGCGTTGGCGGCCCAGACGCGGCTGGGCTCGGAGGGCTGCACATCGCCGCTCCACCAATATTGCGCCGCGGTGGCGGTGAAGGCATTAGTGTCCAGCGCGGGATTGACCTTCCCATGATTGAGAATGCTGAACAACTCGTGGCTGGTGGGCAGCCGCCAGTCGCTCTGGCCTCCCACGCGGTTGGTCTGGGCGTAAACGACGGCGTTTTCCCAGGTCATTTCCCCGCTGTCGCCCTTCTGCCAGATCAGGCCGGTGACCTGGTCCGTCACGGTCCCATCCGAGTTTACGGTGAACGAGGGAGGATTGAGGGTGTAGTCGGCATCCTCCCCGAAAGTGGCGGTGTAGCTTTGGGCCTGGCCCGTGTCCGGGAGCTTCAGCATGGTCCATGAGCCGGGGAGCGTTGACGCCGCCACGGCATAGGTGTGGCCGATCATCCGGTTGGCCAGCCCATTGGTGGCGTGGGCGGGCAGGACGGCGCGGACGTAATCCACGGTGACTCCCGCCGGGGCCACGGTGACGCGCAGATGCCCGGAATTGTTCGTGACGAACCCGGTGTAGGCGCTGGCGTTCGTGTCGCCCACATGGTAGGTGGCGTCCGAAGGCATGGGGATTTCCTGGTAGATGACGCCGTCGATTTCCTCCCGGGCGTAGAGGTGATCATGGCCCTGGAAAAAGATGGTGACCTGGTTGGAAACCATCAAGGAGTGGATGGGCAGGGCCCAGCCGGAGCGGTTGGCGGCGAAACCTGCGCTGCCATCCTTGTTTTCACCACCCCATTCGTATTTGCCCGCCCACGCGGCGCCGCCGCGGGTCTGGCCAAGCACATGGTGGGCAAAGACAAATTTGTATTTGGACCGGCTCGCTTCGAGCGTGCGTTTGAACCAGTCGTATTGGGCTTTGCCCAGCGTCCAATCCCACATATTGGTAGGCTTGGCATCGGGCAGGTAACGGTAGGCGTCCAGGACCACGAACAGGGCATCGCCCCATTGCCAGGCGTAGTAATTCCCGGGGAGGCCGGCCACCCCGTTGGTGTTCACAAACCCATCAGCATTGGTGTTGCCGGAATAAAACCAGTTCGGGAACGGGTTGGGGTAGTGGCGCAGGCGGGTTTGCGTGGCGAAGGTGCAGATCGGGTTGGCGCCGGCCTGGCCTTGCTCGTAGCCGATGGTTTCCCCCTCGTGGTTGCCGATGCACAAGAACAACGGGGCCGCGCGGCCGGAGAGATCGAAAAACGGGCGCTGGCTGAGGTGCAGCTGGTCCAGCGTGGCATAAGTGATGGTGGTTGGATTGTGGTCATCCCCGAAGGTGTCTCCCAGGTCCAGCAGGAAATCCGGCGTGTCCGCCAGGATGTTTTGCGCCGCCAGCAGGTAAAGGTTGGTGTCACCCTTTTTGTCGTAGATGTGCGAGTCGGATTGCAGGTCAAAGGTGAACGTGCTCCCCGGGGCGCGCTGGGTTTGGAAGCTCCGCTCCGCGTCCGCCCGGTAGGCGGTTTCGCCCGCGTTCTTGAACCGCAGCCGATAGTAACAACGGGTGCTGGCCGGAAGGCCGGCCAGCTCCAGGACCGCGGGGACGCCGGCGGCGAGGCTGGCCACCGCCGTTTGGCCGGAATAAACCCCGGATTGCGCTCCGTGCTCGACATAGGCCTGCAGGTTTGCCGGGGCGAGGACATTCAGGGCGAGCGTGCTGCCAGTGGGCCGGCCCGGGATGATGGTGCCGGGAAAAGCGGCCACGGCCGCCGGCGACGCGCCAATGGTGTAAGTGTGGGAAATCATGCGGTTGGTTTTCCCGACTCCTTCGTCGGCCGGCAAAAAGGCGCGGACGTAGGCCGCGGTGGCGTTGGTGGGGGTCACGGTTACCCGGAGGTGGCCGGAATTGCCGAGCATTACGCCATTGGTGTAGCCGTAAGCGGCGCCCGAGCCGATGGCATTGTAATTCGTGCGGCTGGGCTGCGGCACCTCGTGGTAAACGAGGTCGGTGACGCCGTCCCCGTTGGCGTCGAGATCCTGCTTCACATACAGGTGGTCGTGGCCGTGGAACACCGCGTTGACCCCATTGGTGAGGAGCAGGTTTTGGATCGGCATCGCCCAGCCGGGACGGTTCGTAGTGAAGCCCCAGGTGCCGTTCGTATTTTTGCCACCCCACTCAAAGTAAGACGAGAATTCCAATCCGCCGCGGGCGATCCCGTCAAAGCTGCCGCCCACCAGATGGTGGATGAAGACGAATTTGAAGGTGGCGGTGCTTTGGGCCAGTGTGCGCTGCAGCCAGGCATACTGGCTGGCTCCGAGCGTCCAGGCCCAAGGGTCTTTCCCTTTGGCCGCCGCCGGGCTGGTGTTCCAAAACGGATCCAGCACAACAAACAAGGCGCCGCCCCACTCGAACGCATACCAGCTATCGCGCGGGCTTTGGAGGAATGGATCCACGTCCGTGTTGCCGGAATAGAACGCGCCGGGGACCGGGCAGGGGTAATATGACTGGCGGGCCTGAGTGCCCCACACCGGGAGGCTGTTCAGGGGCGCCGCCGCATCCAGGAGCCAGCCCAGCTCGGGATCGTGATTGCCATTGACGAGGAACAGCGGCACCGAGTGGCCCAGGATGCTGAAGAACCCGGTGCGGACATCGCAGGCAAGCGCGGTGGCGCCGGCGGCGGTGTTCGTGCCCAATTTCTCATCCATGAAGGTGTCGCCCAAGTCGATGAGGAAATCGGGGCTGTCCGCCAGGATGTTGGTGAGCGCCACGCGCCAGAGGGCTGGCTGGCTGTCGAGGTGGTGCGGGTCCGCCTCGATGGCGAAGGTGAAGACGCCGCCACGCGCCCGCTGCGTGTGGAAGGAGCGCCCGGCGCTGGCACTGAAGTCCGCCGTGCCCGGCAGGCGATAGCGCAGCCGGTAGAAATAGGCCTGGTCCGCCAGGAGCTCCTCGAGCGCCAGCACGGCGGGCACGCCCGCCGCCAGGGAAGTGGCCGCCGTTTGGGCGGTGTAGACGCCAGCTTGCGGCCCATATTCCACGTATATTTCAAGGTTGTTGGTGGATAACACGCTCACGGCGATGGAATGATCGGTTGGCCGTCCAAGCAGGATGTCATACTGGACGGCCGGGCTGGGCGTGGAGGCCACGACGTAGGAATAGCGGTTGCCGGGCGCCCCCGCTGGATCGGTGGCAGCCAAACTGAACTCATCCTGGGCCGTGATATAATAGCTTACAGTGGCGCCGGAGGCCAGCGCGGGGATCTGCGCGCCGTAAACACCGT
>CAYPCQ010000227.1:0-5282 GCA_964409245.1 uncultured Verrucomicrobiota bacterium
AACCCGGCGCTGACCTGCAGCTATAGCGGGTTTGTCCATGGGGAGACGGAGGCGGGGCTGGGGGCCAAGCCGGTGGGCAGCACCCCGGCCACGAGCGCCAGCGCCGTGGGGACGTATCCCATCACGTTGAGCGGTGGGGCGTCCAGCAACTACGAGTTCAAATTTGTGCCGGGCGTGCTGACGGTCTATAAGGCGGTGCTGATCGCGCGGGCCGATGCCAGGAACCGGGCCTACGGCGAGGCCAACCCCGCCTTGACGATCACCTACACGGGCCTCCTCAACGGGGACCAGGTGGCGGATCTCGACGCGCCGCCGGTGGCCTATACGGTGGCCACGCCTGCGAGCGTGCCGGGGTTGTATCCGATCACGCTCAAGGGCGGGGTGGACAACAACTACAAGATCGCGCTGGCCAGCGGGACGCTGACGGTGGGCAAGGCGCTGCTGGCGGCCACGGCGGAGGCCCAGAGCCGGGCGTATCTGGCGGCCAATCCGGCGCTGACGATCCGCTATAGCGGTTTTGCCAATGGGGAGACGGAGGCGGTGCTGGACGCCCTGCCGGTGGCGGCGACCGCGGCCACGAGCGCCGATCCGGTCGGGATATACCCCATCACGCTGAGCGGCGGGAGCGACAACTGCTACGGCCTGGCGCTGTTCAGCGGGCCGCTGACCATCCATCCGGCCACGCCCAGGGTGGCGCTGGCCTCCTCGCTCAACCCGTCGGTTTACAGCACCAATGTGGTGTTTGCCGCCACGCTGACCCCGGCCACCCTCAGCGGGATGGTGACCTTCAAGGACGGTGCGGTGGTGCTGGGGCAGAGCGCCCTGGCGGGCGGGGTGGCGGTGTTCGCCACCAGCGCGCTGGACGCGGGGCGGCGGCCGGTCACGGCGGTGTATGAGACCAGCTCGGACCGGAATTACCAGGGGGCGGTTTCGGAGGTTCTGGAGCAGGTCGTGGCTCAGGCAGCTCCGGCGATGGTGCTGCACTCGGTGCTCCAGCCGGGCATCACCAACCATGTGGTGACCTTCACGGCGAAGCTGGCCGCGCCCAACGCGGCGGGCACGGTTACGTTCCTCGACGCCGATGCCCTCCAGGCCTGGCTGGCCAGCCAGGGGCAGCTGGGGTCCGCTCCCGGCTGGGAAGCGGTGCGGCAGTGGCTGCAGAGCCAGGGCCTGGCGGCAGTGGTGGCGGCGGGCGGTCCGCTGCCGGCGGGGGCGGTGCTGGGGAGCGGGGCGGTGCAGGCCAA
This sequence comes from uncultured Verrucomicrobiota bacterium, assembly GCA_964409245.1. Taxonomy (GTDB): domain Bacteria; phylum Verrucomicrobiota; class Verrucomicrobiia; order Limisphaerales; family UBA1319; genus CAIMWS01. The sequence continues at coordinate 1,245 of CAYPCQ010000227.1, forward strand.
TGGGGAGGCTTCGGCGACGACGACGGCGCTCGGGCTGGGGACGCACGGGATCCTGGGGGTTTACCTGGGGGTGGGGAATTACGGGGAAAGCCTCTCGGACCTGTTCCTGATGACGATCAGCCGGATCACGCCGCTGGTGATGCTGGGCAGTTCGGCCAACCCGGTGCGGTGCGGGGATCCGGTGGAGTTCAGCGCCACGCTCTTCCCCTCGCCGGCCGCCGGGACGGTGACGTTCCTGGATGGGGCGGCGGTGCTGGGGGCGGGGGCCATCCTCAACGGGCGGGCCACGCTGGTGGTGGGCAGCCTGTCCGTGGGCGCCCACCCGATCCGCGCGGCCTATGCTGGCAGCGCGGCCTACAATGCCGCTGCGTCCACGGCGCTGGCGCAGGGGATCCAGCCCTCGGGCCGGCCGCCGGAGGCGGGCAATGACGCGCTGGGGGGTTGCCGGAACCAGGCGGCCAGTGTGGCGGCGGCCAAGCTCCTCCTCAACGACACGGATCCGGACGGGCTGGCGCTGGCGGTGACGGGGGTCAGCCCGGCCAGCGCCAAGGGCGGGGAGGTGGCGCTGGCCAATGGGCTGGTGACCTACACGCCGCCGAAGGATTACGTGGGGACGGACCGCTTCACCTATGAGGTCAGCGACGGCTGCGGGCCGGCGGCCAGCGGGACGGTGAGCGTGCTGGTGCGGGATTCCTTGCCGGTGCAGCTGGTTTACGGGCCGGTGGTGGTGGCTGGCAGCGTGGTCATCCGGTGGTCCGGCTCGCCGGGCATGACCTATACGATCGAATCCACGGGGTCGGCCAATGGGATGTGGGAGAAGCGGGCCAACCTGGTGGCGCCGATGGCGGCGGGAGCCTGGGGCGCGGGAGTCTTCGAGTATTCGGAGCCGGTGGGCGGTTCGGCAATGAGCCTCTACCGCGCCGTTTACCCGGCGTATTAACCCTGCAGGCCGGATCCCCTGACCCGGCGCAACGGGGTTTACCCGGCGGATTGGCCGGGGCGGATTGGGATGGGGTTTCGCTCCGGGAAGGGCCGGAGCGGAGGGGGCAGCAACACAATTAGTTTAAGCGGATCATGCGCCGTCCGGGGCCAGCACCGCGGCAGCGGCGGCGCCCGCATTCCCCGCCCCCGCAACTCCTCACACAGCCGGTCCCGCCCCATTTCTGTCCCGGCCTCCGCCCGTGCCGGCTGCAACACCTTGTGCAGTTTCCGGCCTCTGGCCTTCGTTCTTTCCGCTCGGCGGCGGTAAAGCCCGCCTTTTTCCGGGCCTTTCCACCTGATTCCACATCCGGGCATTTTACCCCCTGGCTGGCTTCCCAAGAGGGCCTGCGGCGCCGGTGTGGTCCGGGGCGGCCCGCCGTAGCGCAGATCTCCGCATCTGCGGTATCGCCGGCGTCCCCGCCGGCCGGGGATGGCGGCGGGCCGCTCCGTGTTTCCCTCCCTGTTTCGCCCGGCCCGGCCGCCCAAAACGCCGCCGCGCCCTCCGGAGTATTCCTACAAAACTGCCGATTTGTAGGAAATTCCTACACGCAGAATCAGAAACGCGGCCGTTGCGTTCCGGCTCTGGCGGCTGCTACAGATATAGCCGCAACCTCGGCCGTCCCGGGCCGCCGCCCCGATTTTGGGGGTGGCCGCCCCGGCGCCGGGGAGTGGAATCAATGAGTGCCAAAGGCAAAAGAAGAACCGCTGTGCGCAAAGGCAAGCGCCTCCGGCGCGCCGCCCCGGGCGGGGTGGTGGGCGTGCTGCTCGTGGAGGATCACCAGGCCTTCCGCGAGGGGCTGCGCGACGCCATCAACGGCCAGGCGGGCCTGCGCGTGGTCGGCGAGTCCGCGACCTGGCGCGGGGCTTTGCCGCTGGCCCTCGCGCTCGCCCCGGATGTGATCGTGCTGGACCTGAACCTGGCCGATGGCACCGGCTGGACGCTGCTGGAGGAGCTGCGCGCCCAGGATGCGCTGCCCCCCACGCTGGTGCTTTCCGTGGGTGACGAGGCCATGTATGCGCGGCGCCTCCTGCGCGCGGGCGCCCGGGGCTACCTGATGAAGGAGGAGCCGGTCGAGCGCATCCTCCACGGCATCCGGGAGGTCCACGCCGGCCGCCTGGTCGCCAGCGCTGCCCTCACCAGCCAGCTGATGGCCGAGGCCCTGGCGCAGCCCGAGGCTGTCCCCGTGGCGGATTTCTCCGCGGCGGCCAGCCTCCTCAGCGACCGCGAGCTGCAGGTGTTCACCCTGCTGGGCGAAAACACCAGCAACCGGGAGGTGGCGGAGCGCCTGCACCTGAGCGAGAAGACCGTGCATACATACAAGACGCGGCTGATGGCCAAGCTCGGCGTGGGCACCACCCCGGAGCTGGTCGCCCTGTTCCAAGCCCGGCGCCCGGCGGAGGTGGCGGCGCCCGGAGCCGGCCGCCCATTGGGCGCCAGCACCGCCAGCACCACCACTACGCCATGAACCACACCGTAAACCATGCCCTGGACTACGCCGTGGCCCACTCCTTGCAGTTCCTGCAAAACGCCGGTTTTGCAGGAAATTCCTGCCCGCAGAATCAGAAACGCGGCGGCGGCGCCTCGCGCGGCCTGTGAATTGCTGCCCGTTCATTGGCCACCCGTTTATGGGCATCCCGGAAACCCTCCGTGGCTCGTTCGTCCCGTTTTTTGGTCGTTTCGTCACATTTTGTTTGAAGCCCGATCACAAACGGATTAATCAGGCTGGAATTCAGAAGTATGGCAGCGGCGGGTTGTGTTGGTGTGTTGGCCAGCCAATTACCCAATTACCACCCTATAAATGCCACCCTTAAACGGTAAAATAAACGGCAAAACAGAGTGAAAAATGTGGATCATCACTCGAGATTATGGAATGAATCATGGAATCGCATATGAAGCTGGGTAAACAAACCCAGCCCAGCCAGGCGGGCCGCCGGCGTGAGGAGATCCAGAGCCCCTAAAAAGTGGCGGCATGGGGCCAACGAACTTACGGTAGGTGCGTCGCAGTGGGTCTAGTGCCTATCGCATCAAAAATAACTTAAGGAAAAGAATTTATGCCATTTTGAAACATTACCGTTCGTTGGCAGGCGGACCCGAACCATCCACCTATCCACCGGCTCCGTAAAACCCATGCTTGCGGCTCCCGGGAAAATTGGGCCTGGTTTGGCATCCGCCGCCCCCCGATCCGCCTCGTTACCTCGGCGGCTACCCGCCACAGGTTTGCCCATGCAACCGAAGCATTCGCCCCCCCACCGCGGGTAGCCGCCGACGGGAGGAGGCGGGCCCGAACCATCCACCTATCCACCGGCTCCGCAAAATCCATGCTGGCGGTTCCCAATGAAACAAAAACCAGCGCGCACCCGGCGCCCGGCCTCCGGGCGGAGGATTTGGCGGCCCCTTTCCAGCCCTTCAGCGGGCCGGAGGAGGCCAATGCCACCCTCGATGCCTTGGCTTGGCAATAAAACCTGCGTAAATGTAAGCCATGGCTGTAAGCCGTAGCTTACAAAATGTAGTGTTTTCCCGGATGCGCCTTGTAGTGAAATCATTACACATAAGCCTATAAAGATGAATTTAATAAAAATATAGAAAAATTGTTCGACAGCATTCCATGAAAACATTAGGGTGCGGATCATGACCAGTCGCTACGTTGCGTTTTTGGCGCTAAACTATCCTGCTATCCTGACGGACAGCAGCCCGGCTCTTTGCGGCTGATGGGTGATATGAGCATGCCTTTTGAAGGCTGGCGGCCGGCCACCGCAGAGGGGGGTTCCCTCCCGGCGGGTTCACGCCGCTGCGTCTGGCGGCTCTGCTTCTTTTGGCGGGCGGACCCGCCAGCCAGGCGCCGTCCGCCCGAGCCAGCCTGGGTGAAGCCGGGCCTGTTCCAGCTGGGGCCGGTGCGGCTGGATAAAGCCAAACGCACGGTGGCTTTCCCCGCTGCTGCGAATCCCGCCTATGCCAATGATCCCCTGATGGAGTATCTCCTGGCCACCAACTATGGCTAGCTGCACGAGAGCATGCTCAAGACGGTGACGCCGCCCTGCCAGGCCCACCTGGCCATG
>CAYPCQ010000228.1:0-5067 GCA_964409245.1 uncultured Verrucomicrobiota bacterium
CACAAACTGGCCCGCCAGCGTAAACTCGATGCTGCTAAGTAAGTGCCATTCGCCCTGCCGGGCTGGGAAATCCGGCCGCCGATTTAATCCGGATCATGGTCTGCTGGACGGCAGGCACTCGAGTCCAGTCAGACGAAACCTTTAATCCCAATCAGAGCAGCGAAACCGCCACCAAAAGGGATTGAACCACGGATCAGACGGATTTCACGGATGAAAGACGGTGTGGACTATCCCGTCCAATCCTGGTCATCGTGCAGTGGCCGCCATGAGATATTACTTGCTTTTGCAGGGTTGGACGCATTCCCCATCCAGCCGAACGCGTCCTTGTGCAAAAAGCCGTTTTCGCACAAGGCACGGTTCCATATCATTGAAGGGCGGAACGAAACCGCCTGAATTACGGCTTGCGGGCGCGGTAAAAGCGATAGGAATTGACACCGGTGTCTGGATCGCTGAACTGGAGCGGCCCCACACTCATTGTGTTGGTCCAGATGGGCAGCCAATTCGCCAGATCGGTCGAAGCGTCCACGACCACCGCCTGCCCGGCCGGCCCCGTAAGCGCAAAGCCCCATTGGCCGCCGCTGAAGCCGAAACTTGGTCCGGAGGAGGTAATCGCGAATGCCCGGACACCCTGCCGGATCGTGTAGTTGACAAGGTCCGCCACATAGAGTTTGCCCGCGCTGTCCACTGCCAGGCAATTAGGATAATTAAACTGCGCGGCGCTCCCTGTCCCGTCCGCGCTGCCAGGATTGCCCACCTTTCCAGCCAGCGTCGTCACCACCCAGTTAGTCCCCACCGGTGTCACTTTGCGGATCGTGTGGTTGTCTTGGTCGGCCACATAGAGGGTGCCCGCGCTGTCCAACGCCACGCCCCAAGGAAACTTAAACCGCGCGGCGCTGTTCGTCCCGTCCGCGCTGCCAGCAAGGCCCGCCTTGCCAACCGGTGTCGTCACCACCCAGTTGGTCCCCACCGGCGTCACTTTGCGGATCGTGTGGTTGCCAGTGTCCACTACATAGAGCGTGCCCGCGCCGTCCACCTTCGCATAATAAGGATAATTAAACCGCGCGGCGCTGTTCGTCCCGTCCGCACTGCCAGAAGAGCCCGCCCTTCCAACCAGCGTCGTCACCACCCAGTTGGTCCCCACCGGCGTCACTTTGCGGATCGTGTGGTTTAAGGAGTCCGTCACATAGAGGTTGCCCGCGCTGTCCACTGACAAGTCACGAGGCTCAGTAAACCGCGCGGTGCTGTTCGACCCGTCCGCGTTGCCTGAAGAGCCCGCCCTTCCAGCCAGCGTCGTCACCACCCAGTTGGTCCCCACCGGCGCCACTTTGCGGATCGTGTGGTTAAGGAGGTCCGCCACATAGAGGTTGCCCGCGCTGTCCACTGCCAAGCCATGAGGCCCCAAAAACCGCGCGGTGCTGTTCGTCCCGTCCGCGCTGCCAGAAGAGCCCGTCTTTCCAGCCAGCGTCGTCACCACCCAGTTGGTTCCCACCAGCGACACTTTGCGGATCGTATTGTTGTCCACGTCCGTAACATAGAGGTTGCCTGCGCCGTCCGCCGCGACCCCAGCGGGCAAATCAAACCTGGCGGCGCTATTGGTTCCGTCCGCGTTGCCTGAAGAGCCCGCCTTTCCAGCGATCATGGTGAAGGTGTAAGGCTCATAAATCGATTGGGCCAAGGCCAGGGACGGTGCCAGGCACCCAAGACACACGCCCAGGACGAGGTTTCTGAAGTGTTTTGTTTTCATAAGGTCGAATTAACTGTTTTCAGGTGACGCGCACCTGAGGTTTTCTGTTTGTTTTGCTCGTTGCCTCACGGAAAAAGACAACGAAGGCCGGGAGTCCCAACGGGATTCCGTCCCAAAGCCAAGCGCCGACACCCGCGCAACTCTTGGAATAAGTGCGCAACCCCGACACCAAAGGGGCCGCCCACCTTGGGCGACTGTTTGTGTTCTATACATTAGCTCTCATCTATTTAATTAAGCGGAATCCGGAAATGGTAACGCGCGGATCGATTTTTTCTACCGTCAGCCGAAATGGTTGTTTGGTGGCCGATCCCTGAGGCGGCTCTGGAGTACGCGGACGATTGGCCCGGCACTCTGTAAATCCCTTAAGCCGTGTCCATGTATTTAGGATGAAAGTGTTTGCGCCGCAGGTTATTGTGCAATCCAAGACTTTGCAGAAAAAGACCCGGCAACAACGACCGATCCCCTGGCCTGGACACGGCTCAGGGTGTTTGCCGCAGCCGGAAGAACCTGGAAGCCTCGCTTGCCGGGACCATCACCTCCTGCATCCCGGGCAGGAGCAAATCCTGGACTGGCGACCTGGGATCCGCCGGGGTTGGTGCGCTTAGGATGGTGTATTTCGCGGTGGCCGAAGCGGGCCACGCCAGCCGCACCGCGCGTTCCACGGCGAGCGGCGGGATTGAATATGTCCACAACTCGAGGTTGTCATCGGTGACCTGCAGCTCGGGTTGCTTGCCGCCGGTGTATTGCCAGGCATTCAGGAATATCGCAGAGCCTGAAGTGAGGGGGGGCCATCATCGGGGTATACTTTTTGCTTCATGCCGGACAAAGCTACTGCTCTTTAAGCTCCCCGGCGATGGCTTCGGCTTCGCCGATCAGCTGGTAGCCCTGATCCACCAGCTTTTGGTCATCGGCTTTCAGGCCGGCCACGAGCAGCGCGCAACCCTGCTCGCGCAGGCGCATGAATTTCAGGAGCTTTTCCACCCGCTGGGCGCCCGCCGCCGGCAGCTGCCGGCTCCGGGCGATTTTTTCCAGCCAGGCATAGGTCTGGCGCCAGCGCGGCAGGCACTCGGCCTCCAAGCCGGCGGCATACTGGCGCTGGGAAATTTTGCCTTCCTCGAAGAGGGTGCCCAGCCGGTTGAAATGTTCGCTGGCGAGGGATTCCTCCGCCGGCAGCGGCTCCATGGCTTCCGGGCGCGGGGCCGGCTCGCCGATGGGGCGTTGGCCGCCGCCGGGGCGGATCAGCCAGTGGCCGGGCTGGCCGGGCAGGGTGAGCCACAGCCCGCCCAGGAACAGCAGGCCGGTGAGGAGGCCCGGCCCCAAAGGACGCGCGGCGGTGCTGGCGCCGCTCATGGAGCCGTGCCGCGGGCTGGTCAGCACCAGCCCCATGGCGAAGCCACCCACCAGGCCGCCGAGGTGCGCGGCATTGTCCACCTGGGCGATCATCGCCCCGAAGATGAGGTTGTAGCCGATGAACCCGAGGGTGCTGGAGCGGAGGCTGGCCAAAACGGTGGACGGCACCGTGTGGCGGTTCCGGATCAGGAACGCGCCCAGGCCGCCGAACACCCCGAAAATGGCCCCCGAAGCGCCCGCCGAGACGATCTGCGGGTTCCAGTGCAGGCGCACCAGGCTGCCGGAGAGCCCGGCGGCCACGTAGAGCAGCAGGAATTGGCGGTTGCCGAACAGCCGCTCGACGAAATAGCCCACGTTCAGCAGCACCCACAGGTTGAAAAACAGGTGGATGAGGCCGATGTGGATGAAACAGCTGGTGAACAGGCGCCACGGCTCCGTGGTGAGGGTCAAGGGGCCGAAATTGGCGCCCCAAGCCACTAGATCTTTGGCCTTGGGGCCCAACAGGTCCACCCCTTTCAGCACCATCCATACCAGCACCGCCACGTTGGCCACCGCCAGCCACGTGGTGACGAACGCCTTGGGCGTGGCGGAATAAATGGCCTCGGAAAACTCCAGGGAGTCCCGGCACTCGGCCACGAATTCGGCGGTCTTGCGCTCCGGCAAACTGCGTTCGATCGCCGCCGCTTCCGGTTCGCTGGCGGCGGTCAAGGAAAATCCCCGGGGCTTCTCCTCCGGGGAGATCCCCGGCACGCTGAATTCCAGGGATGCGCCCTGCCGCACCACGTTCACAATGGCGCCCGGATCGAGGCGGATTTCGACCGGCTTGCCCCGGAGCGAAAGGCTGGCCTGCCGCCGCCCGCGGAGAACCAGGCCGCCCGCCTCAAACGCCACCGTCCCGCGGCCTTGCAGCTTGGATGTGTTTTGAGCGCCCTCGCCCTGGAAGCGCACGGCAAACCCGCCCGCCCGGGCCGGGGGCTGGCCGGGGGGTGGCGCCGGGCGTCCGGGATCATTGAGGGCCATGGGCGGCAAGCCCTGGAAAAGGTCCGGCTTGGAAGGTTCCCGGATCCCGCCCGCCTCCGGGCTGGGGGAAACCGGCAAACGCAGCGGTTTCCCGCAGACCGGGCAGGGGGCACGCCGATCCGTGGCCACCGCCGCCATGGATAAGCGGGCGCCGCAGTGCTCGCACAAAAAGAGAATATCACCCATTTCCACCCGTAATTTTAGGCGGCAACAGGCTGCAGGCCAAGCAGTATCTCCAGCGTGGAGCGGCCCTTGGGCGCTCGCTGCAATTCAGCACACCAGCCTGCGCAGGCGCTCCGTGGTTTCTTCGCGGCCGATCCGGCTGGCCGCCACATCCATGGTCAAAGCTTCCCAGGCTTCAGCCTTCAGATCCTCGCTGGGGAGCAGGCCATTCAGGCTCAGGAAAACCAGGCACGTGGCCAGGGCCGTCCGTTTGTTGCCATCTACGAACGGATGGTTGCGGGTGGGATAAAAAAGATAAGCGGCCGCAATTTCCACTGGCTCGGCGAACATCGGTTCACCCATCATGGCCGCTTGGGGCGCCGCCACGGCTGACTCCAACAAAGCCGGATCGCGCAGCCCGGCGGATCCGCCATGGGCGGCCAGCACCTCGGCGTGAATCGCTTTGACGGCTTCGAGCGTGGGATGCGCCAGCGGAATATTCATGACAGCCGCTGGAACAGGCTGGCGTTTTTCTGGATCAACCGCCGGGCGGTGGCGGCCGCTTGATCGGGCGCGATGACCGGGCGCAGCGGGGTTATGACGATGGCGCCACCTTCGTGGACGGTGAGGTTCACCTGGTCGCCCACCTTCAGATGTGCCAAATCCATCAAGGCCGAATCAAACATCAGCCCCTGTGAATTGCCAATTTTTGTGATGGTCTTCGTCATGCTGTTAAACTAGCCCTACCTTCGCAGGTTTGAGAGGGAATGGTGGTGACAAGGAGTTAAAAC
>CAYPCQ010000229.1:0-4858 GCA_964409245.1 uncultured Verrucomicrobiota bacterium
CCGACAGGGAAACACCGAGAAAAAAGTGACAAATTTAAACCAGGACTTGACCCAACCGGTATTGCTCGTCACTGAACCGCAGTTTCTCTTCGATCAGCTTGCGCGCAGTGATATCCCGGGCCAGCACGATGAACTGGCTGTCCTTTTCCGCCAGCCCCCGCATCGCAGCTATTGAAAGTTCAAACCAGGCCTCCCCTTGCGGAAAAGGAAGGGAGTAAATGGCGCCATGGTGGCTGCCATGGATGCGGGCTGATTCGATGGCAGCCATGATGATTCCCGCCGCTTTTTCAGGGATGACCTCCTCGAATCTTTTTCCCAGGAACATGGATGGTGAAACAAAAAGCTTCCCGATGGCAGCCGTATGGCATTCATGAATGCAGCCCTTTTGATCAACCCTGAAAACCAGATCCGGCAAGGCGTTCAGTGTGGCTTCCAGCCGCTCTTTGGTTTTATGCAATTCCCTCTCCATCCGCTTGCGCGCCGAGATGTCGCGGGTGATGCCGAACAGTTCCACAAGCCTGCCTTCACCGTCATAAATCCAGGTGGCCGTGATCTCGGTCCAGACCGTTGACCCGTCTTTGTGTTTCAACTCTATCTCTCCCCGAAAGTCCCCGGCGGGAGTCCCGGCCCGGGCCGCCGCATCTGTGTTTTCCAGGTATTCCATGGCGAAGGCCAAAGAATCAGCGGTAAGCATCTTGGCCAGCGGGAGCGCCAGGTATTCGGCAGGAGTGTAGCCCACCAGGCGTTCAATGGATTGGCTGAAATAGGTGAAAGTCCGGTCAACCCCCATGGTCCAGATGTTGTCGATGGCAAAGTGGGCGTGTATCCGGTGCCGCTCCTCACTGGTGCGGAGCTTTTCTTCCGCCCGTTTCCGTTCGGTGATGTCGGTATGGGCAGCCAGGATCACCTTGCCAAACTGGGCATGGTCGAAAAGGGAGGCATTGGCGTGGCACCAGAACCGCGATCCATCCTTCTTGCGGTTTTCCACCTCCCCGTGCCAATGGCCAGTGGCGTGCAATGCCTTCTCGATGGCCGCCCTGGTTTGGGCAGGCGTCCGGTTGGTGGGGGCATAGACCTGGTCCACATGCATCCCCAACAGTTCCCCGGCTTCATAGCCCAGCATCCGCTCAAAAATGGGATTGGCCCACTTGATAAGCAGGTCATCCAGGCCAATGATGTAGATCCCTTCCGACAGGTTTTCGAGCAGCGTGGCCTGGAGCCTCATGGTTGCGCCCATTTGTTCCCGCTCGGTGACGTCTTGATTGGTTCCAAAGAACCGACGCGGGCGTTTATGGGCGCCAACCTGCACCCGCACCATGTTTTCGACGGTCCGCACCTGCCCGGTGGCAGTCTGGATGCGAAACTTCAAAACGAAAGGCTGGCAATCCAGCTTTGCTTTGCTGATCGCCGCCATGACCTGGTTAACGTCGCCGGGATGAACCATCTTAAGAAAACTCTCCGAAGGCAGGGGTGTTTCCGGCGATAAACCGAAAATCCGGTAGTTTTCTTTGGACCAAACCAACTGGTTTGACTCCAAATCCCACGACCAATTCCCGATATGGGCCACCTGTTGCGCCTCCTCCAGGTGTTCCTCGCTCTCCCGCAGCGCCTGCTCAGCCGATTTCCGATCCGTAAAATCCTGGAAAATAGTGGCGAAGCAGCCCTGGCCGGCTTGCGCTACTGAAACTGAAAGCCAGCGCTCCAGCCCGGGCAGATACATTTCGAATCGCTCCGGATTTCCCGTGGCCGTTACCCGCCCGTAAATCCTTAATAAATCCGCCTGGCTCTCCGCCATGCGAGGAACCACTTCGGTGGCCTTTTTCCCCACCACCTTGCTCAAACCGGTCAGCTTTTCAAACGCGGCATTCACGTTGAGGTAGATGAAATCCATCGGTTCCTGCCGGGCATCAACGATCATCCGGCAATACGCGAAGCCGTCCAGCATGCCATTGAGCAATAAACGATAACGCTGCTCCAGTTCGCGCATCGCCGCTTCGACCCGCTTGCGGTCGGTCACATCCTGCATGATGGCTTGCAGCGCGGTGGGCAGGCCTTGGAAATCCTTGACCACGGTGCCCGACAATTCAGCGTAGGCCAGAGTGCCATCCTGACGGGGAATCGTGTATCCGAACGGGGTGGTGAAACCTTGCCGCAGGATGGTCTGGATCGCCAGCTGCACATAGGCGCGCTGCGCTGGCTGGACCAAATCGGCGAGCGAACCTCCCACCAGATCCTGCGCATCCTTGCGGCCCGTCAGCGTGGCCGCCACCTGGTTCGCCATCCGGATCCGGCCGCTCGCATCGGTTAGGAACACGGCATGCGGGGAGCCATCCAGCATGGTGCGGTAGCGTTCCTCGCTTTGGTTTAATTCCAAGGCCAGCTGGCGGGCCTGGCCGAGCGAGTTGAGCAGGAGAAAGGTCAAAGCCGCCAGAAAAAGGCTGAGACTGCCCCCGCCGAACCCCACCAGCCAGACCTTGCTGTAATCCACCGTGCCAGCGTGGTTGCCAGTTCGGGTGAAGCACAAGGTCCACGGGCGGCCAGCCAGGACAATCCGGCTTGGCATGCCGGGCAGCGCATCCGCGGCCAGGCTGGATTGTTCGCTGCGGGCGGCCTGGCTGCCGTAAAGCCGGGTTTGGGCGGAAACCTGTTCGCCATCAAATATTTCCAAATGAATCCGTTTTTGGCTGGCTTGATCCCAGTTGCCCAGGGTGCCCCCCAGGAGATCATTCATCCGGTAGGGGCTGTAGGCCCAGCCGAGCATGGCCGCGCGCCGCTGGGAAACGGTTTCATGGGGCAGGTCGCGGCGATAGACCGGCACATACATCAAAGTCCCGGCCTGGACGTCCTGGCCGGTTTCTTGAACCAAAGTCACTTTCCCGGAGAGGGCGGCAGTATTCCCATCCCGCGCCCTTTCCATGGCCTCCCTGCGCACCGGTTCATTGAACATGTCATATCCAAAGGCGCGGAGATTGCGGTTGGTGAAAGGCTCCAGATAAACGATGGAAGTATACAGTTCCCGGTCCCACACACGTCATAGTCTGAAAACCCCTCAGCCCGAATTTCCTGGATGTGTTGGGCCAGCTTGGAGCGGGGGATCATCAGTGAAAAACCGATGCCCTGGATGCCGGGGAACTGGGTTCCCAGTTGCTGGTTCTCGGTGAAAAAGCGCCATTCCTGCCGGCTGGCTCCAACGGAATGCGCAAGAAAGGCGGCTCCGCTGCGGAGGATTTGTTCGTGCGCCCGGAAGCGCTCCACGATCTTGCTGCGGATTTCCGAGCAGGCAAAATTGAAATCCTCCTTTTCATCCATATCAACGCTGGATTTTGTGGAGCGGGCCAGCAGGCCGGTGGCCAGCAAACCTGCCAGCAGGACCACTCCAGCCACCCAAAATCGCAGGAGGCCGGAAGCCATGAATCCTTCCGCAGCCTGATCACCAACGGTCTGCACGATACAACATCTCCAATAATCCGAAGTGAATACGGTTGAAATACCCGGTTTTGGAGCCTCCCCGGGAGACTTCCTGACGGCCAATCAGCTTTTCCTGACGTCGGATATTTTATAAAACAACGTTGGGAATACAAGTAAAAACTGGATTGGGCGCCGGTTTTGAAAGCAGAGCCGGCGGTGATGCGGGAACCCAAGGCAGACGTCTCCGGGATTTAATGGAAAATGTGACGGACTATGAATTGACAGTGCCGGGGCAGAAAATAATCCCGGGAACCACGATCCGCCTCGCCGCCTGAAAACAACTGGGGGCAGATCCAGCAGCAGTATGGTCTGCCCCGACTCCAACTAACTTTGACTTCTCTTGGCGGCAGTTTGCCGCTCACCGTTTTTCTCTGAGGCAAGGCTGGAGGTAATGTCCACCTTGCGCTGCTGCAATCCAATATAAACCCAGGCGGGCAAAAACGCAAATTGCCGGGTCCGATTTTTTTAACCCAGCGAAATAGACCCAGCCTGCGTGGAGACTCTATGCCAAGCCTTTCGATGGCCAGGCGGAGCCAGCCGGCGTGACTATTGCCAAGGATGCCGCCGAAATTGCAGGGTTAAGTGAGCCAATTGCATGGGTACGGAAAAGGAGCAGCTCATCTCGGACGCGGCTTGAATAAATGGCACCAACCCGCGAGGCAAAAGGCTGGTCAAACCGGCGCCTGCCGGAGCCTGGAACACGCTAATCCGCTGAAGTTGAGTATTTTATGAAACCCAAATATGAAATTAAAAAAAATAATTTCATGCTTGCAATATATTTATGGGTAGAGTATCTAGTTTCTGATTAGCAAGGAGGTTTGAACCATATGCTTTCCTCAGGTAAATTTAAAAAGGCGTCTTATGACTAAGCGAGAGGCTCCCGCCCCCACTGCGCTGGCGGTGGTGGTCAATCATGACCAGGCGCAGGTCGAAATGTTATCCCAGCCGCTCGCTGACGAGGGCATCCCTATACGGGTATTTGAAAGCGCGGCGGACGCGTTGGTGGATTTGAGCCCCGGCGAGCCGCCCGGGCTGATCATCACGGGCCTGTGCATGCCGGGGATTGATGGCTGGCGCTTCTGCCGGCTGCTGCGCTCCCCGGATTACGCGCCACTGAACCGGGTGCCCATCGTGGTGGTGTCCGATATCCTGAACCGCGAAGCCGCCGCCAGCATCACCGCCGATTTGGGCGCCACGGCGTTCCTGCCGTTGCCGGTGGATGGCCCGGAGCTGGGGAAGCTGGCCCGCCGGCTGATCCGGGGGGAACCTTTACCGCGGCAGCACCGCGTCCTGGTGGTGGAGGACGATCCGTTCCAGGCCGCCGCCCTGAAGGACGAATTCGAGGCGCACGGCTTTCTGGCCGACCTCGCGCTGACCGGGCGCGAAGCCC
>CAYPCQ010000230.1:0-4742 GCA_964409245.1 uncultured Verrucomicrobiota bacterium
TGACTCCACTTTTTCGTCTCATAGAGTGTCAATCTATTCCAGGACGGGACCCGGCTTCTGACTTCCCCATCTTCGTTTCGTTCCTTTTTGGTTCACCCCTGCATATCTTGCGTGGAGTTCGCGCCATCTGTGGCTCCCCTTTCTACTGCCCATGGTTGGCTCCGAGCTTTTTCGCAATCGAGTCCACCGAGTCCATGGAAGAATGGTTTTCATGATCAATTTTCGACATATTCACACTGGCGGGTGTGAATCCGCTCCGCGCCGATACTCGCGCGGGCTGAGCCAGGAAAAACAACTATATGAAACCAACGAAACGCGATTTGCCATTTTACCCTTTGCTTTCCGCTCTCGGCTCCACGCTATTGGCGGTCATGCTCCTGGCTCTTTGCTCTCCGCTCTCTCCGCTTTGCTTCGGGAAAGCCCGCCTTTTTCCATGCAATTCCACCTAATTCCACATCTGGGCATTTTACCCCCCCGGCTGGCTTCCCACGATTGGCTTGTGCCCAGGTTTTCGATTTAGCACGATTTAGCAGTCAGCGCCACAGGGGAAGCTGATCGACTCTGGGGTGAAAGTCCCCAAGCCTGGTGAAATTCATCAGGATTTTGGCTTCGCCCACGCCCGAATGGCGGAGCTGGAATTCAGTTTCGGCCGGATCAAAACCGCGGAGCGGGCTGCGGATAGAGCGCTGCAATTGGCGCCGCGCCACGCCCAGGCGATGGCATTGAAGGGATATTTTTTCAGCGCCAATCGGAAAACCGGAGCCGCCATTGCCTGGTTCAACCGGGCCATTGAATTGGATTGCGCGCTGGGCAATGCCTGGCTGGGGCGGGGATTATGCAAAATCCGCATGGGCGAAATCCAAAGTGGGCGCGAAGATTTACAGACGGCGGCGGCGCTGGAATCCAACCGGTCCCTCTTCCGCAGCTACCTGGGCAAAGCTTTTATCGAAGAGCGGGATAATCGCCTTGGCATCGGCGAATTGGCGCTGGCGAAAAAGCTGGACGCCAATGACCCCACCCCCTGGCTTTATTCGGCTGTGCTGGCCCGGCAGGAAAACCGGATCAATGCCGCGGTGCGGGATCTGGAAAAATCGCAGGCATTGAACGACAACCGGAGCGTTTACCGCTCACGCATGCTGTTGGATCAGGACCGCGCGGTGCGGAGCGCCAACCTGGCGGCTATCTACCGGGATGCGGGCCTGGACGAGGTGAGTGTACGCGAAGCTTCCCGTGCCGCCAGCATCGATTATGCCAATTACTCCGCCCACTTGTTCCTCGCCAGCAGCTATGCCAACCAGCGGAACGCGCTGCAAGGCAATCTGCGCTACGAAACGCCCACCCTGAAGGAGCTCCTGCTGGCCAATCTGCTGGCGCCTCCGGGTGTGGGAATGCTCTCCCCAAGCGTGTCGCAGCAGGAATATTCCCGGCTCTTTGACCGGAACCACCTGGGATTTTATTCCGGCGCCGAATATTCCAGCGGGGGGGATTGGCGGCAGGCCACCTCCCAGTATGGCGCCATCGGCGGCAGCAGTTACACGCTGGACCAGGTCTATGAGGATCGGAATGGCCAGCGTCCCAACGCCGATTCCCAACAAAATTATGTATCTGGAGGCATCAAGCAGCAGTTGTCTGCGCAGGATAGCCTCATGCTCCAAGGCATACTGAGCCAATCCCATGCGGGCGACCTGACCCAGTATTATGATCCGGCGCTGGCGCTCCTGGATTTGCGCGCCAAGGAAAGCCAGGAGCCAACAGTCCTGGCCGGCTACCACCGGGAATGGTCGCCAGGAAACCATACGTTGCTGTCGGCGGGCCACATCACCGAAAACCTGGAGTTCACCGATTCAAGCTATAGTGAACAATCGCTATATGAATTGGCTGGCCAGGTACTTGGCCTGCCCAAAGCGCGGAAGGCCGATGGAACGTCCTACCCGAGCTTGCCCACGGCCCCAATCCAATACCGTGACGAGATCAATCTCTACACGGTGGAACTGCAACAGGTGATCCAATCTGAACCGTTTAACTTCGTAATTGGCTCGTGCTACCAGGATGGGACCTTCGGTGTTTCCAGCGCTCTCGGCCAGACCACACGCTTCAGGATCGGCAATGCAAAGGATTTCATTCCGAATTTCATGCCGTATTATTTTACCAATCCACAGGTAAACGAAAATTATATCATGACGATGCAACGGTGCAGCGCTTATGGCTATGGCAGCTGGCAGCTGGCGAAACCGCTGCAACTAACGGCGGGCGTGGCCTGCGATTGGCTGGAATACCCAGAAAACCACACCCTGCCACCGTTATCCACTCTCCAGGAAGCCCAGGAACAAGCCTCGCCCAAAGCCGGTCTTATTTGGGCGCCTTGGAGGCTGGCCATACTGCGGGGCGCTTACACCCGCTCCCTGGGTGGCGTAGGTATTGACCAAAGCTTTCGGCTGGAGCCATCCTCGGTGGGCGGATTCAACCAGTCTTATCGCAGCCTGATTCCCGAATCGGTGGCCTCCTCGGCGCCGGGCGCTGGGTTTGAAACCTATAGCGCAGGGTTTGACCAGAAATTGTCCTCGGGAACTTACCTGGGGATCGAAACCGAAATGCTGCAGTCGGAAGCCGAGCGAACCATAGGCGCCTTTGGGGTCAGCTTCGGCAAAACTCCGCAGGCAACCTCCCTGCTCGAAAATTTGGACTACCGGGAAAGAAATCTGAAAATCAGCGCGCATCAATTGCTCGGCGAATATTGGTCGGCGGGAATCCAGTATCGCCTGAGTGTTGCCGATTTGAACGAGGTCTATCCTCAAATTCCGATCACCGTCAGCCCGGATGCCAATACCAGCCGCGAAGCGGAATTGCACCAGTTGAGCCTGCAAACCCTGTTCAATCTCCCCAGTGGATTTTTCGCCAAGGCGGAAGCGGTATGGAACCTTCAGCAGAATCGTGGATTTGAAGCCAACACCATGCCTGGCGACGATTTCTGGCAGGAAAATCTATATATAGGTTACCGTTTTCCCAGGAGGACGGCGGAAATCCGGCTGGGTTTGTTGAATCTGTCGGACCAGGATTATCGTTTGAATCCGCTGAACCTGCACGCGGATTTGCCCCGGGGGCGCACCTTCACCGCCAGCCTGAAATTCAACTTTTAGGAACCAATGCCAGGCGACGACCACCCATCGCGAATCGGCTGGAAATACTTTGGCGCGGCACTGGCCGCCTTTGCCAGCCTGGTGTTTTACCTGTTTCCGGGATTGTTTCCGATCAGCGGAAAATTGGAGCAAATGAGTTACGACCTGCCGTTTTTTCTCCGCCGCACCCGGGCGGTGGACGAAGCGGCCATCATTTACCTGGACGCGTTATCGCATGAAGAAATGAAACAACCGTTCGCGCAACCGTGGGACCGCGCCATCCATGCCAACCTGTTGGACCTGCTAAAGACCAATCATTCACGGGCCGTGGTATTCGATATCCTCTTTGAAGAACCGCTCACCAACAAGCCGGATGCGGACGACCAGTTTGCCCGGGCCATGGCCAACCATGGGAAGGTGATCCTGGCCGCGGAAAACAAGTTCAACCGGTCCGTGCCAGGATTGCCCACCTGCAAGGTGGTTTTACCTTATCATAAATTTTCCAAGGCGGCCGCGGGCTGGGGCAACGTACAGTTGCCTTGCGGCCCGGATTACGCGGTCAGAAAACAATTCCCGGTTCTGCGGGACCTGCCCGGATATCCGGAATTTCCCACCCTGGCTTGGAAAACCGCCGAGGCAGTGGAAGCGCCAGCCACCCGCGATCCCAAGGCCAAGTTTACGCCGCGCTGGCTGAATTATTATGGGCCTCCCGGCGCGATTCCCAGCGTCCCCTATTTCCTGAACTTCATCCCGGGAGCGGTGCCGGCGGATTTTTTCAGCAACAAGGTGGTGTTTGTCGGGGCCCGGCAGTCGTCCGATTACAGCGGCAAAGGCAAGGACGAATTCGCCACCCCTTATTCCTTATGGGGGACGGAATTTTCACCGGGGGTGGAAATCCATGCCACGGCGTTTGTCAACTTGCTGAGGGGAGATTGGCTCACCCGGTTTCCACCGGCGGTGGAGTTGGCTCTGCTGCTGGCCATTGGCGGATTCCTCGGCTGGGCACTGATGCAGACCAAACCGTTTTGGACCCTGATCCTGGCCTGCGGAAGCATGGCGGGAATAACGGTTTTTGCGCATTTGATGGTTTGGAAAGGGGGCGTTTGGATGAATTGGTGCTTTGTGGCCGCCATCCAGATCCCCCTGGCGCTGTTTTGGTCGTTTTTTTACAGCCTGGTGCGGGCCCAAGTCGAAAAACTGGCCCTTGAAAAATCGCTGGCATTGCATTTGCCCAGCCATCGCGTGAAACAGATTTTAAAAAATCCGTCGCTGCTGGCGCCCGGTGCAGCTGAACAGGAGGTCAGCATCCTATTCTCGGACATTGCCTATTTTTCCCGGATCATGGAACGGGCAAGCCAGGAGCGCTTGGTGCCGCTATTAAACAAATATTTCCAGATCACCATCACCAGTATCCACCAAAACAATGGCACGGTGATCAAGCTGATTGGGGACGCCATCTTTGCGATATGGAATGCGCCTGAGCCGCAGGCCAATCATGCCGACCTGGCATGCCAGGCGGCCATTTCCTTGCGCAAACGGATTGGCGAGTTCAATCTGGAAAACCAGGTGGAGGGGTCCCGTCCTGGAATAGATTGACACTCCATGAGACGAAAAAGTGGAGTCAGA
>CAYPCQ010000231.1:0-4662 GCA_964409245.1 uncultured Verrucomicrobiota bacterium
GCGGGGCTATCTGTGACGCAAAAATAACTCAATTTAGCGCCAAAATGTCAGTAAAGGGATCTCAAACCACCGTGATTGATCTCCACGGGCGATTGATTTTGCCGGGCTTGATTGATTCACACACGCATCCGGTCGCGGCCGCCATGACGGAATACGACCATGAGATTCCCGCCATGGAAACCATCCAGGATGTGCTGGATTATATAGGCCACCGGGTTCAAATTCAGCCTGCCGGCCAGTGGATCATCGTCCAGCAGGTATTCATTACCCGATTGCGTGAACAAAGATATCCCAGCCGGGCTGAACTGGATCGGGTGGCCCCCAAACACCCAGTCATGTTCCGCACGGGTCCAGATGCTTCATTGAATAGCCTCGCCCTGCAATTGAGCGGCATTGACCGCCATTTCCAGGTGCGCGATGGCGGTTCGGGATTCATCGAAAAAGAGGCCCTCTCTGGGGAACTCACCGGAATTCTACGCAACTGCACCCGGTATGTAAAAATTCAAGCTTCCGAACCACCAGCCAGCGCTGCGGATCGGGAGCGGCGTCTGGGGGAATTGTTCAGGGACTACAATGCGGCCGGCCTCACCAGCATTGGAGACCGGGATGCCACCGAGGCGGATCTGGGAATCTACCGCCAATTGCGGGTCCGCGGCGAATTGACTGTCCGCGTGCGTGCTTCGTATCATATCGAAACCATTGGCTCGTTGGATGAGGTTTTATCCAATATCCGGCGGGTTGCATCCCATCCATTGGTCACGGATTACGACGAATGGCTGCGCGTCATTGGCATCAAAACATACCTCGATGGGGGCATGCTCACCGGCAGCGCCTACCTGAGCCAACCGTGGGGTGTGAGCGGCATCTATGCCATCACCGATCCCGATTATCGCGGGGTGCTTTTTCTGCCCAAAGCCAAACTGGTCCCGATTGTCCGCGCCGCCGTGGAATCCGGTCTCCAATTCACCGCGCATTCTGTGGGCGATGGCGCGGTGGAAACATTGCTCGAGGTTTATGCTGAAGTGAATCGTGATCTGCCCATTCAAAAAATCCGGCCCTGTATTTCCCATTCGAATTTTATGAGCCGAAAATCCGTTGAACGCCTGCCCGAATTGGGTGTGAGTGTGGACGTTCAACCCGCCTGGCTTTATCTCGATGCGGGCACGTTGCTGAAGAAGTTTGGCCAGGAACGGTTGCGCTGGTTCCAACCGTTGCGGACCATCTTTGAAGTCGGAGGCCGGGCGGGTGGGGGATCTGACCACATGCAAAAAATCGGATCCTTGCGGTCCGTTAATCCTTACAATCCATTTTTGGGCATGGCGGCGGCCATCACCCGCAGGGCGAAATGGCAAGCTGATCCCATCCATCCAGTAGAGGCGCTCAACCGCCAGCAGGCCATCCGTTTTTATACCACCAACAATGCCTGGATTTTGTATGAAGACGACCTTGTTGGTTCACTTGAACCTGGAAAACTTGCTGACTTCATCATTTTGGACCGGGATATTTTGAGTTGCCCGGCCGAAGAAATCGCCGCTGCGAAAGTGATTCAGACTTACCTGGCCGACCGGGCGGTTTTCAGCCGGAACTAACGGATTCCCAGCAGGTTTGGATTTGGAACTTTAACCGGCAGCAAAAGGCCCGCCGATTTCTCAGCGGGCCAATCACTTCCAAAGTTGGAAAATGGCTTAATACTCGCGGTCCGTGATGATACCAGGCTGCGGGACTGGATAGCGGCCTTTGGCATCGAGAACCAGCGGCGCGGGGCCGTCTGCTGTCATGTTGGCGATATCCGGTGCGAACTCATGGGTGCTGTTCAGGATTTGGTCAAAGGTTATCACTTGGCCGGTATGGGCTGACATGCGGCCCATGGAAGTGACCAGACTGGCCTCAGCTCCCCGTTTTGCCTCATTATAAGGTTGGTCATTCCGGATGGCAGTGACCAGGTCAACCCATTCGTTGCGATACGGGTTTTGTTCGCCGGGATTGACTTTGGACTCCCACAAAACATTGCCACGCTCTGGTTTTTGGCCTTTGTAAATAGCCGAAGGCAATCCGCAGTCGCCACTCTTGGAAGCCACGGCCATGCCTTTGCTGCCATGGATGTAACTGGAATAGATCTCACTGCAGCCCGTCATGCAACGACCGTCAAAAACGAAGGTGGTTCCGTCGTCGTAGGTGTATTCCACCGCATACACATCGAAATTCTGATCCACATAAGGGGTGCCATCAGGACTTGTGCGATAATGACGGCCACCGAAGGCCATGGCTTTGACCGGCCAGGCGTTTTTCATCCAAGCCAGATGGTCGATGATATGGATGTAGAAATCGCTGTAATTCCCGCCGCTGGCCCACAGGAAGCTGTGGAAACGCTGCACCTGATACATCACTTCGCTGATGCCGCCAGCCGGCCGGGGCGGTGAAGCAAAGGATCCCACCGGCCCATGCACGCGATAGCCCCGTTCCAAAATGATATCCCCAATTTCACCGTCCTGGATGCGTTTGTATAATTCCTGGAGAGCGCGGCTGTGCCGGGACATCAGCCCCACACCCACTTTGAGGTTCTTTTTCTTAGATTCCTCGGCCAAAGCCAGCAATCGGCGCGTGGCAGGCCCATCCACGGTGATCGGTTTTTCCATGAACACATTCAGCCCTTTTTCAATGGCGTAGGTGAAATGCAGCCAGCGGAATCCTGGCGGCGTGGCGAAAATGGCAATGTCGCCCGGTTTCAGGCAATCCATGGCCTTCTTATAGGCGTCGAAGCCCACAAAACGCCGGTCTTCGGGAACATCAACCTGTTTTGGTACGCTCCGGCTGATATCATTATAGCTGCTGCGGAGGCGATTGGGGAAGACATCCGCCATGGCCACTAACTTGATTGGACCAAGCCGGCTGGTAGCCAGGGCATCCATCGCGGCGCCGGTTCCACGGCCACCGCAGCCCACCAGGGCTATTTGTATCGTGTCGCTTCCAGCGGCATGCACAAATGGCAGGGTTTGTCCCGCCAGCGCGGTCACGGCGACCGCTTTACCGGCGGTTTTCATGAAATCACGCCTGGTGGTAATGCTGTTGCTGATCTCTTTCATATCGATCTTCATCCAATAATTGTTTTGTTTCCGGAACTAACTGATTTCAAATAATTCCGACGTTGCACCGTGGATTTCCATTCATTTCGGGTCCAAGGTCGTCAAACCCTGCCTTTTTACCGCGGTGAGTTCAACACTGAAAAAATCACCACTATCCGTCCCATGGCCGGGGTGGGGCGATGGTTTCTTGCCAACACGGGCCAATTTGAGGATATTCATAGGGTATGAGCTTTACCCAGAGCGATCTGCGTGATTTAGTTCGCCAGAGTCCATTCAAGCCGTTTCGGCTGCATTTGTCCGATGGCAAAGACTTGCGGGTTCCGCATCCTGACTTTGCCCTGATTACGGCTGATTACCTCGTCGTCGCCAACGAATTGCCAGGCGGAGTGCCTGGTGACATCAACCTGATTCCATACGAACACATTGTGCGGGTAGAGATGGGGCCAAGAAGAAACCGCAAAGCAGCCTGATTGGATTTTTCCCGGCAGCGAAACCCCGAAAGAGGAGATTTGGGAATCAGCCCGGATATTTCGCACAATATATGTTATATAGAATACGATCTGCTGGAAGGGGCTTCCAGACTCGGATTCCGTTCGGGGCTCGTTTTTGCCAATGTTCCTGGCCGGCTTGCATTTAAGCCTATGGCAGGCTTTAATCACCCTTATGAGGCGAAAGGTCACGCCTGAGACTTTGCGGCAGTTCATGAATGAATTGGCGGCGGCGGCTCGCAGTCCGGGCAATGTCTATTTTACTGGTGGAACTACTGCGTTATTGCTGGGCTTCCGCGACCAAACCATCGATATCGATCTCAAGTTTGATCCGGAGCCAATCGGTGTTTTTGAAGCCATTGCAGTTTTAAAGAATCGCTTGGACTTGAATGTGGAACTGGCTTCGCCCGGCGATTTCATCCCAGTGGCACATGACTGGCGCACGCAAAGCCAGCACATCGTGCACATCGGGTTATTGGACTTTTTTCATTTCGATTTCTCCATGCAGGCCTTGTCCAAAATTGAGCGCGGCCTGGCACAAGATCTCTCCGATGCTACCAGGTTGGTCAGTGGAAAGCAGGTGACAGTTCAGGAGTTGAAGCGGCGTTTTGCGCAAATTGAGCCCGAATTGCTGCGTTACCCGGCCATTGATCCGGGGCAATTTCGCGTCAAATTGGACCGGTTTTTGGATGGCCTGGAGCGAAGCCAAAAACATGACTGAATCCCATTCAGCAGGCCTATTGCCAGGCGAAGAATTGGTATCGCAAGGCTTGGCCGACCTCGCCGTGGAAAACCTGAGTGAGAGCGCCTTGCTGGTGCTGATCGCCGCACCCCGGTTAGGCAGTCTTGGGCATAAGATTCCTCATAAACCCACAGATTGCCCATTTGAACATCGGCTTTACGCTCTGCTGGAGCAACGCTTGGGGGCTGGGGCCCATTCGTATTATAACGCTCTGATCCGGCGCATCTGCAGTTATGCGCATGCTTTGGAACGGAAACTCAGCCAGGAAGAACGTATCCGTCAGCCGCGGGGGCACTAGTACAACGTTTCATTAAATGGTATACACATTAGGCAAGCACCAGATCCAACT
>CAYPCQ010000232.1:0-4520 GCA_964409245.1 uncultured Verrucomicrobiota bacterium
ATACGCCATCGTCAAAACCATAATTATAGGTGGCCACAATCCGGGGATTGCCCCGGGCCCAGGTGCGCGTTTTCAGCCGCCCACCCGCCGTGTAAGTGTAATCGGGACCGGTGGTGTCCGGATACCGTTTGGCCGAGAGCCAGCCGCGCGAGGCGTGGTAGCTCCAAGAGGTCACCCGCGCCCCGGCCCCGCTGGCGAAACTGGTCCAATTGGTCATCGAGGTCAGCCGCCCCTGGCTGTCATAGCCATAACCCACCGGATAGGTGCGGGAGCCGGTTTGCAGCTGCAACTCCCCCGCCAGGTTGTATTGGTTGGTCTGCCAGGCGCCATCGGGCAGCCGCGTCAGCCACACCCGCCCCTGGGCGTCATAGACCGTCTGGGTCTGTTGGGCGGCCTGCCCGGCCCCGGGGGCGGGCGTGACCACGTTGGTGACCCAATCAGCCCCGTTATACTCGTAAGTGGTCGTGCCATTCCGGGCGTCGGTCTGGCCCGTCAGCCGCCCTTGCGTGTCATAACTGTAAGTCGTGCTTTGGAGCAGGTTGTTATTGATATCCCGGCGCGCCACGCTCCACAGCCGCCCATATTGGCAAGTGCTCACCGCCCGGGTCTGGTCCGGAAAATAGACCGTCTCGGTGCGTAACCCGACACTTGGATAAGCCGTGACCTTGCACGTCGTTGCCGGCGTCTGCCCTCCGGCATCCCGGCAGCGGGTCTCCCACACGCTCAACCCATCAGCCGACCGTTCGGTTTTGGCCACCAAGGTCCGGCTGAAGGAATTCGTCTCCGCATACACATAGGTCTCCGTGCAATCCACCACCTGGCCCGCATGGGTGGTGACGTAATGGTCCTGCTCGGTGAGGCGGTCCTGGCTCAAATCCAAAACCCCATTGCGATTTAAATCCACCGCCTGCCGGGTAAGCTCGCCCCGGTCGTTATATTCAAACAACGTCTGGACCCCGTCCCCATCCTGCTCCATCGCCAATTGCCCCAGCGCGTTATAAACACTCTGCTCATAAGTGTTATCGGCATGGACTTTCTTATACGCCCGCCCCAGGCCGTCATAATAGGTTTTGAGCGTTTCGCCGGAGTCCACGTAGTTCGTCCGGTTCAGCTTGATCTCCCGCCGGAACTCGCGCCAGATCGAGCTCTCCTGCTCCACCCCATACTCATACCGCACCGGGTGCGCCGCCGTGCCTTTGAGGCTTTCCAACCGCCCGTCGCGGTAATAGGTCTCCACCCGCTGGCCCCCCGCCGGATCGGTCACCGTCAACTGCCGTTGCGTGCCATTGGCGGTCAGGGATTCGCTTTGGGTGGTCACCTTCCCCACGGCGTTGGTGGTCTGCACCAGGCGGCCCACCAGGTCATACTGATATTGATTGAGGGTATGGCTCTGGCGGTCGCTCCCAAGGCGCACCTCCCCCACCACCCGGCCCGCCGCATCGAGCAATTTCCGCTCGGTGATTCCGAAGCTAAACAGGATCGTGTCGGTGGGCCGCTTCAAGGAGTCCGGCTGATAAACCACCACCCGCTGATCGGCATCCACCACACTCCGCGATCCACAGCACTCCACCGCCACCTGGTTGGTCCGGCCTGCCAGGTCCACCATTTGGTACGATTGCCGCCAGTCGTCCGTATACGTGTAAAGCTCCCGCGCGAGCAATAGATCGCTTCGCACCAAGCCGTTAGTCACCGCATAAACGTGGCGGCTGAGGATTTCCCCCACGCTCCCCGCCACAGTCACCGTCTGCCGGCCTTGCTGCACCTGGTTGTTGCTCCAACTGCCTGTGGTCTGCGTCGTGGTCAAATAGCCGCCCGCCAGCGCGTAATCATAGGAGGTCCAGGTGCCATCGGGGTGCTTGATTCGCGCCACCCGCCCCAACGCCGCATTGGTGGCGCCGTAATAGGTCTCCGTGACCACGTTGTTCGCATCGCTCCAGCTGGCCCCCGGCTGGGGGCAGTGCTTGTCGGTCCGCTGCAGGATCAGCCCATTGGCATCGTTGGCAATGGCGGCATAAGTCCGGCCGATCTCCCGGATGTTCCCGCCGCTGCGGATGCTCTTCACCACCAACCGCGGCACGTCCGGCAAATACGTCCCGTCATCCACCCCAGCCAGGGAGTAGGCATACTGCATAATATAACAAGGATCGGCGTTGGTCGCCGGGGCGCTGTTGTTAAAAGCGGCATATTCCACCGTGCGCCGGTGCAGGGAATCATAACCATAAATTTCCCAACGGCCATCCGGGAAAAGAGTCTGCTGC
Source organism: uncultured Verrucomicrobiota bacterium (assembly GCA_964409245.1). Taxonomy (GTDB): domain Bacteria; phylum Verrucomicrobiota; class Verrucomicrobiia; order Limisphaerales; family UBA1319; genus CAIMWS01. The sequence goes on from CAYPCQ010000232.1 coordinate 2,259, forward strand.
AGTTGAAACCGGTTATTCACCGGCGCCGCCGAACCGTAATAGGTGTACTGCGTCATCAAGTTGGTTGTCTCGTCCCCTTCCTTAACCTCCTTGAGCACCACCGGCCCGCCCGTTTCAATGGGCCCGTAGGTCCGGGTGGTGCGCCGCTGATAGGTGGCGCCGCTCAAGATGTCCTCATGCCGCAAGGAATTCGTGCCGCTGGCTTCCACCCAGGTTTGAATTTTCCGCAAGCCGGCCCCGTCCTCCACACTCCAGATGTTATTGGTGTAGAGATATTTATTGGTCCAGAATTGCTCGCCCCGGGTCTCCATGATCCAAAGTTGGTTGCCGGTGGTGTCGGTGGAACTGGGATTCTTGAAGGTCCAGGTGGCCAGCAGCGCGGCATTGTTGGCCGGCACATACAAATCATTGGTGGCGCGGGTGAACGCGCTGGCGGTGCCGGTATAAAATTTCACATCGTATTGCTGCAGCGATTGGTTGGTCAAAAGCACATCCACCAAACCCACGGGCGTCTTGACTTGCCGCAACCAGCCTTGGGCCTCCCAGATATACTCGGCGTTTTCGCCTTCAAACAGGGAGGCCAGCATTTTGGGATGGCTTAAGTTGGTGCTCGGGGCGCTGGCCTGCAAAGCCAGGTAGCCACTGGTGAAACGGGGGGAGTCGGGGCCCAAACCCAGCCGGAAATCCAGGCCCTGGCCGTTGTAAGCCTGGCCGTTGTAAGCCTGGCCGTTGTAAGCCTGGCCGCTGCCGAAGCCGCCGCAATCCCCCAAACTGCAACCCGTTCCCCCGGTCAGGGATAAGACGCCGCGCACGGAGGATCCATCGGGTTGCCCCGCCACCACCACCACCTGTCCGTTGGTGCTGCCGACGGTGATGATGGCCTGGCGGTTGGTATAGGCAATCGCGCAGCCCAGATTATCCCCGGCAAAGGACCAATTGGAGATCGTGGAGCTGCCCGTGACCCAGGCGCTGACCTTCGATTGCCCATCGGCGGGCAAGGCTGGCCCCCGCACCGCCTCGGAACCGCATTCCGGTTGGCCAAAATACATTTTAGGGCCATTCAAACGAATAATATAATTGGTCTGAACATTGTTGCTTTCAGAATTGCTGGGCATGGCTAAATAGGGAGCATTGGATGTAATATTATCAATATTCGAAGGATACGTCACGGATAATGAATACTCGGCATTGTGGTTGGTCTGCCAGAATGGCGCAAAGGATATGCGGGTTCCCTGGTATATGTAAAACCGCCGGAAAGCCAATATATAGTCTTTATCCACTTCCATTTTGGCCACCCTAACCGTGGTTGTTTCCGTGGCTGTCGTTGAGTGGGCAACCACGAATTTTGATATCCTATGCGTAGTGCCAGCCAGATTTACTTCTGCCAAACAATTAAGATCCCAGTCACCCGTCGTAAACTTCGCTTCTATATTAAATGGCACATCGACCAAAGCCGGGACAGTTTCGGCGCGAGCCGCCAGGCAAAAGGCGGCCACGGTGGAGACAAGTAGCAGCGCTTGGTTGATCCAGGGGTTGAAAAATGGGTTTAATTTCGTGCTGGAGTTCATTAGATTCATAACGTTCGTTTTCTTCATCAACCAGTTTGGCCACTACTTCAGCGGCGTGAACACGTTCAGGCCGGGGATGGCGCCGGGCATCCCGGTGGGCGTTTGCCAATCGGTTTCGCCGCTGTCACAAACCCCATTGCCATTAAGATCCTCGAAGATATCCGGGAGTCCGTCGCCGTCGGTGTCATGGAGGCGGTCCAAGGGGGCCTGCTGGATGACCTGGGTCCAGTAGGTCGAATCATATTGGTTGTAGGCGTTGCAGTTGGCCTGGAAGTGCAGGTAATCATTCGCCGCCAGCACCCCTTGGACCAGGAACGGGAAATAGCTCGTGGCGCAGGCCGGCAGCGTGAACCAGTCCTGCCACACCACCGTGGTATTCTGCAAGATCCGATAGCGCAACCCGTCCCCGTAGCCGTCGTTGTCCTGCCGCGTCTGGCTGTAAACCCGGTAAACGCCCGCCGCCGGCGCCCGGAACGCGCGGCTGGGATCGGAAGCCGACCCCGGGTGCTGCCATTCCCGCCCCACCATGTTCCAAAAATCCCCGCTGCCGCCCCAGTAATAGAGGCTCGGCGGATAGAGCAGATAATACGGCTGGGCATACACGGGCAAACCCTGGGCTGTGGCGGCATACAGGTAATGCCACTGGCCCGCCCCTTGCGTGCTGCTGAAACCATCCGGCGAGGCATAAATCCCC
>CAYPCQ010000233.1:0-4297 GCA_964409245.1 uncultured Verrucomicrobiota bacterium
CGCGCTGGCCTAAAATAATCGCTCCGTAGTGAGTATTTTTGGCCTGGAATTCAGGTAATGCAGCGTGCCTTGGTTTTCATCTTCGCGGGCATAAAACTGGTTGTCCTCCGGCTGTTCATCCGGGGCGGGCTTGCGCCGCACCCACGGATCCTGGCGGGGTTCAGTCACCTGGATGGATGCCGTGGCCGCAAAATCCGCGCCGCCGTTATTAAGCGCCAGCTTGACGGTGATCCCGCCGCTGCATTGCGAGCGTTTGAGGAGGAGCCGGCCGGGAACGATTTCCTTGACCACCGCTCCGCCCGACACCGTCCACCGGTATTTGAAATCAACCGCCCCTTTGGCCTGCATCGCCTTGAGGTTTTTGATTGTAGGCACGACTTCAATAGGATCCCGGCCATTCCAAGCGGCAGGCGCTCGCAGGGTGAACACCGGCTCGGGAATCTCTTCCCTGATGGTGACGGGAATGTCCCGCGTTTTGACCTCGCTGGCATAAACCGCCTTGAACTGGAGGACGAACGCCGTGTCTGCCACCACCCGGCCGGCCTCAAAGGTGTAAGAAAAGCGGTCCACGGCGGCGATGGCATCCGCGCCATCCCGTTTGAGAATCCAATAAACCTTTTGCGCGCCCCCAGCTTGAGCCGTGACCGTGACGCTTTTGCCCTCCGCAATCTTGATCTCCGCTGGTGAGACCGAAAAGGCGTTGCCCGGCTGCACCAAAGTGCCGGCCAGGGTTTGCTGGCTTTTCTGGTTCTCATACTCCAGCTTGATCCAATCGGCGGACCGCGCCACCCGGGAGACGCGCACTTCATCGATGTCCCCGGCGAACTGGAAGGCGCCCCGCAGGCCGCCGATTGTCATGCCAACGTCATTCATCAGCGACATTGCCGCCTTGCGGTAGTTGCTTCCCTGGAGCTTGCCATCCACATAGATCCGGCTGGTCCCATCGGCATACGTCGCGGCCACGTGATGCCACCGGCCTATGACCGGCGTGGTGGCGGCGGCCACTCCGCCCGGGCCATCGGACCACCATCCAAGGTTCGGCGGAGAGCCCACGTTGATCACTACTTCATTACCATCCCCGGTCTTGCCGTTGTAACGCGTGGCATACCGTCCCCAGCCCAAGACCGCCGCGCCGGCTGTCTCTGCCCGAAACCAGGCTTCCGAGGTGAACGCCATATCGCTATAGGGATAATTTGTGAGGTGATCGCCGCCATTGATTCCCTTGCCCGCCACCATATGACGTCCCTGGCCGGCCATCCCTGGCGCCGCTGTCGAGCCGGCATTCCGGGGTGTAATGTTGCCGGTCTCATCCCTCAGCGCCTCGTCCAGGTGCAGGACACTGGCATAGCCATTATCGGCATTGAAGACCGCCGCCCCATTGGATTCGCTGGCAGCATCAGCCTTGCCCCAATGCAGTTTGATTTCCTCGTGCGCGTTGCCCTTGATGAGGGGGATGCGCACCCAAATGCTGGCCACGCCTTTCGCCGCATCCCACTCCTCCACTTGATAGGCCAGGGTTTTGCCTCCGGAGGAAAAGCGAATGTCCTCACCCCTGGCCTTGGCCTGGCTGAAATCGAACCAGTCCTGGTTCAAGCGCACCAGCAACGGGAAATCGTGCTCCAACGCCGTGTCTGGCAAATTCGCACCCTCGGCCGAAGTGAGGATATGGAGGGAGCCGGAATGCTGCCAGCCAGGGTATTGGGCCGAGGCCGTTTGCAGCAGCGCCAGAAAGGCGAACGTGGTGGTTGTCATTGGTTTCATCATCTGATGGAATAGTAGTTAACCGCGATGCTGCCTTATTGTCAAAAGACAAAGATGGATTAGTATGGATCGGGTATTCATTGTTTAACCTGCTGTTGACAAGGAGGTTGCGTTGTTTTACTCTAGTCTCGTTAGCTGAATATTAAACATGATTAATACAAGACGGGTTTTTTGCTAATTATACTGTTAGCCAGACGAGGTGAGCGTAATTACGATCAAGATAGAGTTTGGTTCTCCTGAAGACGGCTGGCTGAATGTCGCTCTCTCGGGAGCATGCGGCACCGTGACTTTGGACGCCTCTGACGTCCCCGGAGACTCGCTCTTAATGCTGGCGAATGCTGCATCCAATGCGGTTGATGGCCGCGGAGGTTGTGAAGTCACATGGTTCCTCGAACCGGAGGAGCAGCGCTGGGTTTTTTTGCAGACAGCGGAAAGCCTCTCCATATTGATTCACGAGGCCGGAGGGGAAGAAAGATGCATCGTCACAGGACCGGTTGGAACGGTCTGCGCGGCTATCTGGCGTGCCCTGCGCAGACTCGAGGTAGACCCTGCATGGCGCGGGGCGGGTGATGGCCGCGCCTGGTATCACTCCTTCCCTCATCGGGAGGTGGAGTACCTGGGCGAGGAGTTGCGCCGCCGCCGACTTGGTGGGGGGGCGCTGGCTGACAGGCCGTTGCAGCGGCCGCAGTCACCGCAGAGAAATTGGAGTAACATCAGCGAATCGCTCGTGCGGCGTCCGCGCCGCTGAACGGCAAATCGTAAGACCTTATCACCACACGTGTATGCCAGAGTGGAACAAACCAAGAAATATTCAGGAGTTGATTGATGCTGATTTCCCCGATGGCGACGGCATGTGGGAAGATTGCAGTTGGGAGCCGATTTTACTGACAGTTATGGCTGGCACATCGTATGACGGGCGAGATATTCCGTTAGCATGGCAGATTGAGTTTGAGCCGAGCGATGCGAGGTTGGCCGATGCAAACAAGAAGATTTTGGCTTGGGGAGTAGATGCCGACGGTTATGGTTGGGCGAAAGTCATCGAGGCTGTATTTGCCAAGTATCATCCGACTTTGGCTGACGAGTTGCATTTCGGAGACACCGACGCGGCTGCTTGCGTTGTTTGGGTCGAGTCAGAAAGCACTTGCAAGACTCTTGCCGAGGTTGCTTGGACACTGATTAGCTCAAAATGAGAGATTTCACGATGAGACCTAACCGGTCGCCGGAGTCAACACCGGTTGGCGCCTTCAGTTGCCGAGAAGGTTTCCGTCGTGCCATGTAGCAGTTCTGGCGTGGCTCAGCGTTTATCGCTAGCCTGGATTTCCACGGGAAATGTTCACCTAACAAAGGCAGGGTAAAATCCTGATTCTTCCGCCGGTGTTTTCCTTCGCCTGGAACCGGTTTTCGCTGGTCCTGCTGCGGGTTTGCCGACCCTGCTCCTAATGCCATTACAAAACATCCCGGCGGTTAATAGGTTTCCTATATGGTATATCTAAAGCCATAATGCATATTGTTACCAAGGTGTATATCATCGACGTCATTATCCGCAAGCATTGGATGAAATACCATAATATTTAATAAATACCCAGTATTCCGCTGTTTCAGCCAGCCAGGCCTCGGTTCCGCTCGCCCATGCTTGACACCGCCTATCGCAATGTATAAACATGTAATATGCCTTTAAATAAACCATTTAATCTAACCGACCCGGCACGGTATTTCCTGGAACCCAAACAGCCCAAACAGCGCCAATACGAAGCCCTGCGAGGGTTTTATGTCGATCACCACCCCTCCGCCGAGGTCGCCCGCGCTTTCGGCTATTCCCCCGGCGCTTTCCGTGTCCTGTGCCATGACTTCACCCATGCCGCCGCCCCCGCTTTCTTTCTCACCACCCGCCCCGGCCCGCGCCTTCAGCCCCGGAAATCCGCGGCCCGCCAGATCATCATCTCCCTGCGCAAACAGAACCTTTCCATTTATGAAATCAGCCAGGCCCTCAAAGACCAAAAACTCCCCTTGAGCGCCACCGCCGTCAACGAGGTCCTGCGGGCCGAAGGCTTCGCCCCGCTGCCCCGCCGGCGGGACGATGAACGCCCCCCGGCCCCGCGCCCCACCTGCGAAGCGGTGGCTGACGCCCGGGAGTTTTCCCTGGCCCCGCGGCAATTCTTCACCCGCTGTGGCGGCCTGTTCCTCTTTCTGCCGGACCTGGCTCGCCTGGCCGTCGATTCCCTGTCCGAGAACGCCCGCCTCCCCGGCTCCCGCATGATTCCCGCAGCCCATGCCCTGCGGGCCTGCTTGTCCCTCAAACTCTGGTCCATCCAGCGCAAGAGCCACATCATGCACCTGGTCGAAGACGAGGGCCTGGCCCTGTTCGCCGGCTTGAATGCCATCCCCAAGAAAAGTTTCCTCAGCGAATATTCCAGCCGCATCACCCCCGCCCAAACCCAGCGCCTGCTGTCCGGGTGGCACGACCAGGTGCTCGGCCGGTCTTTGGGTCAAGTCCTGGTTTAAATTTGTCACTTTTTTCTCGGTGTTTCCCTGTCGG
>CAYPCQ010000234.1:0-4167 GCA_964409245.1 uncultured Verrucomicrobiota bacterium
GAACCAAACCGCCCCTTTGATTGAGCTGGCCCGCGCATCGGGCTTTGCCGTGGATAAGCTGGTCCTGGATGGGAACCCGCCGACGCCAGCCGCCAACGTGGAATTACAGGCCCGCTTGTTCCAGATCCTTCAAGATGACAAAAAATATCCCAAAGGCCAGAAAAACTCTGCCATTTCAGGGGAAATCGTCAACGCGCTAAAACAGCGTGGCAGATTCTATTACCATTCCGAGCGGAAGGATTTTGCCCACACTTTTTACTTTGATAGCGAGCGGAAGCTTCTACAGCGCCTCCAGAGCGATGAATTCTCCGCCTGGCTGTCGGCATTCGTGGGCATTAACCGATCTGAAAAGATGTTCGCCTATGCCATGGCTGAAATCGAGACGGAGGCATTGGCGCGGGAAACCCAAGGCTTGATCCCATCCGCCTATTGGACATCGGCACCGGGCGCGGTTTACCTTTCAAGTGGCGCAGCCCAAATGGCCAAGATCACAGCGGCGGGCGTGGCCATCCAGGATAACGGCACCGATGGCATTCTGTTTGCCAGCGGGCGCACGCTTGCGCCGTGGAAGCTGGCCGAGCCGGAAGATCCGTTCACATCCTGCCGCCTGTTTTCTGAAATGTCCTGCACGGCTCCGCATGGCCGGATGCTGCTGAAACTTTGGACCACCAGCCTGGCCACCTGCCAGCGAACCAAGCCCATCCTGGTGACGAGTGGCCCCATCGGCTCCGGCAAAACGCGGGTGGCCGTGGGCATTTTTGAGTTGCTTGGTTTGCCACCCCGAATCACCAAGGCCACCGACACAAGCGAAAGTGATTTTTGGACCGGGATGGATGCTGGCGGCCTGCTGGTGCTGGACAATGCCGACACCCGCATTGACTGGCTGCCCGATGCGCTCGCCGCTGCCAGCACCGATGGGTTGCGGGAAAAGCGGGCGCTTTACACAGATTCGGATATTGTGTGCCAGCGCTCCAACGCCTGGTGCCTGGCCACATCCGCCAATCCGACCTTTGCCAGCGATAGCGGCCTGGCCGACCGGCTGCTGGTCGTGCGGCTGGACCGGCGCACCACGGAGACGGCGGAGAGCGCACTATCAGAGGAGATTCAAGGAAAGCGGGCGGCTGGCTTGTCCTGGATTTGCCAAACCCTGTCCCAAGCCATGCGCTGCCCTGACCAAGCGCCCGCCGGTTTGAACCGCCGACATCCTGACTTCGCCACCTGGGCAGTCCGAATTGGCGCGGCTATGGGATGCCGAGACGAAGCCATTCGGGCTTTAAAGGCCGCTGAACAAGACAAAGCCGCCTTCAATCTGGAAAATGATGAACTGGCCACCGTGCTGACCGGAATGCTTCAAACGGCCAACAACTTCACCGGCACCGCATCCGAACTGGCCAGCGGTTTGCGGAAGGTCGATCCGAGCTTTGAATGGAGTCCCCGGCGGGTAAGCAAACGCCTGGATAGACTCTGGCCGAGCTTGGAAACGATCTTGCACGCAAAAAAAGAGCGCGGCCAAGGTGGGATTTTGAGATACCAATTTTCCACGTCGGGTGGGTTTGGTGGGTTTCAAAGCCTGTTTCCGTAAAAGTCTCACGCGAGCGCGTATATAGGGACTTTACTGGAAAATGACATTTAAACCCACCAAACCCACCCAAAACGGACTGACGATCCCGTTTTCCATGGTCAAACCCATCCAAAACGAAAAGCGCGGCTTTTTTAATTTCGACGGAAAACACCATGACGACCATGACACAAAACCCAAAAACCACGGCGCAACTGGCCAGCGGAACGAAAACACCGCCCGCCAAACCATTCCCCAACACCTGGTGGATTAAACGCCCCGGCAGCCCGAGGCGGCCACTTGGACTGTGGGAACCGATCCCATTTTATGGAACCAAACACTGAAACCCCATCCGCCCCGGTGGCGGACCAGAAAACCATCATCACCGTGGACGCCGCCACCCGCGAGTGGACCCTGGCCAGATCCGGCGAGCTGCTCCACCGTGGCCCGGCCCAGGAATTATCCCAGATCCGCGTGCGGCTGTGGGATGGCAATGAGCTGCGCGTGAACGAGTGGGGAGTGCCCTACGCCACCCGCTGGCTTCCAGAGGACACCCAGGAGGCGGAGGAATGATCCTGGATGCTGAATCCCCGCGCCAGCCCATCCTGGCTATTGATCCCGGCGCATCCGGCGGCATTGCCTGGCGCATTGGCCCCACCGTGGAATGCTGCCCGATGCCCGACACCGAGGGTGGCGTTCTCCACCGGCTGCGCCAGATCGCCATTGCCGCTGGCGGTCCCGGCGGCCTGGTGGCCTATGTGGAGCAAGTGGGCGGCTACGCTGGCCAGGCCCAGCCGGGGAGCGCCATGTTCACCTTTGGGCGCGGCTACGGCTTCCTGCTGGGCATCCTGGCCTGCCTGGGCATCCGCACCGAGTTGGTCACACCCCGACGATGGCAGAAGCCCCTGGGCATCGGCACCGCCGCCGGACTGGCCCGCCCCGAGTGGAAGCGCAAGCTCCGCGCCAAAGCCGAGCAACTTTACCCTGGCCAGCCGGTCACATTGAAAACCTGCGATGCGCTGCTGCTGCTGGATTATGGCAGGCATCGGGAACCACTGCACATTTGACCAGTAGTCCAAAACGTGGAAATCTGACCCTATGAACGGCGAAAACGTCCAAAAACTACCGGCAATCAACGGCTCAAACGGCAAAATCCCCGGCGGAATCACGGGCAAAGGCTTCCGGCCTGGCTTTTGCGCCAATCCCGGCGGCAGGCCAGCGGGCAAAAGCATTGGGGCGCAATTGCGGAAGGCACTGACGGCCACCCGGCGGGCGGAGCTGGCGGAAAAGCTCATTGCCATGTCACTGGCGGGCGATGCTGCTGCCATGAAGATCCTGTTCGACCGGCATGATGGCGCGGTGCGCTCGGAAGTGGCCCTGGCCATGGGTGAACCACCGCAACCCGGAGAAACGGCGGCGGAGTTTTACGAACGGCTGAAAACCAGATCCGGCGAAACCGTGGCCCGGCACTTCCCCGGCTTTGATCCCGCCCTGGCTGACGAGCATCGGATAACCGTAGTGGTTCGCGAAGTGGAAGAAAGCCTGGGGAATTGACCGCCTGCTTTCCCAGCCCGCCGAGGAGCCACCTGGCGGCCACCCGGTTTCCAGCGGTTCCAAAATCATGGTGAAATTGTAATCGACTGCGGGCGTGGCCATAGGTAACTTCGCGGCGTCCCGTAGAAACCCAAGCAACGCAATGGCTTGCCAGGGTTTTTTACCTGGGCAAAAACGGAAAATAACCGATGCTGAAAAAGCGCATCAAATAATAAGGGAAAAGAGGAACCGATGAAAAAAGACGCAACGGCCACGGGCGCAAGCCACGATGACACCCTGCAATTGATCGCAACCCTGCCCGCCGGACTGGTGGGTGAGATCCGCACCGCCGCGAGAGTCCGCAATATCTCCACGGATGCGCTTTTGTGCCAAATCCTGCCCGACATGGTGAAGCCCGACAATCTTTCAGCAATGGTTTACGTGGAATGCGAACATTGCGGCCAAGCGATCCCGGAATGCTATTGCGCGGCACCACCGGCTGGCGCAACGCCCGAGCAACTGGCCAGCTTTTGGAACTCTCACCGCACCGGCCACCGTGGCACCTGTTCCTGGGTTTTGAACCGGCTTAACCAAGCACCTGCCAAGCTGGCGTGGGTATAACAAAGGACAAACTGGCCAATCCCATGATTCTCCTATCGCCAAAAGAAACCGCCGCCCGCCTGGGCATTTCCGAGTTCCGCTGCCGCGCTGCCATCAAGGCCGGGCAGATCCCGGCGCAACGGTTTGGGCGCAATTACATGGTGGCAGTCGCATTCCTGGAAGCATTGGAAAAGGAAATGGCATCCGGCGGCGTGCTGGCCGGGTTGCCCAATGGCCAACGCAAGGCGGACTGACCAATCCTAACCGATGGCAAGCGCAAGGCCGGGGGACCACCCTGGCCTTTTCCATTTCCGGCACCCTGACAATCCTGCCACCCCGGCGGAGCGGTCATTCCTGGAGCATCCTGGAGCCAAAGGCGAGGCCCGGCAGGAGTCCCAGGCAGTCCGGACCACCAGCACCACCCAGGCAGACCGGACCACTTGGGAGTCCCAGGCAGACCGGACCACTTGGGAGTC
>CAYPCQ010000235.1:0-3613 GCA_964409245.1 uncultured Verrucomicrobiota bacterium
CGCCGGAGGCGCCCAGCCATAAAAGGGCTGAAAGCACCAAGCCGGCCTTGGCCGGTGGCCAGGCCGCCATGGCCGGGCTGAAAAACGGGGCGCTCCCGCGGCCCAATAGCGCCGGAGGCAGGGATTTTGCAGAGTGGCGTTGATGCATAAGCGGCCGATATTATCAGAAATCTGTTACCCACCAATCCCCCTAATTAGGGGGGGGTAAAAACACGCTGGCTGGCACGCATTATGCTGTGGCGACCCCTATCCAGCACCGAGCGGAGAGCGGAGAGCTTAGAGCAGGGGGAGGGCGGAAAAACGGTTTCCCGTCAGGCCGGCGTGTTTTGGCTGCCGCCGGTTGCGGAAGCCTGGTTATGCCGTTTCCAGAATTGGGCGGAGGCCTTGCGCGTGCCGGGCCGGGGATTCTGGAGCTGCCTTTCAACGAAAGCGAGCAGGGGATGCGGGTCCGGAACCAGGTCCATGATTGCGTCCAAGGCTCTTATGGCATGGCCAATGCCGATATGGCGGCACTCCGGGGTCTTGTAGCGGGCTTTTTCGACCCGCAGAATGGCGTGGGCAATCCGGGCCGCCAGGAATGGTTTGGCCTGGGCAATCTTTGCGGCGCCCCGGATGCAATTGGCGGCAGTGATCATCACCGGGCCGGTTATGGGCCGCAAATACCTCGGCAGCAGGCTTTCAATTTGCCCGGGGTCTAACACCCTGGCCAGGTTCCCCAATATCATGAGCCCCTCCCATTGCAGGATGTTATTGGGGTGATCCAGCAGTTTGAGGAAGAATTCCCAATCCCCAGCCAGCCCTGCCGGATGGCTCTCACTCAAAGCCCTTAACACTTTGGCGCACTGATATTTGCAGCGTGCCTCGGGGGCCTCCAAACCATTCCGGAGCAACGCGATCCGGCCCGGATCCGCCGCTATTTCAACGAGGATGGCAGCCAGTTCCGTCCCGGCCATGGCTCCTTTCAATTGCCTGATGCTCATCGCCCTCAATATAAACGGCCAGCCCCGGCCCGCCAGCGCCCGGATTTATTCAATTGTAAATCGCTTATGATGAATGAGATGCGCTTGAAAAAGGGGGCTTTTTTCAGCGTTTGTGATTATTTTATCATATCTTATTTACAGGATCGGATGGTTCAGTCAAACTAAAGTGTTGGCCGTCAGAGGCCCCTCCCTGGTCCAAACTCTATTATTAATCGGACTACTGAAACTCATTCGGTTTTTTCACCGTGCGCTAAAAATAAGTTTCCATTATTAAAAAAACCAGCCGGGAAAGGGCGCAAAAAAGGGCCAGAGAATGGCAATGGCAGTGGAGAGAGGCGGCACCCCCCCGTGATAGCCTGCATCGACCAGCAAGTAAGCTGCGTTTATTGGGTTTTTCGTGAAGCGCGCCCCGGCCGGCCTGCTCAGGGTGGGTGGGGTGTTGGAGCCGGGTTGGGAAGTTGGCAGGACGGTGTTTTCCGGGGCTGCCAGGGCGAGTTTGGACCGGTCTGGGTGTTGATGCTTAAATTAGTATTGATTATTAATAAGGCGTTGTGAACCTGGGCTCTTGAGTTCGATGAATGAAAAAGTTCAAAATTGTCTTGGCAGGAGGCGTTAATTACGAAAAATAATGATCCATAAGATAAATGGGTAGTTTATTTATAAAACTTAACAATACGTTTGAAGGATACGAGGATAAAGCATGGCTTCACCAATGTCATTTTCCAGGCCGGCGCAGATGCCGGGCAAGTCACCAACTGATCCCGCGCACGATGTGCTGAGAGGCGAACGCCGCCATCCGCTGGATGTCATCATGGCGCCGCGGAATGTGGCCGTGGTCGGCGCCACCGAAAAAATCGGCAGCGTGGGGCGCACCGTCATGTGGAATCTTATGAGCACTCCATTTGGGGGGGCCATTTTCCCGGTCAATCCCACGCGCGGCAGCGTGTTGGGGATCAAGGCTTATCCCAATGTCAAATCGGTTCCGGAAAAGGTGGATTTGATCGTGGTAACCACCCCCGCGGCTTCCGTGCCAGCGATCATCAAAGAGGCGGTGGAAGCCGGGGTGCCGGGAGCCGTGATTATTTCCGCGGGATTCAAGGAAACCGGGGCCGCCGGAGTGGAGCTCGAACGGCAGGTGCTGGAGCACGCCCGGCGCGGCGGCATGCGGATCATCGGGCCGAACTGCCTGGGCGTCATGAATCCGATCTCCGGTGTGAATGCGACTTTTGCCAATGCCATCGCGCGCCGGGGGAATGTCGGTTTCATCAGCCAGAGCGGCGCCTTGTGCACCGCGGTGTTGGATTGGAGCTTGCGGGAAATGGTCGGCTTCAGCGCGTTTGTGTCCATTGGGTCCATGCTGGATGTCGGCTGGGGCGATCTGATCAGCTACCTGGGCGAGGATCCCAACACCAAGAGCATCGTGATTTACATGGAGTCCATCGGCGATGCGCGGTCCTTCCTGTCGGCGGCGCGCGAGGTGGCCTTGACCAAGCCGATCATCGTCATCAAGCCCGGGCGCACCGAAGGCGCCGCCAAGGCGGCGGCCTCCCACACCGGATCGCTGACGGGCAGCGATGACGTGCTGGAAGCCGCCTTCAAACGCTGTGGCGTGCTGCGGGTGAACAACATCTCGGATCTGTTCTATCTTTCGGAAGTGTTGTCCAAGCAGCCGCGGCCGCAGGGCAAACGGCTGACGATGATCACCAACGCGGGCGGCCCCGGGGTGCTGGCCACCGATTCCTTGCTGACCAATGGCGGCGAGCTGGCCGAGGTTTCCAAGGGCACCATGGAGGCCCTGAACAAAATCCTGCCGGCGCACTGGAGCCACAACAACCCGATCGATGTGCTGGGCGATGCCAGCGCGGAAATCTACGCCAAAACGCTCGAAATCGCCGGGCGCGATCCCAACAGCGACGGGCTGCTCGTGATCCTGACGCCGCAGGCCATGACGGATTCCACCGCCACGGCCGAGAAGCTCAAGGCGTTCGGCAAGATCGAGGGCAAGCCGGTGCTGGCCAGCTGGATGGGTGGCACCACGGTGGCCACCGGCGAATCCATCTTGAATGAAGCGGGCATCCCCACCTATGCGTATCCCGATACGGCCGCGCGCATCTTCACCTCCATGTATCGCTACAGCGAAAACCTGCGGGCCTTGTATGAAACCCCGGTGGCCTCGGCCGCGGTGGAAGACGCGGCCTCCGGCCGGGCCAAGGCGGAGACGCTGATCCAGGCCGTGCGCAAATCCGGCCGCACGATCCTGACCGAATTCGAATCGAAGGAATTGCTGGCCAATTACGGCATCCCCACGGTGATCACCCGCGTGGCCAAGACCGAGGAGGAAGCCGTGAAGCTGGCGGGCGAAATCGGATACCCGATCGTGCTCAAGCTCTTCTCGGAAACCATCACCCACAAGACGGACGTGGGCGGGGTGCAGCTGAACCTGAAAACCGCCGAGGATGTGCGCCGTGCGTTCAAGGACATCCAGAGCGCCGTCACCGAGAAAGCCGGCGCCCAGCATTTCCAGGGCGTGACGGTCCAGCAGATGATCAAACTGAGCGACGGGTATGAGCTGATCCTGGGCAGCAGCATCGATCCCCAATTCGGGCCGGTGCTCCTGTTTGGCTTGGGCGGCC
>CAYPCQ010000236.1:0-3568 GCA_964409245.1 uncultured Verrucomicrobiota bacterium
CACGCCGGGTGGTGTGAGAGGGGAGGAGGCGTAAGCCTCCCCCCTATCTCGATTTTCTGCCTGCCAGGTTCTGGCGCGGGCTGGGGGAGGCCGGGCGTCAGCTCCAAACCCCGGCGATTTTGGCCTGGCAGAGGCGGCAGGCTCCATTTTCCAGCAGGAAGCTGCTGATGGCATACCCCTCGCGCTGGATAATGGCCCGGCCGCAGCCGGGGCAGAAAGTGGTTTCGGCGTCCGGCAATTCGCGGACATTCCCCAAATAAACGTAGCGCAAGCCGGCCGCCTGGGCGGCCTGGCGGGCTTTCTCCAGGGTGGCCAGGGGCGTGGGCGGCAGATTCGTCAGCTTATGCTGGGGGACAAAACGTGAGAAGTGGATGGGCTGATCGGGCCCGAGGTGGTCCGCGATCCAGCCGCTCATGCGTTTGATCTGGTCAAGGTGGTCCGTGTAGGAAGGCACCACGAGGTTGATGATCTCAAACCATATCCCCATGGCTTTGAGCAGCTTCAGGGTGTTGAGGATGGGCTGGAGCCGGCCCGAATTAAGCTTCCGGTAGGTCTCTTCGTCGAAACCCTTGAGATCCACATGGGCGGCGTCCACCCAACGGCCGATATCCCGCAGGGCGCGCTCCTCGATGGAGCCGCAAGTGACCAGCACGTTCCTGAGCTTTTGCCGCCGCGCCGCCTGGCACGAATCCAGGGCATATTCAAAATAGGCGGTGGGCTCGGAATAGGTGTAGGAAATGGAGGGGCAATTCAAAGCTGCCGCCACCGCCGCCAGGTCGTCGGGGAACAGGCTCAAGCGATTCATCTCCGCCAGGGAAATGGCCTCCGGCAAGGGGGGGCGGAGCCTTAGTTCCGGCCCGGTGGGATCCTTGGTTTCCTCCGGTTTTTTCTGGGAGATCTCCCAATTCTGGCAGTTGAGGCACCGGAACACGCACCCGGAGGTGGCCAGGGAAAAGGTCCGGCTGCCGGGCAGGAAATGGAAGAGCGGCTTTTTCTCGATGGGATCGATATGGAAGGTGCAGGGGTTGGCGTAAGCCAGCGTGTAGAGCTTGCCATCGATATTGACCTTGTTGCGGCAATGGCTGCGGTCGCCCGGCTCCAGGAGGCAGTTGTTGGGGCAGATTTTGCACTGCGCATTGCGGCCCAGGGAGAGGTAATGGCTGGCCTCTTTGGCCCAGCCCCGCTGCTGCCAGGCTTTCCAAACCGCCTCTTTGGGGGCGTCATTCTTGAACACCTCCGCCGGGGCGTCATTTTGCCCGGCGCGGTCGAGCAGCCGGCTGAGCCAGCCACCGGCCGCCAGGAAGGCGGCGGCACCGGCCCCCCAGCCGATGACTTCCCGGCGGGAGGCGCCCGGTTTACTGGCGGGGGAATCCTCCATATGCTATTTCCTCAACCAACGCTGCACGGAAAGATACACCGCCGGGAGGGCGTGCGCCAGCAAAAGCAGGAGGAGCGGCAGATGCATCAGCTTGTGGAGGGCGAGGGCGGTCCGTTCATCCAGGAGCTGGCTAAGCCCGAAACGGCCGCTCATAATATAGCCGGTCCCGAGGAAAACCAACAGGATGGGCAACAGGGGCCAGCCGCTCCAACGCACCGTTTTGAGCATCAGGTAATCGATCCGTGGTTTCATGCGCTCCCCAAGGTATACCACGGAATCCGGCGGTGGCAGCTAATAATCCTTCCGTCAAAGGATCGGCGAGCCGTTTCCCTGCATTGGGATGGAAGTAATTGCGCCGCAGCTTGTTGCGCAAGCCGCGAAGGGAGCCGCAAGCTGCGCTGGGCCAGATCTATAAGTGGCTGATGACGAAGACCTTGCGCAAAAAGATCCGCCATCGCGACGGGGCCAATGGCCGGAACCCAGCTTGGGGGTTCCTCCCGGCCGAGTGTCCCTTGTTTGCCATGGCTTCACCGATTTTTTCAGTTTTTCAAAATTCTTCCATACTTTCTGCCCGCCTTTGGCGCACGTATTAATGAGGGATCTAAATAAAGGCCCTCAAAAAACTAAATAATCAAAAACTATGAAAACAAATCGATTACTTGCGACGGCAGCATTGTTTGCTGCCATAACCTTTGCCGGGCGTCTCCAAGGGTACGCTGCAACGATTTATGAACCTTATACCTTTACCACCATCGCCGGGAAGGCGGGAACAAGTGGGAGTATCGATGGAGCGGGAAGTGCTGCCCGCTTTATTTTCGGAACAGATATTTACGCCCGTGGGGCACTGGCAGCGGATTCCGCGGGCAACCTTTACCTGGCAGAGTCCGCTAACAGAATCCTTCGTAAAATAACTATTGAAGGAACCAACGCTGTCGTAGCCACTATCGCAGGGCGAGCAGGGTGGTCAGGTAGCGCCGATGGTCCAGGGAACATGGCGCGATTCAATAGTCCTGGAGGCGTGGCTGTGGATGCCAAAGGCAATATTTTTGTCTCGGATTCTTATAATACCACGCTTCGCAAGGTGAGCCCGGATGGAACTAACTGGGTGGTAACAACCATTGCTGGAAAAGCAGGATTCAGAGGCATCGACGATGGCTTGGGTAGCAATGCCCGGTTTGTTGGTAACGTAGGCTTAGCACTGAACAGTTCTGGAACCCTCTTTGTGGCCGATGGCGGCGCTATCCGCAAAGTAACCCAGGAGGGAACCAACTGGATGGTCACCACGATTGCCGGCAATTCTAATGAAGGAGGCTTTGTTGATGGGATAGGTATTAAAGCCCGGTTTGCTGCTCCTGGTGGCTTGGGGATCGATGCTGCTGGCAATATTTATGTGGCGGATTCAGACAATATGGTCATTCGGAAAGTGACTTTGGTTGATACAAATTGGGTGGTCACGACACCACGACCAAATCTGTCCGGGGAATATTTTGAGAGTTTGACTGCCGATAGTGCAGGAAATGTCTATGTGCCTGGGCTGATATCAAACACTATCCTAAAAGTGGGCACCAATGGGGTTACTACCGTGCTGGCAGGAAAATTTGCAGGTAGCACCGACGGAACGGGAAGTGCCGCTCGCTTTAACCAACCGTCGGCACTTGTGGTGGGTAATAATGGTATCATCTTTGTGGTGGATAGCGTCAACAATACTATCCGTATGGGATACCCATTACTCACGATTACGGCCTCCGGGTTCAATAGCGGACAGTTTGGCTTCAGCCTCAAAGGGGGGCCAGCGGGGCGGATGGCCGTGGTTGAAACCTCGGCCGATATGGTTGGCTGGCTGCCCATCTGGACCAACACCCTGGGCGGAATCCTGAATTTCAGCGACCCGCAAAGCAGCGGCCAATCCCAGCGTTTTTACCGGGCGCAAACGAAATAGCGATTGAGCCACATCGATCCGGGGGGGTGAGGAAGGCAGCCCTGCGCTATTGCCCCCTGGCTGTTAAACTTATAGAATTGCGCCGGTGCCAATCCTAAGATGGCGAAGGAATTAACGGCGCAATCCCGCCAACTCAAGTGAATCGAATGCCCGACCTATGAAATCCGACGATCAACGGGAAGAAGCGATCTTCTGTGAAGCGCTGCGCCAGCCGGCGGGACCGGAGCGTAAAGCATTCCTGGACCAGGCCT
>CAYPCQ010000237.1:0-3567 GCA_964409245.1 uncultured Verrucomicrobiota bacterium
GACTACGAAAGGAGCAAAGCAATGCCTTACGTGACAAGTATTGAGCGGTTGGCCAAGCAAGAGGGTATGGAAGAAGGCTGGCAAAAAGGCCGCCAGGAAGGCCGCCAGGAAGGCCGCCAGGAAGGTCAGCAAGAGGGCCAAATAACCAGCCTGCAGGCGGCGATAGTGGAAGTGCTGCAGACCCGGTTTGGGATCATTCCTGATTCCTTGCGCAGGAGCGTCCAGCAAATCTGTGATGCAGGTGTTTTAACCGGACATTTGCAGCGTGCCGTGATCTGCGCTGATTTAGTGGTTTTCCAGCAAGCCATTGGCGGCTGAGGCGGGCCTTGGAAGTTGGGAGGGAATGCTAATGGCTCACTTGGCGGCTTGTGCAAAAATCTGCGGCGCAACCCTTTCCCTCCGCAGTGCAGGGGCACGGCTGGCCGCAAGCCTGTGCCTTGGCCTGGCGGCTGCCGGCACGGGTTCGGTGGCCGGCGCAGCGGCTCCACCCGCCCACGAACTGCCGGCGGGCGGATCCGTGAAGTTGGCGTGCTATCTCCACGAACCGGAGATGGGCCTGCCCGCAGCAACCGTGAAGACGTTTTCGATCGGCTGGGGCCGGGCGGAGCGAACCAGGACCGGGGATGGCCGGTGGCTTTTCCTCCAATCGACCAAGGCCGGCGGCGATGAATTCCGCCTCTGGCTGCTGGCGGACGGCTATCCACCAGAGGCCTTGCCGGCGGCCGCCAAACGCATCAGCCGCTTTGTCTTCCAGAAAGGGGATGCCCCGCCCCGGGAATTCCGCCACCGGATCACCGGGGAGGCGGTCTTGCCAGTTCTGGGCGGCTGGCGCCATCTCCTGCCCCGCAGCACTGCTTCCACCACAGCCATCCAGGGGGACAGTTTCCCCAAGCAAGCCGAGTATTTGGGCCTCCACTATCGGCTGGCCGGTGACGCGGGCTTTGCGGCCCCGGCAGTCCCGCCAAACACCGTCCTCCTCGAGTTGAACCCGGATCTCCTGGTGGGAACCGCCAGCAATACCCGGCAGGTGGAGCCTGCCCGCCGCTGGGATGGTTCCGATTACCAGCTGCGCCGGCTGACACAGGATGACTACCGCGAGCTGGCCGCGGCGGGCATCAACTGCGTGAAGGCCGATGCCGGCCAGCTTGGCTGGGTTCGGGATTTGGGCCTTTTTTATTGGGGCCTGGGGGGGAAAGAGGCGCCGTATCCTGAATGCCTCTACGATAGCTGCTACCTGGGGCCAGCGCTGTTCCTTGATGAACCGGCCGTCCACACCCGGGATTTTGTGATTCGCCCCAAGTTGGAGAAAGACGAGGCCTTTCGCCACGGGCTGACGCCCCAGATCGCCCTGGAGGCCTTCCGTGACACCTTTGCCCATGCCTGGCAGGAAGGGGCGCCAGCGAGCCTGCTTCAAGGTTTGGCCGCCCGCCCGGACGTCGATCTGGGCGGCATGCGGTTCCCGCAGGAAAACCTGTTCAGCTGGGAAACCATGGTCAGCACCGCGGCTTACCAGTTGTCCCAGGATCCGCGGGTGCCCGCCGCCATGGTTTTCGAGCCGCCCGGGCGCGTCGGCACCCTCCGGACGCTGCCGGAGTTTGACATGACCTATGGCTGCCAGATCCCGGTGGATGATCCCCGGAACTTCACCAGCATCATTTATGGCTTTTTACGCGGCGCCGCCCGGCTCACGGGCAAACAGTGGGGCACCAGCATTTACGGAGCCGTGGATCGCGCGGATGCCCCCTGGTTCCTGACCCATGCCTACGATCTGGGTGCCACGCGTTTTTTCTTCTGGGACAACGCGGGGATGGCCTGCGTGCCTTACCCGGAGTGCCTCGGCCTGGCGCGCCAGCTCAAAATGCGGGCCGAAAACCGCCCGGACCGCGATCTCGACCGGCTCCGGCGCGCCGCGGAGGTCGTCATCCTTCTGCCGCCGGGTTACAACCTCGGCCACGTTCAGATGGGCCGTGGAAGCTTGTGGGGCGTCGGGGAACTGAACCTGGAGCGGAAGAATGCCCATGGGACCACGTATCGGGAGGTCATGGGGAATTTCTTCGTTGAAATCGAGCGCTGCCTGCGGCTGGGGATTGCTTTCGACCTCCTTTGGGATTTGCCCGGCGCCCAGCCTGCGGGCTACCGGGAAATCGTGCGCATCCGCGAGGATGGGAAGGTCGAAATCTCGGATGACGGCAAGCCATTCACCCTGGCCCAGGCCAGGATTCCCATCCGGCCGCCCGGACTCGCGCCAGGTCTCGAGGTGGTCCTGTCCACCAGCCAAGGGGCGGCCCCCCTGCGGATCAACGCCCGCGCGCAGGTCACCGAAACGACCGCGCCGGTTTATTATACCCTCGGAACAGACGACCGCGGCATTTATCACAACGCCCTGGTTGCCTGGGAAATCTATGGCCCGGAAGAAACGGACTGCCGCGTCCTGGCGCCGCCGGGATTGAAGCCCCGGGTGCAAACGGCCGGCGGGAAGCGGGAGGCAATCCTGGAGTTCAGCCTCAATCGCCCGGGAACCTACCGCTTGCGCGTGGCCACCGTGGACCTGGCCGGACGCAGCACGGTCCGCTGGATGCCAATCATCGTCACCCGGTGAAACTGGATCGTGGAGCGGACGAGTTCTTCCGGCATTGCCGCCGATCAGGCTTTCCTCCGGCATTCATGGTTGAGGCTGGGCGCCATCTCGGGTCTCGCGGCCGGTTATCTCCACCTGCGGCGTGAGCTTGCGCCTCCGCCGCCAGCTCCGGCCACAACCGCTTAATGAAGCTCGGGACTCGCCCCCGCAGAATGCCGGGCCGGCAGCACGGAAACGAATCCCCCTCCGGGCGGCAAGGTTTGGACACCCAACAAAGCTCCCAGCAATGGGGCGTTTTCAGAGGATGAAACGGGCCTTTAATGGCCAAAAATTCCGGCCGAAAATTCCGGCTTGCAAGTTTCCTGGCCTTGGGGAATGATGCCCCGGAATGAAATGGACGCCATCATCTCTGACCGGCGTCGGACCCGGGAGCGCGGTTAGCTCAGTGGTAGAGCACTACCTTGACACGGTAGGGGTCACAGGTTCGAGCCCTGTATCGCGCACCATCTTCACCCCCCAAAAACCAATCAAAAAGCCATAAAAAGCCGCATTCACAAGTAATTGCCTCACTGCAGGCGAAGCGACTTGATGCGGAGTTGATAGCAACTTGACCAAGGTTTGGACGGCTATAAAATGGCTATGTGAAAATACGAGCAGCGAATGTTAATGGCAAGGCCGGCTGGGTGCTGGATATGGGGGTGCGGGACGGGCGGCGACGCCGGAAATATTTTCTCGACCGCAAGGAAGCTGAGAAGGCGCTCACTCAAGCCGAGAAGGTGGCCAGGGAGGTAGGCCGTGCTTGGGTGGACTTGCCACCGGGCAAGCGAGCCGATGTCGTGTTCATTCTCAACGAAGTTGAGGCCCGCGGCTTGACACTGCGTCAAGTGTGGGATGGTTATAGGTCCGGTACACAGGCAAACGTAACCGAAATGACCTTAGGGCGTGTAAATAAATAAACTTTACAACTTCACCTATGCCCTTGGGCGTAT
>CAYPCQ010000238.1:0-3420 GCA_964409245.1 uncultured Verrucomicrobiota bacterium
TGAATTCAGGATCCTTGGTGGGATCGGTATCCAGGTTGTAAAACGCGTCGCCCGCTTTAGCCGCCGTGGCGGCCGCCAGCAAGGCCAGCGCGGCAACCAGCATGCGTCCGGAGCCCGCCCGCTCCTGGACACACGCCGATTGTTTTTGTCTATTCAACATATGCATTCCTCCGTTTGTTCTTGTTTGTTTTATACAGGTTGTTGGTACTGCAACTCTTAGGCCAAGGTGACAAGACAGGCTCGGGAAATGGAAAGGGAACTGGACACGACCGCCCCGCCTGGACGGTTGAATCCAGCTGATCAAGACCTTGCAAAGCCTTTGACAGCCCTTTCATGATCTCCACTGCTCTGTTTTATCTGGCTAAAAGTATAGGCAATAAGATTCTAAACCTGACCATGCCGGATGCAAGTATTTTTATTGGGGCGGGTCTCCTGAATATCTCCGGCTCAAACCCAGGGAAAAAAAGGCCAGGCAGAGCCTCTGTGACAGGCTCTGCCTGGCTGGTTGAAAAAATTCCCAAGCCATTATTAAGCAGACACTTATCCTGATCAGTTCGGGAATGGCGTCTCACTTCCTTCCGGCGCAAAAACCTGCGGCGCAATTACTGCCCTCCCCTAAGCCGGGAGGCGGCTGAGGCAGAGCAGTTTATGGCCCCGGCGCGGCATCAATATTCAGAAATCCGGAAAAAGCTGTGCGGGAGGCCGGTGTTTTGGGGGCTCATGAAGATGAAGGATTGGCCGGGTTTCATGAATTGCAGCACGGTGGCCCAGGATCGCAGATCCGGGGACTCTTGCAGAGCATAATCCTTGCCCGGATCCCCACCCGCCAAGGTCACGTAAACCAGGCCGTTTTCCCGATGCAGGGTCAGCCGCAGGCCGCCGGTAATGGTGATAAACACCTCCTGGGTGGCGCTTAACGGCACGCTCGCATCGTCAGACACCTCCACCGTCAACGCGTAATAGGAGATCCCGCATTGCGCCAGCGAAGGCTGCCAGGTGAAAACCCCGGTCTTCGGGTCAATGCTCGCGCCAGCAGGTGCGTTTTTCAGCCGGTAGGTCAAAGTTTGGCCGGCATCCGGGTCCGACCCGGCGGCGGTGAAGGTCAGGGCCTGGCCCTGCCGCACCTCGAATGGCCCGAGCGGATTGAGCGCCGGTTTCTGGTTCACCGAAGGGGTGTAAAGGATTTTGAGGTCATCGATAAACCAGCCTTCGCCGCTGCCCCGCCAGGATGAATAGTAAAAACCAAGCCGCGCTGGTTTGCCGGCATAAGCCGCCAGGTCCAGCGCCACTTGCGACCAAATCCGGCCGTTGTTGCCCGTATATTTAGGTGAGATCACTTCCCAATCCTTCCCTTCTACTTTGATATAAACATATGCCACAGCGTCATCGGGCAGGCTGTAGTAATGCCAGAACCGCAAGCGCGGGTTCTCATTGGCGGCAGGCACCACCAAGGTGGGGCCGGCCACCAGGCTGCTCACATTGCCGCCGTGGCCGCTCAAACCGGTGCAAAGCACATTGGCGCCCGAATGTGCGCCACCCGGCCCCACGGCGGGGGTGCCGATCTGCCAAACCCCTTGATCGCTGATCCACTGGTCCTGGGCCGAGGCGCGGTCAAAATCCTCAGGATTCTGGAAAGCTGGCCATGAACCAGTGAGGACTTGGAGGTCATCGATAAACCAGCCTTCACCGCCGCCCCGCCAGGAACCATAATAAAAACCAAGCCGCGCTGGTTTACCGGCATAGGCCGCGAGGTCCAGCACCACTTGCGACCAAATCCGCCCGTTGTTGCCCATATATTTAGGTGAGAGCGATTCCCAATCCTTGCCATCCACTTTGATATAAACATATGCCACAGCGTCATCGGGCAGGCCGTAGAATTGCCAGAACCGCAAGCGCGGGTTCTCATTGGCGGCGGGCACCACCAAGGTGGGGCCGGCCACCAGGCTGCTCACATTGCCGCCGTGGCCGCTCAAACCGGTGCAAAGCACATTGGCGCCCGAATGTGCGCCACCCGGCCCCACGGCGGGGGTGCCGATCTGCCAAACCCCTTGATCACTGATCCACTGATCCTGGGCCGAGGCGCGGTCAAAATCTTCAGGATGCTGGAAGGCTGGCAAGGCCCCAGTGAGGACTTGGAGGTCATCGATGAACCAGCCTTCACCGCCGCCCCGCCAGGATCCGTAGGAAAAGCCCAATTGCACCCGCTGCCCGGCATACGCCGAAAGATCCAGCACCACTTGCGACCAAATCCGGCCGTTGTTGCCCATATATTTGGGTGAGAGGGCCTCCCAATCCTTGCCCGCAGCCTTGATATAAACAAATCCGTAACCATCGTCCGGCAGGGAGTAAAAATGCCAAAACCGCAACCGTGGATGCTCGCTGGCGGCGGGCACCACCAAAGAGGGGCCGGCCACCGTGCTTCCCACATTGCCACCGTGGCCGTTCAAGCCGGTGCATAGTAAATTAGTGCCGGAATGGGCGCCTCCCGGCCCCACGCTTGGGGTGCCGATCTGCCATACGCCAAAATCCGTTATCCAATCATCCGATACGTTGGGCCGGTCAAACGACTCCTGGAAAAGGTTCGTCCCTTGTGCTTGCGCGATGCCCGCTCCACCCAGGGTCAGGAGCAAACTCAAAAAGCCGATCCAACCCCAATGGTGGCAGGCAATGGAGTGGGTGGAAGTTTGGAACGAAGCGATCCAGCCCCAGGTGGACGCTGGCAGGCGGTTGGAATTGGTTTTAGTGAATTTAATCCTCATAATGGCACAATTTCCTGTAGGGGGGGCGTATAGCAGGTTTTAGGCCAGCCAATATCCCGGCCAGGTGGTCTTGCGCAAACCATTGGAGGAAAGGGGTTTGTGATAATCAAAATCACTTATTAATCAACAATTTTAACTAATAGTGTAAAATATCCCGACAAAATGCCCCGCTGGAGGCGCAACCACAACCACAACCTATTCATCACCAATTATTTGTGTGGCATGTAAGGATTTCCGACGGTTTGGCGGTACGGTGTGGATTGGTTATGGGCATCCTGTTCCAGGCCAGCGGTTTATGACCGAAAATCAAGTTGTAAGCATTTCCGACAATTCGGTTGATCGTTTCCAGGCAGCCGGCACTCATGGTTTTGGAGAAAATCTATCGCGGTAACATCCGCTGCCAATCCGCCAGGCAAGGGAGGCGCCTCACCGAGCGCACCAATATTAACCAGGCCCAATCCGCCCGAGGCCCGGCACCCGGGATTTGCGTGCCGTGGCGGCCAGCGAATGGTTCGGGTCCGCCTCACGTCGGCGGCTACCTGCGTTGGGATGACGAATACTGCCGTTGCCTGGGCACGCCAAGCGCTGGTAGCCGCCGAGGTAACGAGTACATCGTTTCATTAAAATGTATACACATTAGGCAAGCACCAGATCCAACTTT
>CAYPCQ010000239.1:0-3352 GCA_964409245.1 uncultured Verrucomicrobiota bacterium
CGATATTCGGCCGTGAGTTGGCGCAGCCAGGCCCGGGCTTCTTTGGGGACGGGGTGATGGCTGAGGGATGCAGGCCGAGTTCCGGTTCATCCACCAGGATCACTGAAGGGCGGCAGGACTCCGGCTGAAGGAAGAGGGTTGCCAAAGCGATGAACCGCAAGGTCCCATCCGAAAGCGCGGCAGCGTCGAAATACCCTTCCGATCCCTTGTGCTTCCACTCCAGGAGCAGCTTTTGCGGATTGAGCTTTTGCGGCTCCAGCTGGAAGTCCTCGAAAAAGGGCGCCACCTGTTGCACGGTGTGGCGGATCGAGTTGTAGGCAGCCGCGTGTTCTTTGCGAAGGTAATAGAGGAAGGCGGCAAGATTGGCCCCATCGGAGCGCAGATAGCGGTTATCGTTCACATCCGCGGTCTTTTTCATCGGAGAGCTGCCCCCCGTGTCGTGGAAATGGTATAGCCGCCAGCCGGCGAGATGGGAGCGGACATGGTTTTCAATCTGCCCGCCTGGTGATCCGCTGATGGCCGCCTCCTTTCCTGCAGGCATCAGCCCGCTTCCGGCTGGCCGGTGGCGGGAGCCATTTCCCGAGGCATAGGCAGCCTCGGAGGTTGGGCAAAGTTGATCGGCCCCCATTGGCTGGAGTTCGATTTCGTATTGGTTCACCCCGCGCTCGAAGGAAAGGTGCAGACGCAGCTTCCGGGTCACCTTGGATCCAAAGTGCAGCACCTTTTCGGCGCCCCCAGCCTTTACAACATATTCCTGGAGGCGCCCTTCACGGATGGCCTTCAGGAAGGCAAAAACACCGATAAAGTTGGATTTGCCGGAACCATTAGGGCCAATGACCAAATTGATTGCCCCAAGCTCAAGCCGCTCAATGGACGGGATGCTCTTAAAGCCTTGGATCGTTATGGTGTCTAAGGCAGGCATGGAGATTAATCACGCAGGTTTCACGGTGCCTTTATCCCGCTGCCGGAAAGGCGGAGGTTCACGAGCAGCAGCAGCCGGTCCCGGGCGGGTTCGCCGGGGAGCTGGAGCAACACCCCTTTTCCGGGGCGGGATCCGGATCGCCCGCGAGCAGCCGGTCGGCCAGCTGGAGGATGGAGCGGGCCGGAGCCTGCCGGACGGTATGGGCGGTGTTCACTGCCGCCGCCAGGTCGTCCGGCGCCACGCCCAGCGCCCGGGCTTGCGCGCAGTGGTGCTGGAGGCATGGCTCGCAGTTGGAGGCGATGGCGGCGCCGATGGCCACCAGCTCCGCCACCGCCGGGGTGTAGAGCGAAGCGGCGGCCCCCTGGCTGTCCAGGGCTGGCTTGCGCGCCGTGACTTCCAGGCTGGTGACGTATTCGGAGGGTTTCGCGCCGGGGGGCAATAACCCCAGGATCTTTTGGTAAAGCGGATCCTGCCAGTCGAGCATGCCGTCCACGTAGCCGGACTTGGTGGTGAGGGTGATTTCCGCGAGGCCGGCCTGCCGGGCCATTTGCCCGGTTTCCGGCGCCAGCACCGCCCCGGCCACGCAGCCGATCAAGGCTTCCACCATCTCCAGCACGGCCGGCGGGAGCGGCTGGAGCAGGGCGAGGTCGGAAACGGCCACGCGCCCGCCGGGCTTGAGCACCCGGGCAATCTCGCGCCACACCTGCGGCTTGTCGGGGGAGAGGTTGAGGACACAGTTGGAGATCACCACGTCCACGCTGTGGTCCGCCACGGGCAGGTGCTCGATCTCGCCCAGCCGGAACTCCACGTTGTCCAGGCCGGATTTCTGGCGGTAGGCGGCGGCATTTTTGCGGGCTTTGGCCAGCATGTCGGGCGTCATATCCACGCCGATGGCCCGGCCTGAGGAACCCAGCTTGCGGCCTGCGATGAACAGGTCGAAGCCCGCGCCGCTGCCCAGATCCAGCAGCACCTCCCCGGCCTGGAGGGCGGCGAGGGCGTGCGGATTCCCGCAGGACAAGCCCAGGTTGGCTCCCTCCGGCAGGGCGGCCAGTTCCGCCGCCGAATAACCGATCTGCCGGGCCAGGTCTTCAGCCCCGGCCGGGGAGCAGCCGCAGCAGCTTTTGCCGCCCGACCGTGATTCGTTCCCCTGCCGGGCGATTTCCCCGTAGCCCTCGCGCACTTTCTGGCGGACCGCCTCCGGATCCACTGGTTGATTCAATTCACTCATAAGGAAACCTCGCTTCCAGCCTATTACATTTCGCTTAACAACGAAATATAAGTAATCGTTAAACCGGCGCGCGTCAAGCGGCGCGCGGGAGCCGCCACGGTCCTTGCTCCGGCTCAACTGCCCGGGCGCAGCCGCAGGCCGAAATGGGTGTAAGTGGGCCGCTCCTGGCCGATGCCGTCGGCGGGCACATTGGCGATGCCGCCGAACTGCCTGAGGTAGATGCAGGAGGAGCCGCCTTCGTCGCAGAGCATGCCGTTATAGGCGCCAAAAGCTTTGAGGCACTGGCCCGCGGCGGCCTGGGTGAGGCCGTTGCTGTAATTGCGCTGGCGGCCATCCGCCACGAGCAGGTAGAGGAGCGTGCCATCCTGGCTGATGGCCATGGCCGTCCGGGGCTGCTGGCTGCCGGCGGAATCCTTCTGCACGGCGCCGTTCACCAGCACATCCCACCGGCCCCAGATGACATTGAAGCGGTCCGGCGCCAGGGCGCGGTTGGGCGCGGAAGCCGGGATGAATTCGGCGTGGTTCCGGGGATCGAAGCAAAGATAAGGCGCGGGGTATCTGGCCCCTTCCCGCAGCAGCACCTGCCCGCCCTGGACCAGGTAGCCGGTCCAGTCGCCCAGGCCGGAGTTGGGCGCGGGCGATTCGCCCGCCTCGCCGTTGATGGCCAGCGAGCAGTCGTTCTCCCGGGCGAAAACGCTGGTCAGGCGTTTCTGGAGCAAGTTGATCCCCAGCTTGATTTCCAGGGCGGGGTTGCGCAAGTCGATCACCGCCAGGAACGCCTGGGCCAGGGGCCGTTTGATGTGCATCTGCACGATGTCCGTGGCCTCGTCCAGGATGAAGGGGCGCAGGCTCACCTCCCCGAACTCCGCCGCCAGCAGCTTTTGCGCTTCAGCCGGGTCGCGCAGGAAGGTGCGGCGCTTGCTCTCCAGCCGGGCGACCGCCTGGAACATGGTGGCGGAGTCGGCGCTGGTTTTGGCCCGCAGGGCGATCAGCGAGGTTTCGAGCCGGGCCACCTTGCGGTCCACCACGAAAAACATCATCAACAGGCCCAGCACCGCTTCCGCGATCAGGATGGCGCGGGTGCGCCCGGGCCGGTTCCGGCGCCGGCCCTGGATGGCGATGGCGGCCGCCAAAACGAGGCCCGTGAGGGCGAATGGCACTTACTTAAGACCTAAAACTCTCTTGCCCAGTCGCTTGCGGCG
>CAYPCQ010000240.1:0-3351 GCA_964409245.1 uncultured Verrucomicrobiota bacterium
GGGCCACCCACTTGAACCAGATCGATTTGCTGCCCTTTTTGCCGGCATGATCGGGTTCGCCGGCTTCCCTGGTGGCCAGGACATTGGTGGCACTCACCACTCCGCCAAGCCCGTTGGTGGCCAGGAGGGGAATCCGGTCGCTAAAGTTGTCCCCGGCGACGACCGGCTGTGCTTGGACGATGATATCGGCGATATCCACCGCTACGGCTTCGGCGCCGCTGGCCACGATCACGCGGTAGGAGCCGCCATCGCCAGGCTTGGCGCTGGGGATGACGTACGTGGCGTTGGTGGCGTCCTGAATGGCCTCGCCGTTGATCTGCCATTGGTAGTTGAAGGGGCCCGGGCCTGAATTCTCCATCTGCAGCGGCTGCAACGGCAGGATCAAGCCGCCACCCGGATTGAGCACGTTGGTGGTTTTGGCATGGGTGATTTTCAAGGGGGGCAAGATGGTGACGGCAGCCGTGGAACTGAGGGTGGCGCCAAAGAAATTGCTGGCGCTCACATAATATTGGCCCTCGTTGGTTTCTTTGGCCACGGACTTGATGACCAGCTGGAAACCGCTGGCGCCGGCCAGGGTGCTGGTCTTGAGTGATTGGTCCATGAAGAACCACTGGTAGCGGATCGGCTCAACCCCCAGGGCGGGGGCGTAAAGCGTGAGCGTGTCCTGGTTGCGGAGCGCCTGGCTTTGGGGTTGCCGGGAAAAAGCGGGCGGCACGCCCACGGTTAAAATGCCAATGCTGCTGGTCACGATGCCATATGCATTTTCAATGATCACCTGGTAATTGCCATCGTCGTTCCAGCCGGTTGCCGGGAGGGAATATTCCGGCCCAATGGCGCCGGGGAGGTTCGTGCCATTATGCTGCCACTGGTAGAATAGCGGTGGCGCCCCGGTGGCCTTGACCGACAGTTTTTGGCGGGAACCCAGGGCCGCCATGATGGAGGCCGGCTGGGTAATCACGGTGGGCCGCAAGTTCGCCGGCACGAACACATTGGCCCCGCCCGTTACCGATTGGAACGGCAGGGCTTGGGCGCTGGCATCGAATACCTGGAGGGGGATGGGTTCCCCGGAAAAAACCAGTTTGACCTCCCCGGAAGCCGGCACGGGGCGGAACCGGAGGCGGACAATTTCAACCGGGCCGGCGGGCAGCGCCGCGCCACCCGGCAGGGCGGCGATCAAGCCCAACTGGCCGCGGTTCAGCGCGTTGGAATTGACCACGAGGCTGGCCGCAAAGGCCGGGCTGGGGATCAGCTCCTGGAACTCCAATTCCCAAGGGTTGAAGGCCACCGAAAATCCCACGGCGTTTTCCCCGCCCGCCGCCAGCAGCCGGATGGGGATTTCAACGCTTTGCCCGGGCAGCGCCGGGACGCTGGCGATCTGCAGGGTGCGGCCGGTTGCCAGCCGGGCGGGGCGGCTGGTGATGGCGCCCGCGCCGTTGGAGACGATGGCCGCATAGAGGCCGGCCTGGCTTTCCCCAACCGCCGGAATGGTGAGTGTGAAGTTGGTTTCGCCGGGCAGGCCGCGGCCATTGAATTGCCATTGACACTGCAACGGCGCGGAGCCGGCAACCTCCAGGCTGAAACTGGCGGGGGCGCCGGCCAGGACGGCCTGATCGGCAGGCTGGACGGTGATGGCGGGTGGCACGGCAACAGTCAGCGAACCGGGGATATGCCGCATGGGCAGGAGGTTGCCCTCGGCGTCCACCACCTCCCGGAGGATGGGGTCATCGCCGAAATTCAACCCAGTGATGCCATCCACCGCATAAGCCAGGAAGCGCAAGGTCAGAATCGTGTTCGTGCCTGGCTCCATGGGCGTGCTCAAGCCCTGGCTGTAGATCAGGCCGATCCGGCCGTATTCGATGGAATTCGTGTTCAGCACCAGCACGGCGCCGGGCAAAGCGGTGACAGCATCCAGGAAGCGCAAGCGGGTCCGCTCATATAGCAGGCTGAGCGCGCAGGCCTGTTCGCCCCCGAGGGTGGCCATTTGCAGCGGGACGGTGATGGTCTGCCCGGCGATGAGGGAGCCGGTCCCCAGGGATGCCCAGCGGGGGTTGGTGGCCGTCACGGTGATCCGGGCCACCGCGCTGGCCACGCTGCCCGAGGTGTTGGAAACCACCACCTGGTAATCACCCGCATCGGCCTCCTCCACGGCGGCCTTGGACCAGGTGTTGCTGGTGGCGCCCGGCAGTGCCCCGCCATTCCGCTGCCACTGGTAGGTCAGCGGCAGGCTGCCTTGCGCCTGGACCGACAAAGCCAGTTTTTCACCCACCACCAGGGAGCCGCTGCGCGGCTGGGTGAGGATCGACGGCTTGGCCTGGCTGGAGGATCCGGCGTAAATTTTCACCCCGGCGGCGGCGCTCATACTGGCGCCTGCCGCGTTGCGAACCGCCACCGAATACCAGCCGCTCTGGGCGGGGATTGCGCCCGGCAGCACCAGCTGATTCTGGTCCGCTCCCGGGATGCTTACACCATTCCAAAACCATTGGTACCGCAGCGGAGCTGGGCTCTCCGCGCTGACGCTCAGCGTGACCTGGGCGCCTTCGTAGCCTTCATAGTCCTGCGGCTGGCCGGCAATGACGGGCGGATTCAGCGGCTGCACGGTCAGAACCCCGTTTTGGGTCCGCAGCGCGAGCGGTTCCCCTTGCCCATTCACCATTTCGCGCGGCACCGGGACATCGCCAAAACTGATGCTGGCCGGGCCGGCGGCCAGGCTGGTTTTGAACCGGATGCGCGCCAGCTCCTGGAGGCCGGCTGGAAAAGCCTGGCCCGCGGGATTCGCGAGGATGAGCCCCAGCCGGCCGGGCGTTTCCTGGTTCACCTGGAATGACATTCCTGGATTCGCCACTTGCAGGCTTTCAAACGCCAGCTGATTGGTGGGGTATTCAAGGCTGAAGCCCATCGCGTTTTCATCACCCTGGGCGTCCAGCTCCACCACGGCTTCCCCCACCAAGGAAGCGGTGGCGGTGGCGTCGCGGAGGGTTAATTGGGCAGCTCCCGCCGGGCCGGCGAATCCTGCCCAAAGCAAGAGCAGGGATAGCCAGCCGGAGAGGCTGCCATGAGCAGCTACCCGGGGGGGGCGGGGCGCCAAGTGTCGTGGATTATGGTTTGCCATATGCAACAGCCAATATTTCGTTCAAGGCAGCCTGCTGGCCCGGTAAAACCGGGCCGCCGTGCCGGGCGCGCGCAGCTCGATCACCTGCACCGCCTGCCCGCCTTCATACACGCCGGGCAGCGGCGTCCAGGCCGCCAGATCCGTCGAGGTTTCCACCTGGAACCGCTCCCCCGGCTGCCCGCGCAAGGTCAGGCTCACCCCCCCGGGGCTGCCATCGCGGTAAAGCCCGATGGCCGCGCCCA
>CAYPCQ010000241.1:0-3345 GCA_964409245.1 uncultured Verrucomicrobiota bacterium
TGCCCAACTGGTTCGTATGGTAAATCAGGCCCCGGTCGTTATAGGCAAAGCCCTCGACCCCGCCATCGGGCTGGGTCCGGGCCAGCACCCGGCCCAGCCAGTCGCAGGTGTTGGTGATCGACACCCCGATGGCGTCCGTCACCGTGGTGGCTTGATCCAGGAGGTTGTAACCGATGGCGCTCAACTGGCCGTAGGCGTTGTTGACGGCTTTCAACAGCCCCTGGTTGTTGTAGGAATTGGTCCGGGTGCCCAGGTTGTCGCTGACCGTCACCAGCTGGCCCAGGCTGTTATAACCGTAATGTTCCGAAGTGTTGTTGGGCAGATATACATCGGTCTTGCGACCCGCGTTGTCGTAATAAAACAGCGTGATCTGTCCCAGGGCGTTGGTGATCTGCTCCGGGGATCCGCACCCGCAATAGCCGAATAAGGTGGTGTTGGTCCGCGCGTCGGTCACTTGCACCTCCCGCCGGATTCGGTCATACCCGAGCCGGGTCCAATTGCCCAGCCGGTCTTTCACCCCGGTCAAATCGAGGATGGGAATCGCCGATCCGCCGGTGTTGAACCCGTAACCGGGCTGTAGGCTGTAGCTGAATTGGATCGAGGTGCTGTCGGGATAATCGATCTGGGTTGGACGGCCCAAGCCGTCCCACGAATGGATCAGGGTTAATCCTCGGGGATCGGTCGAGGAATAGAGATTGCAGCCGGACCACGTGAACGAATTGGTCCGGATCGGTGTGCCGCCGGTGGTCTGGTCCACCACTTTGAGCAGCCGGGAGGTGGTGCCATCGTAGGTATAAACCGAAACCAGTCCTCCTGGGGTCTGTTGGCTCGCTAGCTTGCCGTAAGCGTCATAGTTCCAGGATGTTGTATAAGCAGTGCCCGAACTGGCATAAACGGTCTGGTTGGTGAGCTGATGGCGGCTATTGTAGCTGTAACTGGCCGCCAAGTTGTTGTTGGGATCGTATTCCGAGGTCAAATCCAGGCCATCGGCTGAGTAATAGTAATGCCGCGCGCGCGTCGTGGAGCCGGTGCCATAGGTGCTGGTCTTCAGCGTGGGCTTCCCCAAAGTGTTGTATTCGAAATATTCATACCAAACGCTGTTGTCCGGCAGGATGCGCGCCACGACCGTCGGTTGAATTTGCGCGCCGGGATAATTGGTCCCGTTATCCTGCCCCGCATAGCCATACCACGTCAACTGACTGGTGTTGGTGCTGTTGGCATCGGGACTGGGGGCCCGCTCAAATGCCAGGGTGGCCACCGGGGTGACATCGTAATACGCCGCCGGATCGCTCAACCAATGGCGCATCCGGGCCCGGTTAAACTGAACCGGTGTAAAGGCACTAACGCTCCCCTGCAAACCCGCCGCCTGGTGTTGGTTCCAATAAAAACTGTCGCGCCAAAAAGGCTCATTATCGAACACCAGGAAGGATTGCCCGGAGGGCACTAAACTGGGGGCATAGGCATACGGCATCCAAGGCACCCAATTGGCATCGGCACAGTAACCCAAATACGCATAGATCTGCTGGCCGCCATTGGGCTCGGTAACATAAGCCGCCCGGCCCAAGGATCCATCGTCATAGTTCTCGTAACTGAAACTGGTGGTGCCATAGGGCGTGGTGATGCTGGCCGGATAAATGCCGTCGTAGGCGATGGAACTAGCCAGTTGAGCGGTATCGGTGATGGTCACCAGGGTGCCTCCATTATAGGCCAGGCTGGCGCTATGGCTGTAAGGGTCGCTCACCTGGCTGACCCGGTTGTCCGTGTCATTGGGGACGGCGGTGACATACTGCAGATTGCAGACCTGGCCATCGGCATCCGTCACCGACCATAGGCGCATGATTTGCGTGGCGGGATCGTAGTTATACTGGCCGTTGGTGTAGGCAAACTGGGTGGCAAACCCCCGCGCATCGGTTTTCTGAGTTAAATAGACCTGGCTCCATCTGCCATCCTGATCGGTCCGGAAGAAGGAGTAAGTATACTGGAGGCCGTTGGGATAGGTGAGCTTGAAGGCGGTGACGTTGTTATTGCCATCCAGCGTATACTGAAGCTGGCAGTTGCTGGCGTAGCTGCTGGCCGTGGTTTCACCCACCCCAAAGTTGAACACCGTTTCCCCGCCGCCGGGCAGGTAAACCGTGGCTCGCCGGTAACTCAAAAACGGCGGCGCCACTTCCACGTAGGACCGCCAGCCCGAATTCCACCCCGCCCCGAAGTTGAACACCGCCGGATCCAGGCCGGTGGTGTCATCCCGCTGCTTGTAGGCCAGCCGGAAGGACACCGGGCTCCCCAAAGCGGGCGCATAGGCCAGAGGCTCGTCTTCCAGCCAGAGATTGATGAACGGTTCCGAGACCCACCAGGCGATCATGCCTGCGCAGCCACCTCCTCCGCCGTGGCCAGGGGGACAACACGAGTCCGCACAGGACTGATCATCCCCATCCCTGATGTAATACGGAAAACCGCGCCCCAAAACGGAGGCGGCCTCCCCGGCATTGGCTCCCCGCCAGCCGGGGGGCACTTGCGTTGCCAGGACCAGGAAATAGCCGCTGGCTTCCGAGTTGATGGCCTGGGCGGAAATCCATTGCGCATCGCCGAAGGTCGGATCGGCCACCAGATAGCTGTCCCCCCGCCGCTCCAGAA
The DNA here is from genome assembly GCA_964409245.1 of uncultured Verrucomicrobiota bacterium. Taxonomy (GTDB): domain Bacteria; phylum Verrucomicrobiota; class Verrucomicrobiia; order Limisphaerales; family UBA1319; genus CAIMWS01. Next base: position 2,635 of record CAYPCQ010000241.1, read on the forward strand.
TGGCCGCGTAATGGTTCTGCCGCCAATGCACCAGCGAGGGCACCGCCAGTTCCTGCCCCAGCTCCCGCTTGACGGCCACCAGGTCAAAGCCGAACTGGCGGCCGATGTCCGTCAAGGCTTTCAGCGAATAGGCCAGGTCGGCGCTCCGATAGCGCATCAACGCCTGCGCATCGTAGCTCCGCCCATACAGTTGGCGGGCCAGGTTGTTGAGCGCCAGCAATCCGCAGCGGTAAGAGCCCGAACGGTCGTTCCGCGTGAGCGCCAAGGCCTCCCGGGTGCGGCCTACCATGTGCGCCAAGGCGCCGGGTTCGAACACCCGGTCTTTCACTTCGGGAAACATCAGCGACAGCATTTCAAACCGGCCCAGGCTGACTAATAGCCGTGTGGAGTGCGCCCAGGCATAATCGGCCACATGTTTCCCCCAGCCGCCGTCATAGCCCAGGGTCTCCCACCAGGCCTCCTCCCACTGGGCCAGGGCCTTGGTATAACGGCCCTGGTTGCGATAAAACTTGCCCAGGTTAATCCGCAATCCAGGAATCCAAGGGGATTTGGGATTGGCTTCGATATATTCCTCGATGGCCTGCGCTTGGACCTCGGCCTCCTGGCTCATATACAAGGACACCGTGGCCGCCAGTGTGAGCGTGTCCTTTTGGGTCGGAGCCCGCTCGCCCACCGGCAGAATCGGCTGCTCGAACCAATAGGGCCGGGCCA
>CAYPCQ010000242.1:0-2914 GCA_964409245.1 uncultured Verrucomicrobiota bacterium
GCTTGGTATTCCCCCTGGGTCACCTCGGTGCGCCCCAGCCAGAACTCCCGGGTGAAGGCCACCCGCGTCTGCGGCCCCTCGCTGGCTGAGCGCCCCGGCTCGGAATCCGGGCTGCCCATGGTGAACGTGCCGGGTGGAATCCACGCCATCCCGGGCCGCGCGGCCACGCCCAAGGCCCGCACCCGGTAGCTGCGGCTGGCCACCCCCGCCCGGGGGCGGTCATCCAGCACCGCCACCGCCCGGCCTTGCCCCGCCACCGGGGAACCCACGGCGGCCCAAGCCTGCAGATCGTCGGAGGACTCCACCTGGAACCGCCGGCCCAGGCCGGCGAAAAAGCCCAGCCGCACCGGCCCCTCGGCGGTGAGGGAGGCCGTGAGGGCCAGCACGGAGGAGGCGTTGGTGGGGCTGGTCCCGGCCACGAACTCCCGCCAGCTGGGCTGGCCGTCGCCATCCGGGTCGGCCAGTTCGGCAGAAGCGGGATCACCCGCCAGGCCGCTGGCATCCAGCCAGGCCTGCGGCGTGCCATGGGGCGCCAGGGCCGGGACAATTTGGATGCCCGGCTGGGTATTCACCTGGGCCTGGGCCGCCAGGGCCAGGCAGATGGCGGCAAATCCCGCCCACCACGATAATGAAATTTGATTCATTTTAATTGCTTCAATAGTTGTTTTTCGGGTCGCTCATTGGTTATAGTTAGTAAGGTCAGGAATGGCCGAACCCATGCGGCCAATGCGGTTTTGCGGGGGATATAACGGCTGCCATAACCTTCAGCAAATGCCTGCGCTTGGGGGTTAATATTTCCTCGCAATAACCGTATTTGAATAAGCGCTTATCAAGGAGCCAGCGGTGGCCCGAACCCGATACCGCACATTGTTGCTGCCTGATGGCACTGTATATTCAGTTACATTTCCCACATCTTTATTCTTCAGAATGTCGTATGTAGTTCCATTTTTAACAACCCAGGCATCAACCCGGTAATTTTTCGCGCCCGCCAGCGAGGCCCAGTTGGCCGTGAATTCAAACAATTTGTTCTCGTCGGTGGCGGGTAAGGCCACGGGGCCCACCGCGCCAAGCGCCACCTGGATGGGTTTGGAATTGCCGCTGACAAAGCCCGCCACGATAGCCCGAACACAGTAAAACCAATCCCCGTTGCTCGGCAGGTTTTGGACCGCGTAACTGGTTGCATTGCCAACCGCCACATCCGCCATAACGATGTTTTTGAAACCCGCATCGGTTGAAATATCGAGCCGGTAGTCCTGGGCGCCCGGCAGCGCCTGCCAGGCTGCGGTAAAACAATTGATCCCCAGGCCCGTGGCCGCCAGCGATTCAGGGACCAATTCCACCGGTATGGTTTTTGAATCGATACTGGTGCATCCCTTGGCCCAGGCCCGGACCCGATAGTAATTGGTGGTGCCAGCTTGAATCGGAATGGGGACGACATAATTGAGGTTGGTTCCCACATCGGCATCCCCCAGGATGAAGCTGCCAAATTGCGAATCAGCCGAAACATCCAGCCGATACCCCCACGCACCTGCCAAGGGAGCCCAGTTGGCGGTGAAGCCGTTTGTTCCCACTCCACTGGCAGGCAGTGCCACCGGCGCCGCCACCGCGTCCAAGCCAACCTGTACCACGGTGGAATACTGGCTCCACACGTTACTGGCCCAAGCCTTCACCCGGTAGTAATAGGGAAGCTTGTTAACGGCGGCGGCTGGAAGCTCAAACGTCCATTGGGTGGCGGAACCCGAATCGATGGAGATATCGGGCCGTCCGTTAATTTCCGCAAAGCTGCCGTCCGCGGATACTTCCACCACATAACCTTGCGCCCCGGACAATGCCTGCCACTGGGCTTCAAACCGCCCTGGGAACTCCACCTTCGCAGCCGGCAAGGCCACCGGCGCGGCCAGGGCGTCCAAGCCCACCCGCACCGCGGCGGAGTACTCGCTCAAGACATTGTCCCCGCAGGCGATCACCCGGTAATAATAGGGAAGCTTGTTCCCGACTGCCTGCGGCACTTTCACATCGCATTGGGTGGACGCGCCCACATCCAATGATACCGTGGGCCGGCCATTGTTTTCCTTAAAGCTGCCATCCGTGGCAACTTCCACCACATACCCATACGCCCCGGCCACCGCTTGCCACCAGGCCGTAAACTGGCCGGGGAATTCCACCTTCGTAGCCGGCAAGGCCACGGCCACAGCCAGGCCCGCGCTGCGCCACAAGCCGCGGCCTTCAGGTTTGGGATCCCAGGCAAACACCGATGCCTGCGGGCAACCGGCGATGGGTAGATCTATCTGCGCACTCACGCTGGCACCGCCCCCTTTAGGCGTCAAGGTCACCCGAAAGACGTTTTCCAGCCCGCCAAATCCCCAGTTATTCCCGTAACCCACGGTCACTTTGATCGAGGCCAAGCCACGGATGGTGTTGGTGAAATCCCACACGAAACTGCCATTGGGGAGGGAATCATACCACGAGTTCCAACCAAACCAGTTAAAACTGCGGCGCGAAATGGCCAGGTCGCAGCCCTGGCCATATCCGCTGAGATCCGCATAAATAGTCACGGTGAATTTCCCCTCGTCCCCCTCGAATAGCGAGGCATCCGCCGCCGTAAAATTCACTATGTTCACCCCATTCACCAGCGCCACCTGCGGGGAGGCCGAATTGGTCGCCCATTGGAACTGCAGCCCGGTGGAGGCCTCCGCCAGCGGCCACACTCCGTAATGGCCTGGCGGCAGGTTCGTGAATGCGTAACGCCCGTCCAAGCCGGTCATGGTGGTTGCCAGCCACGCTGCTGGTTGATTGCCCGAGGGTGGATTATCCAAGTCATACAGGCAGACCGTCACTTCCGGCAGCGGTTCATCTCCACCCTGCCACACCACCGAGCCGGCGATCACCCCCTGCCCATACCCCGCCACCGGCC
>CAYPCQ010000243.1:0-2771 GCA_964409245.1 uncultured Verrucomicrobiota bacterium
ATGGGGCAATCGTCACGAGTTTGGTTGCCAATGTCAAACACAAAACCACACCATGCTATTGCCTGACCCTTTTATCGTCCCGCCAACCTTATCCTCCCATGCGGCCTCGGCTCCAATGTCTCCATAGCTTCTCTCGCCAACACAGGCCATTCGTTGCTGGTGCAACCGGACACTGACAGAAATCGGTCCCGACGATCGGCTGGCCAGCCAGGAATTTTGCCATCGCGAGCGAACCTGCCACGAGTACTGAAGCAGATATGATTTTGAGAAAAATCGATCACGTCTCACGCGCCACCGCCCCTGCCTGGGCCGCCGGTCTTTTCCAGCCGAATTTCAAATTCAGCAAGAAATTCCAGAAACTCACCAGCACGATCGCATTGAAATTCGCCAGGTAGAGATTTATATGGAGCACGATCGCCTGCAGATCGAGCAAAAGGACACTCAGGCCGATACCCGCCAGACAGATCAGGTTGAACCTGAACAAGCACGCCAGCCGCTGCCGCCAGCGATTTTGACCAATCCTCATATCGCGAAAGGTCCAGGCCTCGTTCCAGATAAAATTATTGACGAGGGCGGCCTCCGCCGCGATGGCTTTGCTCAGCATGAGGTCCCATCCCCAGAACGCCGGCGAAGCCAGCAAGATTAGAACGAGCATGTCCACCGCCAGGCCGCTGCCACCCACCAGGCAAAATTGGAGGTATTTTTTTAGAAAGTCCATGGCGCTCATCGTTCCCGCCAGGTGCCGTGGCGCTGCAGCCACAACACGTCCACATTGTCAGCCACCACCGCGTCGTCACGGGGCGGGTTCACCGTGCGCGCATCCCGCCAACGGTGCGTTTCCACATGGCCATCGCCAAAAGCGAGGTTCGCCCCCTGGCGGTGGCGCGCGCCCGGCTTGTCGCGCAACACCCAGGCCTCGGGCCGCCCGGCGGCAAAGTCCCATTGGAGGGCGAAGCTGCCATCGTTGATCGTTTCTTCCCGCTCATCCATAAAAGTGAAGAGCTCGCTGGGCGCGGGCCGGGTGAGGTCGCCCAGCCGGCGGTAGGTGGTGGCCCGGTGGCTCTGGACCGGCGAACCCAGGAAACAGTTGAGCGAAACCGTGCGCACCCCCGGCTGACCGAGGCCGGCCACCGCCACCGGGCGCGCTATTGGGCAGCGCCATATCCCCACCTCCCGGCCGAGGTAAGGCGCCAGGAGACTGCGCTGAAGGAATAGAGTGTTCGTGCAATCCGGCCCCGGCAGCCCCAGCCAGCCCTCGACCCATTTGGCGCCGAGGGCCTCGTGGCGTCCGTCGGCGTTCGGGGGCAGGCGGTCGTCGTGGTCGCGGGCATAAAGCTCGAGGGCCAGGGCGAATTGCTTCAGGTTCGAAACGCAACGCGCGGCCTGCGCCCGGTTTTTGGCCGCCGACAACACCGGCAGCAGCAGGCCCGCCAGAATCGCGATGATGCCAATCGCCACCAGCAACTCAATCAGCGTAAAAGCTGCCACGTTTCGGCGCGGCACAATTTCCTGTTCTCCGAATTCCATGGTTCTAAAATGACTTCCGCTTCCGCATCAGGACTTAGCCGGGTTCCTTTCATCCCGCCCACCTAAAATTCACAAACCGCCAGGCTAATATGACGTGCAGGACGGCAAAGACCAGCAGCAATCCATACCTGAACCAGCGACGTTCGGGGGGCGCGAGAAAAACCCCCAAGGCGATGAACATCGGAAAGGCGCACGAGGCAAAACGCGTAAACGAAGTGAACGTGCCGCTCATCGCCGGCAGGATGCCCAATATGTAAGTCCAGATCAGCAGGCCCTTGTCGAGCGACCAAATAATCGGCAGGCAGTTGATCAGCAGCAGGAAAACGCACCGGTCAAGCACCGAGCCCCGGAACGCATGCCACTCGGTGGGGGTAAACAGAGCCGCCACAAACTTCGGCGCATCCCACAAATTGCCGACCGCATGCGCTCGCCAATGTTTCTGGGCCGCAAAACCCTCGAAGGGATTGCCGGTCCAATGCCACATGAGCGCCAGGTAAACGCCCCAGCCGGCCAGCGGCGCGGTCAGGAGCCAGGCGCGGCTCGCCACCGCCCGCCAGGGAAAGATGCAGCACGCCGGGGTCGATAGCTCGCCAGGGTTAGGCGGCACTCGATAATCTCCGGGTGTTCCGTAACTTGGCTTGCCGATCCCGAGCTTGATTTGTTCAAACCAGCTCTTGAACCACGGGGCGGACGGTCCCAGGACCCGCGCGGCGATCGGCAGAATTGAGAAGACACCTACGGCCCGGGTTAAAGGCAGAAGGAAGGCGGCCAGGAATCCCCAGGCATGGCGCTGTGTTTCCAGACCCCACCAGAGCGCCATGGTCAGCAGCAGAAACAGACCCTCGGTATAATGGAACTGGAAAAACAACGATCCCGGGAAGAGGATGAGAAAGGCCAGCGACCAATGGGCGGCGGTATTCCCCCAGCGCCGGGCAACGAGCCGGTGAAATAAAATCCAAGCCGCCAAGGAACAGGCATTGGCCAGCAATAGGCCGGCCAGCAGATGACCGCCGCCGGTAAGGAACGAGAGCCAGCGGACCAATAATGGCCACAAGGGGTAAAAGGCGCAGGAGGGCTCGCCCCGGGAGTAACCAACTTCGCTCAAATTTAGATAGTGGGCGGCATCCCAGGTCGCGAAGTGGCTGGTGAAAATTGGGTCCCCTGATCTAGGCCAGCGTTGGTTCACGCTGCGAAAGCTCGCCAGGTTCATGCTGGGCTGGATTAACAGCGCCGTCAAAACCAAC
>CAYPCQ010000244.1:0-2637 GCA_964409245.1 uncultured Verrucomicrobiota bacterium
CCACCCGTCTGACTCCACTTTTTCGTCTCATGGAGTGTCAATCTATTCCAGGAGGATCTATTTTCCGGGTTTTTCGGCCTGCGGTCTCCTGAAGCACGACATGGGGATCTGGCGCCGGGTGCTGGGGTTTTCAGCCTTGGGAGCCATGGGTGTGCTGGGCCCCGGATCGCTCCTCCTCAGCTGGCGGTTCCTCGGCCCCGCCGAACCTCGCATCAAAAGCCTGGCCGCCTTTGGGGGCCCGGCGCTGTGGATCATGTGGATGCTCGGCTTCTTCCACGTGATCCTGCCGCACTGCGAGCTGGAGATAGCCAGCCTGATCGTGGCTCTCTTATGGGCGTTGGCGCCGGGCGCCGTTCTGGTTGGAACCAGCCTGGGGCTGGCGGAAGGGCAGCCCAAAAAGCCGGCTGCAAATTAACTTTCTGCAAAGCCCGAGGTTGATTAAAATTCCGCTCCTTGGGCAGCGGCCTTCCGGCCTTCCGCCGCCATTTGGATCGCCCTCCCGCTCCGGGGGATTAACGGTTTGACTTCCGGAACACATGACGCAAGCTATCCCGAGTGTTCGGCAAATGAACCAAACAACCGCAAATCGCTTATGAGCCTGATGCACGAAGTGGATTACCAGATATTCGGCGACGACCTGCAATACATCGAGGTGGAGTTGGATCCGCAGGAGGCGGCGGTGGCGGAAGCCGGCGCCATGATGTACATGGAAGACGGCATCGAGATGGAGACCATCTTCGGGGATGGCTCAGGCCAGCAGGGCGGTTTCTTTGGCGCCCTGGTGGGCGCCGGGAAGCGCCTGCTCATGGGGGAATCGCTGTTCATGACCGTATTTCAAAACCGGGGGATGGGAAAAAAGCATGTCGCCTTTGGGGCTCCCTATCCGGGCAAGGTGATCCCCGTCCGTCTTTCCGAGGTGGGCGGAGAACTCATTGCCCAAAAGGATTCCTTCCTCTGCGCCGCCAAGGGCGTGAGTGTCGGCATCGCCCTGCAAAAACGGATGGGCGTGGGTTTGTTTGGCGGCGAGGGATTCATCATGGAGCGCCTGCAGGGGGACGGCTGGGCCTTTCTGCATGCCGGCGGCGCCATCTGCCAGCGGGAGCTGGCCCCGGGGGAGGTCTTGCGCGTGGATACCGGCTGCGTGGTGGCCTATCAACCCGGTGTGGATTTTGATATTGAGTACGTGGGCAAGGTGAAGACCATGCTCTTTGGCGGCGAGGGAGTGTTTTTCGCCCGGTTGACCGGCCCGGGGAAGATCTGGCTGCAATCCCTGCCGTTCAGCCGCATGGCCGATCGCATCCTCAGCGCCTCCGCAAAATCCGGCCGGGGCGGGCGTGAGGAAGGTTCCGTCCTGGGCGGCTTGGGCCGGATCATGGGCGGCAATACCCACTGACCGATGAAGCAGACGCCCCCGGCCACCCTAAAACCACTTACTTCGCTTCGTTTTTTTGCGGCGCTGGCGGTGTTTCTTTGCCATTGCGAATTCTTCAAGCACCACCCGCGGTGGTCCGGGGTTTACGATCGTTTTTTCTCCGAAGGCTACCTGGGGGTCACTTTCTTCTTTGTCTTGTCCGGGTTTATCCTCACCTATAATTACCAGGCCAAAATCACCACGCTGAACTGGCTCGAGATCAAGAAATTCTACATCGCGCGCTTTGCCCGCATCTACCCGGTGCATTTCCTCACCTTCTGGCTGGCCATACCAGTGATTCTGGAAAGCCTGCGTTATTTCCCCGTGCAAACCATTTTGAAGGCCGCCCCCAACCTGCTGCTGCTGCAAAGCCATGTCCCCCGCGAACGGGTGTTTTTTTCCTATAACTCCCCCTCGTGGAGCCTCTGCAATGAGTTTTTCTTTTACGCCTGGCTGCCGCTGATCCTGTTTGCCTTCGCCCGCCTGGGGCCGGTTTCCCGTAAAAAGCTGGGCCTCGTGGGCGTCCTGCTCTGGGTGGTCACGCTCGGGGTGGTGGCCGGTTTGCGGGGCCTGCCGTTCAGCTACTGGCTTTTTTACATTGCCCCGGTGTTTCGGTTGCTGGACTTCACGCTGGGCGTCATCGCCGGGCTGATCTTCCTCCAAAATTCCCGGCGGCCCATGCCCGCCGCCGCCTGGACCACGCTGGAGTTGGTGGTCACCGGCCTGCTGCTGCTGCAGATCTGCACCTCCAGAGCCATCCCCCAGGATTTCCGCTACGGCGTTTATTACATGCCGGTGTTCACCCTGGCGGTGTATTTGTTTGCCTGCCAGCGGGGCCTGCTTTCCCGGTGGCTTTCCCGGGATTGGATGATTCTGCTGGGCGAGGTGAGCTTCTCCTTTTACATGTTCCACCAGTTGGTCCTGCGCTACCTGGAGCAGTTTTGCGGCGGGATTTTGCGCCCCGAGCAGCAGCCAGTATGGACGGCCTCCATCGCCTTCGGCATCACCAGCCTCCTGAGCTATCTTTGCTACCAGTATTATGAGAAGTGGATGCGGGATTTTCTCCGCGCCGGGTTGGGCGCCCGCTTCCTCCGCCAGCCGGCGGGGCCGCCGCCTGCCAGCGCAAATAGAACCTCAAGTATTTCCGAATCCCGCCGATAAACAAGGTAACAAAAGGCGGTTGGCAGCCTGCAAGGGCCAACGGGGCCGAGCGGACGCCCTCGGAA
>CAYPCQ010000245.1:0-2582 GCA_964409245.1 uncultured Verrucomicrobiota bacterium
TTTAACTCCTTGTCACCACCATTCCCTCTCAAACCTGCGAAGGTAGGGCTAGGGCGCGTAGTCGGGATAATGCTTCTTCATGCAAGCGGGGCAGACGCCGTGTGAAAACGACACCCCGGCCCGGGAGTGGATATAGGATTCCATCGGCTCCCATTGGCCGTCTTCATCCCTGATATGGTGGCAATGCATGCAGGTGGGCAGCAGGCTGCGCAGCTGGTGCAGCTGCAGGTGTGTCCGCACCCGGGCCAGCAGCTCAACTGCGCGGAACGGCTTGGTCACATAGTCCACGCAACCCGCCTCGAAACCTTTGACCACCTCATGGGTTTCCGAGCAGGATGTTAAAAAAATCACCGGGACCAGGCGCCGCTCGGGATATTCCTTGATTTTCCGGCACACCTCATAGCCATCCATCCCGGGCATCATGACATCCAGCAGGATCAGGTCGGGGAGATTGGCCGCCGCCGCCGCCAAAGCCTCCATGCCGTTGGCCGCCGTGACGATCTCCACCCCTTCCCCCTTAAGGATCGCCTCCACCATCAACCGGTTGGTGGCGACATCGTCCACCACCAGTATGCGGGGCACTTTTTGGCTCTTACGATTATAGATGGGCACGTTCGCTCCTTCCCAGGATCGGCCAGTTGCTCGATCCATTTAAACTGAAAACCGGGGCCAAGGCGCCCCCAAACCCCGGCGCTGCCACGCAGCAAGCACTCCATCTCATATATTTTCCCATCATGGCGAAAGGGGGCTTGGCTGGCCGGACGGTTTGCGATCCATCAGCCAACCGGCGCCGGCGCCGGCCAGCCCAGGTAATGCGCCAGCCCTTCCAGCACCCCCAGGCCCGACTGCTGGCGGCTGACGAAACCGGCCTGGCGGCGGACCTGTTCCTTGACTTGGGGCATGGCGTTGGCTGGCGCCACCAGCCAGCCGGCGTATTCCTTCAGCAGCATGGGCAAATCGTTAAAGTGATCTCCCGCCGCCAGCACCTGCGACGGCGTCACCCCCTGGTGGCGGGCTATTTCCGCCATGGCGGTGCCCTTGTTGTAAGCGGCGTGGCTCATCCGGGCGTAAATGTCATTCCGGACCAAGGTGAGTTCTGGCAGGTGCGCGAAGTTCTGTTGGACATGGGCCAGGATTTCGTCCGCGTCCTCGTTGGTGGCCGCCACCAGACAGAAGGGGGAGTAAATATCCTCAAAAACCTGGGCTTGGAAACGCTGCCGGATCCACCGCAGGATTTCGGGCAAACAAGGCCGCACTTTATCGAACAAGCGCTGCTGATCCTCGTGGCAACGCTGATTCCAATGACCCCACTCCTCGTATCCCTGTCCGTTGCGCTGGTGGATTTCCCGCTCCACGACCACCAGGAAATCGGGCCAGACGGCGGGCTGGATATCGCCCAGGATCTCCAGCAGGTCATCCAGCGTGCGCCCGGTGTTGATCACCCATTTTCCCCCTTGCCGGCGCAACCGGGCCAGCAATGACTGCAATTCGTGAGGAATGGCCGGATCATCCCCTTCCGAATAAATCGTGCCGTCAAAATCCGTTGAAACTAATTTAATGGGCAAACTCATGACGCTTCACCGGCGGCCGCGGTGCCCGGGCCGTCCAGATATCCCGGCCACTGTATGCGGCGGGAAAGGATTTGCCAAATCTTATCGGAGGCTTCCGGGAAGGGCGGTCAAGGGTGGCCGCTCCGCAATTGGCCGCTTTGGCGGGCGCCAATTTCCACGGGCAACCCGGCGGCCGCCCATTCCGCCATGCCGCCGGCATAGATAAAAAGCTTTTCCTTGGGGATGCCCGCCTCGCTCAAGGTCAGGGCCGTGAAGATGCCGTCTTCACAATCGCCGCCGTTGCAATAAACCACGATCTGCCCGGCCGTCTGGCAAACGGGCAGCGCTTCCGCCAGGTAAGCGGCGGGCCGATAATGGTCGATTTGGCGCGCCCCGGGAATATGCCCCGCCTGGTATTCGCGATCAGCGCGGCCATCCACCAGCACCACCAAGTCCTGCTCGTAGCGGGGATCCCCGAGGATTTTTTCCACCTGGCTCCGCTCGATCCGTTGCAAACCGCTGGCTTGGAGGCGCGCGGCCAGGAGATCCGCGGCCGGGGCCTGGTTCGTCCGGGAACTGCCAGCCCCATGGGTTGAAGGGGCGGCCTTGGGTGGCGGGATGGGCGTCATAGGCCGGGCGGCGCCGGGGAAATAATTGCGGGTTAGTTCCAAACCACGCGGCGACAGCCAGTTGGCAGCCAGTGAGAGGATGATGCCCGCGGCGGCCACGAGGCAAGCCTCGCGCACCACCCTTCCCGCCCCGGACCGGGCGCCAGGCTGGGCAGCCTGGATCGGATCGTTTTTCATAAGCAAATCAAGCCGCACTTAGGAGATGGCCAAAATCAGTTCCATGCCGGCGGCCAGTTTGCGCCACCCACCCGGCGGGATCAAGACCGCGTTCGGCAAGTCCCGAACAGGATCGGCTGGTTAAAGGGGTGAAACACGAGGGGTGAAACACGAGAAAGGAAGCACCAACGGGGGGTCCCGTCCTGGAATAGATTGACACTCTATGAGACGAAAAAGTGGAGTCAGA
>CAYPCQ010000246.1:0-2562 GCA_964409245.1 uncultured Verrucomicrobiota bacterium
GAATTCGAGGCGCACGGCTTTCTGGCCGACCTCGCGCTGACCGGGCGCGAAGCCCAGGCGAAATTCAGCCAGTTGGAATACGATACCGTCATCCTTGACCACCACCTGCCCGACCTCGGGGGGGAAAAGCTCCTGGCGGAGTTCCAGCAACAGCGGCCCGGGACAGTCTGCCTGGCCATCACGGGTGATCCAGACCCCAAGCTGGCCTTGGAGTGGATGAAGCTGGGGGCGGCGGCTTTCATCAGCAAGCCGTTCCTGCCGCATTACGCGGTGGAGCTGTGCCAAAAGGCCCGGCGCGAGCGGGAACTGCTGCGGGTGGAAAGCCGGCTGGAAAGCCGCACCCGGGAGCTGCGCCAGAGCGAGGAGCGGCTGCGGGAGGTGCTGGAGAATGCGCAGGATGCCTCTTACAAGCGGGATTTGAATACCGGGGTGTACGAATACCTGAGTCCCGTATTTGGACGGATCACCGGCCACACCCCGGAGGAGATGAAAGCCCTGCCCATCGCCTCGGTGCTGGCTTTGATCCACCCCGGCGATGTGCCCGCAGTCCAGCGGGAGGTGAACGCCGCCCTGGCCGATCCCGCCAGCGCGGCCTGCCAGCTGGAGTACCGGTTCCAGGACAAAAAGGGGTCTTATCGCTGGCTGCATGACCGGTTCACGGTCCTGCGGGACGCCCAGGGGCGCCCCTCGGCGCTGATCGGAAGCGTGGGGGACATCACCGAGCGGAAGGCGGCGGAGGTCTTGTTGAGCCAGGAGCGCCACCTGGTGCAGACCATCTTTGAAACCACGCCCGGTTTCCTGGTGCTGAAAGACGAGGAAGGCGTTTACCAGGAGGCCAACCCGGCTTTTTGCCGGTTTTTGGGCAAGCGGCGGGAGGAGATTGTGGGCAAAACCGATTATGGCCTGTTCCCGCGCGAAGCGGCCGCCGCCTATCGCGCGGAGGACGCGGAGATCATGCGGCTGGGCCGGTGGGATCATTTTGAGGAATCGGTGAGCGGGGCCGAAGGGAAGCGGTGGCTGCAGGTCACCAGGGCGCCCGTGAAAAACGGCGCCGGGCAATGCACGGGCGTCCTCTGCTCGGGGGCCGATTTCACCCTGCGCAAGCGGGCCGAGGAGGCGCTGCGTGAAAGCGAAGCCAATTTCCACACGTTTTTCGATACCGTGGTGGATATGATCGTGGTGGCTGGGCTGGATGGACGCATTCTGGCCACCAACCAGGCGCTGCAAAAGAGATTGGGATACGCGGCGGGCGAGCTGGCCATCCTGCGGGTGGCCGATCTGCATCCCGCGGACCAGCGGAGCGAAGCGGAGTCCCTTTTTGCGGCCGTGCTCCGGGGCAAGCGCCCGGATTGCAACCTGCCTTTGGCCGGCAAGGATGGCGTCCCGGTTCCCGTGGAGACCCGGGTGTGGCGGGGCCGCTGGAACGGCGCCGATTGCATTTTTGGCCTGAGCAAGGATTTGAGCGCGGAGCGGGAGGCCCGGCAGCGGTTCGAGAGCTTGTTCCGGCTGAATCCGGCGTTGATGGCGGTCTCCAGCGTGGCTGACCAGCGGTTCCTCGAGGTCAACGACGCCTTCCTGGCCACGCTGGGCTATGAGCGGGGCGAGGTGGTCGGCCACACGTTGGGCGAACTCAACCTGTTCCCCAATCCGCTGGAGCAACTGGCGGTGGCCGAACACGTGCAGCGGGAGGGGCGCTTTGAGCGCATTGAACTCCAGGTGCGCCGCAAGGATGGGCGGATCCTGGCGGGATTATTCTCCGGCGAGGTGGTTCCCAACCAGGGGCGCCCGTATTTCCTCACGGTGATGGTCGATCTGACCGGGCGCAAGCGGGCGGAGGCGGCGCTGGAGCGCAGCGAGCGGAACTACCGGGAGATCTTCGACGCCACGAGCGATGGGATTGCCCTTCACGAAATCGGCACCGGGCGCTTTGTGGAAGTCAATGATGCCCTGGTGCGCTTGTTCGGCTACGACACCAAGGAGGATTTCCTGGCCAGAAACATTGGCGATTTAAGCGTCAATGAACCGCCCTACACCCGGGCCGAAGGGGAACACAAAACCCGGCTGGCTGTGGAACAGGGGCCCCAGGTGTTTGAATGGCGGGCGCGCAAGAAAAACGGCGATTGCTTCTGGGTGGAGATCTCCTTGCGCGTGTCCCAGATTGGCGGTGAGGGGCGTGTGCTGTCGGCTTTGCGGGATATCACCGAGCGGAAGCAGGCCGAACAGCGGGCGCGCGAAAAACAGCGATTGGAGATGGTGGCGAAGCTGGCGGGCGGGGTGGCGCACGAGTTCAACAACAACCTTGCCGCCATGATGCTGCAATTGGGCCTGCTGAAGCGCAAGTCCGGGCTGGACGAGGAAACTGCCGCCACCTGCCTGGATCTGAATGAGGGCATGGCCCGTGCCGCCGCGATCACCCGGCAGCTGCTGATGTTCAGCCGGCAATCGGTGATGCAGCTCAAGCCGGTGGATTTGGGGGAGGTGTGCGCCAATCTGCTGCGGGTGGTGCGCAGCGTGGTGGGCGAGGGCATCCGGGTGGGCCTCGAAATGGCGGGCGGCCTGCCG
>CAYPCQ010000247.1:0-2534 GCA_964409245.1 uncultured Verrucomicrobiota bacterium
TCGGCAAGGCGCTCAACGCGGGCACCGGGCAGGCGCTGGCGGTTGTTTTCACGCCCGTGGACTCGGCCAACTACACGACCGTTTCGTCCTCGGTTGCCATCAATGTGCTGAAGGCGCTCCTGACGGCCACGGCCGACAGCAAGAGCCGGGCGTATGGGGTGGCCAATCCCACATTCACCGGCACGATCTCCGGCGTGGCCAACGGCGACGACATCACCCCGGCTTATAGCTGCGCCGCGACCGCCGCCAGCGTTCCAAGAAGTTATCCGATCACTCCGAGCCTGGCCGATCCCGATGGCCGATTGGCCAATTACACCGTGACGTTGAACACTGGCACCCTGACGGTGCAAAAAGCAACCGCGAGCGTCACGCTCGGCGGGCTGACGCAAACCTGCGACGGCTTGCCCAAGGTTGCCTCGGCCACAACCACCCCGGCGGGATTGACGGTCAGCCTCACCTACGACGGCCAGTCCACGGCGCCCGTGGCGGCGGGTTCTTACGCGGTCACGGCCACGGTTGAAGATGCCTTATACACAGGAACGGCATCCGGCATGTTGATCATCAGGCCGGACCTTGTTGCTGTCAGGCTGCCAAGCTCAGGCGAGATCCAAATGCGTTTCTCAGGCAAACCGGCGTCCAGATTTGTAATCGAAGTCTCCTCTGAATTGGCCGGGTGGACGCCCATGGAGACAAACCAAGTCGATGCGGCTGGCATCGGTTACTTCAGAGCCACTGTGCCAAATGGCGCTGGTCGAGGTTTTTTCCGATTTCTGCTGAATCCATGATGTATTTATTTAATCTTTTTTATTGCACTGAAACTATAATGAAGTAATTTTAAAAGTCATATAACGATACTATATTATGAAAATGATCAGGATGATGGTCCGGTTGGCGGCGCTGGTGTTTGTTGCTGTGAGTCCGCTTCACGCCTTCGAGGCGCTGCAAGGGCCCACCGAGCTGCTTTATTGGGACAAGACCAACACGTTCAACGGTTACACCTGGTTCGGCGTGCGGGGCACGACCTACCTGGTGGACATGGAAGGCCGCGTGGCCCACACCTGGCCCATCGGAACCAATCCGCACGTGCTCACCAACGGCAATGTGCTCGATGCCGCCAAGGATGATCCCAGCGGCTTCGGCGGATTCACAGAGGTGGACTGGGATGGCAAAATCGCCTGGCAATACACGGAGACGCGCTCAACTTATGCGCCGCACCACGATTTCCTCCGTATTTTCAACCGGAAGCTCAACGCCTTCACCACCCTCTACATTGCCAACAAAACGGTCAGCTCCAACCAATGCATTGCCGCGGGGTGCAACCCGGCCTTCGGGCGCAACTACACCAACGCCCAGATGGACGCGATCGTGGAGATTGACATGGCCGGCTCCGTCATCTGGGAATGGTGGTTCTTCGACCACATGGTGCAGGATTTCGATCCCACCAAAGCCAACTACGTGGGCGCCGGGAAAACCATCGCCGATTACCCGGGCCGGCTGAATATAAACATCCCCGGCCTGCCGGTGCAGCGGGACTGGCTCCACTGCAACTCCATCGACTACAACGAAGCTCTGGACCAGGTGGTCATCAACTCGGTCCGCGGCGAGTTATATGTCGTGGACCATGGCAACACATTTCTGGCTGGCAATCCCTCCGGCAGCCTCGCGCTGGCCGCCGGTTCGGCGGGGGATTTCCTTTACCGGTTTGGCGACCCGGCCCGCTACAGCCAGGGCAACCCGCCCGCCATCCTCACGAACTGGACGGTTTCGACCACCGGCCACAAGCAGATCGGCGGCTCCCACCATGCCAGCTGGATCCCCGACGGCCTCCCGGGCGCCGGCCGCCTGCTGGTCTTCAACAACGCCCAGAACCTGTTTGAGCATACGCAAGGATCTTACGTATTCGAGATCGATCCCTTCCTGAACGCGCAGGGGATTGGCTCCGGCGCTTATGTCAATCCGCCGGACGCAGGCTACAACCTCTGGCCGGCCCCGGCCCTCACCGCGGGCAAGAACCCGAAACTCATGTCCAAACAGATTGTCTGGAGCTATTCGTCCAAATCCAGCCACGGCATGTTCAGCCACATCGGCAGCAGCGCCCAGCGGCTGCCCAATGGCAACACCCTGGTTTGCGCTGACACCGAAGGGCACATCATCGAGGTCACTCCCTCCGGCGAACCGGTATGGGAATACATCAATCCGGTGACCTCCGGCGGCATCCTCAAATTCAAAAAAGACAATTGGCCCATGTATAACTCCATCTTCCGGGCCTTCCGCCTGGGCACCAACGATCCGGTCCTGGCGGGACGAACCCTGACCTCCGGGAAAACGATCACCGGCCGCATCCCATCCTATCATTCGCCATAATCAGCCCCCCTGTTCAAACTGCCTAACGACAAGACCTATTATGAAAACTTTACGCATTATTTTACTGGCGGCATTCAGCCTGCTGGCGGGAGTCGCCGCCCTGCAGGCCTTCGAACGGCTGCAGGGGCCGGTGGAGGCGCTTTATTGGGATCCGGCCAAGACCTATGCCG
>CAYPCQ010000248.1:0-2387 GCA_964409245.1 uncultured Verrucomicrobiota bacterium
GCATTATTCCAGCTACGGCCTGTTCCCCTATTTCGCCCTGGGAACCATCCTTCTGGTGGGGGTGGCGGTGGGCCGGCTGCTGTGCGGCTGGGTCTGCCCGTTTGGCCTGGTGCAGGACTGGTTGTTCAAGCTGCCCACCCGCAAGTTCGTGTTCCCCGATTGGACCGCCCATTTCAAATACATCGTCCTGATCCTGACGGTGTTCCTGTTCCCGTTTTTCTATGGGGAGCAGACGTGGCTTTCCTTTTGCCGGATTTGCCCCGCGGCGGCCTTGCAGGTCTCTTTGCCCGCCATGATCCAGGCAGGCTCCACCACCGTGAGCCTGGCCACCCTGATCCGCTTCACCATGCTGGCCGGCGTGCTGCTGCTGGCGATTTTCAGCAGCCGGTCGTTCTGCAAAATCCTCTGCCCCATCGGCGCCTTGCTGGCGCCCTTGAACTTGATCAGCTTCTGGCGGGTGAACCAATCCCGCGATGTCTGCCTGAGCTGTCTGAAATGCGACAAAGTCTGCACCACCCACGTGCGGCCTTCCGAGCGCCTCCCCCGCCATATCCCGGCCAACCGGCACCTGGACTGCATCGTCTGCCACGATTGCCAGGTGGCCTGCGATAGCACCCTCAAGCCCAAACCGGCCGCGCCGGGATAAGGCGCCGGGAAGGCCGGGGATTTTAGGCGCCCGGCCCGATTACGAAACGCGCCCGGCCCCGCTCAGCCGGGCAATTCCCAGCCGGGCCGGTATTCCCGGGTCAGGTATTTATTGGCGCCGGGCAGGTTGGTGATTTCCTGCCGGGCGGCATCCCACAGCAGGCGGCGGCCGCCCAGCCGCAAGGAAATGGCGCCCAGGTTGAAGGCTTCCGAAATAGGGCCTGCCAAAAGAAAGTCGCCTTCCGTGGGATCCCCGCCCTGGATGGCCTTGATCCAGGCCTGGTTGCGGGCGGCCCGGGCGTTTGCGCGGTCCGGTTGTGCGGCGGCGGCTTGAGCCTTGAATTCCCTGGCCCTGGACTCGGGCAGGATGCGCGGATTCTCCCCCAGGAACCCCGCGAGGATCTTGCCCTCGTCCCCCACCCAGAGCATGCCTTCCGCCGGCAATTCCTGGTTTTCGCTGTCCAGTTCGTCGGGCGCCGGCGGTTTGATGCCCCCGTCATACCAGAATAGATCCAAGGCGGGGCGGTCCCCCTTGGCCGCGAACTTGAACCGGATGGTGCAGGCGGCCGGGAAGGAATAGTCGTTCGGGATTTTCACGCTCACCTGGTCTTTGACCGTGCAGACGTGGCTGGGGGTGGAGTCCACGCGGATGGGCGGGTCCAGATCCAATTCCCGGAACACCGGCCACAGGCTGTAGTGGCCCATGTCGGCGATGGGCCCGCCGCCGAATTCATACCACCCCCGGAACACCGCGTGGGTGTAATGCGGGTGATAGGGGCGGGGCAGGGCCGGGCCGAGCCACAAGTCCCAATCAAAATCCTTGGGGATGGGTGGCGCCTCCGTGGGCAGGGTGGGATATTGGGGCCACACCGGGCGGTTGGACCAATTGTGGACCTGGCGCAGGGCGCCAATGGCGCCCTCGCGCACCCAGCGGGCAACCACCCGCACCTGGGCGCCCGCGCCCGCGGGCAGGAAATGCGTGGCGGCTTTCGTCCGGCGCGCGGTTTCGACCACCAGCCGGGCCTCCCGCACCCGGTTGGCCAGCGGCTTGTGCAGGAGGACATGTTTGCCCCGGTTCATGGCCGCGATGGCCACCGTGGCGTGCAGGTGGTCCGGCGTCATGATGCGGACCGCATCCAGGTCTTTTTCCTTTTCCAGCAGCTCCCGGAAATCGATGTAGGTGGCGCAGCCTTGGAACCGCTCCGCCGCGCGCTGCCGGGCGTAACAGGTCTCCACGACCTCCCGGGCAACCTCCCGGCCCCCGGGGATGCCCGGCTCTCCCTGGCGCCAATCCGGTTTCCCCAGCGCCTGGCTGATGACCGCCCGCATGCCGTCCCGGGACCAATCGACATAGTTGTTCCCGTCCTTGACGGGGTCGCACACCGAGGTGATCTGCACCTCGGGCATGGCCAGCATGTCCATCATTTCGCGCAGGCCCTGCGTGCCGCAGCCGATGTAGCCAAAGTGGATCTTGTCGTTGGGGGCCACGAAGCCGGCGCCCCCCAAAACGTGCCTGGGCGCCAGGTTCAGGGCGGCCGTGGCCGCGGCGGTGCAGCCCAGGAATTTCCGGCGGTTCATATGGGGTGTCATCGGGTCAGTCTCCTTTGGATCGGGTTTTGCTGATTTTGAGCGTTCTTCCCAGCTGGCGCAAGCTTGAGGCCCGCAATCCTGCGGCCCCGGCTCGGGAGGGGATTATCCCGGATATCATCACCAGTTGGTTCATTCCCGCCATTCTACCGGGC
>CAYPCQ010000249.1:0-2334 GCA_964409245.1 uncultured Verrucomicrobiota bacterium
CCAGCGGAGTGCTTTGTCCGCATTTCGCGGATTCAGACTTTTGCCAAACTCCAGCGGCCTGCATTATGCAGGCCTGTCGCCGTTCACCCCGGCCTACATGGTGCCGAAGGCCAATTTCACCGGCGACATCCCCGCTTACGCGTATGCCTTATACGAGGGCGCTTCCCAATGGCGCGCCGAATCCCCAGCGGCCGCCCTGGCGATGTTGGGCGAGCCGCTGTTCCAGCGCAGCCCCGAGCACTATATGAGCCACCTGCAAACTCCTTTTGATCACACCACCGATTACGCCGCCGTGGCGCGGAGCGGCCGGGTGGCGCTGGTGGCTTTCCCCCTGGGGCAGGGCTATTACAACCAGGGATTCTGGGTTTATCGCCAGGCCTTCCAAAAAGCGCTCAGCGAAATTTATTCCGTGCCTTTGCTGCAGACCGATGCGCATCTGAACACCGAACTCTCGCTGACGCATCAGGCGGCCAATGCGAAGCGAAAGGCCCGCTACCTGGTGCACCTTGTGAATTTCTCGTCCGTGCGCCGGACACCCAAACACACCGAGTTCCACGACGATCCCATCCCCCTGAGCAATGTGACCGTGCGCGTAAACCTGCCGCTGAAAGTCGCCACCGCTAAAGCGCTTTATGCGGGCCAGGATTTGCCGGTTCGGCAGACGGCAGGCGGCGGGGTGGAATTGCTCGTTCCCCACGTGCATATCCACGAGGTGGTGTGTTTGGAATTGCCCTGAGCAAGGGGCCGTGGGGATTCATCTGCAGCAGGGCCGATGGGAGCGGTTGGAATTCGCCAGCGGCCGATCCGCCTCGTTACCTCGGCGGCTGCCAGGTTTAGGTTTGCGCCTGCAACGGGATGGGTCGCCTGTCCAACGCGGGTAGCCGCCGAGGTAACGAGGCGGACTCCGGACCATTCGTGTGCCAAGGTGGCGCGCAGAACCCCGGTCTCGCCCGCGGCGGCCGCCAAAACCGCCGGATTTCCAGGAATAAATGGCTGTATAGTCTTTATCGCTACTATGGCCAAGCTATTCTGCGACGGCAAAATCGCGTTTTTGCCGTCGCGAAAGTTTGCGGATTTTCTTGCGTCCGCCAAAAGCACGGCCTAATGCTGGATTCGTAGCATCCGTTTCATCACCTGGAGTTGGTGATTCCGGGGATAGGCTGGATGGGATGGCAGGTGGGTGGCATAGCCAGAGGGAAAGCGCCGCCGCGGCAGCGCAGTCCAAAACCTGGCGGAGGCCCGGAGGCGGCGGTGGCGGAGCGGGCGGGTGCAAGGGCATTGGGAAATGCCGGCGCAGCTCTGCCGGTTTGGATTCACGAGCAAGGGAAACAGTTGCAATGAAACAAAAGTCATTCTTAGGTTGGGCGGGATTCGCCGCCTTATGCCTGGCCCTGGCGGCCCAGGCCCAAATCAACACTCAAATTGTCCCGGCGCTGGCGCCGCACGGAACGCCGCAGGCCTGGCTGGAGGCCAGCGGCCTGGCCGGTGATCCGGCTTCCGCCGAATTGGGCGATCCGGATGGCGACGGCCAGCCCAGCTGGCGGGAGTTCGTGGCCGGGACCAGCCCCACCAACGCCTCCTCCGTGCTGGCCCTCACGGCCTCCCTCACCGCCGAGGGGCCGGTGCGGCTGGGCTTTTTCGCCGGCCTGGGCCGGCGGTTCCAGGTGGAGTCCTCCGACGATCTGCAGGCTTGGGCCGCGGTGGGTTCCCCGGTGGCGGGGCATGGCCGGCCGGTGGCGGTGCTGGATGACCGCCCGCGGGCGGGGGTGGCCGGCCGCAGCTACCGGGTGCGGGTTTTGGGCGTGGCCGCGCGGCCCGGGATGGCCTGGATCCCCCCCGGCACGTTCACCATGGGCAGCCCGGAGACCGAGCCGGGGCGCTCCGCCAGCGAGGGGCCGCAGAGACGGGTGGCGATCACCCGGGAGTTCTGGCTGGGGCGCACCGAGGTGACCCAGGGGGAATACCAAGCCTTGATGGGGGAGAACCCCGCCTGGTTCTTTGGCGACACCAACCTGCCGGTGGAGAATGTGACCTGGATGGATGCCACCAACTACTGCGCGAAGCTGACCGCCCGGGAGCGGGCGGCGGGGAACCTGCCCCGGGGCTACGAATACCGGCTGCCCACCGAGGCGGAGTGGGAGTATGCCTGCCGGGCGGGGACGACGACGGCCACGGCCTTTGGGGAGAGCTTGTCGGCGCGCCAGGCCAACTTCGACGGCAATTACCCGTATGGGGGCGGGCTTGCGTGGACCTACCGGGAGCGGACGCAGTCGGTGGGGTATTTCCCGGCCAACGGCTGGGGCCTGGCGGATATGCACGGCAACGTGCTGGAGT
>CAYPCQ010000250.1:0-2076 GCA_964409245.1 uncultured Verrucomicrobiota bacterium
TTGGGCCAGCGGCACTTTGGCTGGCGCCCTTTCCACAGGCTGGGCTTCACAAGCGCCCCCCCGTTCATCCTGCTTCCAGCCCCTGTTTTCCCCCACAGACTTCCCGGAAGAACCATTTTTGTTTCCTTGGTGCTCTTTCGGGGCCATTCCCTTTCCCTCCGGGAATCCCTTTGGGATGGTTGATTCCGCCTGCCAAAAAACCGCGGTCGCGGCGCGGGCGCTTGTTTTACTTATCCGCGCCATAGGCCAATACCAACTCCGCTGACTCTCCGCAGGCCCGCCTGGTTCGTCCCTCACCACGCCAGCCTGCTCCGGCCAGCGGCACTCCCTTCTGCTCCTGCCTTTGCTTACTGACCTGAGGCCAGGACAGGGCGGAACCCCAGGAAGCGGTACCGGAAGTCCGGGTTATGCCTGCCCCGGTGCGCCGAGCGGCAGGCCTCGCCGGAGAAGAGACAACAGCCCCCGCGGTACACGCGGAACGAGTCCGCGGCTGGCCCCAGTGGTTCAGTCACGCTATTGCCAGGATAAGCGCCAAACCAGTCCTGGCACCACTCAAACACGTTCCCATGCATGTCATACAAACCCCAGGCGTTGGGACGCTTTTGACCCACCGGATGCGTTTGCTGGCCGCTGTTGGAAGCAAACCATGCATAATCCCCCAAGCTCGTGTAACCGGGATCATCCCCATAGCTGAACCGCGTCGTTGTCCCCGCCCGGCAGGCATATTCCCACTCCGCCTCCGTGGGCAGCCGGTATTCGTAGCCCAAGGGCAGGTTCCCGGCCGCCCGCTCCTGTTCCGTCAGCTTCAGGCAATAAACGACCGCATCATTCCAACTCAACTGCTCCACCGGCCGCTTCAGATCACCTGTGAAAAATGAAGGATTGCTCTTCATCACCGCCTTATACTCCTCCTGCGTCGTCTCATGTTGGCTTATCCAAAAATCCTTGGTTATCGTCACCTTCGTCTGCGGACCTTCATACGCTACCCGATCCTGTTCGCTGGCGGGACTCCCCATCGTAAACGTGCCCGCTGGAATCCACACCATGCCAGGTTTTATTATCGCAACCACCTCGGAATACGGGCTTAAAACGTTATCCCCGTAAGCGATCACCCGGTAGTAGCCAGCCTTTGGCGCCAACACCTCCATCTCAATGGCGCTGCCGGCCTCGATGGACTGCGAGGGCCGGCCCTTGTTCTCCTTGAAGCTGCCATCCGTGGACACCTCCACCACATAGCCATACGCCCCGGGCACCGCCTCCCACTGCGCCGTGAACCGGCCGGGGAACTCGAGCATCCTGGCCGCTTTGGCCGCCGGCGCGGCCAGACCGGCGCTGAGCCACGAACCATGCTCCCCGCGCCTCCCTGTCAAATCCCAGGCAAATATGGCATTCGTCGGGCATTTCTCCATCGGCAGGGATATCTGCGTGTCCACTTGAGGCGCCCCTCCGGCCGGCAGCAAGACCACCGAGAAGACGTTTTCCCGGCCGGACGCTTTCAAGAACCCATATTCCCCAGCGGGTTCTTGCAGCCGGATCCACCCCAGGCCATGAACGGCATTGGTGTGATTCCAGGCGCAGCTATTGCTGATGGCGCCAAACCATTTGTTGATGCCAAACCAGTCAAAGTAACGCCGATGCACTGCCAGCTGGCAGCCGTTGGTGTAACGGGTGGCATCGTAGTAAATCGTGATGGTGAGGGGGGCGGCATCCCCCTCGAACAACGAGGCATCCTCGGCGGTGAAATCCACCATGTTCGTTCCGGCCACTAGCGCCACCTTTGGCGAAGCCGAATTCGTCTCCCACTGGAACCGCAAGCCGCCGGCCTCGGCCGTCTCCAGCGGCGCCACCCAATAATTGCCGGGCGGCAGGTTCGTGAAGGCATAGCTGCCGTCCAGCCCCGTCACCGTGGCCGCCAGCCACGCTGCCGGTTGGTTGCTCACGGGCGGATTATCCAGGTCATACAGACCCATCGCCACCTCCGGCAGCGGTTCATCCCCGCCCTGCCACACCACCGAGCCGGCGATCACCCCCTGCCCATACCCCGCCACCGGCCCCAGCGCCACCCGGAACCCCAGC
>CAYPCQ010000251.1:0-1985 GCA_964409245.1 uncultured Verrucomicrobiota bacterium
CAGAAATTTCGGAAGGTGGATCAGCAGATAGCGTGATGAGTATGCGGGAGCATTTTTTGGACGGTTGGGCCGTTCAAAAACTCAAGCTGGCCCAAGCCGTCCAATTTCACCCGAATTGTGAAGACACCTCACCTGGGGAGCGAAATCGCATGGGTTCAAAATGTCAAAGAACACGGGCAATAACCCCCTGAGATTTTCTAACTGCTGTCCAGCGGCACCGGCACGCCCAAGAAGTGCAGTTCCAAGTGCAGGAGCATTTTCTCCGTCAAGGCGCAGAGGGTGATTTGGCCCGCGCGCCAAAGGTGGTTCTGGAGGATGGCATAGGCGTTAAACAGGTTGAAGGCCAGCATGAGCATGAGCATCTGGGCCAGCATGGCCACCGGATGGTGGTGAAAGCAATGCTCCAAATGATACTCCTGAGTCAGTTCCCGGAACGCCTTGTTTTCAATGCCCCAGCGGCGATGCCCCACGCGCCAGATCGTTTTAACGCCATAGCCGGCAAACTCTTCGGTGACTCCCCATATCCACCGGCTGGACAATTGCTTGCGGCACTTTTTCCCCCCTCGGTAACACCCTTTTTCCCATTGCTCCTGGGAGGTCACCACACTGATCTTGCCCGAGTAGCTGTCGGTGAAGTCCAGATCATCGGTTTTCCACAATTGCACCTGGCGCTTTTGGCCCCCGTCCTGCTTGAATACCAAGGCGGGCGATTGGCCCTTGATTAATCGCTGGGCTTCCCCAATCACCTCGTATTTGCCTTTGAGAACCGTGACCACCCCCCAACCCAGCTTTTGCACCGCGCTCAGAAACGGCCCTTTGGCATACCAGGCGTCCACCGTGATGCCGTCAAAGAAGCGCGGGCCATAGTTGCGCCGCAACCGCCCCAACAACCGCAGGGCCGCCTGCCGTTCCTCCTCGCCCGGACGGATGGGCTCCAGGTCCAGCAACAGATTCAATTGGGGGCCGTTGATTTGCGCAAACACATAGCGGTGATAATACTCGGTGACCTCCTTCTCCTGGCCCTGCGCGTCGCGGATTTTGATCTGCCGGGTGCAGCACTGGTCGCAGCAGCGGGCGCGGCTGGCAAAGTGTTCGTTGGCGTCCAGGGACACAAACAACAGCCCGTCGATCTTGCACGAATCCAGCGCTTTGTTGGTTTTGAGCTTTTTGGCGGTGCAAACCAGGTTGTGCCGCCAATCCTCCAGCCGGTAATGCTCCGCGACATAGCCCAGCTCTTCATGGTCCAACGGATGGGGATAATCCATCAGGCACTGCCAGCCCCGGCGCTGGGAGCGATCGGAAATCTGGCTGTGACTGCGCGAACGAAAGAGCGCGCCCAGAAACAACGCCTGGTTGACGGCGGCGGTCGGGATCACCCCAAAAAACCGCCGGTCGCGCACGCTCAGGACCAGACTGCCCAAGTTGTAAACGCGATTGGCGTGATTCCAAAACTGGCTCCAGAAGTTTACGGCGCGTCCTGCGGGTGCAAGGGTTCTTTCCGGCGTAACAGCTCCAGGTTGATCCAGGAAAGCTGGTCCAGCGTGTCGGCCACGCTGGCGAAGGCGGCGACGGCTTGGCGCGCTTGAGCAACCTGCTCGGGCGATTTGAGCAGCAGGCTGCTCATGCGGCCCTTGGGCAGGCAGCGGTTGAGATAGTAAAAGGGGCCGTGCTTGCGGCCCTGATGGCAGGAGCACTTGGGACGCCCGCAGGTTAGGAACCGTTCGGCCAGGGAACCGCGGATGAGCGGCGGGCAAGCCTGCCGCAATTGCTGGCACAACCGCGCCTTGCGCTGGCGCAAAACCAGGGTGGAGAGTTTGGGGATCTCGTCTAAACTACTCATATATATAGGTAGTATAAGCCGAAAGGAGTCGATGTCCAGCGAATCCGAAAAGGAATGTAGAATCCGAAAGCCGTCCAACCGGGCTCAACCTCTGTCAAATCAATGGCTTACCTTCAAAGCTAAAAACCACCTTCCGAAACTTCTG
>CAYPCQ010000252.1:0-1885 GCA_964409245.1 uncultured Verrucomicrobiota bacterium
TGGTGCCAGGATTGGTATGCCAGCCGGCTGGACTGGGATGCAAACGCAGTGGTGGGGGCGGTGGTGGCGGATCCGCAAGGGCCGCCGGCGGGGACGGAGCGGGTGGTGCGGGGGGGCGCGTGGCGCAGCCGGGGTGAGGATTGCCGGTCGGCGTGGCGGACGGGGACGAGCCGGTGGAACGCGAATTACGGGCTGGGGTTCCGGGTGGCGCTGGGGCCGGTGGCGGGGTATGGGCAGGGGGTGATCACCGGCTCGGTGGTGTGGCAGGGCGGGGAGGAGCCATTGCCGCAGGTGGCGATAGGCCTGTATGACCTGGATAATCCGCCGGCGGGCAACCAGTCGGCAGCCTGGCTGGCGGCCACGGTGACGGGGCTGGACGGCAGCTATATCTTCACGAACCTGCCGCCAGGCAATTATGGGGTGTGGCCGCAGGTGGATGCCGGTGGGTTGCGGTTCCAGTGGGAGACGAACTCGGCCTCGCCGCAGGTGGCGCTGGTGGCCGGGACGAACACGGTCAATTTCACGGCGGAGGACACCTCGCTGTTTGAGGGGGAGGACGGGAAATTCACCGTCGATGCCTGCGTCAACATCGACTACTGGACCAGGAATTACGGTGGCTGCCTGCTGGACATCCGACGTCGCTGTTTTAACTGGTGGGGTGGGAATCGTTGGTATGAAGAGATGCCCCCTGGCAGTGTTGCCTTCGATTTCAACAACACCGTCCATGGCCTGGCCCGGATCACCCTGAAGGTTGATTATGGAAATTATTGGGATTTGTTGCGTTTTTCGGGGAGGGAAAACTGGTTTCAGTTGATTCTCCTGCCCAAGGTCAGCGGAGGGGGCCAATCGATGGTCTGGATAGGGTTTGGGATGGAGGATTGCCCGAAGGAATCGGTGTTTGCCTGGGATCCCACGCCCGGGGGGCGCAGCTTATGGCGCAGCGCGGACCTGGCCACGCCGGTGGCCAAAGCGGCCGCGCAGCTGGAGTTCCCCGGCCGGTTCACGGCCCAATGGGAAGCTGTGGCTGGCGCGTTCGGGTATGTGGTGGAAGTTTCCACGGATGGGAGCTTCGCGGAGAACAGCGGCCGGCCCACGCTGTCCATTGACGCGGGCCTCACCACCCAGAAGTTGGTGGAGGTGCCGGCGGCCGCCGCGCACAAGTTTCCCTATTATTGCCGGGTGATCGCCTATGGGGATAACGTGTTGAGCCGGTATTCCGCTGTGTTTGTTATTACATATACATATAAAATCCCCGGCATGGTGTGGATACCAGCGGGCACGTTCACGATGGGGAGTCCTGATTCGGAAAAGGATCGTTGGGCTGATGAAGGGCCGCAGACGGTGGTGACTATCACCAAGGGATTTTGGATGGCGAAATATGAGACGACGCAGGGGGAGTATCAATCGGTGATGGGGAGCAATCCCTCCAAATTCACCGGTGATCCGCAGCTGCCGGTGGAGGCGGTGAGCTGGAATGACGCCACCATTTATTGCAGCGAAAATGACCGATTCCAGAAAACGCCAATAATACCAACGTAATACGGTCATTGCCAACGGCTTACATTGGTTCCTGCCTTTTGGATTTGCGCTTGATTGCAGCACGTTTCCGCAGCTTGCGTTACAAAATAGTCTATCATAAATCTAACAAGCCGGGGAGGTGTGAAAGCGTTGGAGCATCGCGCCAGGATGGCTTTTACGGGGCCGGGGCGGCGGAGGGTGTCAGCTATCAGGGTGGGTGCGCCCGGACGCGCCTACGGGCCTGCTAGAATCTCCCAGGCGGCCCGGATCTCCCAGGCGGCCCGGATCTCCCAGGTGGACGGGATCTCCCAGGCGGCCCGGATCTCCCAGGCGGCCCGGATCTCCCAGGCGGCCCGGATCTCCCAGG
>CAYPCQ010000253.1:0-1857 GCA_964409245.1 uncultured Verrucomicrobiota bacterium
CTCCTGACTCAAGGCCAAACGCCGCCCTCAGGGCGGCCGTCATGATTTTTCTGGCGGTGGCCCCGTGATCCGGGCCTTTGGACTTGCTGAATAGTCGGTTAGGGCCGCTGGTTCAACCGCTGAAGCACCGCTGGGGCCAGCCACAGAGCAGCGAGCGATAAATGCGCTTGCGCAGTTCCTGCAGCGTTACTTTGCCCAACCGGAACAGTTTGCCATGCAAAATGGCAAACGCATGAAAAAGGGTAAAGGCGATGATTTTGATCCACAGCAGCGCCAGCACCGCCGTGGGCTGATGATGCGGGCAATGGGTCAGTTGCCAGTGCTGGGTGAGCTCGCCAAAGGCGTTGTTCTCGATCTTCCAGCGCAGGTGTCCGAGATCCCGGATCGTGGCCCCGTCATAGCCGTCCAGTTCGCCCGCCACCACCCAGATCCAGGTTTGTTCTTTTTCCACGGTCTGCCACGCCTTGCCCAGGCGCGTGCGCTCCGTCCAGCGCTCCCGCACGCGCACCACCCGCACCGGATCGGTATAGGTGTCACTGAAGCGCAGTGCGGGCACCTCCCAAATCGCCACCTGGCGCTGCTTCGGCCCCTCGCCTCGCAGCACGACTTGCGTCGGCTCCCCCTGGGTCAGGGCCAGCGCCTCCTGGTAGATTTCATAGCGTTCCTGTTTGAGCACCGCGATCACCGGCCAGCCCAATTCCTGGACCACGGTTTTGAGAAACGGTCCGTTGGCATACCAGGCATCGACGACCACCAGATCAAAAAACCGGGGGCCATACTGCGGGCGCATCCGGCGCAGCCGCCGCAAAGCTGCCGCGCACTCCTCCCCCGGGCGCATCGGCTCCAGGTCCAAAATCACGCTCAAGCGCGGCCCGCTCAACTGCGCATAAACTTGCTTGTGGTAGTATTGGGTTTTCTGCGCCTCGTGGCCCTGGGCGTCTTTGCAGGTGACCTCCCGGGTCAGGCAGCCGGCGCAGCAGCG
This sequence comes from uncultured Verrucomicrobiota bacterium, assembly GCA_964409245.1. Lineage (GTDB taxonomy): Bacteria > Verrucomicrobiota > Verrucomicrobiia > Limisphaerales > UBA1319 > CAIMWS01. The sequence goes on from CAYPCQ010000253.1 coordinate 983, forward strand.
GTGGTCACTGCAAAACTGTTCGTTGGCGTCCAGGCTGACCACCAGCAGCCCGTGCATCTTGCTGGCTTCGAAGGCTTTGCCGCGTTTGAGCTTGCGGTTGATGAACCGGCCCGCCCGGCGCAATTTCTCCGGGTCCATCCGGTTGCTGGCATAGCCGAAGGTATCGTGGCTGATCCGGTCCAGGTAGCCGACCCACCGTTGCCATTGCGGCAGCTTGGTTTCGGACTCCAACTGCAGCAAGCTGGGGATCTGCGCCACTTCGCCCAAGAGCAAACTCAGCCCCACCGCCCGGGCCGGAATCTCCGGCTCGCGGCGCGTATCGCCGAAGCAGCCGGCCAGCAGCGACAAATCAAAGTGTTTCTGCGCGTAGGAGACAAATTGGCTCAACTCCTGGAATTGGGCGTCATTCATGGCCCAGGCTTTCGGCTCGCCGCAGCAGTTCGGCATTGATCTGGGAGAGTTCCTCCAGTTGCGCCTGCAATTGCCGGTACTGCTCAATGCCCTGGTGCGCCGCCTGCTGCTGGGCCGCCGTCTTCAGGAGGAACTTGTTGACCGTGCCCACGGCCAGGCACTGGGTCAGGTAATAAAAGGGGCCGTGTTTGGCGCCGCCGTGGTGGCAATGGCAATTGGCTTTGCCACAGCGGGAGAAACGTTCGACCAGGGAGGCGCGCAAGGAGCCGGGACTAATTTTGAGCTGGGAAAGGAGGAACCGCTGGCGCTGGCGCAAGGCGAGGGTGGGTTTGGCGGTGTCGTGTATCCTAGCCATATATAGGGATAAGATACGCCAAAGGCGGCCGCGGTCAACCAAAAAGAAAATGGGGTCAGAATGCGAAAGTGCTCATCTCCCTGTAAACACTGCCCCCAATGGGGATTTT
>CAYPCQ010000254.1:0-1803 GCA_964409245.1 uncultured Verrucomicrobiota bacterium
GGCCTTATCCGAAAAGTATAAATATTGATAAAAAAGCATATATTATTATAAATATGGTGGACAATCGTTCGCAACACGTTAATATTGAATTAGATATGAACGAATGCAAGTCTCAGTCCGCAGCCAATCTGGTGCCCACCAACCCCTTTCTAGCTCAAACCTGGCTGTTGCTGAACGTCCCGGACTCCGATTTCTGCGAATTTTGCCGGCAAGCGCACTCCCTGGCCGTCCGCGAACCGGAAATCCTCCAGCGCATCGAGGCCGACCTGGACCGCGCGGCCAAGGAAAAAAAGCGCCTCCGTTTGCTCGACCAGCAATGGTTGGCGGACCAGACGGCCGAGCTGCCGGGGAGCCCCTGCCAATCCCGTCCCCTCGGCGCCGGGGAGCTGAAACTGGGCCAGGGACGCCCGCGCCTCTCGGCGTATATGGTTTATATCTTTCTGATGATCCGCGGCTACAGCGGCGGCTTCAAAACCAGCACGGCGCAGGTGCTGCGCGAGGAGTCGGTGACCTTGACGGTGTTTCTGGCCAATCTGGGGTTGAAGCTGCCCGGGGCCAGCACGCTCAATGAGCACGCCAACCATGTCAGCAATGCCACGCGCCAATTCCTGCTGGACGCCCAGATCCGGCAGATTCTGGGCGAAGGCTGGGATGATTTCAATTCGCTGACCATCGACAGCACGGCCGTTTGGGCCAACACGGGGTGGCCCACCGATTCCCAATTGATGGTGGATTTAGCCCGCCGGTTTTGGCAGCGGGGGAGCAAGCTGGAACCGTTCGGGGTGGCCAATTTGGTGTCGGCCACGGTGCCGGAGGCCTTGGTGGAGTTAGCATCGTTGAACCTGAAAATCCAATTCAGCGCGGGCAAACCCAAAAGCGCGCGCAAGCGCAAAGGGCATTATGCCCGTCTGTTGCGGCGCGTGGCCAAGCTGGCCGGGGACTTTCAGGCCCAATGGGAGAAGGTGCAGCAATCGGCGGCGCAGGCGAGCTTGCCCCCGAGCCAGGCGGCGCGCTTGCAGCGTTTGGTGGACTGGATGGGCGAGGATGTTGCGCACCTGCGCCAAGTCGCCGGGTATGGCCAGCAGCGGGTGATGGAGGGGAAAACGGTGGGTTCGGCCGGGAAGGTGCTGAGCCTTTCGGATGCGGCGGCAGGCTTCATTGCCAAGGGCCAGCGGGAGCCGGTGATCGGCTACAAGCCGCAGCTGGGCCGCAGCCGCCAAGGGTTTATCCCCAGCGTGGTGATCCCCTTGGGCAACGCGGCCGATGTGAGCCAATTGCCCATGGTAGTGGAGGAGAGCGCCCGGCGCACGGGCATCCTGCCCGGGCAAATCAGCACCGACGACGGGTATGCCTGCAAGGCTATCCGGGAGCAATTACTGGCCAGCGGAGTCAAAGTCGTGAGCCTCAGCGGCTCCAAAGGCAAGAAGATCACCTCGGCGGCGGATTGGGATAGTCTGGAATATGCCACGGCCCGGCGGGAACGCAGCGCGGTCGAATCGCTGATGTCCACGATCAAGCAGGGGTTTGATTTCGGGCAGGTGATGCGGCGGGGAGCCGAGCCGGTGCGGGCGGAACTCTTGGAGAAGGTGCTGGCCTATAACTGCTGCCGGATGGTGGAGCGACAACGCGCGCTCGCCAAGCCAGGCCAGTTGGCGGAAGAAGCGCTGCGGGTGGCCTGAAGCCGCCTGGAAATGGGGCGCGCAACGGGGCGGCAAGCTTCACGGGAGCGGTGTGCCCATGGATCCGTCCGGCCGTGTCCCGGGAAGCGGGTTTTGATGGAAAAGAGATGCGGAAAGCGCCCGC
>CAYPCQ010000255.1:0-1797 GCA_964409245.1 uncultured Verrucomicrobiota bacterium
GGGTGTGGGCCAGGATAGTTGGATGTTAACCAGCGGGCGGGTTGGGAACAATCGTAATCTGGAATTCCCGGGCATGGCAGCGGTCCCAAAGCAGGTCAAACAAGCCGCTGGCCAGGGCACAGCGGAGGTTCAAGATCTGGCGGGCCCCTTCCACACTCCAGCGCATGCCCGATTGTTTGAGCCGCTGGCCAACCACCGATTTGCAGCCCGCCTCCACCACGCCCGAGCCGATGAAATAGCCGGCGTCCAAATAGGTTTTATACTGCATGCGAGCCCGGTTGTTTGCCAAATAATCGATCTGTTCCTGGGCGGCTTCCCGGGCTTTGGGAGCCTGCGGCAGGTCGCGCTTGGCCAGGGCAATCAGCCAGCCAATTCGGTTGCGGGCCAGCGCCTTGCGCCAGCGGGCCAGCAACTTTTTAGCCCGCAGGCTCTCGGGTCCATACAAAAGCTGGAGCAGCTTGAATAAATGGTCCACCGCATGGTAAAAATCCAGAATGCAAACGCACCCGGGGAAGTTCACCCGGGCCAATTCCCAAACCCACCTGGCCCCGTCGCCTAAAAACACCACGGTCTGGGCCGTGGCCAGCCCGCGCCGGAAAGCCTCCCGGCGCACCCGGGCCCCAAACTCCGCCGCTTCGACGATGTCGGCGATATACGAAGTTGAATCCACATCCCGGAATGGCCGGTCCCCTTGCTGGGGCAGGCGATGGGTGAAAATGGCGGCCAGTTTGACTTCCCGGGTGCGCGCCGAGCCGTCGGGTTGTTTGCCTGGGCGTCCGGCCACCTCCTCCCGGCGGGCCGGCACGCCGGTCCCGTCCACGCTCACGCAGAAGACTGCCACCGGCGGCGGCTGGGCGGGCAGCGGCAAAGCCAAGCGCTGCAAGGCGATCTGGGGCCCCACCTGCAGGATCATCCGCTGGATTTGCCGCCCCGAAGCCGCCAGCCCGGCATAGGTCTGCAGATCCCGGCTGGCCGCCGCAAAGGACGGGCTCAAAGCCCCGGACCGGACCACCACTTTGGCCACGCCCGGCGAATAGCCAGCATGCAGCCCCAGCACCGCATCCAGCGGACACCGGCCCCGCCCCAGCGTTTCGTTGTAATAGTAGGGCCGCCGCAGCAGGATCAGGCCCAGCAACGTCAAAACCAGCAGGCTCCGCCACCCATAATTCTGTTCGCCGGGCTCCCGCGCCGGCCGGGGCTGGCTGGCCTGGGCATGCGCAAGCAATTGCTCCAGCAACCGGGCCCCATCGGCTTTGAGGGCCGTCAGCAGCCCGTGCTCCACCGGGGCCAGTGAACCGAGTCCTTGCCCGGCTATTTGCGCGTGGGTTTTTTGGAGGAAGGCCTGGGTGGCGGGGAAAGTGGCGGCTGGAAGCGGCGGAGCTTTTTTTTTAGCTCCGCAGACTGCTCGGCCCAAGTTTGCTGCTCGGCCAGCTGCATGAATTGTTCGGCCAGTTGCTGGAAGCGCTCGTAGCCGCCGATGGCGGCTTGGATCAGGGGCAGCTGGGGCGGCTTGATGCGCTGGGATTGGTTTTTGCCCTGCTGCCAGCGCTGCAGGGTGAAGTAAGGGCCTTGGGTGTGCCCTTTGTAAACATAGGACTGGGAGGTGAGTTTGCCCCGGATGAGGCATTCAATTTGCCCCATTTGCTGGAGGAGCTCGGTTTTTTGCTGCGCCACCGTGAGTGGTTGCTCAATCATGGGTGTATTGTCTCATATCTAGACAATATTGCAACCGAAAAAGCATCTGTTTGCAGGCCTTTTTGCGTTTTTCCCCGGTTCGTTAATTTATTTTTCTCACAC
>CAYPCQ010000256.1:0-1730 GCA_964409245.1 uncultured Verrucomicrobiota bacterium
CATCATACGCCCAAGGGCATAGGTGAAGTTGTAAAGTTTATTTATTTACACGCCCCATGGCTTCCTGTAGTGCGCCGGCCGCCGATTTGAATTCTCCCAACAGGCGTTATTTTTCCGCTTTAAAGGTATCCGGCCAGCCCAGCGCGGGGCCTTTGCGGAGGTCCATGTCGCTCAACGCGGCGTTCACATAGGCGGTAATGATGGGCCGGGTTTTCAAAGCTGCGAGCGCTGGTTCCGCCTGCTCGGCGAAACGGGCACCGATCCGCTCTCCGCTCTTTCCTGCAATCGAATCCTCCCAGCCAGCCTCGCCCTGAGCCCCAGATCCGCATCGTTACCTCGGCGGCTACCCGCATTGGGCGGGCGATTTATCCCATTGCCTAGGCAAAATTTCTTCCGCCCAGCTTTGCAAGGGCGTAATAAACAGCAGAATCGGGAACGGATGCTGGCGGCCGAACGAACGACGAAGGCGGCGCGGAGGCCAGCGCAAAACTGCCTGTACCGTCCGCCGTGGATTCCCTCGCCCCGCTGGCGGCTGGGGACGCCTGCGCCACGCCGGGGACGCTTCGGTTCCGTCTCCGGCCACGAGGATATTCCCCCTCTGCGAATACTCGGAAGCGAAACCCCGCAAAGCAAGTAAGCCATTCCATTAACGCCCCCTTTAAAAGAAAAAATGGATGGTTGACACACTGGGACAGGTTCGCAACTATCGTGTCAAGCACAAGGCATCCTCTAGAAACGGAGTGACGCTTTTGGCTGGGGATAATGAAAGCGTTCGAGCTTCGTGATCGGGCGGGGGCGGAATGGCCGGACTGTCCCGGAGGTCATCCGCAGCCATGCCGGGCGGGAACCCGGCAGCCCCATCCTGTGTCTTCAAACATCCGGTTTTCAGGGAACAAACCAAGCCATCAACCACAAATAATCCGGTGAATTTATTGAAATCAATTTTGGCGATCACGCTGGCGGGGTTCCTGGGCCAGCCGGCGGCCAACGCGCAAAGAACGGCGGCCGCCATGCCCACCGTGGTGAATGGATTCGTCGTGGGAATCACCATGACGGATGGCGGCGCGGGCTACAGCAGCCCGCCGGCGGTCACCATTTCCGGGGGCGGCGGCAGCGGGGCGGTGGCAGTGGCCATAATCACCAACGGGGCAGTGAGGCAAATCGTGGTGACGGAATCGGGCAGCAGCTATGCCAGCGCACCCGCAGCAGCCATCGCCAGCCCGGTTTATCTGGCGGGCGCCAGCCAGTATGCGGGGTTCCAGCTGAATGGGCCGGCCGGGTACCTCTGCGAGATCCAGATGGCAACCAACCTGGCCAATCCCCTGGTTTGGTCCAGCCTGGCCCAATTGGTGGTCACAAATTCCGGCCAGCTTTTCGTGGATACCTCCGTTCCCGCACTCAGCCAGGCGGCACGGTTTTACCGGCTCCAGCCATTAACGAATTCTGTGCCTCAAGGCATGGTGTGGATCCCGCCTGGCACCTTCACCATGGGGAGCCCTGCCTCGGAGCCGGATCGGCTTGCTGATGAAGGCCCGCAGACAGTGGTGACTTTGACGCGCGGTTTTTGGATGAGCAAGTACGAGGCCACCCAGGCGGAGTATCAATCGGTCATGGGGAGCAGTCCGTCCTGGTTCACCGGGGATCCGCAGCGGCCGGTGGAGCAGGTGAGCTGGCCTGATGCGACCATTTATTGCAGCGAAAATGACCGATTCCAGAAAACGCCAATAATA
>CAYPCQ010000257.1:0-1697 GCA_964409245.1 uncultured Verrucomicrobiota bacterium
TGGCCGGCCTCCTGGTGGCGGGCGAGCCGGACGCCCGTTTCCGGACCGAATACCACGCGGTGATCGGATCCACCAAGGGTTGGATCCTGCTCGACACCATCACGCTCCCCAACCGCCAGCAATGGTATTTCGATGCCCAATCGCCCGGGCTGAACCAGCGGTTCTACCGGGCCATCCAGCTACCTTGACCGCTGACCCGCAACCATGCAACTGGATCATCCGCCCGGGGTGTGTGTGTTTCGGCTTTTGTCTGTTGCGCCCGTTCACTGCAATGCCGCCCGCCCGCTCAAAGCGCTGATTCCCTCAAATCCATGCTTTCATTCTGGCGGCATGGACACGGCTGGCCGAGAGGATGTTTTATGATGGAAACGGAGGCGATCCGCGGGCTGGTGGCGGAAGATGACCCGCTCCTCAACCAAGGCACTGCAAAGGATTGCTCCCGAAACCGGCTGTGGCTTGCGGCTTGCGCTTACCGGCCACGGCCGCCGCCGCTTCGCGGCAGTTTTAAGTTTTTAGTGTTATAGAGTTAAGGGATAAGGGCTTAGGCCCTAGGGAGACGAGCCGCCCGCCCCCAACACCACCCGGAAACCGTAGTGGTTGCGACGATTGCCGGGGTTGCTGAAGTCGCGGCTCGACGCGAGCAGGCGGCCGCGGCCAAAGTTGCCCCAAGACGCCCCGCGCAGCACCCGGGCGGCTTTATCGTTATCATACCAATCCTCACACCATTCCCACACGTTGCCCCCCAAGTCATACAAACCATGCGGGTTCGGGGCAAAACTCCCGACCGGCGAGGTGTATTCAAACTCATCCACCTGCAGGCTCTGATCGTAGTTCCCCGCCCCTTTGGGCGGCGGCCATTGGGCGCCCCAAGGGAAGAGGTTGTCGATTTTGACGTCCTTCTCCTTGGGGGTGCGCCCAGGCTCCTCCGGCAGCCCCACCGCCACGCTCCACTCCGCATCCGTGGGCAGCCTGAACCCCAGCCTGGCCTTGAGCTCGTCCGGCAGGGCCGCCGTCAGCCGGCGGCAAAACTCTTTCGCCTCCTCCCAGGTCACCTGCTCCACTGGGTAATCCGGCCCCTGCTTGAACTTGCTCGGGTTCTGCCCGGTCACCGCCTCATACTGCCCCTGGGTGACTTCGTATTTGCCCATGCAGACCGGCGGCGCGCCGCCGCGGCCAGGCACCATCACCAGCGCCAGCGGCTTGGCCCCGGCGGGCAGGCCCGGCAGCGGGATCACCAGGGCCTGTCCACCCAGATCCCTGCTTCCGGCGGACGCGGCGAGGCCGCCCACGCCCAAGGCCTTGAGCGCCGTGCCGAGGTCGGCGGACGTATGGGTATCGGTGGCGGCGGCAAACATCGGTGGACGGCCCTGGCTGGCGGCCAGGCAGAACAGCAGGAGCGGCAGCATTCTCATAATGGGTGGGAAAATCATAGCCAGCCCCCACCCTTCGGCGAGGGAAATCTGCAAGGGATCCGGCCACCGGAAGCCCCCCCCACCTGGGCGGCTATTGGTAATTGGCTACCTTGGCGTAGCTTTCGCCTGGCAAAGCTACGAATATGTAGGAAATAACCGGGCCAGTTCCGCTAATAAAGCCTTCTGCCGGGCCTGCTGAGGAATGAAAACTCATTTCCAAGTTCCTGCACGGGGGTCCCGTCCTGGAATAGATTGACACTCTATGAGACGAAAAAGTGGAGTCAG
>CAYPCQ010000258.1:0-1638 GCA_964409245.1 uncultured Verrucomicrobiota bacterium
CAGGTGATTGGCCGTCAGGTGATTGGCCGTCAGGTGATTGGCCGTCAGAGAGTCCTAAATTGGTCACTTCATCAGCATTCACTTCAGATTATAGGAGATGTTGCATCATGCAGACCATCAGTGATGAGGTTGCGGAAATTCCCATGACTTCCGGCCGCCTGCGATTTTGGGCAGCGGGAGCAGTCCTGCTGGCGGGTTTGCTGGCCACCGGCCTGGTGGCCCGCTCCGCAAAATACGCTGTCGATAACGCCGAAAAGGAGGACTTCAATTTTGCCTGCGGGGAAATCCGCAGCAAGATTGTGGAGCGCTTCCGGGCGCACGAACAAATCCTCCGCAGCGCGTCCGCCTTTCTCGCTCATTCCGTGGGGGTCAACCGCCAGGCCTGGCGCTTTTTCACTGAGAACCAGCAACTGGAAACCCAGCTCCCCGGCATCCAGGGCATCGGTTTTTCGCTGCTGATCCCCCGCGCCAAGCTGGCCCAACATATCCAGGAAATTCGTGCCGAGGGGTTTCCGAATTACGACGTCTTCCCCAAGGGAGACCGGGAGCTGTATTCTTCCATCATCTACCTGGAGCCTTTCACCAGCCGCAACCTCCGCGCCTTTGGATATGACATGCTCAGCGAGCCGGTGCGGAGGGAAGCCATGGAACGGGCGCGGGATGAGAACACCGCCGCCCTCTCTGGAAAAGTGACTTTGGTTCAAGAAACCGGCCAGGAAGTCCAGGCCGGGACTTTGATGTATGTGCCATTCTACCGCCGTGACCTGCCTCATGAAACCATCCCGCAGCGACGCGCGGTCATTCTCGGCTGGGCCTACAGCCCCTATCGGATGAATGATCTACTGGGCGGCATCCTGGGCACCTGGGGCCAGCCAAGCCAGAAGCGCATCCGTCTGGAAATATTCGATGGCGATCAGGTTGCTGACCAAACCCGGCTTTACGACAGCCAGGCGGCGCGCAGCGAACAACCCGGTCCGGCCACAGACGCGTTGTTAAGCGTGCAAAGCCGGATTGTGCTAGCTGGCCGCCCCTGGGCCTTGTGCTTCACCCGAACTGGCAGCCAGGCTGGCACTGTGGATTACAGCAAGGTCCGGCTGGTGGGATTTGGCGGGGGCAGCCTCAGCCTGTTTCTGGCGGCTTTGACCTTTCTCCTGCTCAGCTCGCTCGGCCGGGCGCAGCAGTTGGCCTTGGAACTAAAGCAAAGCGAGGAGCACTACCGCACCATGCTGGATGGCTCCCCGCATGCGGTCTTCCTGACCGATGAGAGCGGCCGGATCCGAATGGCGAACCAGGTGGCGGCCACGCTGGCGGGCCACAAAACCGCCCAGGATCTGGTGGGCGGTTTGCTCGCTGATTTAGTCCAGCCCGCGCAGCGGGCTGATGTGCAGGCGGCGATCCAGACCATCCTGCGTCAGGGTTTCGCCACCCCGTTGGGATGCGCCATCCCCCACCGCGATGGCACGGTGGCCTACGCTGAATTGTCGGGCACGCTGGTGAAGGATTTCCAAGGCCTGCCCCAGGCGGTGCAAGCTATCCTGCAGGATGTGACCGAGCGCGAACGAGTGAGTGTAACCTTGCGGCTGCAGGCCACGCTGCTCGAAAACCTGTCGGAAGGGATCTACATCATTGGCCTGGATG
>CAYPCQ010000259.1:0-1620 GCA_964409245.1 uncultured Verrucomicrobiota bacterium
TTGCGCCGCACCGGCCTGGAAATCCGCTTTGTCAAGGCCAGCCTCCTGCACTGGCTGAAACCGGCCGATCCCAAGGCCAAAGCTCGCCTGCCCAGTGCCAAAGCGCAGGAGAATTTCCAGGATCATTCCTGCCGGGCCTTGCGCTGCACTGTGGCGCGCACCCTGCTGCAGGAGGACTATCGGGGATTTGCCGCCCGCCTGGCCGACAGCCCGCTGCTGCAATGGTTCTGCGGCCTGGACCACTTGGTGGGCGTGCGGGTGCCCAGCAAGAGCACCCTGGAACGTTACGACAAATGGGTGCCGGAAGTGACCCTGCGACCCTTGGTGCAGCAGTTGCTCCAGGCGGGCCGGGCCCAGGCGCCCGAACTGGAACTGGCTCAGCCGCTGGATTTGGACACCTGCTTTCTGGACACGACCTGCCTGAAGGCCAACATCCACTTCCCGGTAGACTGGGTGCTGCTGCGCGACGCCACGCGCACCCTGATGAAAGCGGTGAGCCTGATCCGGGGCCAGGGGCTCAAGCACCGGATGCAGCCCCCGAGCAGTTCCTTAAACGGATGAATCAACTGGCCATCCAGATGACCCAGACCCGCCGCCAGCCCGGCAGCAAGCAACAACGCAAAGCGGTGCTGCGGCAAATGAAACGGCTCAGCCGGCTGGTGGCCGGGCATGCCCGCCGCCACCGGGATTTGCTCGACCGGCAATGGGCGCAAACGCTTTGGACCCGCCGGCAGGCCGACCAAGTCCTGGGCCGGCTGGATGGGGTGCTGGAGCAATTGCCTGCGGCCATCGCCCAGGCCCACGAGCGGATCATCGGCCAGCGGCCCGTGCCCAATGCCGAGAAGATTTTGAGCCTCTACGAGTCGGAGGTGCACGTGATCGTGCGGGGCAAGGCCGAGGCCGAGGTGGAATTCGGCAACCTGCTGCTTTTGGGGGAAAGCCCGGAGGGCTTGATCATGGACTGGCAGCTTTTTGAAGACCGGGTGCCCGCCGATGCGACCCTGCTGGCCGGGAGCGTGGATCGGATCGCAACGGATCTGGGGCAGAAACTCCAAGGGGTGGGGGCGGACCGGGGTTTTGACAGCGCGGCCAACCGCAGCCTCCTGGAAGCACGGGGCATCCACAACGGGATCTGCCCCCGCTCGCCGGAGAGCCTGCAGCAACGGCTCCAGGAGGAGCAGTTTGCCGCGGCCCAAACACGGCGGGCACAAACCGAGGGACGGATCGGGATTTTCAAAAACCGCTTTTTGGGGCGGCCCCTGCGGGCCAAGGGATTTGCCAACCGGCAGCGGGCCGTGACTTGGGCGGTCTTGACCCACAACCTGTGGGTGATGGCCCGGTTGCCTCGGGCGGAAACCGCCCAGACCCAGCGCCAGGCGGCCTGAGCGCCATCGGCTTTTTTCCGGAACCACCGCCACTGGGTGGATTGGGTACAGAACAGGCCATTTTTGCGGAGCCGATCGCTCCGGCAGGACAGAAACCCGGTTTCAATATGTTAGTCTTATATACTACTATTATATATACTTATATATACTCAAAATCGGCCACTTTTGGGACGAGCTCAAGCTACCATTGCCGCACCCGGTAAAATGCTGGCGCCTTGGCGCCTGAAAAACTTTC
>CAYPCQ010000260.1:0-1607 GCA_964409245.1 uncultured Verrucomicrobiota bacterium
CTTTTCCAGCTTTTTCAATCCCCTCCCGGGTAACAATACTTTTGGCGCAATTCGTGAGTTGCAGAGCTCAGCAGAATGAAGACGACTTGCGCCGTAATGGTGTTAAGCTGGCGCGAGCGAAAAGCGCTCAAATCATGGAAGCATTTGAGGATCCGATGGCGTTCCTCAATTTTGACCCGGAGCTGGTAATCCGCGCGTGGCTGTTGGATTTCCCGGTAGAGGCGGGTGGTCATCAGCCCCCATTCATCCACCTGGCCATCGGCATAACGCTCCCGCATCAGGAGCACATGGATCGGCACTTGGGCCTCGCTCCAGCTATTAAAGCCTTCAAGCCAGCAAAATTCCCGCGCCTGGAGCACCTGGGCGGGATCGGGGGCCGGACGCTGGGCGCCCAGCGTCGCTTGCCGTTTGGCCTCCCGGCGCACAATCACCGCGGGCCGCTGGGGGGCTGGCGGCGGGGGCGGCGCACTGGTTTGCCAGCGGGCTTGCTGGCCCAGCGCCCAGGCATCGGCCCAGATGTCCATCTTCTTCTTCATCGGGATCAAGACGTCAATCCCCCACTCCTTTTTGCACCGGGTAAGGTTCGGGCCATCAATGAAGCCGCGGTCCAGGATGAGCAGCTTTATGACGCCTTGGCCGACGGCTTGGACAAAATCGGCCACCAATTGATAAAGCACCGGGTTTTCATGCGCGTTGCCGGGCACCACCGCCACGGCCGCATACACGTAAGAGCCCCCGCGCACATGGACCAGGCTGGCCAGCTTATAGCAGCGTTCCCGGTGCGCCTTCTTACGCTCCGCCGCGCTGAGCTCCTCATAGGTCACCGGATGATTGTGCTCGTCAAACCACATCACCACCGAGCCTTCGTAGGCGGGGTTGTCGGGCACAAACAAATAACTGCCATCCCCCAGGAAAATGCCGGCGGGGTCGAAAAAACCATAACGCTGGAACACCTGCTGGACGGAGCCGTTGAACCACGTTTGCCACCGGGCCGCCGGCACATCCTTGACCGCTTTGCGCAGCGTGTCGTCATCGCAGGGCGTTTTGCGGGGATAATGATGCTTCTGATTGAAACCGGCACACTCGATCCAGATGGCCTGGGTCTGGGGATCCAGGTGTTTGGACGCCAGCGCCGGTGGCAGAGCGCTGGGCAAGCCCCCGCCTTGGGCGACCCGTTCCAAGGCGGCATAGGAGTTTTCCTGGTGCAGCTTCAGGCTCAGATTGGCCGCCAGCTGAAACCAGAGGGGCGCTTCGATTTTCTGGCGGACCGTGGGCAGCGACCCGGCCAGGGCTGCGAGGATCTGCTCCCGGAAGCACAACTCGAAGAATTCCTTCTCATCGGCTTCCCCGATGATTTCGATCTGATCGAATTCCCCACGGCGAAACGCCTCCAGCACGTGTTGCTGATGATGCTCGATGATCTCCATATCAGCCAGGGGCGGGGGGCGGGTTCTCCGGCCAGGGACGCAATCTCAACCCGGCGAGGCCATCCACCAGGGCCAGCATTTTCTGGTGGCGCTTGACCAAGACCGCACGGGCCCGCTGGTAGCGGCGATATTCGGCCGTGAGTTGGCGCAGCCAGGCCCGGGCTTCTTTGGGGACGGGGT